>CCSC01000001.1:0-656138 GCA_000756735.1 Candidatus Rubidus massiliensis | reverse complement strand
CAATTCGTATCGATCAATTCAACTTTTGAAAGTGTGGCTGTCTTATCGTTTAGTTCTAAATTTGCCTGAATAGATTTCAAATAATTTTTTTCAATTTGAACTCGATCTAAAAAAAGTTTGCCATTCAATTTAATAGGAGTTGCTTTATCAAAATTTAAAATCCCATTATACAGAAAAACACCATCTGTAAAGTTAGGGAACGGGTTATCATTTCTTTTAGCTATTTCACTAAAATTTCTTAGATTCCCTTTGATTATTCCACATAAGCTGTAAGAAGATTTACTATTTTGCAAATCGAAGGTAATATTTTGTATAAACCCTTTACATTCTAATATAGGGATATAATGATTATCTAAGTCCCATAAAAACGTGGCTTCTTGGTCAATGGAATTTGACAAATTTCCAGACCCTTTCAACCCATCACGGCACGAAGACTGTATATTTAAATCGTAAGTGGTGTTTAAAAACTTGCAAATTGAATGAAGTTTAAAATTTTCTTTAGTAAACTCAATCTTTGGCTCCAATAAAGAAATGGGAAAAAGTTGAGAATTGAAGTTGAGATTTGAAAGTTTCAATAAGCCTTTCAGATCATAACTTGCCATATTTTTTATAAACAAATTATAAGAAAATTTATCGGGGTTTATTTCTAGTGAATTGGATAATTTTGGTTCAATAGACCCTTCTAAACGTAACTGAAAATTAGGTTGATTCTCCAACTGTTGTTCAATAACTCCACTTCCCATGATTGTCCCATCGAAAGCAAGCTTTTTAGCTAAAATTTTTTGTATGAACTGAGATTTTATAAAGAAAGATTGGATGGTTGTTTTTAAAGTGCTAAGTTGTATTTCACCCGCAAACAAAAAAAATGGCTCCCTCTCAAAAAACAGGTGAAGGGAATCGATCATTAGTATTGAATTTTTTAATACAATATTACTTATCATTTGCCACTTGTCAAAGTGACATTTTTTTATTTCTATGTTCGAATTATGGATGTCCAATTGAACAATGATATTTTTTTCATCATATTCTCCAACTTTAAAATTAGAGCTTTCTATTACAAGCTTAAGTGGTTTTTCTTTTTGGTAAGAAAAAAATAAATCTAAATTACCGTTTAAATCAAAAGTTGATAAAAAAGCATTAATTCTAGATATCGTACTGTTTTCAATTAATCTAAATAGTTGTTTTGTTTCTGCAGAAATTTTAGATAAAGTTATAGGTATTGCTAATTCCAAAGATTCTATGCCATTTTTTATTGAATAAATGATCGGCTTACTTTTAGGGGTTATCGTATCAATATGTGTTTTGATTGGATCAAAAGTAATTTCAAATTTATTATCAGATAACTCTAAAATTTGAGCTTTTAGCCTTAGAATGTCTTTTTTCTTTGTCCCAATCCAAAAATCTAACGTTCCAAAGTGTTTATCTTTGATTTTGCTTATAATTAGTTTATCCCCACCCAATGCATATTTTTCTTTCACTAATGAATTATTTGTTTCGATTAAGCCTTCAATTGTATTTAGTTCTATTACATTGTTTCCATAATCATACCAAAATTGGCAGGTAAATTTTTCAATATTTAGATTTGTGAAAGTTTTTTTGAAAGCACCATCCCTTATTTCACCTCTTGCTTTGAAGTCTATTAATTGCCATCTATCTTGTTGAATTGAGACTTTCAAATTTATAGGCTGCTTAAAGATGATAACTGCATCAAAATTGTTTAATGAATTTGAAAAAGAAATTTCAGGCAAAATAGAAATAATTTCAGATAGCCTAAACGATAAGGGAAAAATGTTTAAGTTAATGATGTTCGCAGCTTTATTGTCTAAATTTAAATAAATTTCAGCTTCCCCTTTTAACTCAATATTATCCTTAACAAATTCCAAATTCTTTAAAACAATCAAATTATTTTCTAAAAAAAAATGACTAGATATCTTACTAAGAAATAGATTCTCATTATTTTCCGTAAATGTTCCTTGCCTTAAACTTCCCGTATATGAGCAAATTCCTTGTGCGATATCCCATTTGCTTAAGAATTCTATATCACCATTAAAAAAGAAATTTTTATTGCTTAAGATAAAATCATCTACATTATACTGACAATGAATAATACTATCCTTTAGCTTGCCCCTTAAATTAAGTTCTGTGCAGGTATAGTTTGTTTCGGGTAGCAAAAACTGCAAAATTTGGCTTGGTGCCTTTGTTAGTACAAACTCTCCTTCTAAACTAGCGACAATTTTTGGTAAGCTCTTAATTGAGACAGATGGTTCAATTTTGCTAAACTGAAAATCGAGATTGGATATATGATCGTCAACTTGAAAAGATGCTTGTCCTTTGAAGGATAAAAAATCATTTTGATCGGTTAGAAAGCTGTTTAAAGTAAATTTACTGTTTTTTAAAAAATTAAATCGATCATCATTTTTAGTGGATAATGAGATTATTTCGTACGGGTTACCATCAGCTCTAACTTGCCATTGTTCATCATAAGTAATAATACAATTACAATTACAAAAATTAGTAAATATATTTCCTTTCAATTTTTTTTCTTTAAAATCGAATTCCCCCTTACTAGTAAAGTCACCAAATATATTTTTGCCAGTGGCTTTATTTAATATAAGATTAAAAGAAAATGAATTTTTTATAGCTTGGACCGCAATTGTTCCATCAACATTTACCGAATGACAAAATATTTGGTCGATTGTGCCACACGAACCTCCTGAGGCTTGAAAATCATATCTATTTTTATCAATATTTTTAATAGTAAATTCTTCTACAGTTATTTCAGCTGAATTTCCCTTAAAAAATTTTAATCTGTCTACACGCGCATTACATAGGAGATTTTTGGAGGAAATGGTAAATTCACCATTTAAAATACCTTCCTTAATGATTAAATTTTTAGCAGATAAACGATCTAAAACAAAAAAAGTTGAAAAATGACGCATCTGTATATTTTGACATTTAAGGATTAAATCTTTTTCGAACCCTTTTTCTATCCATGAGATTAATCCTAATTCATTGTCTTGTTTAAAATGGATGTACCCCCAGTTTTCTTTCTCATTTTTTTTATAAGTTGCATCAAATTCAATTAAATGATGTCCTAAATCAATTTTTCCCTTTACAAACTCAACATTCTGAGCTGTTTTAAACCATTTACTTTTTCTTTTATTTGAAAAATCTAAGTCTTGGATAGATGTAATTGACCCGTCGTGCTTTAACAAAGCATCCATTACTTTTATGGATATATCTGCTTTTAAATTAAATAATGACCATGAATAGTTAACTATGATTTGGGGTGCTACAAAATTAATTCCTTTTTTTTTATTAATTATATTCGTTTGCGTAAATATCCATTCATTGTTTGCCTTTTTTAAGCTTTTATATTTAAAATCTCCTTTAAACTGCTGCTTAACAAAGTTTTTTATATTATGTTCAACCAAGTAGTGAGGTAGGTAAAAGGCCAGAATGAAAAAATTTGCTAAAAGTAATAAAAGCAAAAATAAAAGTTTTCTTTTACTTAGGAATATATTCACTTACAAATCAGTCATTTATCTATTAATAGATTTAAGCTTATAAACTTTTACAATCAATTTGTAAACTCAGAAACGCTGAATCATTTTAGGTTCAAAGGTTAATTGCCCTTAAATATTTTAGTGTTTTGGTTTGATTTCGTTTGTAAATAAAAGAATTTATGAAAGATTTTATTTGACTTTTGCATAAATTTTGTTAGCCTGACATTCGAAACCTTTAACACAAAATGAGTCACTACAATGTTGAGAAGACTGTTAGACTATCAACTCGAATTAACTAAAGAAGGTAAGCCTTTAAATAAGATTAAACCGCTCATAAATGCCACCGATACATTTTTATATGAAGTTCCCCTAAACACCAAAAATGGACCACATATACGAGATGCTATAGATATTAAAAGGTGGATGGTATTAGTCGTTGTTGCATTAATTCCTTGTTTGTTATGGGGAATATGGAATACAGGGCTTCAAAAATTCGTTTATGCAAGTGGTGATTTCAAATTAATGAACGAATATTTAACAAGTTCACAAACTTTACAAGGTTACATAGATTTCGTAACCAAAGATAATCGTTACTTAACCTTCATTTGGTTAGGACTTGCAGCCGTCGTTCCATTACTAGTCATTACCTATGCTGTCGGTGGGCTTTGGGAGGCATTATTTGCTATAGTTAGAAATCATGAAATTTCTGAAGGTTTTTTAGTTACAGGAATTTTATATGTATTAATTCTCCCAGCAACTATTCCCTATTGGATGGCGGCAGTTGGCGTATCAGCTGGGATAATTCTTGGAAAAGAAGTTTTTGGTGGATCTGGTATGAATATTGTAAACCCAGCTCTTGCATGCAGAGCATTCTTATTTTTTGGGTTTCCGGGTAGAATGTCCGGTGATGTTTGGGTAGGTACTAATCCCACTACAATTAGACAAAGTTTAGTTAAAATGAATCAGGATGCTGGAACAAATTCCTTAGATGCATACAGTCAAGCAACGCCTCTTGCGAAATTTAATATAAATCATGAAATCGAACGAATTCACACAGATGCTATTGCTACAAATAATTTAGGAGAAAATGTAAGCACAATAGATGCGATACGTCCTCTTTTTAATAAGTGGAATTCTCTTGGAAATCATCAAGCTCAATTAGGTAGCTTAACACAAGATCAAATGCAGAATTTTGTTACCTCCCCATTATCTGAGGGTGGACTTGGTTTATCCTCTGGATATTATGATGATGCCTATAATTTTTCTTCATTAAACTATGGAATTGGACACAATAGTGATTGGAACGCATTTTTTGGAGATAAGTTAGGTTGCATTGGTGAAACATCGACTTTTGCTTGTATTCTAGGGGCTTTATTTATGATATGGACAGGTGTCGCATCATGGAGAACAATGGTGGCTATGGGGCTTGGTGCTTATATTACAGCTCTTTGCTTTCAGTGGGGTTCCAACTTACTAGGTGCAGATGGCGGCGCTTGGTCTCCAGCTTCTTTTGGCTTTCCAGCATACAAACATCTTATTTATGGTGGTTTAGCCTTTGGACTCGTCTTTATGGCAACAGATCCAGTATCTTCACCCACATTAAAAGGAGGGCAATGGATCTTTGGCTTATTGTGTGGCTTAGTAACGGTAGTGATTCGGGTGATTAACCCAGCTTATCCAGAAGGTGTCATGTTAGCTATTTTAATGGGAAATGTATTTTCTCCCCTTATTGATCATTATGTATCTCAGTCCTACGTTAAAAGGAGAATGAAGCGTGTCAGAGCAACAGCTAGCTAATCAAGAATTAAAACCAACTTCTAACAATCTAAAAACCATTTTATTTATGGTTGTTTTAAGTTTTACTTGTGCATTGATACTTTCTATACTAGCGAGCGCCCTAGCTAATCCAAAGCAAGTTGCTCGTAACTTAGATCGAAGTAAACAAATGATGATTGCTGCCAAAATATTAGATCATAACGGTCATTTTATTATCGAAAATGACGAAGGAAAAATTGTTCCTGCAAAATATCAAAATGGTGAACTTGTTCCTGGCAATGTTACCGATATGGCCACCAATCAACAATTATTAGATATTTATGAAAAACGACTAATTCCCTTATTGGTCGACAATAAAGGTGAGCTAAAAACATTTGAAGAAGCAAAAATAGATTTTACTCAATATATGGAAGAGTATAGAAAAAACGGCTATTATCTAGCTCCTTATAAATTAATCTATAAAATTAATCCTAACAAAAAAGAGATTACCAAAGAGGATAAACCAACAGGTTACGTCATTCCTGTAAATGGTTTAGGGCTTTGGGATGCCATTTATGGCTATTTAGCAATTAAGCCAGATGGCGATACTGTAATTGGTACAACTTGGTATGACCAAAAAGAGACTCCCGGTCTTGGCGCTAACATTTCCGAAGCGTACTGGCAAAATTATTTTCCAGGAAAAAAAATTTTTCAAGAGAATGCAAGTGGCCAAACCAATTACAAAAGTGCACCCGTTGGAATAATCGTTGTAAAAGGAAAAGTTGATGAAGTCTTAGGAAATAGCCCAAAAGCTAAAAGCGCAGTAGATGGAATGGCGGGGGCTACCTTAACAGGCAACGGTGTAACCGATGCTTATAAAAACGTTCTTTCAGCTTACAGACCCTTTTTAATTAAAATAAATCAGGAAAATAAAGCAGGAGATAAAGAGTAATGGCACGAGGAAAAAATTCCGTCTTACCTTATCTAACAGATCAACTTTGGAGTGGGAATCAAATTATAGTTGCTGTTTTAGGTATTTGTTCAGCACTTGGCGTAACAAATCGATTATCTGTTTCTATAACAATGGGTTTATCTGTAGCTTTTGTTACCTCATTTTCTTCCCTTATAGTTTCACTATTGAGAAAAGTTACACCAGACAGCGTACGAATGATCACTCAGCTGGCTATTATTTCTGTTTTTGTTATTATTATTGACCAATTTTTACAAGCCTATTTTTTTAGCATATCAAAAATATTAAGTGTTTTTGTTGGACTCATCATTACTAATTGTATTGTTATGGGAAGAACAGAAGGTATGGCAAAAAATGTTGAACCAATTCCTGCTTTTTTAGATGGTTTAGGTGCTGGGCTTGGATATGCGGGTGTTTTATTTATTGTAGGTGCAATAAGAGAGCTTTTTGGATTTGGACAATTATTTGGTTACCAAGTTATCCCTCAATCTATTTACGCTACCGCTGATAATCCAGATATGTATGATAATTTTGCTCTTATGGTAAGCCCTCCTGCTGCGTTTTTTATTATTGGAGGTTTGATTTGGATTTTTAATATCATTAATAAAAAAGCTTAATTGGAGATCGACTATGTTCATGGGACCTTATGAAACTATCAATGTTTTTGGTTTGTTAGTACAGGCCATTTTTATTGAAAATTTTTTATTGGCTAATTTTTTGGGCATGTGCACCTATTTAGCTTGTTCAACCAAGTTAAAAACAGCTAATGGCTTAGGAATAGCCGTTGTCTTTGTCTTAACAGTTTCTGGATTATTAAATTGGTTTGTTCATAAATTTATTACAGGCCAAGGTGCTTTAAGTTGGTTAAATACTTTAGGTCTTGACGCTTCTAAAATTGATTTGAGCTTTTTAGAATTTTTACTATTTATATCAGTTATTGCAGGTTTTGTTCAAATTTTAGAAATTATTATTGAAAAAGTTTCCCCTTCACTATACCAATCATTAGGTCTATATCTTCCCTTGATTGCCGTTAATTGTGCCATTTTAGGGGCTTGCCTTTTTGCCGTCACAAGAGATTATCCTTTTATTCCAAATTTAATTTACGTTTTCGGATCTGCAGCTGGATGGTGGCTTGCAATCGCATTAATTGCAGCTATTCGGGAAAAACTAGCTATTTCAAATGTAGTTCCAGCATTACGTGGAATGGGAATAACATTTATTATGTCTGGATTAATGGCAATGGCTTTTCAAGGATTTACTGGCATTAAGTTAGCAATACCAACAGGTGGTGGAAACACTCAAATTGAACAATCTGCAGAAATAGCACCTGCCTCACAAAGAGAATTAGAGTATAGTGAACCGTAAAACTTATATAAAATTTTTACTAAAACTAGCTTTAGCAAGTTTTAATTAAAGAGTCGCTTTTCAAGATTTGGATATACTTGTAGACTTTCCTTTAACTCTAAAAAATGACTCAACGCTTTTTCTTGCTCAATTTTTGATAAATGATCTTTTTTTATAGCTTTAATTAAAATATTTTTAGGAGTGTGTGTTGGATCAACAAATTCCATAATTTGCACTTTATAACCATTCGATTCTAATAATAGTCCTCTTAAAGCATCTGTAACAATGGCAGCAAATTTTTCTTTTAAAATGCCATGTTTTAAAATAGGATTTAATAATGGATTTTTAATTTGATTATATAATTCTTGATGACAACAAGGAGCTAATAAAAGCACTTTAACTTTATTCTTAATACCTTGCTCAATGACTGCATCAGTTGCAGTATTACAGGCATGTAACGCAACAATCATATTTATTTTGTGATCAGATTGAAAATTATCAATAGATCCTTGCTGAAATTTGAGATTTTCCCAACCTAATTTTTGAGTTAGTTGGTTACAAAAAAGTACCATGTCTTCTTTTAAATCTATGCCAACAATTTCTACTTCCTTTTTCAAAATGATTTTTAGAAAGTAGTAAAGAGAAAAAGTTAAATAGGATTTTCCGCAACCAAAGTCAATTAAAGATATTTTTTCATTGAAAGCAAAATTTTTCAAAGACTGTTCTACAATTAATAAAAATTGATTAATCTGATGAAGCTTATCTCTTTTATCGTTTTTTATTTTGCCATCCCTGGACATAATGCCTAATTCGATTAAAAATTCTATCGGTTGATCAAGTGGAAGAATTGTCTTTTTTTCACTATTGTGCTTTATTGCAAGTTTAGAAGAATGACTTCGTTTTAATATTTTCTTTTCATTTTTTTTATTTGTCAAAACTTCAAACTCTTCGTCTATTGTCTTTAACAAAAGGTGATTGTAGTCCTTATCAAACTTCTCAATAAGCTGCTTTATCTCATCTAATGGGTAGTTTTTATGGATAGCTTTATTTGCTATAACTTCGGTTGTTTGGTAGACTTCCTTATTTTGCAATTGAATCAGTCGAATAGTTACTTTTTCAAGAGATTTAGTCTTAGACCGACTAAAAACTACAAAATGAATTTTTTTATTGTTTAGATGATCAAACAAAGCATTCATAAGCTTTAAGTTTTTTATTGTTAAGGATTAAAAAAAATCTTATAATAATAGTTGGGGAATCAAATGTGAGGGTATATGATCACTAATATTGGTATACTCCTGACAGCAGTTTACTTGATTTTAGTTGGTTTATCAACGCTTATTGCAGGATTTGCACTTCCACCTGTAGTATTAGGTATTCTTGCAATTGCTGCTGGTATCTTTTTACTGTTAGGAAGGTAAAGAAATACGATTTCTTCGAATCATACATGGTCTAGAAGAAGTCGATGGACCCTCGGTCAAATTTGATCGGGGGTTTTTTCTATATGGGCTAAAAAGTTCTTAATTAATTCTAGCTTTATTTCATCATGTTGAACCAAACCCGCTAGATGCTTTAAATCTCGCTCAATTAGTTCTTTAGTTTCACTTGAATAAGTATAATTAGATTGTTGAATAATAGTTTTAAAGATAGCAAAACGTTTTTTTATTTTTTCAACATCTTCCAAAGCGTAGTTTTCTTTAACTAAACAAAATGAATGGAGTAATAAGCTTTCATTTACAATTTGACTTGGATTACCATTTTTAAAAATAGTAAGAATCGGGTCTAAATCTTCTTGATTGATGGCATTTTTTAGTAAAATGCGTAAATTAGCTTTATTAACAGATGGTTTGGAAGCGCTTGTAATTCTTTCTACACTGAAATATTTTTTTGTATATGTTTGAAGAGTTGCTTCCTTCGATTGAGAAGAAAAAGCTGAAGCTATGACAGAAAAAAAATTTTTTAATGGCTTGACAATAGGCTCTGGCGGAAGAGTATGGGGTGAATTATTTAAAATTGGGATTTCTTCACTCATGATACTCTCTTATAAGTTTTGCGGTCATAATTTATTATAATAAATAAAAAAATATAAGTAATTATTTATTAGTAACTTATGAAAAATACTTAAATCTTATAACAACCATTCTTTCTAAAAAACGTTGTTTTTCTTATTCTGTTGTTAATTAATTTCCTTAAAGGCGTTGATCATATGTCAAATTCTATTATTAAATCTTCTTTTAGAGCTTTGTTTGTGACGATTTTTACTTTTATAGGAGCCGGTTTAGGATTAGTCAGTTTACTTTTAATCTTAGGTCTTTTTAGTACTAATTCAACAGAACTTGAAAAAGAAAAATCTTTTAAAGCTTATATACAACCCAATAGCCAAGGGATTCGCAAAGAATTATCCAAAGATGCTCCAGTTATTTTAAAAATCAATGTAAATGGGGTCATTGGTATGGACAATTTGACTTCAGAACACATGCGCCGTTTACTGACCGAATCCAGAGAAGGAATTTTGAAGGATGAAAGAGTCAAAGGGATTTTATTGTACATTCAAACGCCAGGCGGAACAGTGGTTGATGCAGATGGAATTTTTCGTCTTTTAAAAAATTATAAAGAGACTCATAAAACGCCTATTTATGCCTTTGTTGATGGATTATGTGCCTCAGGTGGTATGTATATTGCGTCTGCGGCAGACAAAGTTTTTGCGACAGATGTAAGTTTAATAGGTAGTGTTGGAGTTCTTGCGCCTTCTTTTATAAATGTATCAGATTTATTACAAAAGATTGGGGTGAAAAGCTTAACCATAACCGCCGGAAAAGGTAAAGATGATTTAAACCCTTTGCGTCCTTGGAAAGAGGGTGAAGATTCAAATTATCGAGAAATTATCGACTACTACTATAAAGAATTTGTAAATATTGTAACTGCTAATAGAACTCATTTGAATAAAGATAAATTGGTCGAGGATTATGGAGCCAAAGTATTTCCCTCCCCTATCGCCAAAGAATACGGTTTTATCGATCACGTAGAAAATTTAGAAACTCAGGTCATAAAAAATTTAGCCGAGGAACTGGGAATTCACGATAATTATTATCAAGTTGTTGAATTACAAAAAAGCTCATGGTATAATGATCTTTTTAAAAGTAGCTTGGGTTTTTTCAAAGGTGAAATAAAACACCAAGTCGTTCTACCATCTGAACTAAATCCATCCTTACAAGGTAAATTTTTATACCTTTATCAACCTTAAATTAGTTTAAAAGGCAGAACAATTTTTTTTTCTGCCTTTCTCGAGATAACCATGTCAAAATTATTTATTTTAGATGCTTCTGGATATTTATATAGATCCTACTTTGCTATAAGAAATATTACTAATGCAAAAGGACAATCTACAAATGCTTTATACGGCTTTATACGATCTGTTTTAAAGTTATTTAAAGATTTTTCTCCTCAATATGTGGTAGCTGTATTTGACGGACCCAATAACGGAAAAAGTCGCCAGTCTATTTATTCTGATTACAAAGCACATCGCTTAGATATGCCATCAGATTTATATTATCAAATAGAATGGGCAAGAACTTTTTGTGAGACAATTGGTATTCCCTATCTGAATATTCCAAATGTTGAAGCTGATGATACTATGGGTAGTGTTGCTACTTGGGCAGCAGATCTTGGACATGAAGTTTTTGTATGTACAAGTGACAAGGATTTATGTCAGGTAGTTTCAGACAAAGTTTTTATCCTAAATACATTTAAAGAAAATTTAATTTTAAGGCCAAAAGAAGTTCAAGAAGCCTTTGGTGTTCCTCCAAATCTTATTGTAGATCTACTTTCTATAACCGGTGATACATCCGATAATATACCTGGGATGAAAGGTATAGGATTAAAGACAGCTGCTTCTTTACTAAACGAATTTGGTTCCTTGGATAATTTATTACAAAATGTTGATCAGTTAAAAGGCAAAAAACAAGAAATTGTTAAAAATGAAGCAGAGAATGCACTGTTGAGTCGAAAACTTGTCACTATTAATAAAGATGTATCCTTTCCAAAAGATTTTACTTTTTTTGAATTAAAAAAGCCCCATACCGCTGATTTAAAAGGTTTTTATTCGAGTATGAATTTCAACTCTTTATTAAGAGAAGTAGAAGAAGATTTAAACCAAGAAACTAATCAGTCTGAAGAAGTCGTCTCCTATCGATTAGTCAATGATGAATCTGAATTAGATGAATTAATTGCTCTTTTATCTAAACAAAAAGAAATCTGTTTTGATACAGAAACGACTGATTTACACCCTTTAAAAGCAAAGCTTGTGGGTATGGCTTTTTGTTATGAGCCTTTTAATGCTTGGTATGTTCCCTTAAATGGTAATATCTTGGCTGAAACAGTTTTAAAAAAACTAAAACCCCTTTTTGAAGATACTTCTCTATCTTTTTATGGCCATAATTTAAAATATGACTATCATGTATTATTAAGTCATGGGATTTCTGTTGCAAGTCCAACTTTTGATTCCATTATTGCATCCTATTTACTCAATTCTCATAGTCGTCAACATTCTTTAGATACTTTAGCTTTAGAGTATTTTGGCAAAATTAAAATCCCTATTGAAAATTTAATTGGTAAAGGTAAGTCTCAAATTTCTATGGAACAAGTTCCATTAGATAAAGTTTGTGAATACGCCTGTGAAGATGTTGATTATACTTGTAGGCTTAAACAAATTTTAGAAAAGCAATTAATTGAAAGAAATCTTATATCTTTATTTAATACATTGGAAATGCCTCTTCTACCCGTATTGGCTAACATGGAGAGAAAAGGGATATTTATTGATATTCCTTATATAAAAAACTTTTCTAAGGACCTTTCAAACCAAATAAATCTTTTACAAAAAGAAATTTTTGAAATTGCTGGGGAAGAATTTAATTTAAATTCCCCCAAACAATTAACCGAAATTTTAACTAATCGTTTAGGGATTAAATTACCAAAAAAAACAGCGACCGGTTTTTCCACTAATGCTGACGTATTAGAAAGCTTAAAAAAAGATTACCCGATTTGTGCCAAACTTTTAGATTATAGAACTGTTGAGAAATTACGTTCGACCTATGTGGACAGCTTGCCAAATGAAGTTCTCCCATCGACTGGACGAATTCACTGTACTTTTAACCAATCGGTAACAGCTACTGGTCGATTATCTTGCCAAAACCCCAATCTGCAAAATATACCGGTTCGTTCTGAAATTGGTAGAAAAATTAGAGAAGCTTTCAAGCCTCAGTTAGATAATTGGCACTTTTTAGCAGCCGATTACTCACAAGTAGAGCTTAGGCTTTTAGCGCATTTAAGTGAAGACCCACACCTACTAACAGCATTTAATAATAATGAAGACATCCATACTTTTACAGCTTCCTTAATTTTTGGAATTCCTTTAAATCAAGTGACATCTGATATGAGATATCAAGCCAAAGCTGTAAATTTTGGAATTATTTATGGTCAACAAGCCTTCGGTTTATCTGAACAACTAGGGGTAGATGTAAAAGAAGCCGCTCTTTTCATCGACACATATTTTAAAAGATACCCTAGAGTCAAAGAATTTATGGAAGATTGTAAAAGTCAAGCTAGAAAAACGGGCAAAGCCGTGACGTTGTATGGAAGAGAGAGAGCTATTCCTGAAATAAATAGTAAGAATGGGATCATTAGAGGTTTGGCTGAAAGATTAGCGGTTAACACTCCAATTCAAGGAACTGCAGCTGATTTAATAAAAAAAGCTATGTTAAATATTCATTCCTTGCTACAAACTAATAATTTTAAATCTTTCATGCTTCTGCAAATTCATGACGAACTTATTTTTGAAGTACCTGAAGTTGAATTGAAAGATATGGAAATCCTTGTTAAAAAGACAATGCAAGGAGTGGAAGTATTAAAAGTTCCTTTAATCGTTGATATCAACGTTGGCAAAAATTGGAAAGAATGTTAAATTTAAAGAAAGTAGCCGTAACGGGCGGTCTTGCAAGTGGCAAATCTACTGTTTGTCACCTCTTAAAACAGTTTGGCGCTTATGTCGTAAGCTCAGATGAAATTGTACATAATCTTTTATTAAATAATAGTGAAGTTAAGTTAAAGGTCATCAAGCTACTAGGAAATGACATTATTGTTAAAGATGTTATTGATCGTTCGATAATTGCTCAAAAAGTTTTCAACCAACCATTATTACTTAAATCTCTGGAAAATATTTTGCACCCTTATGTGTTGGATAGTATTAAAAAACAATACGAAATAGTAAACAAACACCAGAAATATCCTTTATTTGTGGCAGAAGTACCACTGCTTTTTGAAGCAAATATGGAATTTTTTTTCGATATCATCGTTTCGGTAACAGTGGATAAACAAATAG
The DNA here is from genome assembly GCA_000756735.1 of Candidatus Rubidus massiliensis. Classification (GTDB taxonomy): domain Bacteria; phylum Chlamydiota; class Chlamydiia; order Chlamydiales; family Parachlamydiaceae; genus Rubidus; species Rubidus massiliensis. Next base: position 642,190 of record CCSC01000001.1, on the reverse strand, counting down.
CAGAAAAAAGATTTATAGAAAAAACTGGGAAAAGCAGTGCAGAATTTGAAAGTAGGTATAGTAAGCAAATGACCCCTTCAGATAAAGCAAAAAAAGCGCATTATGTATTAGAAAATAATCTAGACATGGAACAACTTTTATTAGAAACTCAAGAACTGTATTCCAGTCTAACAACCCCTTAAACCCCCTTAAATAGTAGGAGTCTGATTCTTAAATGGATCCGGAAAACACTTATTCAGATACATCTTCAACTTTTGAAGAAAATCAAAATGAAAGACATAAACCTCAGTCTAGTGCTCAAGATACTACTGATATGATTCAAGAAAACAAGTTGACTTGCCCAACTCCTCAAGGAGAAATAACCAAAATAGCCGAAATTCAGAGAATGAATATCGACCAATTAAACTTGTTTGGAAAAAAAATTGGTCTAAAGCATTTAGGCTCTTTAACTAAATCTCAAATGGTTTTTGAAATTGTTAAAGCTCTCTCCGAAAATCCAAGTGAAATACTATACGGCGAAGGCGTTCTAGAAATTTTGCCAGACGGATTTGGTTTTTTACGCTCTCCCAATTATAACTATCTGCCTTCAGCTGAAGACATTTATGTATCCCCCGCTCAAATTAGAAGATTCGATTTAAAAAAGGGTGATACACTTTGTGGAACAATTCGTCCACCAAAAGATAAGGAAAAGTACTTTGCACTCTTAAAAGTAGATAAGATTAACGGTAAGTCTCCTGAAAAAGCACGTGAGCGCATTTTGTTTGAAAATCTCACGCCTCTTTATCCTAATGAAAGAATTATTATGGAAACTACCAAGGATAGGCTTTCTACTAGAGTATTAGATCTAGCAGCTCCTATCGGAAAAGGACAAAGGGGATTAATCGTTGCCCCGCCACGCTCTGGAAAAACAATTATTTTACAAAATATTGCAAATGCAATTGCTGAAAATAACCCTGAAATTAATCTGATAGTTTTAATGATCGGCGAAAGACCAGAAGAAGTAACCGACATGCAAAGAATTGTTAAAGGAGAAGTTGTTGCCTCTACTTTTGATGAACCACCAGAAAGACACGTTCAAGTCGCAGAAATGGTAATCGAAAAGGCAAGAAGGTTAGTAGAGCATGGTAATGACGTCGTTATTTTATTAGATTCTTTAACAAGACTTGCTCGTGCTTATAACACCATAGAACCACATTCTGGGAAAATCTTAACAGGTGGTATTGATGCTAATGCATTACATAAACCTAAAAAGTTTTTTGGAGCTGCAAGAAATATTGAGCAAGGTGGCTCATTAACTATTATAGCAACAGCATTGATTGATACAGGTTCTCGTATGGACGAAGTTATCTTTGAAGAATTCAAAGGTACAGGTAATATGGAACTTGTTCTTGACCGAGGTTGCGCAGAAAGAAGAGTTTATCCAGCGATCAATCTACTAAAAAGTGGTACAAGAAAAGAAGATCTTCTCTATCACCAAGAAGAATTAGAAAAAATTATTTTACTACGCCAAGCTGTAGCAGATCTATCTCCAGTGGATGCTATGAATTTAGTATTAGGTTTGCTTAAGAAAAATCCAAGCAATGTTCAATTACTTTATACATTAAAGCTATAAAAAATTGTCAAGGGTTACACTAAAGCGTAACCCTTCAATTTATCTCAAAATCCAAGATTTTTTATTTCTTAATTTACACAATAAAAAAATTTCATTAGCTAAATCCATGGGCAATTCTTTTGTGGACAAGAATTTTTTTCTTCCACATGATAATAGCAAATTCGTATATGAAAGGATTAGCTATGAATAGATGGATTATTTTAGGAACAATAATTCTCCTAAGTGGTGGTGCATGGTGGCTGTGGCAAGAAAACCCACAACTTCATAGCGATGTAATGGCCTATTTGCAAAACGGAGAAATCCTAACATTAGAATCAAAATATACTCCTGACTATATCATGGAGCAAAAACGTAGTGTCTTACTCCAAGATAACACAAGAACATATCAAGAACCATCATTAAGCTACTATCCTTACCTACTGATGGATGTAAAGTTTACACAAAACGATAAACGACCCAAAGAAGCACAAGTTTTGTGGAGTTTAGTTGATGGTGAGATAGTAATAAATACCGACACTTGGGAAAAAACGCACGGATTTGCAGACGCAATGTTAGCAAAGGCCAATAAAGATGATTTTAAAATTTTAAATATTCTTGGTAAAAATAGAGGAACAACAACGATAGAACAAATTGTTAAAGAACTTCACTTGGATTCGGCTGTTGTTGAACCTTGGATACAAAGCACTATTGACAAACATCTAGTCGTGCGTAATGGCAATCAAGTACACTTATATTTTGAAAATCCTAAACTTGCGGTATACCCTCAAACAAAATTTACAAAAAACTTAGTCAAAAAGCCTTATAACCAGTTAATAAAAGTTTCTCAAAAATTTACACGTAGTGAAATAGAGAAAATAGCAAAAGCAGCTTTCGGAAATGATTTTACAATACGCTCAGTAAAGGAAGTATTTTTGCCAGTATTCAATATAAAAATATTAAATGGGGACGGATCTATACATACAAGTGATTGGAATTCAATCAACGGACAAAGAATGGATCAAGAGTTAATATCTAAGCTATAAGGATTTTATGAAGATATTTTTTCAATTTTTTTTGCTAATAATGGTTTTTACGTTTAATACTTTATCTGCAAACCAGCCTCAATTAAATGTAAGAGGAGAAGCAATCGTTTCAGTTCCAGCCGATGAATTAAGCCTAACTATTGGAGTAATAACGCAAAATAAAGAAGCTTCCATAGCCTTAAAGGATAACAACAATAAAATGGCTGATATTATTGCTCAGTTAAGAAAGACAGGTCTTTCTGATGCAGAATACAAAACAGGCTATTTTTCAATCTATCCATTATACATGGAAAAATCAACAAATGCAGAAAATTTTCAGACTGAAATTATTGGTTATAAAGTTTCTAATACATTAGAGATTAATTCTAATCAGATCTCATTAGCAGGTAAGTTTATTGATGAAGCCGTAAAAAGCGGAGCTAATAATGTGAGTAATATCCAATTTCATTTAAAAGATAGTAATAAATTTTGGAATGAAGCTATTACTCTTGCTACCCAAAATGCGATGAATAACGCCTTAATTTTAGCTCAAGCAGCACAAGTGCAACTTGATGGTATACTAAATATCCAATTAGAAAATAATAGTAGTCCGACGCTTCGTAATAAAATGCTCGCTACGACTTTTTCTTCAGATTCAACTTCGATTGAAGCCGGCAGTGTTCCGATTCAGGCAAATGTTACTATTCAATATGCTTTAAAAAAATAAAAATTAAGCCTTTATTATTTTCACTCTAAATTTTATAAATTGCTAAGTAATGTATAAATATTAGCAATTGCTGAAGATAATACCTTTTACTAAAATTTCAAGGATTTTAATGCGTAAGAGTCCAGTTATATTACCTTAATTTCTTAAAGTTAATAAAGAGTAACATCATGAGTGTTAGTTTAGGTGATTTTAAACCGTTAAGTAAATGGGAAATAGACTATGACGGTGAAAAATTTAAAAGTAGCTTTGGCGATGAAGATAATCCTAAATACATAATAGATACCGCTACCGGTAGAAGATATTTAAATGAATCTCGAAGAGTAATTAGAATTAAATGTGCTATTATAGCTTTGGGAACGCCTTTTATTCATATACCATGCGGGGTTTTAAACATGGTTGTTAGAATAGCAAAATTATTTACGGGTTATCATTTTTGGCCATTAAAGCAAAATGCTCCTGTAAAGGGATTTACGAACAATTGTTCGGAGTTTTCAAAAGATGGACTTAGAATAATCACACAGCCCTTTTCCATAATAGGTCTTCAAATAGCTTCCTTTTATGGTATTTTTAATCCTTACGATGGAAGAAAATTATACGCTACAATCGAAAGAGCCCAATATGAAATATCTTTATTGGCTCCTTGTTTTCAGCCAGAAGCTGAAAAACATCTTTTAGGTGGCAATATCGATATTCAAAACACTTTCTAATTTAAATTAAATGCTATTAATTTTTAGTAGAAAAGGCTTGGATAGTTTTTTCAAAAAATAAATATTCTAATTGTTTAAGAGAAACTAAAATATGATTAGTTTGTTTTTAAAAAATGTATCATTCCATCAAATCTCTTAAACCTTTACCTTATCTAAAATTTAAGTCTTTTCCGTTGAACTTAGATTTATAGACCTCTTAAGAAGTATTTATCCTCTTTTATAAATAATATCACTATTGCTTAAGTTATGGGAATGATAATGCCAATAGACACCATTAGAACCTTCCACACATCCCCTTTTAATAGCGATAATATTTCCTATTATGGGAATTGATAATAGAATTCCACTAATGATATTCCCAAATCCATGTCCTGTGTGCTTTAAACCTTGTTTTGCAAGTGAACGAGCCTTCTCACTAAAACAAGCAAAGGGTGAAGCAAATATAGCAACTGCTAATCCACTAATTAATTGAATTGTTCCAATTAAAGCTTTAATACCACCGGCTGGTGTATTAATTACAGGCGCCATGGCGATCAATCATGCTGCTGCTTCTACAAGGGCTAAGCCATTTTCTAATCTCTTCATAATCATCCTAAACTTTAAAAATCAAAAAAAAATAATGTCGTAAATTTTTAATTAAGATGACTTATCTCTTAGAAAAGAAAAGTTAGAAATGGCTTTTCTTAGTAATAATTATTTCAAAGGAAAGAAGAAAAAAAGCTATAAACTCAAAAAGAATTTGTTTTACTTTATTTATAGCTTTTATTTGCAAGTCTTAGTCATTTAACACTAATTGTCTAATAACAGATTTCAAATGATCTATACCTTCGCCAGATAAGGCCGAAACTTCTAAAAGTCTATTTTTAGGTAAAGATACATTCTTTTTGAATTCTTCAATAAATAAGAGCGAATCTTCCACATCTATTTTATTTAGAACAACAAGGTAGGGACGATTTTTTAATTCTTCATTATATTTATAAACTTCTTCTTTAAGGATAGCAAAGTCACTTAAAGGATCTCTTCCATCAATTCCTGAAGCATCTAATACAAAGACTAAAATTTTAGTACGCTCAATATGGCGTAAAAACTCAAATCCTAACCCTTTATTTAAATGAGCCCCTTCAATAATTCCTGGAATATCAGCAATATATATTCTTTTAAAATCATCGAATTCGATAAAACCAATATTTGGCTGTAAAGTTGTAAAAGGATAAGGCGCTATTTTAACTTTAACACTTGCAAGATCTGAAATAATAGTGGATTTTCCAGCATTGGGAAACCCAATAAGACCCACATCAGCAATCAATTTCAACTCAAATTCAACTTCTGCTGCTTGTCCATCTTTACCTTCTGTAAAAATATTCGGCGCTCTATTGGTCGGGGTTTTAAAACTATCATTGCCGCGGCCCCCCTTTCCTCCTTGACAAAGCACAATTTGTTCTCCGTCATGAGTCAAATCGTAAAGAATTTCGCCTGTATGAATATCTTTAACAAGGGTTCCGCAAGGTAACTTTAAAATTAAGTCTTTTCCGTTTTTACCTTGTCGATTGTTGGATCCACCTGACTGCCCATTATCTGCTTTTAATATACTTTTATTTCTAAACGATTCTAAAGAATATACTTGAGTATCGGCTTGCAAAATAATGGAACCACCTCTGCCTCCATTTCCGCCGCAAGGACCACCCTTTGGAATGTATTTTTCACGACGCCAAGCAACGACACCATTGCCTCCGCGGCCCGCTTGCAGTTGGATTTTTACACGATCGACAAACATAGTAGTAACTTAATATAAAATATAATGTTATTGAATGGGAGATTATAGAAGATAAAGGAAGTGTGCAATACACACTCCCAAAAAATTATGCGCCTGTTTCTACAGAAATATATGTTTTATCTGTTTTACGGAAAGATACAACACCGTCTACTAATGCAAATAGTGTATCGTCAGAACCTCTACCTACATTTTTTGCAGGTGTCCATTTTGTTCCGCGTTGACGCACTAAAATGCTGCCAGCTTTGACAACTTCCCCAGATCCAACTTTTATACCAAGACGCTTTGAGTGTGAGTCGCGTCCATTGCGGGTTGAACCCTGACCTTTCTTATGTGCCATGACTTATCCCTTTTTTGCTTCTTGATTTTTACCAATTCCAGTGATCTTTACGCGAGAATAGTGTTGTCTATGACCCCATTTACGATATTGATGATGGCTTGGCTTATATTTCATACTTGTAACTTTTGGGCCTGGAACGATGTCCATTAATTCCCCTTTAACAAAATATCCTGAAACAGCAGGTTGACCAATTTGTGGTTTTTCCGAGCCGTTACCGGAAATAAAAAGAATATCATCAAACGCAATTTCTGAACCGAGATCAGCATCGAGCAATTCAACGTCGATGACATCGCCTTCTGCCACTTTATATTGCTTTCCGCCTGATTTGATGATAGCGTATATGCTAGATTCCATTTTTAAGCTCCTAACGAAAGTAACCTAGATAGATTATTTAAATATCGATACATAAAATTATAAAAGTGCAGTATATCTTATCGCTTTGTTTGAAATCAATAATTCTTTTTATCTGAAAAAATTTGAAAGTAAAGAACTTCTATCTTTTTTAGATATTTTAAGGTAATTGATAAAATAGTTATCAAACATTTCTACTAGTTGTTCTACATACTGCAAAATATAGGGATCGTTCACAACTTCATCAAAGCAATAACTCCATTCTTCAATAATCTCTTTTCTTACCCCCCAAAAACAAACTCCGAGTAAATTAGCCGTCTTTATCATTTTTTTTGGGGTATTTCCAAAAGACATCAACAATCCCAAATGCCAATGGATTAAAATTTTATTATCAGAGCCGAACCGTTTCTCTTCGTTATCGATATGTAACAAAATATTCGAAATATATTCTTTTTTTACTGAGCGAAATAATATTTGTTCTTCGAGTAGCTTTAAAAAAGTTGTTATTTTTTCTTCAGGGATAGCCCACATATGCATAAGATAGTGGTACATATCCTTTTTTATCACAAAAGCTTCTCTTATTTCATCGACCATACAATGATGATACATCCCTGCCGTAAAAGGATTTTTTTCACTGTGAATTTGCTCCAAGGAAACATTAAAAAAATGGGTTTGATCGCGTCTTACTCCTCCAAGATATTGAATATCGGGGAAAAAACAACCGAGTAAAAAAGAAGACTTTTGTTTAGAAGTAAAAAAGGTGGAGTGATAATGCTCTTCTAATTCTAACCACCGTTCCGCTAAAAACGCGTGTGTTATAGGTCCGGCTCCGGTTAGAGAAGAGTGATAAGATAATAATAATAAAAAAAACGGTAGGAAAAAAAGTTTTTTCATAATCATATGGCCAGAACTGGAATCGAACCAGCGACACAAGGATTTTCAGTCCTCTGCTCTACCGACTGAGCTATCTGGCCGCAAAAGAAGTTCCTTAACATATAGTATTATCTAATTATCTTGCAATGGTTAAATTCAGCTTATTTTATAAGGCTTGCATTATCAATACTTTAAGAATAAAAAAAAGTTTTTTGCGCCTTTAAATTTCGAGAAAAAATCTGGACTATTTATCTCAATTTTTGAAATTATTTTCTTTTCTGTATAAAAAAATGTTTACTAAAGGTTAAAATTATAGCTAATTAATTTTTACAAAATATCATATGTTTAATTCCCATAGTAAAGCCATATTAAAGCAAACATGGAAAATGACTCTTCCATTATTACTTAGCGCATTATCTGGAATGTTAATGTTATTTGTAGATAGAGTTATTTTGGCTTACTATTCGCTCGATGCTCATAACGCAGCAGTTGAATCCATGAGCCTTGGATGGGTGTTTTTAAAAGGTGGAATATCATTAGCTACAGTCGTGCAAATTTTTGTAGCTCAAAACTATGGAGCCGGTCATTTTCAAGCGCTTGGCAAAACGGTTTGGCAAATGATTTGGGTAAGTCTGTTTTCTTGTTTATTTTTTTGGACGATTGCCATTTTTTCACCCTCTTTTCTTTTTGAAGCGGATGGAACAAAAGAAATGCAAAAAACTTATTTATTTTGGATGGTATCGTTTGGTCCAGCGCACGTTTTGTTTACAGCTTTAGCAAGTTTTTTTACAGGTCAAGGCAAAACAAGACTTGTTAGCACTGTTATTTTTATTGGGAATGTAATTAATTCTGTTCTTTGCTATTTGCTAGTTTTTGGTTGGGGTGAACTAATCCCCTCAATTGGCATTCAAGGATCAGCCATTTCCACAAATGCCGCGGTTTTTGGACAAATATTGATATTAGGTTTTGCTTTTTTTAACAAATATAACAGAGAAAACTTTGGCACTAAAAATTGGCATTTTGATTTTAGTTTGATAAAAAATTGTTTTAAAGTCGGGTTACCAAATGCAGTTTTTGGAGTCTTAGAGGTAGCTGGCTGGGCCATTTTTTATAAGATGATGGCAGGGCTTGGAACAAAACACTTAACTGTTGCAGGTATTGTTCAAAATATTTTAATTTTGGTTGGTTTTTTTGGAGAGGGATTAGCCGGTGCAGTAGCTATTTTAGCAGGTAATGCGATTGGGGCAAAACATCCTCAAACAGTGTTTAAATTTGTTCATGCTGGCTTTATTTTAATGACTTTATTTGCTATTGGTTTAGCCTTGTTCATATGGTTATTCCATTCCTGGATTATTGGATGCTTTTTGTGCACTTTAGACGAAAACAGCCAAGCTCTTTTTTATTCTTCTTTAGTGTTTGGACTAGGAAATGTAGTTATTTATAAATATCTTGAAGGAATAAGGCTCATTATTAGTGGCGCATTAACTGCCGCAGCGGATACATTTTTCCTACTCATAGGAGGTACATTCTCAATTTGGTTGTTTATGGTAATTCCAGTATATAGCTTTGTTGTTATTCCTCAAGCCTCTATCGAAACTGCCTTAACTTTGTGTTCTATCTATACATTATTTTCGGCCATATTGTATTCATTAAGGTTTTATCAAAAGGGATGGCAAAAAAATCACCTTTTAGTCTTACAGCCGTTAACTAATGCCACATCATCCAATAACTAACGTGTTGCATTTTCTAATAAAAGAGACTCATTTCTATTTTTTTGATTATACCTTATGATATCTTTTAAAATATTGGTGGCTTCATCCATTTGAAGATCAGTACTTTTTAAGGACTTTCTCAAAGCTTGAGCCTCATCTTTTGTAATTTTTTCTTTTTTTAAAACTTTTAAAAAAGTTTGGAAATTTTTGTTCTCGCTTATTCTTTTTTGACTACTTTTTTTAAGGATTGGTAAAAGTTCTCGCCATTTATCTATTTTTGCCTGTAAAGTCGGCAAATAATAACGCATATACCAGCCTCTAAGTTTGGGATCAATATCTTCTAACTTATCTTGATATCCGTCAGGAATTGTATCGGTCTTCAAAGTATAGTCTAAATATCCCTCTCCTATATGCTCTTGACTAAACTCTGTGGGTACTACAATATCAGCTTTAACCCCTTGAATTTGGGGAGTTTTCCCAGATACTGTATAGTATTTACCAACCGTTACTTTAAAATAAGAAGTTCCTGCATCGTCTGTAACTGTTTGGCTTTGAATGGTACCTTTTCCATAAGTTTGTTCATCACCTACAATTATAGCTACCCCATAATCTTGCAAGGCTTGGGCTACAATTTCTGCCGCTGATGCTGTAGCTCGTGAAGTTAACACAATCAAAGGTCCATCAAAGACTTTAAGGCTATCCATATCGCGATATACATGCATTTGCCCATTATTATACTTTGATATAACAACCACTCCATTGGTAATAAACAATCCCACAACTTTTACAGCTTGGGTCAAAAATCCGCCACTATTGTCTCTCAAATCTAAAATTAACCCTTTTAATGGACCTATTTTTTTTAAGGAAGCGATCGTTTTTTTTAAATCTCTTTCGCTACTAATCCCATTGTCCCCTTTATAAAAAGAATGGAGAGTAATTTTTCCTATTATACCATTGCCATAAGTTTCATAACTTGAATCTATGCGATCTTCGTTAATGACAATTGTTTCTCTAGCAAGCTTGATTTGAATCGGATCTTGATTGTTTCTTTTTATTGTTAAGCTTACCTGACTTCCTAAAGGTCCCCTTAACATTTCGGTGATTGTATCAAAATCTAAAGAGTCAATTTTTTGATTATCGATTGCAATAATTTCATCATTAACACGCACTAAACCACTTTTTTGGGCAGGCCCCCCCTCAATCATTTTTTTGATAGAGACGCCCCCTTCCACTTTTTGTAAAATAATCCCAAGACCTGGGAAATTTTTCTCAAGTCTAACTCTCATATCATAGGCTTCTGAAGGATCAAAAAAGCTAGTATGAGCATCGAGGCTTCCAGCGAGCGCCTTTAAAATATGTAAAATGAATAAATTTTCTTTTTTTTCTTGGGGCAATGCATTACCTTTTCGATCAACACCTAAATAAGCATCTTCTTTTGGCAACAGCTCTTGCTCATACAAATTTAAAATTTGTTGTGGAGAATAAGAGTATTGACCATTAGACAAACGTCGGTTTTTTAGCTCTGCAAATTTAGCGATATTTTGTTGAATTCTTTGTTCCAAATCAGCTTCATCTTTTGCAAAAGCAACTCTAGATTCACTTCCATAATTAATAATTGGTCCAATTTTTGCCTTCTTCCAAAGTTCGGTGTTTTGAGCAATTTTTTTACGATAGTCTCTAGCTCTTAAAATGGCCTTTTGAATAACGGTGTTTAATTTAATGAAGGAAGTGAAGTTTTGGTTTTTGTATTCTTTCATTATGAGCGACATTTGTCTATCATCTAATTGTAGATACGGTGTAACTTCTTCTTCTAAAAGATAGATTCGCTCAGGATCAAATTGATCAATATAAATTTTTAAAGATTTTTTCAAAATCTCTTTAGACATTTCTCTTTGACTGACGTGTTGTTGAAAAATTTGGGACATGACGCGATCGATGTCTTTATATTTAAGTAAATCAGATTGAGCAAAAAATACTCCGATCTGTAAACAAAATAACACTAAGAAATAATAAATTTTTTTTGTAAACATGGTCACTTCCCATGTAAAAAATAATCAATTTACAAACCTCATCTTATTTTTAGTTATATAAATGTGCAATTAAAAATAATAAAAAAAATTTAATTTTTAGTTTGACTTAATTAATAAAATATAATTTAGAAAATAAAAAAAATATGAACAATGAAGAATTAATTAATCTAACCTTACATAACTTCGAAGGTCCAATAGAATTTTTGCTACAATTGATACAAAAAAAAGAAATTGATATTTATGAAATTTCCATTCGAGAAGTGATAGAACAATTCTTGAGTAAATTCCAAGAAAAATTGGACTTGAACGTAAGTGATGGTGCTGAATTTATTGGATCAACTTCATTCATGGTTTGGCTCAAAGCAAAAATGCTTTTGCCTAAACAAGAGCAAATATTAATACCTGATGTAGAGATAGATCCTCAATTTACTATCATTCATCAGCTAATAGAGTATTGTAAATTTAAAGATGCCGCAAAAGATTTATCTGAAAGAGAAAAAGTTCAGTCCAATTATTATTTGCGTGGAGGTTTAGTTCAAATTGAAACTCCAAAATCGCTTGGTATACAGCATTTAACAGTTGATGAGTTAAAATTAGTTTTTCAAAATATTAGCGAAAAAAATAAAGAAAAAATTGGCATAATTGAAGAAGATGAATGCCATATTTCAGATAAAATAACTTTTATAAAAAACAAATTAAAAACATTTACGCGATTTCAATTAGACGAATTGTTTGAAGAAAAGTTATCAAAAATTGAAATAATTGTTACATTTTTAGCGATATTAGAATTAATGAAGTTAAATATCATAAAAGTTTATAAAGATCAGTATATCTACATAGAAAGCAAGGATCTATGAAATCACAAGAAATCACTTTATTTGAAATTGAAACCGCAAAAGTTCCTCAAGGAACAAAAGACTTTGAATACGAGGAAAATGATGATTGTCAGACTCTTTTAGAAGATACTATAAAAGAAATAAAAAATATAATCGAGGCCTTGCTTTTTGCTAGCAACGATCCCATTTCGTTTCAAAAATTTCAAGATATTATTGAAAGTGAATTTGCTATAAAACCAAAACAATTAAAGCAAATCATTAATGATCTTAAAAATGATTACGAAACATCTTCTAAAGCGATAAGATTAGAAGAGATCGCTAATGGTTTCCTTTTACGAACTTCACATCATTACAATAAGTATATTGAAATGTTATTTAAAAATAGAAAAGCTGAAAGACTCTCGCAACCAGCTACCGAAGTTTTAGCTATTATAGCATTTAAACAACCTATAACAAGGCCTCAAATTGATGCTATTAGAGGGGTAGATTCATCTGGTGTAATTCATAATCTATTAGAAAGACAATTAATCGAGGGGGTCGGTAAACTCGAAGCGCCCGGTAAGCCTACTTTGTATGGAATCACCAAAGAATTTCTTAAACATTTTGGTTTAAAGGATATGTCAGAATTGCATAAATTGCCTTTTAACAATTAAGACAAAGGTTAATTTTTTAGATTCATCTATAGCCGAAGCAATAAAGAATTATTTTTACAAATTTAAATTTTAATGCTTCGGGAATAATTTTTTTTTAACCGTTTAATAATTCGTCACTTGGTGTCATTCTAAATTTATTCAAAAAATTAGGTTTTCTAAAAAGAAAAGTAAAAATAGATAATAAAAAAATTACTGTCATTACACAAACTACCAAGCCCCCTGTAGATAAAGCAATATCATGGATAGTTAAAATATGTCTTGAAAAAGCAACCCCAATCCAAGAAGATCCAATTCCAATCATTAAGCTCAACAAAAGCATAGTAGAAAAGTGTTTTGTAAAAATACGGGCCGTAAGAGGAGGTACTGTAATAAAGGCTAACACCATAAGTACTCCGACCGATCTAAAAGCTCCAATAGCAGTAATGGCCACTTGAAACATCAAAAGATAATTAAAAAAAGAAGTAGATATTCCTATAGCACTAGAAAATAAGGGATCAAAGGTTGAGACTAAAAATTCTTTGTAAAACAACGAGATAATCACACCATTTAGCAAAAAAATCATCGCAATTGGAAAAATATCAGATAATTGTAAAGCATCTACATTTCCCATCACGACCTCCGTCCCTAAATGTGCATTCCGAGTCAAAGTCGTTACCAAAATAATACCTAATGCAAATAAGAAAGTAAAAACAATGCCTATACTTGCATCTTCTTGAAGTTTTAATATTCTAACAAAAAACTCCGTTAGAAACGTTGTCAAAAAAGCAGTGGCAATAGAAGCTATAATCATTGCCGATAAATTTATTGTCATGTTTGCATCATGAGAGGATTCTATAGACCCCCTTGTTGTAATTAAAAAAGCTACTACAATTCCAATTAAAATAGTATGAGATAAAGAGTTTGCAAGCATCGTCATTTTTCTTAAAACGAGCAAACATCCAACCAGTGCCGTTGACGCTGAAACTAATGTTAATACGATTAATTGCACCTCATCGCTGACTAAAGAATTATAAGACAAATCCCCTTTAATAAAACCAATCATGCGCCAAAAAACTTGCAAAAAAAATTCAAAAAAATTGGTATTGTTATAGGGATTGCTATACATATTATTTTGCGGGTATTGGTTGGTGGTGTGGATCTAAAACAGGATCTTGTAGAAAAGATGTTAACTCTTTTTCTAACTCAGGTGTTAGAACATGTTCCATCTCTTCGGCGCTTTTATGGACTTTTTCTACGCCAATTTCTAAATAATTAGCTAAATACACTTCCCATAAACGGTGTAATCTCACAATTTTAGCGGCAACTATTTTACCGATATCAGTTAAATAATAAGTGTGACTTGATTTAGCAATAAATTTTCTTTTTTGTAATAGATTGAGAATCCACCACATAGTAAAAATATTACCATTTTGATAGGCTTGAATATCTTTTAAAGTAAGGGGTTCTCCTCTTCGCCATAAAGTTTTTAATACATTCTCTTCTAAAGTTTGTAATTTAAATTTTGCAATTCTTACAATTCTAAATAAAAGTCCTTGTCTTGGAGCAAATAATAATGACCAAAAACATACTAAAGAAGCTATTAAAACAATCAAAGGTCCGGTTGGAATAGATACTCTTTCATTAGGATAAATATGCGCTAAATATTGAGAAATTTCGACCGATAAATAATTTCCTAAAAATCCGCAAAGTAAACCAAAAAATCCAGCGATTATAAACATTTTTGAAAAGGAATTTGTATATTGCCTTGCCGCAGAAGCTGGTGCTATAAACATTGCTGACATTAATACAACTCCAACGGATCTAATTCCAATAATTACAGCTAATACAATAAGAATAAAAAAAATCATATCTATGACAACTATAGGAATTCCGATCGTTTTGGAAAAAATGCGATCAAATGTTAAAACTTGAATCTCCTTCAAAAATAACAAAATAGTGACTATGACAAAAATTGTTAATATTCCATATATTATTACATTAATGTCAGTCATTGTAGCCGCTTGACCATATAGATAACTTTGAACTTGTCTATAAAGGTTTGTATAATTGAATTGGACAAAGCTGGCTAGGGTAATTCCTACCCCAAAAAACGTGGATAAAATAACACAAAGGGCAGAATCGGCTTTAATTTTTAGGTTGTTTTCTAAAAAATTAATGCTATAGAGGCCCAATAATGCGCTGAAAAAGCCACCTATTAATACTAAAAGGGATAGTAATGCTTCATTTTGATCAGATAAGCCTATATAACCTGCAATAACAACACCCAAGATTACACCGGGATAGGAAGCATGAGATAAGGATTCCCCTAAAAGAGATCTTTTTCTTAAAAATACAATTACCCCTACAAGAGAAGCTGTTAAGCACATTAACATAGAGCCTAAAGTTGGAGCTCTTAATATAGGATCAAAAAAAAAGTTTAGTGGCGATTCCATCAATCAAGCCCAGTACTTATTTTTTTAGAAAGCTTAACGGCATCATCAAATAAAGAAAAATTTTTACCATAAGCGGATTGTAAATTTTTATTTGTGAATACTTCCTTAGTTTCCCCGCAACCGATCAACCTCATATTTAAAAGGATAACCCACTCATAATAACTTTCAACCGTATTTAAATCATGATGAACGACAAAAATGGTCTTATTTTCTTTTGTCAATTTCTTCAATATATCGATTATAATTTTTTCACTGCTATGATCAATACCTGCAAATGGCTCATCCAAAAAATATATTTGTGCATCTTGCATTAAAGCCCTTGCGATGAATGCCCTTTGTTGTTGTCCTCCAGACAACTGGCTAATTTGTCGGTCTTTTAACTCAAATAAGCCGACCATTTTTAGATAATTTTCAGCCTTTAGATATTCTTCCTTGCCAGGCCTCTTAAAAAGAGGCAACGACCCGTAGCTTCCCATTACAACTAAGTCTAAGATAGTTACTGGAAAATCCCAATCAACGCTTTCTCTTTGAGGAACATAGGCAATACTATTTCTCATTTGTTTCAACGATTTTGTAAAAAAATCTACTTTTCCAGAAATAGGTGTAACTAAACCTATAACAGCTTTCATTAAGGTACTTTTACCCGCACCATTTGGACCTATTATACCAACTAATTTGCCTTGAGGAATGGCAAAGTTAATATCCCATAAAACGGGGGTTTTTTCATAATTTACAGAAAGTTGTGAAACTTGTAACGCACTCATTTTATTAATTTTTTAAATTATTACGAATGACAGATGCATTATGAATAAGCATCTTTTGATAAGTATCTCCGTCAGATCCCGGATCACCCATGGCATCGGCATATAAAGTATCATTTGCAATTTTTATTTTAAGTCCCATCTCTTGGCTTGCTTGCATAATTTTTCTTAAAGAATCTTTACTTACATTTGATTCGGGAAAAATGACAGAAATGTTAAATTTTTTTAAATGAGAAATTACAAATTTTATGTCTAATAAACTGATTTGACTCTCGGGTGCTAATCCTTCAGGAGCTATAAATCTATTTTGCCAAGTACTGGTTTTTCTCTCATCATCAGTTGCAAGGTAAACTCTTGCGAAATAGTTAAATGCATCATGGCTTGTAACTAAATATCTTTTTTCTGAATCAATTTCTTGCAACATTTGTCTAATTTCTTCATGTGTTGATAGCAAACTCTCTATTAGCTTTTCACCATTTTTTTGATAAATAGGGGCGTTTACTGGATCTATTTCACTCAACGATTCAACAATATAAGGGACTGTTTTTGACCATAAAGACATATCCATCCAAATGTGTGGATCTAACTGCCCTTTAAAAAATAAAATCTGATCTGGAAAGTTTTTGTGAATAAAACTACCAACATTTTTAGCTTTACTATTTTTCTCAAGATAACTTTGTAAGCTAGGACCGTGTTCTAAACCTAATCCATTGTAAAAAATTATATCTGCTCTTGCTAATTTTTCATCGTCTCCTTTCACTAACTGATAAGAATGGGGATCTAAATTACCCTTTATCAAACTAATCGCTTCAACCCGATCACCACCAACTTGTTGGACTATATCTTTTAGCATTTCTATTGTGGCTAAAACTTTAATAGAGTCTTTTTTAGACCAATTATTAGATACAGGACGTTTTGCTGTGCTGCAGCCAATTAATAAACTTGAAAAAACAAAAATCCAAATAATATTTTTAATGAATTGCATTAAAATCCTTTAACCATTTGTAACTATATATTCCTTGCGAACAACCACTCGTAAATTCTATTTTTAAGCCATATCTTCCTACATTAAATACGCGATGGGCTTGAACGTTTTGATCTACACACGGTTGAGTTTTGGCTAATTTACAACTAGCGCAGGGACAATTTTGCTGTAAATCTTTTAAGAAATATACCTTTTTTTCATTACCTTCCCACTCTATACAAAAAGAAAAATTGTCTAATTGTAGAATAGATATTATCCGATACATAAATATTTTTGATCCTTTAAAACTTTTTCCAGGTAAATTCAAATTCTTTAAGGTATAATTTTTGATTTAAACTCAAATTTTCTATTTGGGTTATAACTTCATTCTTTATTTGCAAAAATAGTGTTTTTAAACATTCAGTTTGCGAATTGTTGGTGTAAAATAAGGATTTCCCACTGTCTGAGTATTCACATAATGTTGGACTCAAAGGAATCATTCCAAGTATAGGAACCCCGCTCTCAGCTGCTAAATGCTCACCCCCGCCTACTCCAAATGGATAAGCCTTACTATCATTTACAATATAATAACTCATGTTTTCGATAATGCCAATTATTGGCACATTAACTTTTCGAAATAATTCCATGGCTTTTCTTACGTCTAAGAGCGAAACAAGTTGAGGTGTTGTAATCATAACGGCACCAGTTAAAAATCCTTGCTGGCATAAAGTCAATTGGATATCACCCGTTCCCGGGGGAAAATCGATTAGTAAATAATCTAATTCACCCCAAGCAACATTTTCCAAAAACTGCTTAATAATAGAATTAGCGATTGGTGCCCTAACAGCTGAGGATTCATTTGCATTTTTAAAGAAAGCCATAGAAATAGTTTTAATACCCCAACTAATGGCTGGTATAATCGTTTCACCTTTTTGAATAGGTATTTTATCTTCTGGAAGCATCTGTCTTAAAGAAGGACCATATAGATCTGCATCTAATATTCCAACTTTAAATCCTGAATTTTTTAAGGCATGCGCTAGATTAACAGTAATTGTTGATTTTCCAACCCCACCCTTACCAGCTGCAATGCAAATAATATTCTTTATATTACTTTTTTTTTCTTTTTTTATTTCTTTAACCATTGGTAAAGGCATGGATTATTCCTTCAACTAAATTTATTTGGAAAAGAAATTCATTTTAAAAGATTTTTTTGTTTCATAACAAGTTAGATCATAACTTATTTGCAAACTTTTCACTAACAGTAAACCTTTACTTTAGAAAATTTAAAACGTTTTTAGTTATCCATTATTAGTCATTTTTAATCATTTTTATCCATTAAAATAAGACTTTTATTTGTTTTCTTTTTTAACTTGCATAAAAAAGAATAATCTCTTTAAATTTTCTTAATAAATATTGTAAGTGGTTTCTCACAATACTGAGAGAAGCCTGAAATTTAAACTAAATCCTCTTTTACTAATAAACTTGGCATTATAAATTGTATCAAGCGATAGTTATCAATCTCGACTGATTATTAGTTTTAACAAGTTTTATTAATGAAGAAAAAATTAACATCAAAAGAACTTTAAGGAAGGTAAGAAATGAGTCAAGCTCAAGATACAAAATTAGACTCTCAACAATTAGAAAATTTAATTAATGCAGCTATAAAAAAAATTGGCGCAAACAAAGAAAATGATATTTGTCGCTATATTCCTTTACCAACCGGCGGTTATATTCACCATTTTACTATGAGAAAAATGAAGGTGGAAGAACCAGAACAAGTAAAAGAGATGTTATATAAGTATATATTAAATGTAGAAAAGCCATCTACAGTACCCCCTAAATCTCGCGCTGCAAGAGGTTCTAGAAAAAGACGCGATCAAATTATTTTTTCTAAAAGTGACATTGAAAGATTACTTTATAATGCAAAAATGGCAGGCGATGAAGATATGATTCGCAAGCTTCGCTCTTCACAAAAAAAAGATCCTAAAGCCATCCGTCGGGAATTAATCGTATCAATCCGACATGGAAAAGTAGATCATGATCTATGGAATTCATACGTCGAATGCATGAGCAGCAATTCTTTGACACAAAATCAATCTAACGACTAATTTTTTTTGAAATTTAAGACCTTATAGAAATTTTTTATAATGAAAGAGTACATATAAGGTCTTTATAATTAAGTACTTCTATATAATATTTTTTCTATCCATCTCAATTTTAGACTGTTTCGACAAAACTTTTTTTTCTTGCTATTTTCAAAGTTTCAGTTTATGATTATGGTCTTAAAAGAATCTTAATGAGAGATTTACATCTTTATATTTATTAGAGTGATTCACTTGAAATCCCAAGGGAAATAGTGAAAAATTTTAAATAAATTAAAGTAAAAGAACTCAATTAAACTTTAATTTAATACATAAGGATTTTATGTCGCAAAAAATTGAACAAGAGTTTTCAGGTTGGCGTAAGTTGCTATGGCCAATTCACTCTTATGAAGTTAAAAAGTTCCTGCCAATGGGTATCATGATGTTTTGCATCCTGTTTATTTATACAGTGTTGCGCGATACTAAAGATGCAATTTTGGTTAATTCACCGGGAGCTGGAGCAGAAAGTTTAGCATTTGCAAAAGGTATAGGAGTTACTGCATCTGCAGTTATTTTTATGATACTCTATACTAAAGCGGCTAACTTATTTAATAAGGAAGGATTATTTTATGCAACAGCATTACCTTTCTTAGTATTTTTCGGTTTATACCCTTACTGCATTTATCCTTTCGTAGGCTCCCTACATATGAGCTTAGAAAGCATTCATTATTACCAGCAACAATTCCCGAATTTAAAATGGATTATTCCTTTAATTGGAAACTGGACATACACCCTATTTTATATTTTATCTGAACTATGGGGAAGTGCGGTTTTATCCTTATTATTCTGGCAATTTGCGAATTCTATTACTCCAGTTAAAGAAGCTCGCCGTTTTTACGGAATGTTTGGTTTTTTAGGAAATTTCGGTTTATTACTCTCAGGTCCAGCTATTATTTTCATTTCTCGTTCTATTCATAGCTTAGGACTTAGCAGAGCTGAAGCTACTGGGTTAATGCTACAATACCTAATGGCGTTTGTAATTATTGCAGGTATTATTCTTCTTTCTACGTTTTATTGGATGAATAGAAACGTTTTAACAGACAAACGTTTTTACGATCCAGAAGCCATGGGTGAAACCAAAAAGAAAAAAGCAAAATTATCTATGTCTGAAAGCTTTAAATACATCCTTCAATCTCCATACCTTGGCTTAATTGCAATGTTGGTATTGGCGTATGGTGTTTCTATCAACTTATTTGAAGGGGTTTGGAAAGGACAGATTAAAATTGCTTATCCAACTGAAGTAGAATACAATAGCGTTATGGGTGGATTGTCCACACTTACAGGTGGTATTGCTGTTATTTTGATGCTTGTAGGAAGTAACTTACTACGTTCTTTTAGCTGGAAAACTTGTGCGTTAATCACGCCAGTTGTTCTAATCAGCGGTATCTTAATATTCTTCGGAGTTATTTATTACAACAATTCATTATTACCTGAAGGCATGAAAATCGTTGATGCGATTTCACAAGGTGTAATTAACAAAGAACTTATCGTTTTCGCAGTTGTACTCGGACTATTTGTTAATGCATTTGGTAAAGCTGTAAAATACTCTCTTTTCGATCCAACCAAAGAAATGGCTTATATTCCTTTAGATCCAGAATTAAAAGTTAAAGGAAAAGCTGCCGTTGACGTTATTGGTGGTCGTGGTGGAAAATCTGCTGGATCATACATCCAGATGGGATTACTCACAATGTACTCAGGCAGTGCACTTTATCAGTTAGTGCCAATCATTGCTCCAATCGCTGTTGGTATCGTATTCTTGTGGATCTTGTCCATATTTGGTCTAAGCACACGCTTTAAAGATCTTACAGAAAAACAAGAAGCTGCAAAACAAGCTGAAGCTGTTGCAAAACAAGCTGAAGCTACAGCTAATAAAGAACCTTCTTATGTATCATAAATAAACTTTTAAGATACAAGTTAAGAATGATTTTAGTACCTCCTTTTAGGAGGTACTTTTTTTTATAGATAATTTTAAAATATTTCATTCTGCATAAGCTTTGACCACTCATCTCTTTTATTCTTAATATAAATTTATCCATAAATGTTAATTCAAATAAGCTAACTAACTATTAAAGCTTCCTAAAAGCTTTATTTAGTCAATGGATAGAAGTCATAATATCGATTCATGATCTCTTTTACACTCAAAATAAAAGAAATATTTGAATTGAGTTGTGGTATTGCAAACTTAAGTAGACAGAATGCTCAATTGTTTGCTATTCTTTTATTTAACTTAACTTATGAAAAAAATTGAAAGAAAGATTTGTCTATTTTTTTTACACAATGGAGTAATTTAAGTTTTAAAAATCTGTCCAAATTAAATCCGATCTTTGGCCTTTCTTATCTTTAGAAGGTTAGAAGACAAATTAAATTGTGCAATGCTAAATAGCTAATAAATAACATTAGCTTTGCCCAAGAAAGCTGTTTTCAATGTTCTTTAGGATGTGATTGATCAAAATTCTTTTTTAAGAATGGCAGACATCTAAGCTACAAAGGTTAAAAGAAACAATATATACAAAGTGATTGTATATTCGACAACTATAACTTAAGGAAAGTAATTCGCCATGGAAAAACAAAAACGCTGGCAGTTTTACCTCATCGTGGCAGTGATGATATTAACATTGTATAATATCCTCCCAACGGTGTTTTATTACACAAAACCTCTTCACTCTCCTATTGATAAAAATAGGGCTGAAGTAGTTGCTCAAGAAATCATTTCAAGAGTTAATTCCTTAGAAGATGATTCCAAAGCTTGGCTAAAGTCTTTTAGTAATTTATTACATATTAAGCCTTCTTCTATTGAAATTAACGAAAATGATCCTCGTTTAATTGAGTTAACATTTGCTAACGCAAAGGACGCTGCTTTATTTAAAAGATATTTACCCCAAGCTGGTAGATTAATCCCTTTTATTCCATCTCAATTAGAATTATCTCCTGACGTACCAGGCACTGATAAACTTAAAGTTACTGTTATTAGACAAATAGGCACTCGTCTAAATTCTCAAGAAGATGCTCAACTATTTGTTTACTCTCCTTTAAAGGAAAACGGACAAATCAGTGAATTTTACAAATCAATCACTTTAGATAGAGTGCAAAAGCTGATTGAAGCTTTTGGTGGAGACAGCAAAACTGCATTACAAGTCAATGCAGCTATTAATTCTTCTGATAAACGATTTGATGATGTTCTCATTTCTTTAGCAAAAGACTTAAACGATACAGAAAACACGTTTGGTAAAAATAGTTTAATTGCGAAACGTTATTTAAAATCTTTTTTACAAACAGATGAAAATAACGGCGATAGTTACGTTCAAAAAGTAAATACCCGTTTTGACCAGTTAAAAAATAAAATAGCTACGGAAAGAGACAAGTTAATTGAAGAACAAAAGAAAGCATTAGAAAATAATGTTGTATTTGATTCAAGCAAACAACAGCTATTGAATGTATTAAATAATCAATATCAGACATTAAATAATGCAATTTCTTATCTGAAACAAAACGAAAATGAGATTAAGAATATCTCAAAACCATTAAATGATGAGCAAATTCGAAACCTTGTCTACCAAAATAGCAACGATACAATTCAAACAATTTCTTTAGAGGGAAGAAACCCTTTCATAGAAAATATAATCGTTGATTGGAATAGTGGAAAAATTACTCTTGGATTTTACCCTGACATCCAGGAATTAAGACTATCAGAAGCTAAATCTGAAAATGTAAATTACTTAAGAGATCGAATTAATCATTTGATTATTGATGAAGTAGCAAGAGTTGGTAGAATTACTGATGAAAATTTCCAACAAAGCGCAGATAGTTACGCCACACAGATCAATAATTTATCCAATACAACAAGTATTCTAGCTTTAAATTTAGGTTATTTGTCCCAAAAACTATCTAATCAATTTGTCAATCAATTGCAAACAGGCTGGGCTCCAGTTCATCCAGATTTGCAAAATGATGTTTATCCTATCCGTTCATTTGACGAATACCGCGCGGCGAACAAAGAAGACCAAAAACTTGGGCTTGTGGTTTATGCTCCAGCTATGTCAGATCAAGAACCCATTAAAGGGTTTAGAACAGGTTCCATCTATGTTATCGCAAAGGGTATCAAAGATGTGATGAGTAAATATGAAAATCAGGCTGAATCCCAAGAAGGAAAAATTTTCCAAGAAGATTTTGAAAGATTGCAAAAAATTTTGCAGCTTGATGGGTTTATTGGTTATGCAGGCTCAGCTTATGGACTTCCAAGTGAATTTAGTAAAGATTATATCTTTGAACTAGATGACTATTACGCTAACCTTTTGCAAGCTACAAGAGAAGATTTTAAAGTAAAAGGCAATGGCCGTTATGCAATTTTAGATTTTAGTGATGTTGAACAACGTATTTTAACAGAAAATAAGATAGATGATCGAATCCAAGAAGATCTTTTAAAATGGAGAGAAGAATATAATACGGCTCAAGTGGATATGGATGGTACTAAGCGTTTTTATGTGCCAGCACCTACCAAAAATCCATACATTCAAAACTTTCTGCTTAGTTTTAAAAAATATTTCAGAGGTGATGATCGAAAAATATTAAAATGGGGCCTTGATCTATCGGGTGGAAAAACTGTAAGAATTGGATTACGGGATCAAAATAATCGACCTGTAACTAATCAAGATGAAATTCGTCAAGCAGTTAACGAGCTATATACCCGTATCAATAAGATGGGTGTCTCAGAAAGAACTATTCGAATCGAAAATAACAACATTATTTTAGATTTTCCAGGTTCTCAAAATATGTCAGCTTCTGAACTTGTAAAAGCATCCGCGATGTCATTTCACATTGTGAATGAAAAATTTGCACCTTCAAACAAAGCTTTAAAAGAACCTATTAATCAATTCTTACAAAGTGTTTGGAATGAAGCTGTTGTAACCAATAGAAAAGATAGCGAAAGCATAAAAGAAATCGCATGGCAACATTTCGGTGGTGATGCAACTAATGAATTGCGACCAAAATCTCAAGCTGCCCAAATCCTTTACGACAATGGTTTAAGGCTCGCGAATCCTAAAGAAGAAATGACTTCAAATGCTTTTGATGATACTTTATCTACTGTAGCTATTATGCAAGGAGATGATTTTGCTCAATGGCAAGGACAGTCACATCCCCTTCTTTTTGTTTTTAATAATTACGCCTTAGAAGGCTCTAGTTTAACCAATATAAACGTTGGATATGACCCTTCAAGAGGTAACACTTTAAGTTTCAGCATTAAACGCTCTTACGAAGGTGCCGGACGTACTGGCAGCCCAAGAGATGATTTTTACGCTTGGACCTCACAATTTGCAAAAGATCGCATTATTGGCACACCTAAAGAAGCGTATTCGGCAGGAAGTGGATGGAGAATGGCTGTTATTCTAAACGGAAGAGTAATTAGCAGTCCGACTCTTGAAGCGGCTTTAAGAGATGCAGCAACTATTAATGGTCGTTTTTCACAAAGAGAAATTAACCAATTAGCAGCTGATCTAAAAGCTGGATCATTAACTTACACACCAAAGATTTTATCAGAGGAGAATGTAAGTCCAGAACTTGGTCAAGAAGAAAGACTTAAAGGTATGATTGCATCAGCTGTAGCTATAATTTTAGTAGTCATTGCTATGGTTGGTTACTATCATTTTGCTGGAATTGTCGCCTCTTGCGCTGTTCTTTTGAATATATTAATTATGTGGGGCGTTCTTCAAAATATAGGCTCGGCTTTATCTCTGCCTGGAATTGCTGGTATTGTTTTGACAATCGGTATGGCAGTGGATGCAAACGTACTTGTGTTTGAAAGGGTAAGAGAAGAGTTTAGCCATTCTGGAAGAATTGCATCTGCAATTTATGCAGGGTATAGAAAAGCATTTAGCGCTATCATAGATTCTAACCTAACTACAATCATTGCAGCTTTAATCTTAATCCAATTTGATTCAGGACCTGTAAAAGGATTTGCAGTCACATTAATTATAGGTATCGTGTCCTCTATGTTCACAGCCTTATTTATGACTCGTTACTTTTTTGCAGGGTGGGTACAAAATCCTAAAAATAAAACTTTAACAATGTCACAATTCATTGGCAAAACTCATTTTGATTTCTTAGGACAAGCAAAGAAAGCCATTATGATTTCTGTCATTGCCATGGTGCTAGGTATGGCTTTATTTGTATCTCAAGGCAAGTCAATGTTTGGGATGGATTTTACTGGTGGCTATGCGCTCGATCTTGAATTAAAAGAACAAGTAGAGCCGGCAACTTCTTATAGAACCCAAGCAGCAGAAGCTTTATTAGCCCATGGAGCATCTCCTAATGATTTCCAAATCAGAGAGTTAAATCGTCCAAATCATTTGCGTATTCAACTTTCAAATAGCATGGAAGAAAAAGGGCATCCGTTCTATGGATTACCAGAAAAATTAGAAGATGATCGCTTACAATTTTCTTACCTTTCCAATCCAAGAATTAATTGGTTAATTAACTCATTACAAGAGCAGGGATTGCAAGTAGAGCCATCCTTACTCAATGGTCTAGATAAGCATTGGACTGTAATTAGTGGCCAATTTTCTGATGCAATGAGAAATAACGCAATAATTGGATTATCTATTGCTTTAATTAGTATTTTAGCTTACATCACATTCCGTTTTGAGTTTAAGTACGCTATTGCAGCAGTTATTGGTTTGATTCATGACGTTATCATAACTTTAGGAGTACTAGCCTTATTTCATTGGTTAGGATTTCCAGTTCAAATCGACTTACAAGTAGTCGGTGCTATCATGACAATTATTGGTTATTCATTAAATGATACCATTATTGTTTTTGATAGAATTCGGGAAGATGTCAGAATTTTAAGAAAAATGAAGTATTCAGAAGTTATTAATCATGCCTTAAATGTCACTTTAAGTCGGACATTGATGACTTCCGGAACTACTCTACTCGTTCTATTGGCACTAGTATTTTTAGGTGGAAGTTCTATTTTTGCCTTTTCATTAGTGATGACAATTGGGGTAATTGTAGGTACGTTGTCTTCATTATTTATAGCAGCTCCAGCCTTGCTTTATTTCCATAAAAGGGAAGAAAGATTAGAGCAAAAAGAGCTGAATCCTCGCAAAGCCTAATCGCTCAAAATAAAGCCCAAGTAACAGTCTTGGGCTTTTCTTTATCATTTCTCATAAAAACTAGCGTTAAAGTATAAATCCGTACCTGATTAACCCCTTTTTTGATATGATAACGTCATTCACATAAATATATTTTTATTAATTTATCTTAGTCATAAAAAAAATGAACACTAAATTGTGATGTAGCTTAACAGCTATTCTTAAGAGCAGATTTGTAATAAATAAAGCTCTTGAGCCTTTTCTGAATAAAGAAGAGCAAAAAACTTTAATTGTGTATAAGGTAAGTTATTAAATAGCTTAACTCAAAGGTGGAAATAGAATGCTTTGGCATTTTCAGCATGATAATCCTTTATGGGTTTTCCCAAAAAATAATCCAGAATGGAAAGAAGCTATTATTAAAGAATTTAAAATTCATCCTGTCACCGCTCAAATTTTAATTTCACGCAATTTTACAACTTTTGATCAAATTCATGATTATTTGTATGCAAAATTACCCGACTTACATGACCCCTTTTTATTTGAAGAAATGCCACAAGCTGTTGAAAGAATTTGCAAAGCTTTGGAGAATAAGGAAAATATATTAATTTACGGAGACAATGACGTAGATGGTATGACTGGAACTGCATTACTCACTGAGTTTTTGCAATTTGTTGGTGCCAATGTATTTTTTTACGTTTCAAACAGAGGAATATCTAGACAAAGTTTGATTGTTGAAGCATTAGAATATGCTAAAAAAAATGAATGTCGCTTATTGATAACAGTTGATTGTGGAATCACGGCGGCTGTTGAAATAGCAAAAGTAGTTGAGCAAAATGTTGATGTTATTGTAACCGATCATCATGAACCAACTGATAAAATCCCCCATTGCGTCGCTACATTAAATCCAAAACTTGTAAAAAGTTCCTACCCAAATCCTCATTTAACAGGAGTTGGCGTTGCCTTTAAATTAGCTCATGCAGTAACCCTTCAATTGATTTCAGAAGAAAAAATTTCACCCAAAAAAATTGATTTAAAAAGATATTTAGATCTTGTAGCACTGGGCACTATTTCTGATATGGGTGCTTTGATTGGTGAAAATCGAATTTTAGTCAGTTATGGTATTAGACAATTAAAAAAAACAAAGCGATTAGGCTTAAGCTTTTTAATGAAAATTTCTGACATAGATCTAAACTTTTTAACTCCATTTTTGATTGCTTCAAAAATAGCGCCCTTTTTTAATAGTTTAGGCAGAATCGATGATCCCCAAAAAGGGGTAATGATGCTTCTTGTGAGAAATGCTCAAACGGCCGAAAAAATGGCTCAGGATCTCGATTTAAATAATATAGAAAGACAAAAAATCGAAAGAACAATGTCTTCTGAAGTTGAAAGTATGATTCTTTCAAATCCTGAAATTTTGAAAAATAAAGCAGTAGTGATGTATTCAGATAAGTGGCATCCAGGAGTTATTGCTATTCCAGCAACAAAAATAGCAAAACACTTCAATCGCCCAACTGTTATGATTGCTATCGAAAATGGCATAGGAAAAGCATCGCTTAGATCGATACCCGAATTTCCCCTACTTAATGTTCTAAAAAATTGCTCTGATATTTTAATAAATTTTGGAGGACATGATTTTGCAGCAGGATTAACAATTAAAGAACAACATATTGAAGAATTTAAAAAACGATTCATTATGGCTGCTGAAGAGCAACTCACCGAAAACGATATAATTAATAAACTTTATTTAGATGCAGAAATCAATTTTGAAGATTTAACTATTGATTTTATGGAATCTTTAAAATTATTTGAACCTTTTGGTAATGAAAATCCACAACCCGTTTTTTATTGTACTGTTAAGCAAGCTTGGCCACCAAAAGTCGTTGGCAAAACTCATTTAAAACTTTATTTAGAGCCTTTAAATGCAGAATCTCAAGGTCGCATGTTTGAAGCCATCGCTTTATTTAAAGCAGATTTAAGTCCATTTTTAAGAACGAAAGATTTGAAGTTACAAATTGCTTTTACGCCGCAACTCAACAACTCTCAAGGGTCAAGCATTCAGTTAGTAATAAGAAATTTTCAAATTTTGAATTAATCAATTTTTGGAATAATGAAATATATGCAAGATCATTGTACAGGTAAAATTGAAAATTTAAGTTTTGGCGCAGAAGGGATCACAAAAAATGATGGCAAAGTTGTTTTTGTTCCTTTTACTATTCCGCAAGAATTGGTTTCATACCATATTACTTCACAAAAAAAAAATTATGCTTACGGAAAGCTCGATGCAGTTTTGAAAGAAAGCCACTATAGAATACCTCCTAAATGTCCATACTACACAGTTTGTGGTGGTTGTCAGATGCAACATATCAGCTACGATCTTCAATTAGATTGGAAAAAAAAATGGGTAGAAGATGCATTAAACAAAATGCATAAATTAAATGTGATAGTTAATAATACTCTACCATCACTTAAAACTTATGCTTACAGAAGACATATACATTTACATTTTAAAAAAGAAAATAAAGCATTATCAATTGGTTATGTAAGAGCGGATTTGCAAGGCATTGTTTCAATTAACGAATGTCCAATTTTTTTAGAAGATCAAAAGAAACTTTATGAAAGAGTATACACGTTTATTAACCTGATTGCTTACAAAGATTTCTTTCAGGGTAAACTTATTATCCAAAAAAATAATGATAAATTTATTTTATGTATTATTAGTGATGAAGATTTCGCGAATAGCACTGTTATTGCAAAGCAAATTGTAAATTTCCCCGAATTTACAGGTGTTATCTATAAAGTTGGTTTTACCATTAAACAATGGGGTGAATGTGAATCTGATTATCAATTAAATTCGAATCAATTTTGTTTATCACCTTTAGCTTTTACACAAAACAATCCAGAACTGAGTGCTGAATTATATTCACAGATGGCAAGTTTTGTAAAACCAAATGAAAAAATTTTAGACTTATATTGTGGAGTTGGAATTTCTACTCTTTTAATTTCTGAAAAAAAAGGGTTAGTAACTGGGGTTGAATGGAATAAAACTTCAATATTTTTAGCAAAAGAGCACGCGCGGAAAAATGGAAAAACAATCAGCTTCATTCAAGATGATGTTGAAAAATTTCTTTTAAATAATCCTAATAAGAATTGGAATTTGATTATTGTTAATCCGCCAAGAAACGGCTTAAGCCCAAAAATTTGTCAGTGGTTTTCCCCAAAGAAATCGGATAAGATTATATATATTTCTTGTATGCCAACAACGCTTGGAAGAGATTTAAAAAAGCTAACTGAAAATGGTTTTAAAATTAAGTTAGTTCAACCCTATGACATGTTTCCTCAAACAACACATGTCGAAACATTTGTTTACTTAGAGAAAGTCTAATTTTTGTTCAATTTAAAAGAAAAAATAAAAAAACCCGCGATTGTAATCATTTGATTAAAAAAACGGGTTAATTTACTAGCTGGCTTTACGAGTTGTTTTCTTTTTAAGATGTTGGTCAGCATAATCTTGGACATCTTTTTCATGAATAACCCAAGCAGCTCCTCTTCTTCTTGCCTTAAGCATGCCAACTCTTGTAGCATAATAAATTTTTTGAGCTGGTACATTAAGCTTTCTAGCAACTTGATTAACAGAATAGTAACCTTTGTCATTATCAAAAAGTAATTCGCCATCAAAAACAGATTTAGAACGAGAGTATTTTTGCTTGCGATAAGCTTCTAGGTCATCTAAGTGAATGGTCCAACGAGTTGTTTCTTTTCTAGCTTTTAATTTATTTAACTTAATAGCAACATAAATTGCTTGTCGAGTTACTTTATTAAGTTTTGCAGCCTCTGTAATAGAAACAAGCTTAGCGTCTAGACTTTCGCTCACGGCATCTTTGCCTGTGTCTTTTGTCTTTGACATTATTATTATTCCTCCAAATTTTATAATAAACTTATTATAATACTGACTTTATTAAACAAATTAAAAATCAATATTTTTAATAATTAGTAATTAATTTTTAAACTTAAGGAACAATATTTACATAAAAAAGAATTGAAATCAACTTTTCTTTTACATTTTTTAACTTTTTTTTTGTTTAATCTATCTAATATAAAAACCTTCTGGTATAGTCACAAACTAAGCATTATTAATGGGGCTGTTAATGTTTTCTAAAATAAAGCCAGTTATTTTTTGTTGTTTTTTTCTACTGACATTTAAACTAAATGCCAAAATTTATGAAATAACCCCGAATCAAGTACATAAAAAGGTACTTGAAATAATGAAAGCTCATGCTAATTATAAAAATCTCTCTCCAGAACTTATTAAAAGGATCTATTTAGCTTTTTTAGATGAATTAGATCCAAACAAAACTTATCTAATAGAATCGGACATTCAACCTTGGCTCGAACCTACCAATGATGATCTAAATCGAGTCCTAATTGAAATGAATCAACAAAATTACGAAGAATTTGAAAAAATCCATAAAAAAATGGTGCAAGCGATTGCTAGAAAAAGAAATCTTATTGAAAAAATAAATTCAACTCCTCTGCCCAAAAAAGTTAAAGCACAAGAATTTAAAGACATGAAATGGGCCAAAAATGAAGATGAGTTATTTAATCGTTTATTAAGAATTAAATCTTTACAAATCGATACCGCCGCAAAACTTGATGCCGATTTGAGAGAAAAATCTTTACAACGAATAGAAAAAGTTCAGAATAAGTTTGAAAACGAGCTCTTATCAACTCCTGAACAAGGTATAAAAAGTTTAATTTTAACTTACGTATTAAAAGCCGTAGCATCATCATTAGATACTCATACCGCTTATTTTACACCTGATGAAGCCGCACAATTTTTAATTGTCGTTCAACAACGGTTGTTTGGCATTGGCGCTCAATTAAGAGACGATCTCAATGGTTTTACTGTTGTAAAAATAGTTGAGGGTGGCCCTGCCGCCGAAGGAAAAGAATTAAAAGCGAAAGATCGCATTATTGCAGTAAATGGCGAGCCTGTTGTCGGAATGGATATCGTAGATGCTGTAGAATTAATACGTGGACAAAAAAACACTCCCGTTGATTTAACTGTCATCCGTGAAAAGAAAGATGGGGATGAAAAAGAAGAAGAACAACTTACCATTCGAGTAATGAGGGGTGAAGTTGTTTTAAAAGAAACGCGTTATGAGTCTTCCACAGAACCATTTGCAGATGGGTCAATAGGTTATTTGCGTTTATATTCTTTTTACCAAGACCCAGAAAGCTCTTCAGCGACTGATCTTGCAAAAGCAATCGAGGAGATGAAAAAAGAGAATAATCTTAAAGGTATTATCTTAGATTTAAGATACAACACTGGCGGCATGTTATCTCAAGCCGTTGCAGTGACAGGCTTATTTATTAAAAAAGGTATTGTTGTCTCTATAAAAGATGATTCTGATGCAGTTCAACACTTACGCAATCTCGAGGGACAAGCGACTTGGGACGGTCCATTAATTGTTTTAACTAATCGAGCAAGCGCCTCAGCCTCTGAGATCGTAGCTGGAACTTTGCAAGATTATGGTAGAGCTTTGATTGTAGGAGATGACCATACTTACGGCAAAGGTTCTTTCCAAACCTTTACATTAACGAATTCACAATCCAATTCGGTTAATCAAGAAGGTGAATTTAAAGTGACTAGGGGTAGATATTACACCGTTTCCGGTAAATCACCCCAATTAACAGGAGTATTTTCTGACATAGTGGCTCCTGGAGCTATTTCCGAAATGGAAATTGGTGAAGTATTTGGTAAATACCCTTTACAGACGGATAAAATAAAAGATAATTTTGATGACGATCTTTCTGATATACCTTACCTACAAAGAGAACGAGTAAAATATTTGTATAAATTTGATTTGCAGCAAAAACTCGACCTTTTTACCCCCTATTACGCAACTCTTAAGAAAAACTCAGAGACTAGAATAAAGAATAATAAGAATTATCAAACGTTCTTAAAAAACTTAAAAAACAAAGAGGAAGAAGATTTAGACGAAGAAGAAAAAGATAATAATAAGCCCTACGATTACCAATTAGCGGAAGCTTATAATATCATGAAAGATCTTCTTATGTTAATGCAACTTAAGTTAATGAATTTCAAGAACAGTTAATAAGCTAATTCTGATCCCTTCTTATTATTTATATTTAATTTTTAAATTGGTATAATTACTGTTTTGTTTTAATCATAAATTAATTTCTTTTAAGGTTTAACTATGTCAGTTCGAGTTAGAATTGCTCCCTCTCCCACCGGCGATCCTCATGTAGGTACAGCTTACATGGCTTTATTTAATTTGATTTTTGCGAGACATCATAAAGGAACATTTGTTTTACGTATTGAAGATACAGATCGCTCAAGAAGTAGACCAGAATATGAACAAAACATCTATAAAGCCTTACAGTGGTGCAATATTCAATGGGATGAAGGTCCAGATATCGGTGGTCCTTATGGCCCCTATCGGCAATCAGAACGCTTTGAAATTTATAAAGAATATGCTCAAATCTTACTTGATAAGGGAAAAGCCTATAAATGCTTTTGTACTCAAGAAGATTTAGAAGAAATGAGAGAACTTGCAGCAAAGCAGGGCAAAAGACAAGGATACGATAGACGCTGTAGAAATTTAAGTGCTGACGAAATTGCTGAAAGAGAAAAAGCTGGCTTACCTTTTGTTGTGCGTTTAAAGATGCCATTGTCTGGCGAATGTGTTTATGAAGATGCGATTAAAGGTAGAATTACAGCTCCTTGGGCAGATATTGATGACCAAGTTCTTTTAAAATCAGATGGATTTCCAACGTATCATTTAGCTAATGTAGTTGATGACTACACAATGAAGATTACCCATGTAATTCGTGGGGATGAGTGGATGAGTTCAACCCCAAAACACGTGTATTTGTATGAAGCTTTTGGTTGGACAGCGCCAACATTTATGCACATGCCCCTTTTACTTGGAAAAGATGGAAAAAAGTTGTCTAAACGAAAAAACCCAACTTCGATCTTTTTTTACAGAGACTCAGGCTATCTTCCAGAAGCCTTTTTAAACTTTTTAACCCTAATGGGTTACAGTATGACTGGTGATAGGGAAATTTACTCCTTAGAAGATGTTATAAGAGAATTTGATCACAAACGAATTGGTGTTTCGGGAGCGGTGTTTGATGTACAAAAACTCGATTGGATTAATCAACAATATCTAATTAAGAATATTCCTGAAAATGATCTATGGTCTCGATTAAGACAATGGAATTTTAGTGATGAGTACATGAGCAAATTGATGCCTCTTTGCCATTCCCGTATAAAAACTTTTGGAGAATTCATGGAATTATGTGATTTCTTCTTTATTAACCACTTAAAATATACGCCGGAATTATTTGCCTCAAAGCAATTAAACCTTGAGCAAATTGCCTATATTTATCAAGCCATGATTTGGTGGATGGATGAAAATGAAAATTGGACAAGCAGTGGTGTTAACCAAGCTTCAAGAGAAATAGCTGAGCTATTTGGAATTAACCATAAAAAAGTTATAATGCCTGCTTTATTTGCCTGCATTATGGGTAAATTACAAGGACCTCCTTTATTTGATTCTGTTGAAATATTAGGCAAAGATCGCACTCGCGCTCGCCTACTAAAGTCAATAGAGTTTTTAGGAGGCATTTCTAGCAAAAAAATGGATAACTTAAAAAAGGGATGGGAAAAAAAAGATTGTAAACATCTTTTTGAGCAGCCCGTCAAAGTTTAAAATATTCATAAAATTCTAATAGAAGCTAGATACTAAATGTATCTAGCAATTTAAGGAGGAAAAATGGAATCAATCTACAGCGCTTTACGAATAATGAATTCTGCGTTAGAAGGAAATTATGGATGGGTAAGCGAAGTTTTAGCTATTGCCTTCATCGTTATACTCTTTAATTTTGTAGCTAAATGGGTTTTAAGAAAGCTGCATGAGCGTTTTAAATCGCAAAAAAGATACTTTAGTGATAGCTTAGTTCGAGCTCTTTACAGACCATTGAGTTACTACGTATGGATTTTTGCCTTTGTTTTAGGGTTACAATTAGTATTAGAAAGGGGTTTAAATTATCCTAATTTTTCTTATAAACAAATCGCCTTATCCCTTGCCTTCATTGGTTGTTTTATCTGGTTTTTATTGCGATGGAAAAATAATGTTACTCAATATTTAATTTCAATGAGTCGCAATAAGGAAATAACTTTAGATCCAGGTAAAATTGACGCTATTAACAAATTATTAACCATATTCATTCTATTTGTAGGATTACTCCTTTTTTTAGAAGCGACTAATAGTAACTTGAATACTTTAATTGCTTTTGGTGGAGTCGGTGGTCTTGCAATAGCCTTTGCCTCTCAAGAAATAATTGCTAATTTCTTTGGTGGTTTGATGGTTTATCTAAATCAACCTTTTTCCATTGGAGATTGGGTGAGTTTACCAGAAAAAAACATTGAAGGACATATAGAAGAAATTGGTTGGTATATGACTCGCATTCGCACATTTGAAAAAAGACCGGTCTATGTGCCCAACTCTATTTTTACGAAAGCTTACGTTGTTACTCCATCTAGGATGACTCACCGCCGTTTTTTAGAGGTCATTGGGCTTCGCTATGCCGATATGCCAGCTATTCAAGCGATTATCCATGATATTCAGGATATGTTAAAAAATCATAAGAAAATTGATCAGTCTTTTAAAAGCTTTGCTTTACTTAAAGGCTTTAATCAAAGCTCAGTGGATATTAATGTTTGTTGTTTTTCTCAAGTAACAGATGGGTTTGAATTTGACAAATTGAAGCAAGAATTATTGATGAATATTTATAAGATAATCTCATCACATGGAGCAGAAATGGCATTTCCAACCACTCAGATTGAGATTACCAAAGCTCCAAGTAATTTTTCGTCTGAATCATTTTCACGTTAATAATTTGTATTTATTAAATTTACCAAAAGATATCTTTTGGTAAATTTTTTTTGCAAAATGAAAGTTTTTAAAACTTAATGGAATAGCATTTGCTGTAATAAATAAACGCCAATACCTGCAAAATATCCAAGTAAGGCAGGAAAACTAATCTTTCTTACATACCAAAAGAAATTGACCTTTTCCATCCCCATAAAAACAACTCCTGCAGCTGATCCTATAATCAAAATACTTCCCCCAGTACCAGCGCAATAGGCTATTAATTGCCAAAATTGGGAATCAGTTGGATATTGCGATAAAGGATACATTCCCATAGCTGCGGCTACTAAAGGCACGTTGTCAACAATTGCTGAAAATAAGCCAATAAAAACAGCGATTAAAGTTGTATTTCCAATATACGTGTCAAAAACTTGAGCAAGTCTTGGCAAAACTCCGGAGCTATCGAGTGAATTAATACTTAATAAAATCCCTAAAAAGAACAAAATACTTGCTAAATCTATTTCTTTTAAAATATTTGGCACCAATAAATAATCTCGAGCCTTGTGATCGCTATGTATTAAATCTGTCACAAACCATAATAAGCCAACTCCAAAAAACATTCCCATAAAAGGAGGTAAGCCTGTCAAAATTTTAAATATGGGCACAAAAATCAAAAGGGCTATTCCAAGAAAGAAAATTAAGGATGTGTGTGGAACATGCTTATTTGTTTCCACCGTCCTACTTTCTTCTGTAAATTTCCCAGTTAATTGCATATGAAAAGGAATAAAAGAAACAATCATACAAGCAAGGCTTGGAAAAAATAAATCACGCATTATTAAGAGTGTTGATATCTGATTACCTATCCATAACATGGTTGTGGTCACATCTCCAATAGGGGTCCAAGCTCCTCCAGCATTTGCTGCTATGACAATTGCCCCACCTATATACCACTTGACCTCTTTTTCTTTTACTAACTTATCTAATAATGAGATCATTACAACAGTTGTAGTTAAGTTATCCAAAACCGCTGAGAGAAAAAAAGCAATCCCACCTAATGTCCAAAGTAGGCGACGCTTAGAATTTAATTGAATTGAATCTGTTATAACTTTAAAACCTTGATGAACACTTATCGTTTCTACGATAGTTAAAGCTCCCATTAAGAAAAAAATAATCTGGCTTACGTCACCTAAGTGATGCATAAAGTTGTAATGATCTTTTTCATAAGAAATTGAGGGGTCTTGAAAATATACAACCCAGCAAAATACAGCCATCAATAAAGCTATAGCTGTTTTGTTTATTTTAGTTAGATGTTCGATTGTAATAAGAAAATATCCTATTACAAAAATAACTGTAATGATCCACGAATATTCATTCATAATGTATACGTAATAAAAGGATTGTGTTATGTTCGCAAAAAAAAGTTTTAAGCTTTTAAAAATACTTTATCAAGCAAAAGGTATGGACTCGATAACTTTGTATACTTCTGTAAACAACAATTTGCTCAAAGATAAGCTTTTTAAAGGCACGTTAAAGGCAAGTGTTAGTATTATTTTATTATTAATACCAACTATTTTCTTTACTAAAGAATTTCTACAATATAGTGGAATAGTTTTTTTTATTACATTTCTTTACATTTTACACAAAAGTCTAATGCCTTATCGAACCTTACAAAAATTGGAAAAAAATCCTTTAAAACTCATTTTGGAAGAAGATAAAGCATCTTTTTGCCTTGCTAATAAAAACATTATTATTCCCTATCAAGGAATTGAAAGAATACTTTATAAAGATATTCGATCCAACTATGGAATAGAAATATCTATGTTTTCTAAAGAGAAAATCTTCTTACCCTATTTTTCAAAATATGCATTTGAGGAAATGCAATCTATTTATATGTGTTTTAAAGGTATAGGTGAATAAACTTGCTTATTTTTGTTTAGAAAATAGTTAATGTTAAGTGTCCCTTTAAACGCCAGATTGTACAATATCGTGCAAACGAATAAGACCTTTAACTTTTTTCTTTTCATCAACTACTGGTAATACTGTAATAGCATTTTTTTGATTAGCTTCCATAATATCCATGGCTTCTAAAGCTAATTTTTCAGGATCGATTGTGTGAGGATTTTTTGTCATAATTTCAGACATTGCAAGTTCCATCGCTTTAGCTCCTTGCTTTTGCAAAATTCGTCCAAGGTCGCCGTCGGTAAAAATCCCCTCTAATTCCTCATTTTCATTGATTACTAGAACACATCCACATCTTTTATTAGATAGTTCAACTAGTATATCACTTAATTTTTCCTTTAAAGCGACTTTTGGTAAAGCTTCATCTCTTATCATCAAGTCACAGACCTTTAAAGACAAGCGTTTACCAATCCTTCCTGCTGGATGGTTTTGCGCATATTGTAAAGTGTCAAAATTTCTGGCTTTCATTAAGGCAATTACGAATAAATCTCCTACAATCATTTGTGTTACACAAGAAATTGTTGGAACCATATTAAAAGGGCACAATTCTTTTAAATGGGGTATTTCAATAATGAAATCGGAAGCTTTAGCTAAGCGACTTTTACTGTTCATTACAATGGATGCAACTTTGGTGCCTCGATTTCGCAATGTTGGGAGCATAGCTAAAAGTTCATCACTTTCCCCACTTTTACTAAAAAATAAAATAACATCATCCTTTGTTACAAAACCTATATCTCCATGTAAAGCATTATTTGGTGATATATAAATGGCTTTTGTTCCAGTTGATGTAAAAGTCATAGCAACTTTTTCTGCTACATAACCACTTTTACCAATTCCTGAACATATGATTGTTCCTTTACACTTAACTAAAAAATCAAAAAAAGGTTCTAATTTGTTTTGATCCAGATGGTTAAAGAAAAAATTAATAGCCGCTTTTTCTTCTTCGATTAACTCTTTTAACACATTATACTCATTTAAATTTACGCATGTTTTGATTTTAAATGACATACCTATTAGTCTCAAATCAAAATCTAAAAGGAAAAAAATTATGTCGGATAGAATACCTGTTGCCGTTGCAGAAGGGGATGGCATTGGACCTGAAATAATGGCTGCTACTTTAAGTATTTTAGAGGCTGCAAAAACCAACTTAGATATTCATCGCGTAGATATCGGAGAAAAAGTTTATTTAAGAGGCCATCCAACTGGAATAGAACCTCAAACTTGGGATATTATTAGATCATGTAAAGGTTTTTTGAAAGCTCCAATAACTACACCACAAGGTGGAGGATTCAAAAGCCTTAATGTTACTATCAGAACAGTATTGGGCTTATATGCAAACGTGCGCCCTTGCGTATCATACGCACCCTTTGTAGAAACAAAACATCCAAAAATGGATGTTGTCATTGTAAGGGAAAATGAAGAAGACTTATATACAGGTCTTGAATACCAACAATCTCCTCAAACTCATGAAGGTTTGAAAATCATAACTTCGGCTGGCTCAGAAAAGATTATTCGTTATGCCTTTAACTATGCCAAAACAAATAACAGAAAAAAAGTCACTTGTTTTACCAAAGACAATATTTTAAAAATAACAGATGGTAAATTTCATAAAATATTTATAGAAATTGCTAAAGAATATCCAGATATTATTGCAGAGCATTGGATTGTTGATATTGGCGCTGCAAAGCTTGCAGATACGCCTGAAGCATTTGATGTCATTGTATTGCCAAATTTATATGGAGATATTTTATCTGATGTAGCCGCACAAATAGCCGGATCCGTTGGATTAGCAGGTTCTGCAAATATTGGTGAACATGCAGCCATGTTTGAAGCAATTCATGGTTCTGCTCCAAGAAGAGCTGGACAAAATTTAGCAAATCCTTCAGGCCTCTTATTAGCTGCAGTTTTAATGCTGGTTCATATAGGTAAAATAGAGGAAGCATCCATAATTCATAATGCATGGTTGAAAACACTTGAAGATGGAATTCATACCTATGATATTTTTAAACCCCAAATCAGCAAAGAAAAGGTTGGAACACAACAATTTGCTCAAGCCGTTATAGAAAGACTTGGTAAAAAGCCTACAACATTGCAAGCCGTTCGCTATCAAGGTATCCCACAAGGCTACGCGTTGAGTAATGACAAACCATTACCTTTGATGGAAACCATTGGATGTGATTTATATATTTATCACATAGGTAGTGTAGAAAAATTAGCGAATCAAATCAAAGATCTATCCTCTACTTTAAAATTAACTATGATTGGCAATAGAGGTGTCAAAGTTTGGCCCCATCAATTTAACGAAACATTTTGTTTAGATATATGGAGATGCCGTTTTATGTCTAAGCAAAAAGGAAAAGCCGTAGAATTTAAGGAAATTTTGGAATTACAATCTAGCATTGGCAATGCAGGACTAGAAATTGTACAGACAAATAGCTTAAAAACCTTTGATGGAAAGCCTGGCTTTACATTAGCTCAAGATGAACAATAAAGGACAAAGTTAATAGCTAAAAGCACAGTTGACAACGGAAATTTTGTAAATTTACTGTAGCCAACTGTTCTGCCTTTTTATCTTTTATCGTTTTGGCCTTTTTATCTATAGTTAAATAGGCTCATCGAGACAATACATTATTGATATAACGATTCGAACATAACTTTAAATATCACTACCTTCAATCTCAACTAATTCTTCGTGATTATATTGTCTTTCATCTAATTCACCTTCACGCTGGGCAACATATAAAGCTACGACAGCATCCCCTAAGACATTCAAAACAGTCGAAACCATCTCTCTTAAACGATCTATTCCAGCTAATAAAGCAAGTCCCTCTATAGGTAACCCGACGGATGAAAAAACGACTGACAGCATGATAAATCCAGTACCCGGTATTCCGGCAGCTCCAATAGCTGACAGCGTTGCTGTAAAAACAATTGTTATTAAACTTTTAAATTCTAAGTCAATACCATAAGCTTGAGCTACAAATAAAACGCTCATCCCTTGAAATATAGCCGCTCCATTCATGTTTACAGTTGAACCTAAAGGGAGTATGAAGCTTGTGATATTTTTGGATACACCTAGGTTTTTTTGAACGCATTGCATGGTTACTGGTAAAGTTGCAGAACTACTACAAGTGCTAAATGCCACCATTATGGCATCCCCCATCCCTTTAAAAAAGGGAAGTGGATTAAGTTTTGCCATAAACCATAAAATGCCGACAAATACTATTAGAACATGAAAAAAAGAAGCTGCATAAAAGGTTAATAAAAATTTTAGTAGAGGAATTAATACTGCGACGCCAAAAGTACCTGATACCCAAGCCATGATAGCAAAAACACCAAAAGGTGAAAATTCCATTATAATTGATGTCAATTTATACATAACATCAGCTAGTGATTCTAATAATTCCAATAATGGTTTCCCTTTTTGTCCTGCGAAATTGATGGAAATTCCTAAAAATAAAGCAAAAACTATTATTTGTAAGACATTTCCTTCAACTAAAGAAGCTATAGGGTTAGTTGGAATAATAGATATTAAAATTTCCGATAAACCTGGTGTATCCTGAATTTTAACATCATTTGTAGCAACTAATCCCATTCCGGCCCCGGGTTTGGTTAATTTTGCAAATAATAAACCTATCCCGATAGCTATCATTGTTGTACAAACATACATTAAGAGACTTTTTAAACCAACACGACCTAATTTTTGTGGATCATGAATACTTGTAATGCCAACAGTCATAGACGACAAAACAAGCAAAACAATAATCATATTGATTAAATTTAAAAAAATTGTCCCAACGGGTTTTAAATATTCTGCTTTAGGACCTAAAATTGCACCTGTTATTACACCTAAAAATAAGGCTATAAGTATTTTCACCCACAATTTCATCGAACACCTTAGCTTTTGAATTTGTATTAGATAGTTTCCTAAAAAGAAAAATCGACTGGATTAACTATCGTTTTAAGGTACTTAATTGCTTACGCGTTAGAGTTGTGTTATTTACATTTCACTGTAAATATCAGATAACGCAAGCTGAATAACTTAAATAAAATACTTCTATATTTTATTTTAAAAAACCTCTGGAGTGTTAGAAGAGGCCTATCAATCAAGAATAAATCGAAATGATAAATATGGGTCAGTATATCTCAATAAAAAATATTGGAAAAGAAAAAAATAGGATCAAATCTAATTGAGATAAAAGAATTTTTTAAATTCTTAATAAGAGATCAGATCGCACTTTATCTAAAAATTGTTCCCATTCTTCTTGCCCTTCTACAACTTCTAATTGGGATTGTATCCAGATAATGGGAAGGCTACAGTTGATGGTGGTGTTAATTTTTACGCGATCTTTTTCAGTGCAAACCAAATATTCTGCGCCTTTACTCTTACACTGCTTTGCAAATGCATCTAAAGAAAAATAGTCAAAGGCACTGTGATCGGATAAATAATAGCTATCGACAACTTCCGCTTTTAAATCTTCTACTGTTTGTAAAAAATATTGAGGGTGTGCTATTCCACAAAATAGCCCAACTTTTTTTGACGCAATTGACTCAAGATTATTCCCTGCTAAATCCTTAAGCTGGACAACTTTCATTTTTGTGCCAATGATAGGAGCCTTAGAGTATCTAGTAATAGTTTTTTTTAACGTTTCAAATTGAGCATTATCATTTATATGATTTAAAATGATAAGATTTGCACGAGATAATGATTTGACACCCTCTCTTAAAAATCCCCTCGGTAAAAAAAAACCCATCCCAAATGGATCTTTCGAATCTATTACTACTACTTCAAAATCACGTGCTAGCCTTCTATGTTGCATTCCATCATCTAAAAAAATAACTTGAGAGCCGACTCTTACAGCCATATCAGAAGACTTATGCCTATCTTTACCTACAAAAACAAACGCTTTTGGTAAGTTTTGCGAAAGCAAATAGGGTTCATCGCCACAATAGCTCGCAGGATGCATAGGTCCATTTCCCTTACTCAGCATAATAGGGACTGGTAAATGCTCAGCTGGAGATTTATAACCCCTAGATAAAATAGCCAAATGGAATGTTTCATAAAACTGTTTTGCTAACAATAAAGTAGCAGGTGTTTTGCCAGCTCCCCCAGCTACGATATTACCCACACTTATAATTACTGGAACTGGTGGGTAATATTGCCTTAGTAATTTTTTATCAAAAGCAAAATTTCTAACAGATACAATAATTTGAAAAAAATAGCTGAGAATTCTTAAAAAAAAACGAAAAAAACAAGATAAAATGGATTTGTTAGTACCATTAATAATCTTAATAAAATAATTTTCTATTTTTTTTTTCATTATTCTTTAAGCAAAAGTTAGTTCAACCTGAGGAATTGTACTAAATAATAATAATTCCATTATTTCTATGGCTACATGGATAGCTGTCATATGAGCTTCTTGAATGCGATCCGAGGTCGTAAAATTAGTAATTAAAAGTTCTAAGTCAGCTAACCCTTTTAATTGCCCGCCATCTTTTCCTAAAAATAAGACGGTTTTTAATTGTTTAGATTTAGCTGTTTCAAAAGCATGGATAATATTTAAGGATTTACCGCTCGTTGTCAGCCCGATAAATACATCCCCTGGTTTTCCAAAAGCTTCCACTCCTCTCGAAAAAACAAAATCAAAACCTAAATCATTCCCCACACACGAAAGATGTCCCGGCTCAGACAAGGCAATGGCGGGTAGTGCTTTTCGCTTTTCTCTAAAAAAACCAGTCAGCTCTTCAGCAAAATGAGCTGCATCACATAAACTTCCGCCATTGCCTGCTATAATGATTTTATTTCCACTTTTAAAAGTATCGCAAAGTAGATGCGCTAAATCATGAATAAATTTTTGATTATGGGGTAATTCTAATTGCGCAATGGCACTTTTACTAGCTTCTAATGAAACTTGGATTTGGTTAAAACTCATAGTATGATGATGCTTTGTCGGTTCGACTCTTGAATGATTTTAAGAGAAATAATTCTTAATTTTTTACTTTATTGACTACTTTAAAGCCTATGATATAGGTATTTAACTTTTTTTCCATCTGAAATATACAAAAATAATGATTACACAGAGCACGATTGCAAGAGCTGTTAAACCATCTACATCGATTTCAACTGTATTTAGCCATTCTAATCCATAACTTCCAAAAAAGTACCCTATTGATAAAAATGTGCTCACCCAAAAAAATGCCCCTAAGTAAGCAAAAAAGGCAAAATGTTTATATTCTAAAGCAGCTGTACCTGCAATAAAGCCTGTAAAATGTCTAACTCCTGGAATAAAATATCCAATTACTAAAGACCATTTTCCGTATTTTTCAAACCATTCATGCCCTTTTGCTATTTTCTTCTCTGTCAAAAAAAACCATTTGCCATATTTGTGCAATAACCAAATTCCAAAGGTTTTTCCTAAGAGATAGCTTACTGTAATTCCACAAACACTACCTAAATAAGCGGCTAAAATAGTAAAAACGATTGGAAGATAACCTTGCTCCATTGCCGTACCTGCTAATACCATTAATGTTTCTTCCGGTACTGGTAGTGCGATAATACCAACTGCTAACAAGAAAAATAACGAAATACTTCCATAGGCATTCAACCAATACCATAAAGTATTGTTATCAGGTAATAAGTCCATGATTTTTCTTATAGTTAAATTTTATTATAAAATA
Source organism: Candidatus Rubidus massiliensis (assembly GCA_000756735.1). Classification (GTDB taxonomy): domain Bacteria; phylum Chlamydiota; class Chlamydiia; order Chlamydiales; family Parachlamydiaceae; genus Rubidus; species Rubidus massiliensis. The sequence goes on along the minus strand of CCSC01000001.1, from coordinate 598,657 downwards.
GCAAAAAAGTCTTAACATTGATATAAGCCAGTATAAATATATTTTGGATATTTATGGGACTTTTTTTCGCATTAATTTTATCAGGGTTTATCCTTTATTTCCCCAACTCCGGCTCTGTTGTTTCCAACCCGTTGTTTAAAGTGGGAATAATAATTTTTTCCATTTTTGCCTATTTTTTTCACTATTTTACAAATGTTTATGCTTGGAATAATATACAAAATGTTGAAAGAGCTACTAATGCTGAAATTTTAGATGTTTTCACAAAAAAATCTTTAAAAAAACCTATTACATGGTTTTTAACATTTTTTTTATTTTTTACTCTTTTTGTGAGTCTTTATGCAGATCAGCTCCCTTTTAGGTCAAATTCTTGGCTTTTAAGTTTATGGATCATTTTTACAGGTTTAATTTTAGATTCTTTTCAAATCTATTTAAAGCAAATTTATAAATATTCTTCCATTCATGAAGTAATTAATAACCAAGTAAATCGTTTAAATTTGGCAAACGATAGTTCTATTGATCAAGATTGTCGTAATGTAATCGATACTGTAACTTCTATAGCTATGAAAGGGCTTTACGTTAACAATTTTTTAATAGTTCAAGAAGCTTTAGAACAATTTACTTTAATATCTAAAAAATATTTGCCATTTGCCTTTAAGAATAAAGAAAAATATCACTCCTCCGAAACCGGATATACCATTTACTATTTACTCGATAGACTTGAATTATTAAACAATTTAGCTATTCAAAAAAATTTAAGCACAATTTGCAGTTCCATTATTTCAACTACCGGAAAAATTATTTTAGAATGTTCCAAAACAGTTTTTAGTTCAACGCCGTTGGCTATTAATACTTTAGGTAAAATAACCCTTAAAGGACAATCTCATAACATTCCCGATATTGGTTTAAAGGGAAGCCTTACATTACTAGAAATAGCAAAGATTTTAATTTTTGATCATGATTTGCACAATAAGGAAATAAAGGAAATTTTTATTGCTTTATCAAATAATCTAGAAGAAATTACTAAAGAAATTTTCAAGAAAAATAAATCTATCGACTTTACAATTTTAATGTCTCCACTTCAAGAGTTAAAAATTTTATTATCTCATGATAATTTGCAAAAGCATCAAGATATAATTGCTATTTTGCAAAATCTCGATAGAATTTTTGCCGAATTTACAAGTTTAGAGCTGGTAATGAAAACTATCCCTCCGATACCAAAATTGAACACATAAAAATAGTTTATCCATGCTAAATACTTGCAGGTTATATAGCATGAAATGATACAATATTATTTTGAAAGGAAAGAATTCCAATAATCTGGCAGTGGAGCTAAATAAGTCTCTATATTTGAAGATATTGGATGAGGAATTGAAAAGCTAAAGTGATGTAACGCAATACCGTTTTCTATAAATCTTTTGGTACTGCCATATAAGCTATCACCAAGCAGAGGGTAACCAGCTAATGCAAACTGACAACGGATTTGATGGTAACGCCCCGTATCTAAATCAACTTCTATTAAGCTAATTTGGCCACATTCTTTTATAACCTTATAGTGGAGTATAGCTTCTTTTCCTTCTTTACTTTCATAAGCTTTATAATCGCCGTGAATCAATTTATTTTTTAAGGTGCCGGTTTTATTTTCGATAACCCCATTAATCAAAGCATAATATTTTTTTTTAGTCTTTTTTTCTCGAATGCTTTTTTGAAGCCTAGCTAAACTTTTACTGGTTTTTGCAAGTACCACTACCCCACTAACCGGTCTATCTAATCGATGGATAGCATGTAAAAAAACATTGCCTGATTTATTATATTTAGTTTTTAAAAAACCCTTAAAAAAGTCTTCTAAGTTATCTTGACCATTGGCTGGCTGAGTTAAAAAATTGACAGGCTTATTAACGACTAACAAATGGTTATCTTCGAAAAGAACAAACGGGTTCATAGAGAACGTTGCCTTTGCGCTTCGTACAAAAGAAGAGTTGTCGCCATAGCAACATTTAATGAATCGGCAATACCAAGCATTGGAATTTTCACTTGAATGTCAGCTTGTTCCATCCAGGCTTTTGATAACCCGAGCTGCTCTGTTCCTACAGCTATAGCAATGGGATAAGTCAAATCTACTTTTGTAAATTCTTCTTTTGCACTCGGAGTTGCTGCAACAATTTTAATCTTATTTTTTTTTAACCAATGGATAGCATCACTTGTTGATGCGCCTACAACTGGAACGCTAAATAACGTTCCAACACTTGCCCTAACTACATTTGGGTTGAATACATCTGTGCATTGATCACAAACTATTAGCGCATCGACTCCTACCGCATCAGAAGATCTTAATATTGTGCCTAAATTTCCAGGTTTTTCTATAGCTTCAGCTACAACAAGAAAAGGGTTCTTATTTTTAAAGGTGATGTCCGAAAGTGCTTTTTTATATTGCTTTGAAATGGCAATTAAACCATCCGGACGATCGCGATAAGATATTTTTCTAAATACTTTTTCATCACAAGGATAAATACTTGCGCCTTGAGCTCTTATTTTTTTTATAAGAGAAAATTCATTTTCTCCTAAAAAAAGTTCTTCACATATAAACAATATTTCAATTACTTGTTTATTTTCGACGGCTCTTGATAATTCTCTATACCCTTCTATAAGGAAAAGATTGGATTTATCTCGTTCTCTTTTTTCTCGAAGGTGTAATACTTGTTTAATTTTCGGATTTTGAAAACTTGTTAATTTATCCACTTTGCCACCTTGCAAATGTTCCGCTTGGCAGTGAAAAGCTCGTATTAGAGGGTATAATCATTTCACCATAATCAATAGATCCCCTCAAATCTTTTGTTACTTGGCTTAGTAAGTGATGCATAACTAGATTACTAAATCCCGGTGTGTGACAAGAAAACAAGATAAAAAGAGGTTTTTCTTTTAGAAGGCTTTTGCATAAATTTAAAAGAGGTATAATATCTTCTTCAATTTTAAAAACTTCCCCTTTTGCCCCTCTTCCAAAAGTCGGTGGATCTAGGATAATTGCATCGTAAAAATTCTCTCGTTTCAATTCTCTTTGTAAAAATTTAGTTGCGTCGTCCACAATCCAGCGGATAGGTGCATTGCTTAGGCCATTTTTTTGTGCATTTTCTCTTGCCCAAGCAACCATACCTTTTGATGCATCTAAATGACATACTTGAGCACCAGCTTTTGCTGCTGCTAAGGTAGACCCTCCTGAATAAGCAAACAGATTTAATACTTGAATTTTTTCAGGATTAGGTTGAGAGCTAATCTTTTCTTGAATCCATTGCCAAAACAATTGTTGCTCTGGGAATATACCCAAATGTCCAAAATCAGTTGTTTCAATTTTAAAAAGTATATTAGCAACTCGAATTTCCCAAATAGAAGGAAGACGATTTTTATTGAGCCATTTATTGTTGCCTTCTCTTGTAAAAATTGCGTCGGCATTCTTCCAAGCTTCGGGGTTTACAGGATTCCATACCGCTTGTGCACAAGGTCTAATAAGGGTGAATGAACCAAATTGCTCTAATTTTTGTCCATTTCCACTGTCTAGTAATAAATAATAATTTTCCATGGCTAGCAGTATATCTGAAACTTTTTTTGTTTTACTAGATTTTTATTCTATACCATTTAACCACTCATAAAGGGTGAGTAAAGCGAAATTTGAAGCGTTTATTATGATTTCTTCTCTCGACCCAATTAAGTGTATTTTTTTTGAAAAAGGGGGATATTCTTTTTTTTTTAAACCTATCCAAACTGTACCTATTGGATTTGTTGCAGTGCCACCGCCTGGACCTGCAATTCCAGTCGTTGAAATTGCGATTGTACTTTGCGTTAAATCCATTATCCCTTCAGCCATTGCTTCTGCCACTTGAAAACTGACTGGAGAATATTTAGTTATAAGGCTTGGACAAACTTGCAAAACTTTTTGTTTGAAAGGATTACTATAAGCCACAACTGAACCGACAAAAACGCAAGAAGCGTTAGGCGCTTTTGTTAGTTGAGCGGCTATCTGTCCTCCGGTACAAGATTCGGCGCAACTTAAAGTCCAATTATTTATTGAAAATAATTGTAAAATTTTTTGCTCCAAACTAAACATGTTTTAATTTCCAGTAAATTTTAAGAAATGACAGTGATATTTTTTTCTAATAGCTCTGGATGTATGTTTATCCAATCTAAACATTCTTTACCAATTCTAAAGGGAGTAACAATGCGTTTATCATCCACCGAAAAAATTGTGGGTACTGTATTTTCCCTCATCCAATGTTGAATTTTTTTAAATTCGTGTGCATCAGGAAAGTTTTTTTGCAGTAAGGCGTTCACAGTCTTTTTCTGTAACGGATCTTGAAAAAGTTGAGGGTAGCTTATTTGAATGCCCCATTGAATGGTGTCCATCCCCATAACATTGGAGTGAAATTGATAATCCATCCTTGAAAAGCTGATGGTGTGAGGCACTATTTGTATAACAGGTCTAATTACCCGTAGTAAATATTTTTTAGATGGAACTTCTATTGCGTATAATTGATTTTTATCTACAGTTAAGGCCAAAGTCATTTGCTCTTTTATGAGTTGTTGATCAGGTACTCGTCTAGCTTGTAAACTATCAATATATTCGGCATAAACGTTTAAGAAAGCATCTAATGATATTTCCAATTGATCAACTTCACAAATTACACCTAAAGGGTGTAAAGTAAACGCTTGCAAGCTTTGAAGGCATTTTTTTAATTCATTATGGCTTACAAAAAGGGTAATCTTTTGCCATTTTGAAGCTTGGTAAAGCCCATTTTCTTGAATTGTACTAATTTTTATAGGTGGTTTCATTACTAATAGATCTAGTTTTTTTTTCTTCTATCCAGGAATTTACAATTAGCCAACAAATGCCGATAAAGATGCAAGAATCTGCAATATTAAATACAGGAAAATCATAACCCCATAAAATAAAATGGAACATATCGACAACATGACCGTATAAAAAGTAATCAATTACATTTCCAACAGCGCCGGCAGCTATTATCGACAATGGCACAGTATTGTTAACTTTTTTATTAAACTCTATAATGTAAGCTATAAGGCCAGCGATTAAAACTATTCTAAAGTATAGTAATAATTGTTGAAAATTAGCAAATAAACCCCAAGCAGCACCTTTATTAGTAGCATGACTTATGGAAAATTCAATCCCAAGAAAATTTTTAAAAATAGCAATGCCTCCGTATGGGTAGAAGGGAAAACGACTATCCATAACGGGAAGATGTTGGTTTACTAAAAATTTCGAAAGAAAATCCACACACAATAAACTAACAAAAAGAATAAAAGCAATGATACGAAGTTTCAAAGGTTACCTATAATATTTAAACATATCCTTTCCTAGCCCTTTCCTTTTCTAACTCTTCTTGCGCTTGTACTGTCATGGTAGCGTATGGGACAGCGTCGAGCCTTGCATAGGGTATGTCTTTGCCACTAACATCACATACACCGTATGTACCTTCTTTAATTTTTTCCAATGCTCGATCTATTTGTTTGAGAATGTTAAATTCTCTAGAAGTTATTTCTAAGGTAATGTTTCGGTCGAAATCATCTGTTCCCTGATCAGCTTGATGTTGAGAATAACCAGTTGCTTCATCAGGAGCTTTAACTTCAGCAGTGGTTCCTTTTAAAGTATGGGTGATTTGGTTTCTCAGTTGCTCTAATCTTTCTTTAAATTTTTCGATTTCAGCTTGGTTTAACGGCATAATACCTCCGGCCACTTAGTTTTTTAATTTTAATTGATTTACTGAATCATCTTTTGATTGGATCATACAAATAGCATCCATCATTTCTTCAACATTTTTAAAACGTTTATATACACAAGCAAATCTTATATATGCAATTGGATCTAATTTTAATAAATGGGACATTACTAATTCTCCAATTTCGGTAGTAGAAATTTCTTTTACTTGTCGTTGCATTAACTCACTTGTAATTTTTGCTGCTAAATCCTTCACTTGTTCATAGCTTATCGTCGTATGACGGCAAGCCGCAATTAATCCATTCATCAGCTTGGCTTGTTGAAAATCTTCAAATCGTCCATCTCTTTTATGCACTTGTACCGCTAGTTCAATAGTTTCAAAAGTTGTATAGCGATGAAAACAATGTAAGCATTCACGTCTCCTTCTAACGGCATTTATTTCGCATGATTCTCTAGAATCAATAACTTTTGATTCATTATGCAAGCAAAATGGACATTTCATTATTTTCTCTTGGTTTAACTTATATAAATAACTATATCAAATAATTAATACTTCTTAAATTAAGAGGTGATAAATCGTATACTTTAATTAAAAAAAACGATATCTTTTTTAACTTTATATTAAACATGTAAATTTACATAAGCCGTTAAGATATCGTACTAAAAAAAAGGTGTCGAGAAGAAATTTTTGTTTGGTAAAAGTTTTTTAAGTGAAAGCTTTTATCTTACAAAAAATAATAATTACTCTAATTTCGAATTAAAAATACATATTAGTCTTTAAAAGTCTTTATAAGACGACTTAAACAAAAAAAAGAACTCATCCTTCTTTGGATTTATTAGGGTTATTACAATATCGATTCTTAAATTTAACTGACAAGATAAAATCACTTAGATTCTTGAGTGGATTTAAGATTTCTTTTGTCTTTTAATATTCATCACTTAAGGGCTGGTGAAAGAGTATAATAACTATGGATCATAGCCGTTTTTTATTTTTTAATTCCTATCCCCTAATAGATTTATTACCCACTTCGACAAATTTTGTCCATTCAGACAGCCTTGAGGAAGATGGTCCATGTACGGAAATAATTGCCTCATGCGAGCAAATTGTTAATGATGCCGATTTTAATGTTTTAAGTTCTGAAAAACCATTAGATTTAAGAGAAATAGATAACAATTTTATCCTTTGTCAAAAGCTTAGAAAACACTTAGTTTTACACTTACAAGATAATGACAGCTTCTTAGAAGCTGTTGAAAAAGTGATAAATTTTCTTGCTAATGATAGTATTTTAATCTATAGAACTTTTCAATTTTTTCATGTAATAGCAAAAAATGTAAAATATTCAGACAAGGAAACAAGCCTCCATAAAATTTTAAACACTTTTTTTTCAGAAACTATCGATTGGCAAGACCTAGAAGAATTGCCTACTTTGCTAGAAAAAACTGAGAAAAACTTATTTTTTAAACAAAAAGAGTGGGAAATTATATTAATAAATTTAGTTCCAAAATTCAATTCGGAAATTGTGAACTCTGATTGTTATTTTTCTTTGCAAAATTGGAAAAATTTATTCCATAAGTTCAATGAGAATAGAGGAATTTTTCAAAATTTATTTAGCGCTTATTCTCTTTTACCTATTTTACAATCTGTTACAGACAAAATTGAATTAGATAAAGTCTGCTATTCCTTAAATTTATTTCCTGAAAATCCTTTGACGCAGTTTGTATTATTTCCAATTGATTATTGGCAACTACATCAAATGTTTTACTATGTCACTTCAAAAAATTCCCACGAACTAACTATACTATGGCATAATTATTTATTTATAAGTTTAAAGTCTTTTTTTTTAACTGATCCATTATCTTTAAAGAATGAAATCTGTACAAAGCTCCCTCAAGCTATATTTAAAGATAAAGATTATTACCCTTTAAAAATTTTATCCCAATACAAAGAAGAAGAAGTATTTTATTCTTATAAGAGAAAATTTTCGGAAAAAACGAGTAAAAACTTTGATAATGCGACTTTATCTAAACTTATTCGAGAAGATTTTGTAAATTTCATAAACATTCTTTTAGCGTTTGAAAACCATGTTACAAGTGACGAATTCAATCGAGAAAAAAACGAATCGCTAGATTTAATTAGTCATGCTTTAGAAATAATTGTTGAGAAGTCTACAAGTTATCTCAAACTTTTTATAGAAATGAATATCGAAGGCATTGTTCCTTTTTTTGATTTTATAGATAAACATTCTCAATTTTTTTCTCATGAAAATTTCTGTCTTTATTTCTTAAAATTTGCCATTTTACTTGATGAAAATAACTTAAGTTATTTTCAGATCGCTATTCATTCGGGATTTTTAAAAAGTTGTCATCACGATATTTTTAAAAAACAAATCATTTTTATACTTCAAAAGCCTATTAAAAATTGTTCTTACAACTTCTTGAAATTATTAGTAGAAGCGCAAAATTTCATTGATGAATTAACTTACTGCGAGATTTTGTATAATTTTTTAAAGCATCTAGACAACAATATTGCGCAACAAATAGAAGAAAAATTTGCAGGGGATAACTTTGATTTATTAAAAAAAATATTTATAGACTCTTCCAATCTCCCTCGCTCTTATGATTATATTGACAATTTGATTTCGTTAGCCATTCTTTGTAAAAATAGCAATAATGACTCTAGTTTTCTTTTAAGTTTTACTAAAATATTTAAATTTTATAGTTATAATCATACTAATCACAACAATAAACTTATAAAATTTGTTAAAAATATTTATTTAATCTCACCTGAAAAATGTTTTTTTGACTATTTAGCCTTTTATGAATCTCTTCCTGGTAAAGATATCAAATTTATTGTCTATCAAATCAATAAAGGTGAATTGGCAAAAGCTTATAATAGTTTAAAAACAATAAAGTCTTTGAGCGAAGAAGATTATACATTTATTCATTCTGCTTTAGAATTAATTCCCTTACCCAATTCTTTGAAATTTTACAATAGTTTTAAAAAACTTGATTCTACAATAAAAAAGTCTTTAACAGACCAAATTATTGCATTAACAAAAAAACAAAAAGCATTGAGCAAAACTTTAATTGAAGAATGCATTACGTTTTTGCAATCGAATTATGAACTATTAGAAGATAGCCAAAACCCTTTATTTATCTTTTTAACTTCCCTTCCCTTTACAGAAAATTTTGATAGAATAGCATTTATAGATAGATTATTGGATAACAAATTAGATTTTCCAAAACATATAGCTTCTACACTTTTACCTATTCTTGTTAACGAATATAAAAATCGGAAAACAAATAAAGATAAGTTAAAAAAATTTATTTTATTCGCAAATAAACATTTTTCAAAAATCTTAACGTCAAGCTCTCAACACTATTTTGAATTTTTCAACTTTGCCAAAGAAGTTTTACCAAAATATCCCTTTAACATTGATAATAAACGTTTACTACTATCTGCTCAATTTTCAGACCAGACGGAACACTTATTTGACCTACTTGAATCTATTGAGTTAACTCCTGGGTTACTTAATGCCTATGAAAGTTTGGTCAAATCTATTCTTTACAACGAAAAAGCAGTTTTACCTATCAATCGCTTAATTAATCTATTAGTAAAAAATAAAATAATTCTTTATTTACCAGAGTCTATACAAAATCAAATTTTACAATCCTTAGCTAGTATAAAGTTTTCCTCAAAAATTGAGTATTTTATAGACCATCAAATGATTAAATTATCTCAATTGCAAAAACATGTTAATACACAAATTGTTAAGAATAATGGAACAAATTATCTTCAACAAGCTAGATATATTATAAAATTTAAGCAATGGATAACTTTAGAAGATAAGAAAGAGATTCTTTCTTCATTATTGAAAAATGTCATAATTCAAATAAAAACTGAACATGACTTATTTATAGTTCTAGACTTTTTTTCTATTATTTATAAGCAAATAAATTTTTATACTGCTTTAGAGACTATCACTAATTTGTTAACTGCAAATGATAAAACTTTTCAAATAGACCAAAACTATTCGTTATTAAAAAATAGTATTGATTTACAATTTTTTTGTGAGCAAAGTTTTCATTTATTAGAAGAACATGAGGCTATAATAACTTATAAACAGGCTAGTGTCTCAAATCATAAATTTCGTTTTGTCGAGTGGAGTGAATTTAGAGAAATTGTCTTTAATGGCAGTGATCTCGCAGATAAAAAAAATATAGAAACTATCTTTTCTTTTTTATCAGTAATACTTAAATTGCTCGTCTCCAAAAAAGATAAATTATTACAAACATTTTTAAAAAGAGAACAATATTGCAATTATTTAATCTATCTACCCAACGATTACTTTGCTTTGCTATCTAAATGCTTTGAATTTCAAGAACAAATTGAATTGTTATTAGATAGGCGTTTAGAAATGATAGATCATTATAAATCTATTAACCCTCCGTTTACTTCAAAGGAAAATGTTTTAAAGTTTGATGAAAATTTATTCTTAAGCTACTTGGACACCTGCCATATAGTTAAGGAATTCTATTTCAAAGATATACTCACCTACTTGTATTATTTAGGTCGAATAAGCAGCCTACACATGGCTATTTTATATTCTCAGAATAAGCTTGATGAAGGCAGCTTGGTGTTTGGAAAAAAACTGGCAAAAAAATTAATTTCAAGCAATAAGCTTTTTATTTATGCACTCCCCCTTCTAAAGCTGTTTAAAAAACCCTCTCAATTAATGCGCTATTTAACCCTTTTCTTCGAATCTAACGAAACTATTCCTCTTCATTTAAATGAAATTTTTTTTCAAATATTTGAAAGTGTTACTGCAAATAATGACATAACTTTTGAGGAAAAAGTTGAATTTTATTTTTTTTATAGAAAAAGTTTCATAAATTATTGTGTAGAGAAAGAAGAATGGGAACAAAAAAAAATCTCAACCTTAATTGATTTCATTGATAAATTAATAATAAAAGAATTCACACAAATTTTTTTAAAGAAAGATATACATTTTGCGATTACTCATATCAAAGCCTTTATACAACTATCTAATTTTTCACTTATTAATTTTACTAATTTAAGTAATTTTGTTTTAAGTTATTTACATAATTTAGATTTAATCATTAAAAAAGAAAAACCCTCTCAAGATCTATTAACTGAAATAAAAAATGTCTTTTTTATTAGTTTAAAAATTATTTTTGAAAAGAAATTTGCTGAACACCCTATTAATAATATTTCAGTTTTAAATAATTTTTGTACAGCAGACAAACTTGGACCTTTTGCAACTCAAATTATAATTAATTTTTTTTCAGTAAATTGTTTGAAAAAACTAAATTTAACTCAAGATACAAATCTAAAAAAACAATTAGTGCTATTTGAACATACTTTTAATTTATTAACATACATTATTTACGCTCCTATTTTAACAAACAAAAAAAATATAGTTGAATGGAATAGCTTGCAATCGCTGGTAAAAATAAACACCAATCAAGAGTTTGAAATTTTATATTTTAAAATAAAAAAATTTCTAGAAGATTATAATAATCATTTTGATATCACAAAAATCTCTTTATTAGCCCCTTTAAAAAATAATAAAGATATCAACTTTAGTAAATTTTTACCTACTTTTTTAAAAGAATACAAAAGAATTATAGATTTGTCCCATCATAAAAATAATGAATTTTTCATACAAAAATTTATCGATATCACTGTTAATCTGTTGGATCTTGCTGGGGAATGTTTAGAATATTCTATAGATAAAGACAAAATAGAAAGAAAAGATTTTAGAGATTTTATAGACCTTACAGAAAGTTGTTTTGCCTATTCAGTTGAATTTTTAGGCAAAAAAAATGATGAAAAATTAGAAAGAGCATTCTTTACCACATTAGTCAAATATTTAGTTTTCATTAATCATAATATTCCTGCTCATTTTAACTTGTTTTTAAAGAAAATTAGTTCTCAGCAATTACTCTTTATGAATTCTTTAAAAGTTAATGATTGTATAGATATTAAATTAGATTTATATTTTTTAATAATTTCTTTAATAGCAAAAATCAATATCAAATATCAGTAATTATTTAAAAAATCGATTAATTGTCTCAATAAACCATAATATTTCCTATTATGTTGAAAAACAATTCTAGGATATTGTGGAAATTCTTGGTCTTCTTCAGAAGTAGTAATACTCTTTTGCTCAATAACGCCTGATGTTAATAAAGTTTTGAAGCGTTTATTAATCTCTTGAACAATTTCGTCAGGAATAATTCTTTTTATCCTTATGACGAGATAATCTTTAAAGTAACGACTCGAATGATAATTTTTATAAAATTGTTCCACATGATTTTTGGCATCTTCAGGATCTTTTGCTAGATAATATAAACTTTTATCTTCTGGACTTATCCATCCTTTCTCTAATAAAAAAGCATCTATATATTTTTGCCATTCCTTCCAATAACTTTCCCCTTCTCCTTCGACTAATACTATTGGTGCTATATTAGTTTTTCCAGTTTGCATCAGGGTTAAAACTTCAAAAAGCTCATCTAAAGTTCCATAACCACCAGGAAAAGCTGCAAAGGCTTTTGCTTGACTGACAAAAATTAATTTTCGTGTAAAAAAATAACGAAAAGTAACAAGTTTAGGATCATTTTCAAGGATGTCATTTGTAGTTAACTCTAAAGGTAATTTAATAGATAAACCAAAAGAAGATGTCTTTTCTACTCCTTCAAGTCCGGCTTTCATTATTCCATGTGCCGCGCCAGTAATTACTTTCCATCCATCCTTACCCATTATTTTGCCAAATTCCATAGCAGCTTTATAATCGGGATGATCAGGAGGAGTTCTGGAAGAACCGAAAATACTTATAAAAGGATCTCCTTTAAACTGATTAAATAATTTGTAAGCGTATCTCATCTCCTTTAAGGAGCGATTCATTAATTTCAATTGCCCAGTGTCATGTTTTTCTTTTAAAAGTTTTAAACTGCTCTCAATCATTTGAGAAACTAATTGTTTGTCAAAATCACTATTAGCCCCTCCGAAAGTTTCTATTAATTCGTTAATAATTTTTCTAATTTTTTCTAGATCTTCATTGTTTTTTTCTGTAGTTTTTCTTTCCATAACAAGCTTTGCTTAATTGATAAATTTTTATGATATCTATAATTGTATTTTTATTCTTTTTTATTTGCTTTGTCATTATTTTATTTGATACCTGGCGAGCTGGGATTACACCTACACCAACTTCATTTAAGGTTAGAAAAGAAATAGAAAAACATTTACCTGAACTAAAAATTGGTCCCATTTATGAATTAGGTTCAGGCTGGGGTGGATTACTTTGGGTTTTGCATAAAAAGTATAAGAATTTAAGAATAATTGGCGTTGAACTTTCTCTAATCCCCTTTATAGTTTCTTATGTGATAAAGCTTATCCAAAGAAAAAAAAACGTTTTTATTTATTATCAAAACTTCTTCAACCTATCTTTTCATAATAGCCAATTAATCATCTGCTATCTTTATCCAGAAGCTATGATTAAGCTAAAAGAAAAGTTTGAGAAAGAATTACAAAAAAATAGCTACGTGATCACTCATACTTTTGCCATTCCAAATTGGAAACCGTATAAAGTTATTAAATGTAATGACCTTTATTCAACACAAATATATTTTTATAAAATTGGTTAGAAAAAGGTATCTTTTAATTAATTTTTTATCTAAAAAATAAAATAATTTTTTATAAATGGAGTCATTAGATGGCTAAAAACCCCTTAACTCGTTCTTTTTTTGATCCTTTTTTTCGATTTCCTCAATTATTTGAAGAGGATTTTAAAGAAAAATTTTATCAAGAAATGACGGATATTAGCATTTATGAAGACGATCAATTCATTTGTGTAGAAGTACCCTTAGCAGGATTTAGAAAAGAGAATATAGATATTTCTTTTGAAAATGGACTTCTTTGGATAAAAGCTGAAAAGACACAAGAAGATAATGATAAAGAACGAAAATATTACTGTAAGTCTATTAGCAGTTATTCAAGAAGAATTACCATTCCAGGTCATTATGATGAATCAAAAGATCCTCAAGCTTCATTTGAAAATGGTATTCTTCTCATCCAGTTTCCTAAAGGTAACAAACATCAAACCAAAAAAATATCTTTGAAATAAATTTATGAAAGCGAAAAAAGAATTAATCATCACATATTTGAAAAACTTAAGGGACGCTATTATAAACGCTTTCGAAACATTGGAGCCAAATTTTAAATTTCAAAGAACGACATGGGATCATGCAACAGGTGGTGGTGGTGAAATTTCACTTATAAGAGGTGATACCTTTGAAAAAGCAGCTGTCAATTGGTCAGGCGTGTTTGGAGAAAAATATCCTTTAAATGATGCTATGGGTCCTTTTTTTGCTACAGGAATTAGTTTAATTACACATATGAAAAATCCTCATGCACCAACTGTTCATATGAATTTACGCTATATAGAAACTCAGTCTGAATATTGGCTTGGAGGAGGATATGATCAAACGCCCATGTTGGAGCACCCTTATGTAGAAGATATCGATCATTTTCACAATGTAGCAAAAAATGCCTTAGACATTTTTGATGTAAATCTTTATCCTCTTTTTTCAAAAAACGCAAAAGAATACTTTTATCTTCCCCATCGGAAAAAAGAGCGAGGGATTGGGGGTATTTTTTTTGATCATTATAATACAGGGGATGAGGAACAAGATTTTGCTCTTTGGAAAAACTTAGGTGACACGTTTTTAGATGCAATAATGCCCATCTATAAAAGGAGAATACAAACTCCTTATACTAACGAGGAAAGGTTAAAGCAATTGCAATTGCGCGGCCACTACGCCGAATTTAATTTGCTTTATGATCGAGGCACTCGTTTTGGAATACAATCTGGGGGTAATCCAGAGGCTATTTTTTGTTCCTTGCCTCCAACTGTTAACTGGTAAAATATTTATGAACTCAACTTTTTTAGGTCAAGCCAGATTATTATGGAATGGAACTAGACGCACAGTTACTCAGGCGTTATACGGTAATACACATCAATACAATTATGATCCGGTAATGACCGGACAATACATTGCACTTTTTGGCATAGTTAATCCTCATGTCCCTGGGACCAAAATTAATTTTGATAAAAAAGAGCTTAAAATAACAATTTATTTCCCTAATATGGCAAAGCCACTAGAGCGTATTTGGACTGGAAGGGAAGATTTTTCGACAATTACTAAAACTATGGAATCCGCTTTAAAGGCTTTTCCTCCTCCTACCTTTAAAACCTTTTTAAAACAGCAAATAGAATTAAAAGAAATAAACCAGAATGAGTTAGTTAACGCTTTAAATAAATCAAAATCTTTAAGCCATTCTTTAAAAAACGCCCTATCTATCAAAAGTAATTCTAATGGAGAAAATAGTCACAAGGAAGAGGTGGAATTAAGCCTTGAAGAACAGCAAGCTTTAAAAGAATTCGATACGATTTCAAAAACTTATGATAATAAAAAGCAACTGTTACAAAAAATGCAGAATAAGTTAAAACAGTTACTCGAAAAAAATGAAATAAATAATTACAGAGAAACTAAAAAAAACGTATTTGTATTTACAGAAGATGAATTAAGTTGTCTTGATGCTATCTCATTTTATTGGCTAAGAGTCTTAATAGGGCTTTTATACATAAAAGTTGAATACGGTTGGAATATAAAGCCTGATCTACTAATTAGCGCTGCACACGACGATGGACTTTTATTTTCTAATGAAAAAGATGATTTTGATAGACACTTAAGCATTGAAATTAACAAAGCTATATTTAATGTGGCTCGCGCTTTTGAATCGGGCAAAGAAATGAATGATGATCTTAATGCAACAGCTAAATGTGCGCGTAAAATTTATAATGAACAATGGTTTAATAATTTCAAGCAATCTTTCATTACCATGATGTTTTCTAACGATAATTCAGAAGAGTACTTTTATAATTTTTTGAAAGTCATTAATCAAGACTCAGAAGGAAAAGTAAAAAAATATAAACTCGAAATGAATGAAGAGTGTACCTAAATACGACTCAATTTACTTTGCCATAGCTTGTGCTGCAATCCAAGAGGTAGTCCAAGCATTTTGAAAATTAAAGCCACCTGTTACCCCGTCTATATTTAACACTTCTCCTGCAAAATAAAGATTGGGAATTAAGTTGCTTTCCATCGTTTTAAAATTGACTTCTTCTAACTTGATTCCTCCGCAAGTTACAAATTCATCTTTATTAGTGCTTTTTCCATTGATAACATAAGTATCGTTTTGCAGTTTTTGACAGATTTTTTCAATTTCCGCATTGGATAAAGCAATCCATTTTTTTTCGGATGGTACACAATCCATTGTGAATTTTTTCCAGATATTTTTAGGAAGATTAAAGGGATTTTCATTCCCTATTAATTTTGCGTTAAAAACCTTTTTTCCCTCTTGTAACAACTCTTTAATTTCCTGATGTTTTTGTTGAGGCAGCCAATTGATTTTAAGTTTTGCCTTGTATTGACAATCATGTAAAAACCGCGCTCCCCACGCAGACAACTTTAATATAGCTGGACCACTAAAGCCCCAATGTGTAATTAAGATGGGCCCCATTTGAGTTAAGGCACTATTCTCTAAGGAAGCTTTTACTCCATTCACACTTAAGCCGGCTAAATCAATAAGAGAAAAGTTATCTATATGAAACGTAAATAACGAAGGAACTGGTGGCTCAATGGTATGGCCCATTTCTTGCACAATTTCCCAAAGTTTATTTGAACTTCCCGTTGCTAATAATAATTTATCACAAAAAATATCAGCTTTATTGCGTCTTTTTAAAAGAAAACCCTCTGCCTGATTTTCGATTTTTTCGATAGAAGACTCAACTTCTAATTTCACTTTTAAGCGCTTCATTTCGGATAAAAAACATTGAATAATCGTTTCAGAGTTATCAGAAATAGGAAACATACGTCCATCCTCTTCTGTTTTCAAAAGGACACCTCTTTTTTCAAACCAATTAATTGTATCTTTTGGTTGAAAACGGTGAAAAGGACCGAGCAATTCTTTATGGCCTCTTGGGTAAAAACGGATTAGCTCACTTGGAGTAAAACAAGCATGCGTTACATTACACCGACCACCTCCCGAAATTCTTACCTTAGATAACACTTGTTTTGCTTTTTCAAAGATGATAACTTCATATTGAGGGTTAGCCTCTGCTACTGCTAATGCACCAAAAAAACCTGCTGCGCCGCCGCCTATAATACCAATACGTTTTGACATTTAATCTTAATAGTAAAAAACTAGATTCTCTATTTTATATGAAAAAAAAATATAAGGATATCTTGAAAGTTACGAATTATGGGCTTTATTGTCCTTCAGGTAACTTTTACATAGATGCCAAAACAGGTGTTCCTCTTAATCTAATCACTCACGGACATGCTGATCATGCTCGTTACGGTTCTACTCAATATCTATCTGCAATTGATTCAAAAGAAATTTTACACCAACGGATCGGGAAAAATTCTGCACTAGAAGTTATACCTTATAATGAAAAAATTAAAATCGGCAAGGCGTGGGTTTCGTTTCATTCAGCAGGTCATATTTTGGGATCCTCTCAAATAAGAGTTGAAGTGGGATCTGATGTTTGGGTCGTTACCGGTGATTATAAAAGGCAAAATGATCCTTCTTGCGCACCTTTTGAAATAGTCCCTTGTAATACTTTAATTACTGAAACTACATTTGCTTTACCTATTTATGATTGGAAAGATGAAAACAGTGTTATTTTAGATTTATATAATTGGTGGCAAGAAAATAATCTAAGAGGATTCGCATCGGTCGTTTTTTGCTATGCATTGGGTAAGGCACAAAGAATTTTAGCCATGTTACAGGCATTAACAAAAGATACTATTTATCTTCACGGAGCAATAGTGCCTTTTGTTCAAATTTATCGCGATAAAGGTATTGTTATGCCGCCCACTTCTCCTGTTAGCGAATTACCTAAAAAAGGATCGTTTGCAGGTAAGCTAATTTTAGCCCCCCCCTTCTGCCAATAACACTCCTTGGATTAAAAAATTTTACCCCTATCGAACAGCAGCCACTTCTGGCTGGATGGCTGTCCGAGGTGCAAAACGATGGGCAAATTACGATCGCGGTTTTGTGTTATCAGATCACGTAGATTGGAAAGATTTATTGCAAACTATCAAAGAAACAAAAGCCACTAACATTTTGACAACCCATGGATTTGTTGATATTGCTTCTAGATATATCCAAGAAAATTTGCAATTAGATTCCGAACCTTTAGGGATGACTTTGGGCGAAATAAATGAGGATGAGGAATGAAAAAATTTACAGAGCTATTTCGTCATTTAGATCAAACTTCATCAACTCTTGAGAAAATACAAGTGATGAAGGAATATTTTTCTTCTACTCCTTCCGAAGATGCAGCCTGGGCCTTATTTTTCTTAAGTGGAAAGCGTTTAAAACGTTTGATAAGTACTAAATTTTTAAAACTTTGGTGTAAGGAAGCGGCTAATTGTCCTGATTGGTTATATGAAGAGTGTTACGCAAATGTGGGAGACACAGCCGAAACAATTGCTTTACTTGTACCTAAAACCAGGCAAGAAACAGTAAGTTTGTCTTTAAATGAGTGGATGGAAACGCGCATCCTCCCTTTAAAAGAATGGGATATAGAACGGCAAAGGATGAGTGTGATTTCATGGTGGCAAGAATTAGACTCTACAGAGAAATTCCTCATCAATAAAATATTAACTGGAGGCTTTCGTGTCGGCGTTTCTTTTTTAATGACATTAAGAGCATTGCAAGCAGCGTTTCAAACATCGAGAATTGCCTTAAACCAAAAATTGATGGGTGATTGGGTCCCAAGCCATGCTTTTTTTGAACATCTCAAAGACTCATCTTCTATCGATAGGAGCAATAACTTTACCCCTTATCCTTTTTATTTAGCTAGCCCTTTAGAACTAAATCTAGATGAACTTGGCACAACAAATCAATGGCTGGCAGAATGGAAATGGGATGGCATACGATCTCAAACAATCCATCGCAACAATAAGACAGTTATATGGTCTCGCGGTATTGATATGATTTCCTCTCAATTCCCTGAAATTATCGATGCTATGCGTGATATCCAAGAAAATGTTGTGATTGATGGGGAAATTCTCCCTTTTTTAGATAACGCCCCCTTACCTTTTGGAGTATTACAAAAAAGGCTCGGTAGAAAAAAAACTACGTCCCAAATCATTGAACAAAATCCCGTCATATTAATGGCCTATGATTTACTAGAATATAATGGAGAAGATTTAAGGGAATTACCCCTAATTGAAAGAAGAGAATTTTTAGAAGGCCTTATTGACAAACTGAATCACCCTCTGATAAAAATTTCACCTCTTATTAATGTTAATAGCTGGAACGAATTAGTTTTGCTAAAAGATAACGCTAGAGACCTTAAGACTGAAGGGATCATGCTCAAACGCAAGTCATCTCCGTATGGAGCTGGCAGACAAAGGGGTAATTGGTGGAAAGTAAAAATAGCCCCTATGACGTTAGATTTAGTTTTAATGTATGCACAACCTGGTAGTGGAAGGCGAGCTAGTTTGTACACAGACTATACATTTGGAGCTTGGAATGGTGAAGAAATCGTGCCTATTGCAAAAGCGTATTCTGGTCTTTCACAAGATGAAATCAAAGAGTTAGATAATTGGATTAGACGACATACTGTAGAAAAATTTGGGCCGGTGCGACAATTAGAAATATTTCATGTTTTTGAAATTGCTTTTGAAGGGATTCAAGCTTCAAATCGACATAAATCTGGAGTTGCTTTACGCTTTCCCCGCATATTGCGTTGGAGAAAAGATAAAGTAGCAAAAGAAGCAGATCAATTAGAAACTATAAAAAAAGCACTTCAATGACCTTAAAACTAAAGACAGAATTGAATCCATTCATCGATTGGTTTCAAAAACAAGGTTGGACTCCTTTTGAGTTTCAATTAGAAAGTTGGCAAAGTTTTTTAGAAGGCAAAAATGGTCTTATTACTGTCCCGACAGGTTCTGGTAAAACCTATGCAGCTTTTTTAGGCCCCCTTGCAGCTTTACATAAAGATCCTTCTAATCATCTACAAATTATCTACATAACACCTTTAAGGTCACTCATTTATGATATAGAAGAAGCTTTAAAAAAGCCGATTAAAGACTTAAATTTACCATTTAGAGTTGAGTCAAGAACGGGAGATACCCCTTCTTCTTTAAAAGTTAAACAAAATAAATCTTTACCGCACATTTTAGTCACAACTCCCGAAAGCTTAAGCATTCTTTTGAGTAACAAAGAAACTGTCAAAAAACTTCAAAATATTAAAAGCATTATTATTGACGAATGGCATGAGCTTTTAGGCAATAAAAGAGGATGTTTATTACAGCTAGCTTTAGCTTCTTTAAGAAAATTAAGTCCAAATTTGCAAACATGGGCCGTATCGGCCACCATAGGGAATCAATTAGAAGCCGCAAAAAGCTGTTTAGGGGTTGATCAAGATCCTATTATAATTACAGCTCCCATCATAAGACAAGTTATTATAAAAACTTATCTACCTGAAAGCTTTGACAATATGCCTTGGGCTGGTCAAATTGGACTTAGACTTTTGCCTTGCTTAATCAATGCCTTAGACCCTTCTAAAGCTTCATTAATCTTTACTAATACAAGAACGCAAGCAGAAAAATGGTTTCGAGCGTTGATTGAAAAAAAACCTGAGTGGGAATCTATTACACAAATACATCATGGATCAATTGATTTTAACCAAAGAAGGGAAACTGAAGAGGGAATAAAAAATGGCAAATATAAATTTGTTTTTTGCACCTCCTCACTTGATTTGGGAGTCGATTTTCCCTATGTCGAAAAAGTATTTCAAATCGGTTCACCTAAAAGTATAGCAAGGCTTATTCAACGCGCAGGGCGCGCTTCTCATCGTCCTTTAACATCGAGCGAAATTGGATTAATACCGACTCACGCCCTAGATTTAGCAGAAATGTCTGGTTTAAAACTTGCTGTACAAAACAAACAAATTGAAATTAGAACTATTTATATAAAGCCTTTTGATGTGCTACTACAACACATTATGACCTGTGCTATTGGAAGTGGCTTTGAAGCAAAAGAACTTTTTGAAATAATCAAAACAGCCTATTCTTTTAAAGATTTAAGCTTCGAAGAATTTACCTGGTGTGTAGATTTTTTAACTAAAGGTGGAAAAGCATTAGGTGCTTACTCTGAATTTAAAAAAATCGTTTTAGAAGATGGAAAATATATTGTTAAAGATCGCACCGTCGCCATGCGTCATCGTTTTAACATCGGTACTATCTCTTCTAATATGACTATGCAAGTTAGATTTTTGAAAGGTGGCGGTATTGGACAAGTGGAAGAAGCCTTTATTGGAAAGCTAGAAAAGGAAGATATTTTTTTCTTCAGTGGAAAATTTCTGGAATTTGTTCAAGTAAAAGATAACATAGCCTATGTAAGACTTGCCAAAAATAAGGAAGCAGTGATCCCAAACTGGCAAGGAAGCCGTATGCCATTTTCGGCACCCCTTGGAAAATTTACCCGTTTAGCCATTGATCCTGATATTTTGCAAACAGAAAACTTTGAAGAAACAGACTATCTTCTACAGTTATGTCAAATTCAACAACATTTATCCCATTTGCCTCTTGAGAATGAACTTTTAGTTGAAAAAATAAAAACTCGGGAAGGATGGCACATATATCTATATCCTTTTGAAGGCAAACTTGTCCATGAAGGACTTGCCGCTTTATTAACTTATCGACTCATTCGAAAAAATAAAGGAACTTGCTCTATATCTGTAAATGATTACGGTATAGAAATCCTTTCTACAAAAGAGATTGATATTTCTGAAGACTTTTTGCAGGATTTTTTTTCAATTTCTAACTTACAACAAGAAATTGAAGTGTGTGTGAATATGAATGAAATGGCAAAGGCACCTTTTAGAGATATTTGTCGTATTGCAGGTCTTGTTTTTAGTGGCTACCCAAATGCAAGAAAAATAGCACGCCAGTTGCAAATGAGCACGACTTTACTATTCGAAGTATTTAAAAAATATGATCCTGAAAATTTACTTTTACAACAAGCTTACAAAGAAATTTTGGATAAATCCTTTGAGTGGGAACGATTGAAACAAACCATGGATCGATTATCAAAAAGCAGTATAATCATTAAATATCCTAACCGTTTAACCCCTCTTGCCCTACCTCTTTTTATCGAAAGAATAAGTGGCCGTTTAAGTACCGAAAGCTTAATCGAGAGGATTGAAAGGATAAAAACTAGCTGGGATAAATAATGGAAATCACCATTGAAAAGCAAACTCTTGATTTATTGCCTGAAAAAGGAATTTTTTGGCATGAACAAAAAATATTAATCGTAGCTGATATCCACATAGGAAAAGCGGCCACTTTTCATCATTATGGAATTCCTGTGCCTGAAGGTTCCATGGAAGACGATTTAAAAAATTTATCTTCTTTAATCAACTGTTATCAACCTCAAGCCTGCATAGTTGTGGGAGATTTAATTCATTCTAAAGAGGGTTTAACACCACCTTTAATTAGTTACATTAGTGAGTGGCTAGAAAGTGTCAATTCTTCCATTCATTTGGTTTTTGGCAATCACGATAGAGCTTTAATTAAAAAACTTCCAGATAATTGGAATTTACAATGCCACTACCAAGAACTGATTATTCCCCCTTTTAGATTTTGCCATATTCCAAATATCCATTCTGTTTTTTTTACCTGGTCAGGTCACCTTCATCCTACCTTTTCGTTTTCAGGTAAAGGCGATAAGTTAAGATTGCCTTGTTTTTATTTATCTGAATTACAAGGGATACTACCCGCATTTAGTTCCTTTGTCGGAGGTTACGATATGAAAAAAAAGAAAAACGACCAAATTTTTGTAACTACTGGCAAAAAAGTCATTAAAATATTTTGACTCAAATGGTACCCCCATGTTTTCTTTAAAAAAATAACTCATGGGGTTCTAATGTCTATTACTGTAGAACAATTGCAGCTTTATCAACGAGCTACTAATTATTTAGCAGCTGCCCAAGTCTACTTGCAAGATAATGTACTTCTTCAAAGACCCTTAGAGCCAAAAGACATTAAACCTCGTTTACTAGGTCATTGGGGTACATGTCCTGGTATTAATATGATATATGCCCATTTAAATCGACTTATTTGCCAATATAATCTGGATATGTTTTTAGTTACAGGTCCGGGACATGGCGCTGCAGCTAATATAGCCAATATCTATTTAGAAGGTACTTTGCAAGAATACTACCCTCAATTTACCTTTGACACCCAGGGATTAAAAAAATTAATAAGAGCATTTTCTTGGCCAGGTGGCTTTCCAAGCCATCTTTATCCAGGTATTCCTGGCACGATCCATGAAGGAGGAGAGCTTGGATATGCTCTAGCAACCTCGTTTGGTGCCATTATGGATAATCCAAATTTAATTGTAGCTTGCATAGTCGGAGACGGAGAAGCTGAAACAGGTCCAACTGCCACGGCTTGGCATAGCTACAAATTTATTGATCCAGTCGAGTCTGGAGCAGTTTTGCCGATAATTCATCTAAATGGTTATAAAATAGCAAGTCCAACTATTTATGGTACGATGAGCAACGAAGAACTAACTGATTTATTTACAGGTTATGGCTACCAACCCCTCATTGTTGAATTACCAGAAGTAGATGTCAAACTATATCTTGCCATGGATAAAGCTTTAAGCATTATCCATCACATCCAAAAAAGCGCTCGCAGTGGTGATCGCATTCAAAAACCAAAATGGCCAGTTATTATCCTAAAAACACCTAAAGGGATGAGTGGTCCAAAAGTTATTGATGGTGTTGACATTGAAGGCTCAAATTTTTCTCACCAAGTGCCCGCTAAAGATGTAAAAACCAATAAAGAACATTTAAAAATTATTGAAAACTGGCTACTTTCTTATCACCCTGAACAATTATTTGATCAAGAGGGTCACCCAACCCCTGAACTCTTTCACTGCTGTCCAAAAGGTTTGCATCGTATGGGAATGAATCCCCATGCCAATGGCGGCTTAATTAGAACATCTTTAGTTACACCCAATATTTTTGAATATGAAATTAAGGTTGATAAAGAAAAAAGAGGTGTTCAAAAAATTAGCGACATGCATGCCCTTTCTAAATATATAAGTAAATTGATAGTTGAAAATAAACAACAATTCCGTATTTTTTCACCTGATGAATTGGAATCAAATCAATTAAAAGTGTTAGACGTTACCCATAGAAATTATCAATGGCCTTTGCAAAAACACGATCAAAATATAGGTTCAAATGATGGAAGAGTTTTGGAAGTCCTAAGCGAACATAATTGCCAAGGGTGGATGCAAGGATATGTTTTAACGGGAAGATATGGTCTATTTCCCTCCTATGAAGCTTTCTTTGGAATTGTTACTACTATGATCGATCAATTTGCTAAATATAGTAAAACGGCAAAAGAAATTCCTTGGAGAAAACCAGTAGCTTCCTTAAATTACTTAGCTTCTTCTACTTTATGGCGACAAGAACATAATGGCTTTTCTCATCAAAATCCAGGCCTTATTAATTCATTACTGAATAAAAAAGGGGAAACAGTTCGTATTTATTTTCCTCCCGATGCAAATTGTTTAATCAGTACCATGGATCATTGTTTTCGCAGTTTAAACTACGTAAATTTAGTCATAACTGGCAAAAATCCCATGCCTCAATGGCTAACTATGGAAGAAGCTGTTGCGCATTGCCGCGCTGGCGCTTCAGTATGGAAGTGGGCCAGTACCAATCAAGGTCTTTTTCCCGATGTCGTTATGGTGGGTATCGGAGATGACGTAACGATTGAGGTGTTAGCAGCTGTACAGATGTTAAGAGAGCATTTACCCACTCTAAACTTAAGAGTGATTAATATAACCGATTTACTTACTCTAGAAAGTGACTCAAAACATCCTCATGGAATGGATCAAGTTACCTTTGAAGGTCTTTTTACCTCTAATCGACCTGTTATTTTTAATTTTCACGGTTACCCAACCGCCATTCAGCAATTATTATATCATCGTGGGGATTCAACTCGATTTATCATAAACGGGTATCAAGAAGAAGGTACCACGACAACCCCATTCGATATGATGATACGAAATAAAACCAGTCGCTTTCATTTAGCTTTACAAGCGATTAAAGCTGCTTTACCTTTTAATCCAACCATTGCCATAGACGCACAAGAAAAAATCTCAACTTTGCTATATAAATTGCGTGATCACCGTCGTTATATTGAAACTTATGGTGATGACCCAGAAGAAATAACTTCTTGGGTATGGAAACTATAATTATCTTATAAGTGGATAAAATGATTTTAACCGTAAATATGGGATCAAGCACTTGTAAATGTGCTTTGTTTTCTATTGTTAAGAATAGCGTACTACCAGATCCCCTTTGGGAAAAAAAAATTGAATGGAATAAAAAAAATGATATTAACTCAGTAAGTTACCAAATACATAATGAATTAAAAGATTTACCCATCAAATTTATTTGCCATAGGGTCGTACATGGTGGAAAATATTTTTTCGAACCTACCCTCCTCGATAAAAAAACTATTAAAAAAATCCAATCTTTAAATGACTTAGCCCCTTTACATAATCCTCTAAATGTAAAAGGGATTTTAGCCTTTCAAAAAGCCTTTTCAAATACAAGCCAATATGCTTGTTTTGATACTGCCTTCCATAGAGATTTGCCAAAACAAATCTATACTTATCCCATTCCGTTAAATTGGCTAAAAAAAGGAATTCGGAAATATGGTTTTCACGGTATTAGCTTTGAATATTGTATCAACCGTTATTATGAATTAACTAAAAAAACCAATCAAAAAATTATTTGCTGTCATTTAGGAAGCGGTTGTTCTGCTGCATCTATTCAAGGTTACTCCTCATTGAATACAACCATGGGCTTTACTCCTCTTGATGGCTTAATGATGGGGACAAGATCTGGGACGATAGATACAAGTGCTGTCACTTATTTGATGAAAAAGAAAACAATGCAAGACATTGAAAAAATGCTTTTTACCCAATCGGGTCTTAAAGGAATTTATGGAAAATCGAGTGATATGAGAACAATAGAAGATCAAATTGTAAAAGGTAATGATAAAGCTCAATTAGCTTATGACCTATTTTTGGAAATATTGGTTGAAACCTTAGGCAAACTTTTTTTTTCATTAGGCGGAATGGACACATTAATTTTTACTGGTGGAATTGGAGAAAATATGGCCAAACTTCGATTTGATGTTTGCAATCGCCTAAAAGTCATTGATTGTATAATCGATGAGAAAAAAAATAAACAGGTAGAGCAAGATATGAACATATGTGCTACAAAATCAAAAAAAGATATTTTTGTCATCTATACCAAAGAAAATTGGCAAATGGCAAAAAACTGTTTCAAGTACTATTCGATTATAAAATAAATTTTTATTTCTAAATCTATTACCTAAGATAAAAATTAACCTTTATTGTTTATCTCCCTTAAAGCTTTTAAACATTGATCAATGTTGTATCTATTTTCCGCATGAAAAGCTAACATTTTTTTTAAAAGACTTTTATAACTTTCTTCAACTGGTAAATTATCGATTTTACGATCAAAGTAAAACATAGATTCTTGTTTTTTATCTAAACTAGGATAATAGAGTTTGATGGTCTCAACATCTTTTTTAGATAATAACATTTGATGTTTAGGATGGAGTAATTCGTAGACCATAGCACCTAAAGTCCAGATATCATTTTTTTTGGTTGTAGGCCTGTCAAAACATTTTTCAGGAGAGGCGTATTCAGGAGTACAAGCTTTATGCCTCCTTTCATCAAATTGAAAAGAAAATTCAGATAAATTGAAATCAATTACCTTAAGGTCTGTAATTTTATCATCTTTTATTTTTACTACAATATTTTCAGGTTTAATATCATTGTGAATAATATTTGCATCGTGAAGTATTTTTATTTGCTCAAAGATTTTTTCTAAAATATCTTTAAAATCAAAAAATGGATACTTTTTATAAAATAAATACAGATCTGTGTCAAATTCTTCTGAAATTGTAATGAGTTTTGAGTCATTAAATTCACAATAGTAACAAGGCAGAATATTTGGGTTATCTTTAAGGTATGTAATTATTTTTTTTTGGCTGATTAAAAGCGGCGTTCTGTCCTCAATTAAATAATCTTTTTCCTTTTCTTTACAACTACTCGTATAAAAAACATTCGTGAATACCTTCGTAATAGAATTATATAATAAGGCATTCCGATTGGTAACAAAGGAACCAATGCATTCTTTTCTTTTTTCAAATTTAGCAATGAATTGATGGTTGGAAATTCGAATGATTTTGAATGGCAATCGTTTTGTTTTCATTAAAAACTCACCACTACACCATGAATCTACCGTCTGTAAGAAAGTTTTTTGATAGTTTTGTAAAAACTGTTGCCTTGTAATTGTAATAATTATTTCACTAGTTATCTCAAAATGGGTAGCTTCAATTGAGCGCAAACGATTATGCTTACGAGATTTTTTTTTTAAAAATTCATTTTTTTTACTTATATCGTAAAAATCATTTGGTTGGGACTTTTGCCCCAATGGTTTTGTTGAACAATGAAGTGGACTTAAACCTAACTCTAAATTAGGTATATTTTTACTTTTTTTAGAAAAAGCCCTGGGAGAAAGGTTATTGTCGAGAGTTAAATCATCTTCAAAAGAAAACATTAAAGTGGGAACTTTATCTTCAGCTGCCGATAACCCATTCCGATTGTAAAATGAAGAAGAAGAATCGCGCGACGATCGGCTACTAGCTGATGAATCAAGAGAAGTTTTGCGAAGACTCAAATTTGAATTGAATTTGTCAATGCTATTATTTGAAAAAGAATAATTTAATACTGCGATGTCATCTGCTAGAATATCCTTAGAAAAAACAATAGTCGGAATTTTATCCTCTGGTATCGTGGGTAATTTTTCTATAGATGGAATAGCCTCTTCGGTTTTTGTAAAAGATCCTTGACCCAAAGAAATAAATGATTCTTCACAAGTAACGCTAAAAGGGAAGATTAATTCTTCTCTCGTTTTACTAATTGGTTTTATTCTTGAAGATTTAATAATTTCGGGCGAAAAATAGTCAGAAGGCTTACTAATATTTAATCTTGATATAATAGCGATTGAGGGTGTCGTAGCATAACTTGGTCCGTTTTCACTAACTGAGTCCAATGCATCACTATCAAAACTATTCTTTAAACTGTCACTTGATACCGACCCCATCGCAACCTCTTTTAACTATTTCTATAAATTATTAAAGTGAATTATAAAAAAAACAAGAAAAAAATATTATTGCTTACTATACAAAAAGTCTTTTAATTTATTATTAAGTTATTGTTAAAGGAGATTTTTTATGAAAAAAATATTTATCTTATCCTTGTTAAGTATTAGTTATTCAATTTTAGCTCACGCACAAACATGTACAAAATGTGAAAAAATTCGTGAATATAATAAGGCTCACCCTGAAAATAATTATTATTGGTATGATGATTATCTAGATGATCAAAATAAAAAAGATCAACCAAAGGATGATTCTACAAAGGCTTCAAAAACAGTAGAACAAAAAAGTTAAATTAACTATTTAGCCTCTTAATATTGGTTATCTTTTATAATTTTATAAACACAGATAGTTATGATAGCTGCAAAAAAACACCAGACCGAAACAAAGGTATTAGTAAAGACTAGATAGGCAACTATTAAAGAGGTTAAAGCTAAACAAGCTAATAATTTTATATTTCTGACACTACTTATAAATAGTGGTAATATAATTACTGAGCAATAAATCCATTTGTAAGATTCAATATTAGCCATATATTGTAAACTGTAGTCTTGAACGGATAAAACGACAGGTACTAACAAAGACAGGGTCACATAGTAAAAACTCAATAAAATCCCAATCGCTATAAACCAGGCTAAAATTTTCTTACGAAAAGCCACTTCTTCCATTAAAAAAACAGATACAGGAATAACAATTGGCCAAATGACAAAAGCAAAAAATAAATAGCTATATTTAAGGAAATTTTGCAAATTTTCTTTATTAGGATCTCCTATTGCTTCCCATTGCAAACCTTCAATTAGTTGTTGAATGGCAAATAAAATAGGAATGCTTGAAAATAATGCCATGTGTTTTTTATTGTTTTTTTTTATTGTAGCAATGCCAACTAATCCAACAATAGCTGCAGCTGTAAAACTAGCGGTAGAAGAAAAACACATTAGCTTCTCCTTTCATTTGTACTAATTAATTTCACAGTATAAAAATAACTTATTTTTTTACTAGACTAAAGCAACTATTAATAAAAATATAAATGAAATAATAAATAACCCTCCTTGCAAAAAAGAAATATAAATGAAGAATTTTGCTATAGGATTTCTTTTAGAATGACTTTTTAGAAAGACTTTAAAAATTTAGTAAAAGTAAGATTTGGGTTAAAAACCTAACATTTAGATTTAAAATGTGTTATTTATAATTTGGATGAATGTTGGCTTCAATTAGCAAAAACTATAGAGCGGCAGATGATGCTAATTGTTTTGCCAAAGCTATTCTTAAAATGGAAATATCGGCTGGAGATACACCCGAAATACGGGAGGCTTGTCCCAAATTCTGAGGTTGAAATTTTAAAAGCTTTTGCAAAGCTTCCGCCCTAAGTCCTACAACTGATTTATAATCAAAAGACAAAGGAATTTTGATATTTTCGCTATAAGATAATTTTTTAATATCAATTTCTTGTCGTTTTAAATACCCTTCGTATTTTGCATTTAGCTCAATCTGAAAATTGGCTTCTTCTCCACAATCTTTTAATAAATCGGGATAAGCTTTTAATAAAGACTCATAAGTATTTTCAGGACGACATAAAAGTTGAGATAAATTAAAGCCTTTACCATCTATTTGTACAAATACTTTCTTTAATCTTTGGATTTCTGATTCGATACTATCTTTTTTCTGAAGAAAATCTTGGTATCTTTGGCTTGAAATTAAACCTAATTTATATCCATGTTCCGTTAAACGCATATCGGCATTATCTTGTCTTAAAAGCAAACGATACTCCGCTCGACTAGTAAACATACGATAAGGCTCCCCGCCGGTACCATTGGTGACTAAATCATCAATCATTACCCCTATATAAGCCTCAGATCTTCCAAGTATAAACTCAGGACTCCCTTTGACTTTATTGGCAGCGTTAATGCCTGCAATCATCCCTTGTGCAGCAGCTTCTTCATAACCAGAAGTGCCATTTATTTGACCTGCAAAAAATAACCCTTCGATTTTTTTTGATTCAAGTGAATGACTAACCTGGCCACTTACAACATAATCATATTCTATGGCATAAGCTGGACGCATGATTTCTGCCTGTTCCAGACCAATGACACTATGTATGACATCTAATTGAACATCAAATGGTAAAGAGGAAGAAATCCCATTTACATATACTTCTTGTGTAGTAATGCCTTCTGGTTCAAGAAAAATTTGATGCCTTTCTTTATCTGCAAAACGCACAACTTTATCTTCAATTGATGGACAATAACGAGGTCCAACCCCTGTTATCTTTCCTGAGTACATCGGTGAACGATGTAGATTGGCATTAATAATTTTTTTTGTTGTATCTGTTGTGTATGTGATATGGCAAGAGACTTGAGGTAAAGGATTATTCTTTTGCTTTTCAAAAGAAAATTTTACATCATCTTCGCCTGGTTGCTCTTCTGTAACTGCGTAGTTAATAGATCGTTTGTTAACCCTCGGTGGAGTTCCAGTTTTTAAACGACCAAGTTCAAAACCAAATTTTTCAAGGCTTGCGGATAATCCAATGGATGGTTGGTCACCTGCTCGTCCACCAGAGTAGTTTGTTTCTCCAATGTGAAGAAGCCCGCGCATAAATGTACCAGATGATAAGACTAATGTTTTGGTATAGTAAATGATCCCTTCTTTGGTTGTAACACCAACTATTTTGTCATTTTCTACGATTAGATCTTCAATAGTGCCTTGTTTGATTTCTAAATTGTCTGTCTTTTCCAAGCGAAACTTCATTTCATTCGCATAAAGAAGTTTATCAGCTTGAGCTCTTGGAGCAAAAACAGCTGGCCCCTTGGTTCGATTCAACATTTTATAATGGATACCTGTTACATCGATAACTTTAGCCATTTCGCCACCTAAAGCATCGATCTCTCGTACCATATGCCCTTTTGCAATACCCCCAATCGCGGGATTACAACTCATTTTGGCAATTGTATCTAAATTCATAGTTAGCAATAGGGTGCGAGCACCCATGCGAGCTGAGGCCAGACAGGCTTCACAACCTGCATGGCCACCACCCATAACTATAACATCATAATGTACAGGATATTTCCACATAAAAGAGGATAGAACCTTAAGGGTTACTTTGTTTTGTGACGGTCACGTCTGCTGCGCTTTTTACGTTTGTGCTTAGAAATTTTATATTTTCTTTTTTTCTTTACTGAAGACATAGTTCTCCAATTTAAGGTATTGGTAATGATAAATAAAATGAAGATGATATCATATAAGATTTAAAGAAAAAATGTAAAGAGCGATTAAATTTTAGATTAGCATAAAGTATTATTGCATAGAGTATTCCATCTCATCTGCTTGTTGTCCATATTTCATGGGCGCATAATTTGCAAATTGAGCTATTTCTTTTCGGAATGTTAAATGCACACTTCCAACGCTTCCGTGACGATTTTTTGCAACGATTAACTCTGCCATGCCTGGTTTATCATTGGGATCATAATATTCTCTTCTTAGTAAAAACATCACAATATCACTATCCTGCTCAATAGATCCACTCTCACGCAAATCGCTCATCATTGGTCTATGACCTTGTCTTTCTTCCACTTTTCTAGATAACTGAGATAAACAAAGGATCGGAATATTTAATTCTCTTGCTAAATTTTTAAGCATCCTGGAAATCTCAGAAATCTCATTTTGTCTATTTTCTTGCGCTTTAGAAGAACCGGCCCCAGAAATTAATTGAAGATAATCAACTACAAGAAAACCTATTCCATAAGTTTCTTTCATGCGTCTTGCTCTTGCGCGAAGATCAGTAATTTTCAGGCCAGGCTGATCGTCAATAATCATCACATAATTTTGCATACGATTAACAGCTTCTACAACTCTTTGAAACTCATCCCCATTTAATGAACCGGTTTTAATTTTATCTGATTGTACTTCGGCTTGCGAACAAACAATTCTATGCACCAATTGTTCTGCACTCATTTCTAAAGAGAAAATTCCCACTGGGATTTTTTGTTTAAAACACACATTTTCAGCGATATTTATGGCAAAAGCAGTCTTTCCCATGGCAGGACGCGCGGCTAAAATCATTAAATTTGAATTATTTAAGCCATTCAACATTTTATCCATATCAGTAAAATGGGACGATATTCCTGTAATCCCTGAATCTTCTGGCCTTTTTTCTATGTATCTTTCTTGCCGTTCTTGTAATTCTTTTAAAAATGGAATTTGCTTTTCCGCCTTTACACCCGAAAAAATTTGGCTAATCAATTTTCCACTGGATGGATTGGCATTTTGACTTATTTGAAAAAAAAGTTGCTGCGCATCATCTAATGTGCCTAAAACATCATTTGGTTCTTCTAACGCTTTTTTTTCAATTATATGGGATGCTCCAATCATTCTTCTTAAAATTGATTTATTTCGAACAATTTGAGCGTATTCTTCAATGTAGGCGGAAGTGCCAGCGTATTGGGCTAATGTAGCTAAGTAAGCGACTCCACCAATAGCTTTTAGTTTATCTTGTCGTTTTAACTCTTCTCCAACAAGATGAACGTCGGCGGGTTT
Source organism: Candidatus Rubidus massiliensis (assembly GCA_000756735.1). GTDB lineage: Bacteria > Chlamydiota > Chlamydiia > Chlamydiales > Parachlamydiaceae > Rubidus > Rubidus massiliensis. The sequence continues at coordinate 566,016 of CCSC01000001.1, read as the reverse complement.
GTCACTTTTATAAGAAGTTTTTAAAATATCAAAGATAATTTTATGCTCAGTATAGTAAAAGTCGGAATCGTCAAGAGCATCGGCTGCAATATTTAGTGCATTAATACTAGTTAGCATACACCCTAAAACCATCATCTCAGATTCTTTAGAGTTAGGGGCAATTTTTACTTTAACTTGATCATTCATAATATATAAATTTTAAAAACTATCTAGGCTCTGTCAATATTTAAAAAAAGTTAGTATACAACTCTTAAAACTTGATTGCAGCAAAAAACATGTTATATAGGCAACTTCAAAAGAGCTTTCTTTTGGGTCTTTGTAAGTATATTTTTGTACTTTTTCAAAAGAGCTAATACGATATTTTTGATGTGCGAACTTTTTGATAATGCAAGACTTGCGTCACTTAAAAAGGCAATCAAATGATCGATATAATCTGAAAAATGATCCGATTTAACTTTTGCAATAGTTAAATTTAAAAGGACAGACTCTATATTGGAATCACCAATTTTATCCCTGTTTGAAAAAAACGCATTACAAACTTTCTTTAGGAGAGAAAAATAAAAACCAAGACTTGAAACATCCATTTCAATATTTGAATAAAGAGCTAAATATTCTAACGTTATTTTGTATATAGACAATAAAAATAGCTCATCAATCGTTTTTCCAATCGTTTTTTCACTTTGAATGTAAAAACTACAGATATTCGATAAAAAACCATTTTTTTGATTAAAAAGGAGGTAATAAAATGCTTTAAACTCGTCCCAATTTTTAATCTTATTGGAAAAATAGTTTTCAAACGTCTTCTTATTTTTAGCTTGCTCCATTCTTTTTTTAAAAAAAGAATTTGGCAATACGTTTTGAAGATAATCTAGTAATTGCAAATTTTCCGGAATAAATTCTCCAGGAATAAAAATTTGCAGCTCAGACGAAAAAAAGGTCAGAACTTGAATCAAAGTTATCTCATCTAACAAGGATATATTTCTCAAAGCTAATGTCAAAGATAATACACATTGTTGAACTTGTAGAAAATTGGTATCATCTATTTTCTCATTATTAATTGAGGCATTCAGAAAAAAATTAAATAATTCATTTAAATGCTTTATTTCCTCTTGATCTAATTTTTCATTAAAAGTATTAATTGATAAACTAATCATGCAATTAGTAATAATTGACATAGTATTAATTAGTAAAAAAACGTCATCTCTAATTTCTTCCAGTAATAATTGCTCATAAAATTCGATCCGATTTTTCGACTCTATCTTATAAAATTGAGCAAAAGCTAAATTTTTTTGACTTTGTGATAATTTAAAATATGCGTTTGGTTTGTAGTGTTTTATGTAGTACAATAGAAATTTACCCACAACCATATCATTAGTGTTTAAGAAATTTCCTTGAAATTTATCCATGACTTTTAAAATACAGCTACAAATTGTCTCATCTAAATTTTTATTAATAGTTTCCTTTTCACCGTTGTAATTTGTCAATTTGATTAGTTGATATAAAAAATTTAAGTAAAATTCTTCATATTTTGCTAGATCATACGTTTTGTGAGAAGAAACAACTAACTGGCTTATATCCAAAAAATTCGAATAATCTAATGTTAAAGACAGTATGGTTTTTAATACGCCTTCATTGTCTATATTCCTTTTAATTAAAGCAGAAGAAAAACTTAAAACATGTTTTAAGTCGCTATCTTCAATGATTAGCATTAAATTCATCAATGGATTGAGATTAACTTGTTCGAATGGAAACTTAATCAAAGCTTTTTGCCATATCTCGATAAAAAAAGAGATCAAATTTAAATTGCTATTTTTTATTTTATCTGCCAGAAATTCCTTATCAAAATGTTTTAAAATCAATTCATTAAAAGTAACATTTGTATAATCAAACGGCAAATCAAAAGCCGTGTTTTGTAAATTATGTAAAGTTGAAAAGAAAACGTTGGCTTTTTTGACGGTATAAATTTTCAAATAAGAGTATAAATAGCAGATTGCAAAAAAAATGCTTACTTTATTTTTTTTGTTAATCATATCATTTATAATTTGAAAATGATTTGCCTCATCATTTTTTGCTTCTATAGCATTTAAATGACAAATTTTATTTACAATAATAAAATTAAAAAAAGGGTTACTTAGCTGTCTTTCTTCATTGGATAAAAAGCGGTAAAATCTATCTAAATTAATTGGGGTCATATTGTATTGGGTATATAGATTTACACGTGGCACAAAGTATTTTTTTATTAAGAAAAAGTTTTCAAATAAAAAAAGTTTCTGCATAAACCAATGGTAAATTTCTCCCCCTTCTCTATTTCCTTGTTCTCTTTGATCTAAATACATTGAGAAATTATCTTGAATAGCTAAAAAAATTTCTTTTGTAAGAAGTTGATCCTTTTCAATTAATCTTTTAAGAATATTTTCATCGATTAATTTTAAACGAGTTATCAACGCAATAGCATGTTCAAATTTATCCGTATCTAAAAAATAGTGAATTATCTTGTTTGAGAAATCTTTTAAAGTGTCTTTGGCTCCCTGATCAATTTTTGCCAATTCGATGGTTAATAGACCACATTCCAACCATTGTTCATTTTTACTAGTTATTATGACTAATTGATTTAAGCAATTAAATAATAATTGCTCACTAAATGAGCGATAATAAGATAATAAAGGTATGATTTTTAAAGGTTGCGCTTGATATCTTTCTATAGTGAGTTTTTGGATTTTTTCTGCAGTTATTTTAGTAATAAAATCCAACTTCAATTGGCTTTGCAAACACCAAATGTCTAGTAAAAAATCAGGTTGCTTGTTTAAAAAATTTTCTAATAATTTACTTAAGTTAAATCTATCATTAAAATTTGTAAAAATATTTAGCTCTAAACTAATTTGCATCATTTTCTTTAAATGTGTTTCGTGCAACTCTAAATTAGCAGAAAATTGATCAAACAGTTTAAACCACTCTTTTTCGTTGAGAAAACTAATATTTTTTACACCTGAAAAATAATAAGAAGCAAAATATTCAAAATAGGCTACAGGATTTTCTTTTTCTAATTTATTTAAATTTCTCTTATTAAACGATTTACAAGTAAATTTATATCCGTGCGTAGACAATATAAAAAATAATCTGGTTCTGTTTGAATTAATGATTAGACTGTCTATGATATTTTGAATCAATTGATTTAATTTTGGACTATTGATATCAAATAGAAAATCTTTTTTGATACACTCTACATACAGATCAATGATCAATTCTTCTAAATCAACTTCCTTTTCCAAATCATGGAATACTTTTAACCAATCATTATAAATAGATAGGTCTACTTGTTTTTTTTTAAGACCGATTAAAATTTTAGAAAATGTTTCTTTCACAAGGTTTGGATGAGATTTGCTAAAGGTAGTTGCAAAATTTTTTACAACCTGAAAAAAAGAAGGCCACTGAGTTTTTTTAAAAAGATAATCTAAACATTGTTTATAAAAGTTTTGTAAGCTTTGAATGGGAATAGCACCACCATTTGTAAAAAGAAAAGGCACCAAATCATTTAGATGTTGTTCAAACAAAGTAGATTTAAATAGAAAGTTAATAAAATTTTCTGTTTCTTTAAAATCTATCCAAAACTCCTTCCTTAATGGTAGCTCAAAGATTAAATTTGTTATTTTTTGTAAACTATCTTCGTTATACGGTTTTAATTGGCTAATTTCATTAAATAGGTTTAAATACCAATATGCAATTGAGACTGGTATTTGCTTTAGACTTAAAACTTTTGTATGAAATACGGTAGTTAGCTGCAACTTTTGAGAATAGTTACTTTGATTTTTATTGCTGTCTTGACAAAGTTTTAAAACTATGTTTTCAATAAAAGTGTCATTCAGTGGATTTTTCCAAAATTTTTTTAATAAATAATGATAATAATCATCATCTTTAAAATGGCTTTGCGTCAATCTTGAAAAATCAATGAAGGAAATGTTTTCGACAAATTCTGGATTTATATTCAGCTTATAACAAATAAAAACGCATTGCTCATTAAGAAGATTTATATAATTCTTATTTGTCCCATCAAAAAATAGGCTATTTTCATTTCTATTACAACTACCTATTATATTTGCTAAAATAAATAAATGATCTTTAGTTATACGAGAATATGTACTATCAAGAGCGGTTGTTAGTCTTTTTATAAAATCCACTTTTTCAGTAGCTGTCCAATGCACAAATGCTTGGATTATCACAATTTCGTAAATCTTCACATGCTCTTCGTCAGCCAAAAAGAACCCTTCTACCCAATAATTTGAAAAGTTTTGTAAATTAGGTTTTTCTTTTTTTATGGCTGATATAACCTTTGGATCAAGTAAAATTTGCACCAAAATTGTTTGATAATTTTGACATAAACTTTGGACAGTTTTTAAGCCATCTATTTGAAAGTTTTTTATCAGTTGCCACAAATTTTTTGTGAAATAATCGCAATCTTTTAAAAAAGCACTTGTATGATGTTTTAAAAAAATTAAAAGTAAAAAGTTATCAAAAATATTACTAAAGCAATTTTTTTCTTCAATTGGGGCTAAAAAGCATTGTAAAGCTTTTTGATAATTGTCGATTGGATGGGTAGAATTATTTGACTTATATTGATTTAAAAAACTTAAACTTTGAGAAAGAAAAGCAAAAAAAATTTTTTGATTCGCATAAATATCTTGAAAGTATTTTTTAAGGATAAAATTACAATCCTCAAAAGCATTCTCTGTATTGTTTGGACATTGAAGATTGGTATTATTAAAGCTAATTTCCAATATATCTTTCTTAATCTGTAGAATAATACCGTTTTCGTTTAAGCCAATGAGACAGCTTTGTATGATGCTGCAATAATTTAAAATAGGTACAATTACAGGCGTTAAACCACAGGACACCATATCTTTTACTGTTTTTAAAAAAGAACATTGAGGCGTGTAATCACACTCAATTTTTTTGATGGTCGATGTAGGGTTTAAAAAAAAATTCGAAAGTTTTTGGGCATATTCATTATCATTATGGATGGTTTCTAAGGTCACATTTGCGTCTAATGACCAGAATTTAGGATCGAATTGCATTTTGCACCTGAAAATATTTTCGATTATTTTATTTGAAGACTAAATAAAATAAAACAAATGGTTATTACGTACATTATTTTATTAACATCTAATTCAATTTCTTTAATTAATGTACTTTAAAAGTTTAACTTAAGTTAATTCCTTTCCTATCGATTAAATTCCTATGAAATTTAAATCGATATAAATAATTAAGCTTTTTTACTTGTAGAAAAAATTGATTGTGACTTAAGATATCATCTTATCAAAACTCAAGTGTCAACACTTGGTAATAGTTTGGAAAGATGGCTGAGTGGCCGAAAGCACGTCCCTGCTAAGGACGCATACCCCTAAAGGGTATCGAGGGTTCGAATCCCTCTCTTTCCGATTTATTTTATTTAAAATCTAATTCGATAAAATCTTGCCTTAAGCCCTATAATCTAATGACTGCCTCTAATTAGAACGCCTCAATATTTAATATTATAATTTTAAGAGAAGAGATTAGCGTGAATTTTTGATTTTAGGAAATAACAAAGAAATGACATAACTAAAGCCTGCTACTAAAGCAATAGTAGCGCCCCCTGGCCAATCAAAATGATAAGACATCACCATTCCAACAAAGCAAAAAATGCAACTAAGCAAAATTGCTATTATCATCATTTTAGATAATTTAAATGTGAACAAATTTGCCATTGCTGCCGGGATAGTTAACATCGTTATAACAAGTATCACTCCAACGACTTGGATAAGCAATACAATTGAAATCGCAGTTAATACCAAAAGCAATAGATAATAAAAACGCACGGGTAGTCCCTGTAATTTGGCTTGATCTTCATCAAAGCAAATCGCAAGGAACTTTTTGTGTAAGAAGAAGACTGTAACAATAACAAATATGTCTAGAAAATAAAGTATATATAGATCAGTTGGTGTTACCCAAAGGATATTTCCTATTAAAAAATTTGTTAATTCTACATTAAAGCCGGGTGTTTGAGATATAAATAACACACCAATAGCCATACCAATTGACCACAACGCTGCAATAGCGGAGTCTTCTCTTTGCTTGTAATTTAAATGTATCCAACCAATTATCAATGCAGATATTATTGCCGCAATCAAAGCGCCAACTAAAGGGTTGGCCCAACTATATCCTTTAGCTCGTTCAAGCCACAAACAAAAGCCAATGCCTCCTAAAACTGAATGGGAAATGCTACCACTAATAAACACTATCCTTTTCACAACAACATAAGAACCAATGATACCACTTACAATCGAAGAAGCAAAACTTGCAACTAAAGCTGTCAAAAGAATAGGGTTTTGAGCTAGCGCTTGAAAAAAAGAGATCATGATTTTTTCACTTGTATTAGGGGTGTATGATAAAGCCCTAAAGCAAAATGTTCACAGACTTCTTCAGGCTGTAAAGAAAATAGGTCTCCTTGCACACATAAAACGCGATCAACTTGTTCAATCGCCACTTTTAAATCGTGAGTTACCATTAAAATCGACATGGAATTTTTTAACTTATGCAACAGTTGATAAATTTCAGCTTCAGCTTGCATATCTACGCTAGCTGTCGGTTCGTCGAGTAGTAAAATCAATGGATCTGAGACTAAGGCTCGCGCAATAAGTGTTCTTTGCGCTTGACCACCCGATAATTGTCCAAAACTTTTATTTTTAAATTCAAGCAAATTTACTAAAGATAGAGCTTCCTCAGCTTTTGTAACATCTTTTGAAGAAAATTTTCCATACCAAGGCAAATGAGATAATCGTCCCTGTAAAACTACTTCCATAACGGAGATTGGAAATTCTTTATCGTAGATTAAAGATTGAGGGACATAGGCAATACTTCTTCGTTTGTCAAGAAGTTGTTTAGAAAGGACAATTTCACCCTGATTTGGCTTTAAAAATCCCATGATCAAACGAAGCAGCGTAGTTTTTCCACCCCCATTGGGACCAATTATTCCTACAAACTCCTGTTCTTTGATCGAAAAGGAAATATTTTTCAGAATAGGTTGTGAACCATAACTAAAAAAAACATTTTTTATTTCCAAAAGAGTTGAGGATTCTTTCATGGTGCTTGATCTGCAAAATTTTGAGCAATAGACAATAACGTTTCAGCATAATTTTCTGAATAAGGGTTTAATGTAACGATTTTCGCCCCTATTTCTTTAGCCACAAGCTTTGCCCCTTTACTACTGTATTGAGGTTGTATAAAAACTACGGAAATATTTTTAGCTTTTGACAACTGAAGTGTTTTCGTGAGCTTTTGAGGAGTTGGATCTTTTCCTTCATATTCAATCGATAATTGTTCAAAATTATAATCACGACAAAAATAGGCATAAGCTGGGTGAGAAACCAAAATATAGGAATTGTGAGGTTTTAGCAAAATTGTTTGTATTTTTGCATCTAGTTCTTCTAATTCTTTAACAAACAAGTTTAAATTTTGGTTATATAGCTTTTCTTGATGAGGAAATTGCTCTATTAATGCATTGGTAATAGTTTTTGCCTGAATCTTAGCGAGTCTTGGACTTAACCAAAAATGTAAATCTTCGCAACTGTGAGTGGCATGCTGACAACAATGATGTGGATCATGAATCAGTGAAATCCCTTTTCTTAAATCGTAAACAAAAAAATTTGGGTTATAGCTTTTTATTGTTTCGATAACTTTTTTTTCAAAACTTTCTCCAATTGTGAACCACATTTTTGCATTAGAGGCTGAAATCATTTGTTTGGGTGTGGGTTCGAAGGTGTGAGCACTAGCGCCAGCTGGTACCATTTCTTGGACGTGAACTGTGTCTCCTGCTATTTTTGAAACAAAATAGCGGTGAGGGGCTACACTTACTAATACCGTTGGCTTAGCTTCTGTAGAAATTGGAAAAAAAAGTATAGTTAAAATGAAAAGAATAAAGTGCATGAGTTTTGTTAATTATAACTAAATATAAATTATCTTAGCAAAAATACATTTTTACAATTACATATTTATTTAAAAGGTTAATCTTTATCTATTTTTTCTACTTGATAAAATCGGATTAATTGATTAAGATTTAGATCTTTCTTTACGGAAGAGTGTCCGAGTGGCTTAAGGAGCACGCTTGGAAAGCGTGTGTACGCTAAACACGTACCGTGGGTTCGAATCCCACCTCTTCCGATCTTTTTTTTTTAAAATTAAAATTTAAGTCCATTTTTAAGGGGTCAAACTTTCCCTGTTCAGTTCGCCTAATTTTTATATCCTAATCTGATCTTAATAATCATTTGTTTAAAATAGTTATAAGCAATGTTAATTTATGGTGGACAACTCTTATGGCTATACCACCCCCTGTCAATCCCAATAATCCAATCCAGAAAATGTTAGTTGGTGAGGGCGCTTTTTATAAACAAGCTAATTATGAACAAGTGACAAAGCAAGAATTAACCTCGTCTAAAGCTCTGCCTCCCGTATATAAGCATACCATAGAAAGTAAAGTTTGGCGGGTTGTAAAAGATATTTTTTCTGTAATTTTTTTCCCCTTAGGCATTTACCGCTTAATTCATATGGCTGTAGGTAAAGCAATCATTGTGCCAGCCGCTACCCCTCAAAAACTTGGGTATAGGCCAGATTATGCGATCCATCAACGATCCAATATTGTAGTTGATCAACAAGACGAATGGAAAATGAAGCGATTATCCATAAAGGTGGATGGGTATATTATTGATGCAGCTATAATCGGTAAAGAATCTACTTTTGGAAATGGAAGATGGGTATTAGAATCTAATGGAAATGGTGAATTTTACGAAGATAAACTAAATAACCATAGTTTTAAACAGATTTTATCCAAATTAGAGAGTAATGCCATTGTTTTTAATTATCCAGGCGTTGGATCAAGTTCTGGAATGCCTGATCGAAAAGCAATGGAAAAAGCTTACCGCGCTATGCTAACTTTTTTAGAAGATAAAGAAAAAGGAATTGGGGCTAAAGAAATTATTGGACACGGCCATTCAATAGGGGGTGGAGTTCAAGGTGAAGCTCTTCAACATCATAAAATGAAAGATGGGACAAAATACGTTTATGTTAAGAGTCGAACTTTTTCCAACTTAAGCAAAGTACCAAATCATAAAGTTTTAAGTTTTGCCACAAAATTATTTGGTTGGGATATAAGTTCTGTTGAATCTTCAAAAAAATTAAAAGCACCAGAAATTATTATCCAAACTGCATATGTCAGTGCACCGACAGATTTAGCTGAAAGCTCTGCTATTCCGGTAGCCAAAAATCAAGCCCACAAAATCAGAGATGATGGCATTATTTCACGAGATGCTAGTTTAGCTAAAAAACTACTCGACGACAATGCCACTGAAAATAAATATTTTATGGGAGTTAGAGAAGGTCATAATGAAGAACTTGCAAATCCTGACGAACTAGTCGATAAAATTAAAGAGATGTTAGACAATCAGTAAAGAAAATTTAAGTTTTTTACTGTTTTGAAAACATGCCCTTTGAGTCCAATCATAGAAGCGGCATCAATTAATTCTTTTCTATCATCTATATAAAGAATATGGTTAAGCGGAGTTTGGGTAATCGAAATGGCTAATTTATAAAATTCAAAGTCTGGTTTTCTTAATTTAAAAAAACAGGAATAAAGAAAAAAATCACCTATCTCATGAAGTGGAAAAGTTGCCATTCTATATTCCACTAACTCTTTGCCTTCATTACTTAAAATGGCAATTTTATATTTATTCTTTTTCTTCAAATCTAAAAAAAAATCTAAATTATTTTGTAACGGTTGAGATTGTTGATATATGAAGTTAAGCAAATTGTCCTGAGTAAATTCTCTTTTCTTATAAAAAAAAGAAAATTCTATGTACTCCTTTAAGGATACTTTTCCCATTTCTAAAAGAGGAAAAATATATTCATGTCTTTTTGCTATTTCTAAGGCGTCTTGTTCTAAAGAGAATAAGCGAATAGCTTTTTCACGGGCATGATGATCCCACCCATTCGTAAGTAAAACTCCCCCAACATCTAAAAGAATAGTTTGAATCGCATTATTATTCATAATTTTTATTCCCCCTTAAGGTTTAGAATACTTAAGGGGTATATTGCCCTATTCTTTTGCTTCAGACTTAGTTCTGGGTTTTCTTGAAGCTTTTGAGACTGCCTTTTTAGCTGTTTTACGAGCCTTTGAAACGACTTTTCGTCCCTTATCTTCAATATAGTTTTCCCATTCTTCTAATCCTTTTCGATTAGCATTTTTATAGCCCTTACTAAGAGCTTTTCTTAAATCCTTACCAGATTTTGGAGTCAATAATGACGCTGCGGTCGCACCAGCTATAATTCCACCAATTATTCCGCTGATCCATAACCCTACATCGTTGCTCTTTTTTTCTTTGGGCCAATGTACATTATCTGAAATTTGGTGAGCTAAATTTTTAGCTTTATCTGACCAACTATCTTCTTGATTCAATAATTTGGTGAATGTTTTAGTGTTGGTCGTTTTTAATAATACAGCAGCTCCTGCTGTCGCCAGTAAGCTAAGTGCTCCGAGCCATATGGCTTTTGGATCAACTTTTTTTTCATTTTTTGTTCTGCCTAACATGACTTAGCTCCCTTTCTTGAAATTTTGTAAGAAACGAAGACCAAGTTCTGCCCACTCTAAGGCATCATCAAAACGAGAATGACTAGCTTTAGATTTACCTTTACTTAACTTACTAATATTTGAATCAACTGACCCTTTTAAGCTTTGGATTCCATCAGATAAACTGTTTAAAATACTGCGTGCCTTATCTACTAATTCAGATGCTTGATCTTGAATAATTTCGGCTGCATCGTGTCCTCGATCTCCAATTGAGCAAGCCAGTTCATGTGTTTTATCACTAATATCTTCACATGCTTCACAAATATCTTTACGAATTTGTTTGCCAGATTTAGGAGCTAATAATAATGCAGTAGTTGCGCCAACAACACTACCTAATAATAAAGCACCTAAAGCTATTTTAGAGCAATTGTGTTCATCGTGTGCCATGTTCAACTCCTTTTTTTATATTTTTTCCATAAACTTATAGAAAGAGCAACTAACGCTAGTATATCGTTAATTTTATCTTCTTTATTATTATCTTCGTAAACAAGAGATTGTTTAGCTATTTGTTCACCTGTTTCTTGGACAGTTTTATTAATACTTTTGCTAGTTTCTTTAAATGATTGAAATACGTTATCTAAAGAATGCATTTTTTCATGCGTATTATTTAAAACTTTTTGTAGTTTCAACAATGTAATTACAATGAATATGGATTGTAAAACTAAAACAAAAGCAATAATTGCTATGCTAATTTCGATGACCATCGTTAAAACTCTCCTTCGGATATCTTCCGATCTTAAAATTTAACAATTCTTTTAGCTTATTAATTTGTGACTATTCGAAGTCTTGTAAAACTTCTTAGTACGCGTAAAATATTATTTTGCGAGAGTAAGCGTTGCTACTCTATTTGATCTTTTTTCATTAGCATTGCAGTATTTGAATTCTATGTAAATAGAAAAAATACTCTATTTATTATAAGTCAACTTATAATAATGCTTTTTCAATTAAATTATTGTCATATATTTAGATCATAAATAGCTATTGATTGCTTAATAAAATCATCATTAGTAAGCGGGATATAATTATTACAGGATTTAAGTTACTTTATTTATACAAAAGAGGTTGCGTTTTTTGAAGTGACATGCAAAATAGTTTTTTAATCTTAAATTTTGAAAAAGAAGGCTGTGATGAAAAAAGTCATAATTCCCCTCATATTAGCATTGTTAATAGCATACACAGGTTTTTGGTATTTTAAAGCAAGTGAAGCCAAAACTCTTGTTGCTAAACACCTAAAAGAATCGGAAAATCAATCAAACATCGCTTATGATGATTTAAAAATTGCAGGCTTTCCTTTTTCGTACAAAATTGAAATTCCTAATTTAAAAGTAACACCTCAAAATGATTCTCAGATAAGACAAATTGAAAATCATGGCAATGTGACAGTAGCTACAAATCTTAATGGAAGTTCTTATTGGGTAGAAAGAAGTGGCGATCTGCACCTTACTTTTAAAAATAATGATACAATAGTGGAAAAAGGAAATAGTTCTGTTGAGTTTGAAGTGTTTAACAGTGATCAATGGAAATCGATTAATCATCCTTTTGAAGATCTTCCCTTATTCTTTTCAAAAAATACAATCTTTATACCTTCTATTACTATCTTAGCTGATCAATTAGAAAATTTAACGCAGGACAAAATTGAAGGTTTAAAAAATATTAAAGGAGCAAAAATTAGTGGTGATCATTTAGTCATTTCTTATGATTCTCCAACAAATGAAAAAATTGCAGAAATCAATGATTATAATTTAGCCTTAAATCGATCTCCTAGTGAAAATCATGTTGAATATGCTACCAGCTTAAATCTTAAAGATTACCAAACATTTCCGGCTTTGGACAAATATTTAAATTTAGTAGGCAACATAGAAACACCTCTTTTTAACAAAGTCACTTCCTTTTCTTCACCGAAAAATAATTTAACTTTTGAAGCGGAAGCTAAATTACCCAAAGATTTGCAAGTTTTTTCTCTTTTACAACTACCAGAACTCAATATCAATGTAAAAAAATTATCTTTTGATAATCCTGAAAGTAACTTTAAAGGCAATGCCCTAGTATCTATTACCGATAAGGGAGAAAATGAAAAAAGAATTCACTTTGACATTTACAAAAATCTAACTGTTTCAAAAGCTGGTTATGAAAATTATAAAAAACAAACTTTAGAAGCAATTGAAACTATTGCGAAAAAAGATCCCCAATCACCTGAAGGTCAAAAATGGTTGTTATTATTACAATGCTGCAAAGATGATATCGAAAAAGTAATCCCCCACTATGATCAGTTAAGTCCAATCGTTTTTAAAATAAATCTTGATTTGGATGTTGATAGAAATAAAAACTCTTACAATTTGAATGTAAGCAACTTAGATTTTACTACTAAAGAATTTGGTGTAACATCCGGAGGCAAAATGGAACTTGCCAATATGGAACCAAATGGAAAATACGCGTTTGAACTCACTAATTATAAAACACTAATTCAAAATACAATTGATTACTATAATAGCTTAATACCCTTGTTTATGGCTGTAGAAAATAATCAACCAGATGAAAAAGTATCACCTGTCTCTAAAAAGAGAATTGATAATATTAATTCCTTTTTACAAAGAATTTCAGATCAACCGGAAAGTAATTCGAACAATATTTCGATCACGATTAATTTTCCAAATTCTCAACAAGTCACCGTGGGTAAATTGGATTTACAATCTTTTATCGCTGAATGGGACAAGTTGATGAATTCTTTAGAAGATGACGGTCAAACAAAAAATACTGACTTATAACTACTTACCCTCGTGCCTAGCTTGACTCTTAAGTTAGGCACAATCCACCTTTTATGAAAAAAGCTCTAAATTACTTACCTTTAATCGATTTTGATATCTACCAACAATTAATTATTGAAGAAGCTATATTAAAAAAAAATAAGGATAACTGGCTTATTACAAACATTCCTTTAGACCCAACAATTGTGATGGGTATATCAAACACTTTAGAAAAGATGATTAATCTACCTCTTTTAGCTAACGCGCCTCTTTGCATTGTTCGACGTTTTTCAGGTGGAGGAACAGTAATAACTGATCAGAATACTATATTTATTACTTTCATAATGAATAGCACTGATACAGTTTCATCAACACCTGGCAAAGTATTTGATTGGATATCTAATATTTACGAAGAAATATTACCTGCATCATCAAGACTTAAAGAAAATGATTTTGTGATAAGTGATAAAAAGTTTGGAGGAAATGCGCAATATATGAAAAGAGATCGATGGCTTCACCATACTTCGTTTTTATGGGATTATTCTGAATTGAACATGAATTACTTAAAAATTCCTGAAAGAGCACCCCTTTATCGAGCTCAGCGCAGCCACACCGATTTTATATGTAAATTAAAACCATTTTATAGTGAAAAGCAAGATCTTTTTAAGCAGCTCGTAAAGAAACTAAATTCCTTATTCAAAATTGAGTATAAAGAGGAAAATTCATTAGAAATACTCAAAGCTATCGTAGATTTGTCCGTCAAGTCTACTTATAAATTTACTCATGAAGAAATTTTGTCATGTGTTCAAGTCAACACTTTGGCAAACTCTCTAACTTAATAAGAATAATTAGTTTAAATAAAAAAGAGCCATCAAGGGGTTCAAGAATTAACCTATCAACAAAGTTTGTATAGGTTGGGACGCTTCCTACTCTCAACAATTTTTTAGTGTAAAACACTAGAATTGATCGAATAGCGTCATGTCCCTTAAGCAAAAAATTATTATCGTTGATCGTATATTTTCTTGTTGTCCCAGTTGATAGCTCTTCTTTATTTTACTTCAATAGCCTTTATTTTACAAACCACATAAGGGATTAGTATAATTCATATAAAAGATTTAAAATTTTTCTTTTAAAGGCAGAAAAAGATTGGTGTGACGTGTAAAAAGGTCAATATAAAAATGTTTTTTCGGGAACTTTTCCATTATATTTCCTGCAGTCAAGTAGAATGATATATTTTACAGATAAACCATTACTTTGCAAAATGGGAGTAATTTCTAGGAGTTGGACATTGGAAAAATAAGAATTTAAAATCTGTTGATAATAGTAAGCTTTTTGATCAATTTTTTGTTTATCTATTTCATTTTCAATGCTTATAAAAAATCCATCTTTCCCAGTTTCATTTTCTTGCATAGATGACCAGAACGAAAATTGGTTTAATCTAATTTTCTGCAAATTAAAAAAATAGGATTGTTTTTTTTGAGGATTGTAAAAACTTAACAAGCTTGCTGTTTGATATTTATCCGTGAATAGAAAGCGATTCTTGGTATCATATTTTTGTAATAAATAAGCTAAATTTTCCCAACCTAATTGATGTTTAAATAGGTTTAATTTGTAAGGGAGTTCGGTCGCTATTAAAGATGGCCAAAAAGGTGTTGTTAATATCGTAGCAGATGAGATAGCGCAAATGGTTAATCCCACATGAAAAGTTTTTTTCCAATCTTTTTTTTCTAAAGCATACCACGTAATGATTACAAAAACTTGAGGATAAATAAATGAACACCAATTACCTTGCATTTTTTTGAATAAGGATAAAAAAATGTAACTACAAAATGGAATACCAGATGCTGCAAAAAGAAATAAAATCTCTTCCGGTATAATCGTTTTTGAAAAAGATTTTGTTGTTATATTTTTAAAAAAATACAATAACGAAAAGGCAAAAATTAGAGCAAAGATAGGAGAAAGTAAACCAACTTGAGCCCCTATAAAATCAGTAAAATTAGGCTTAGCACCAACTGTTGCAGAAGGTTCTACGATTGTAAAAAATACGTGGCGAAAAGTTACCCATTGGTGGTGATAGTTCCAATAAAGAGATGGAAGTAAAGCCAAGATAGAAATAAAAAAACCACATAAAATTTCTTTAACTTTCCAACCTTTTAAGTAGGACAGAGGAAAAATAATAAGCCATAAAAAGTAGATAGGCCATTTAAAAAGAGCTCCTAAAAATATAGAACTGCCTAGAATAAATGGATTTGGCGTGTTTTTTTGCTTTAAACTTTGACATATATAGAAACAGCTTATGCTCCAAAAAAGAGCCAATCCCCCATCGGTAATAGCATAAAAAGAAGAACTAATTCCTATTAAAGAAAAAGCCATAGCTAAACTTGCATAAAAGCAACTATTTTGACTTAAAGCACAACTTTTACCCGTAAGATAAACAATTACGGGGAGAGCAAAACCGATAATTAAGGCTCCTACGCGTATTCCTATTTCGGTTGAACCAAACAAAGATGTTGTCAACCAAATTTGCCAAGCGATCCCTGGAGGTTTACTATAATAGCCCCAATCTAAAGCTTTTGACCATGTCCAATATTGTGCTTCATCAGGTGCTAAATGAATTCCGCTATAAGCAATAAAGGCTAATAAAATTAAAACTTTGAGTAATAAAAAACCAATCAACTGCCTAAATCTAGTTTCATCTAGTAAACTAAAAGCAGAAGAATAATTTTGGGCAACACTTGACATAAAGAATTATTAAGAAATTACTTTAGGAAATAAGGCTAGATTTCTAATCTATTTACAATTTTAGATTTTGTTAATCGTCAGAAAATCCAAAATACTTTTTAAAAGAATATTTTACTACGCTTCTTCCTATTTTTGCAATGGCATCTGTTAATGGAACATTTCTTGGACAAACTTTTACACAATTTTGGGCGTTGCCACAATCACTTATCCCCCCCTTTTCTAACAAAGGTTCTAATCGCTTGGCTTCTTTTAATTTTCCTATAGGGTGATCGTTAAACAAACGGGCTTGAGCAAATATTTGTGGCCCTATAAATGAAGAGTTTAAATCAGCTTGTGGACAAGCTTCTACACAACACCCGCATGTCATGCAAGTCGACAAAGAGTAGCGTGTCTCTTGTAATTCTTGACTGATTTTTGGACCTGGACCTCTATCATGTGTGCTATCTACATCGATCCAAGCGTGAATTTTCTTTAGATTATCAAACATAACACTTCTATCTACTATTAAATCTTTAATAAGTGGAAATTTTGTGAAAGGCGCTAATACAATAATTGAACTTTGGGTTTCTTTTATAAGATATTCAATTAAAGCAGTACAGGCTTGCCTGGGTTTTTGATTAATTAACATCGAACATGAGCCACACACCTCTTCAAGGCAACCAGATTCCCATACCACAGGTGTTACTTTTTCACCTTTTTTATTTATAGGATTTTTTTGAATGTCCATTAAGGCTGTGATTACATTCATCCCAGGTCGAAACATAAGTTCAAATTCTTCCCAATATTGCTTGCCTGGGTTGCCTCTTAATATCTTTAAAATGAACGTTTTTTCCATGTTTTCCCAAGTAATTTAAATTAACTAATCTAAAAAATGAATGAGTCTTTATTCATTTAACGTTATGTTAGTAACACTTTGATACTGCTTACTTTAACTCTTAAATCAACTTCTATATACAATTTTACTCTATTTAAAATCTCAATTCTTTTTAAGCCTATGAATTAGTAATCACAACTTGTAAGTTTATCTATATAGGTAATTGAATATTTTTAGGTATATTTTCTAAAGTTGGTTTAATTTTTTTAGCTTTCGTGTAATCGCGATGGACTGGTTGCAAATATCTTAAATCTACGTTTTGATAACTTAAATCAATATTCCCATTTTCATACTTTGCAACTGTCGTTTTAAGCCAGTTTTCATCATCTCTTTTAGGAAATTCTGGTTTGTAATGAGCTCCTCTAAATTCGTTTCTAGCTAACGCCCCCATTGTTATTACTTTGGCAAGTTCAATCATTGGACCAAACTGATTTGCAAAAATATAGGTTTGATTAGCAAAATGTCCTTTATCGTCTAATGATATATCGTTATAGCGAGTTTTAATTTCTTCAATTTTTTGTAAAGTGCGTTCTAAATCTTTATTATTTCGTTTAACGGTAACATGGCTAACCATCCACTCTGCTAGTTCTTCATGCAATTTATGCACATTTTCCTTTCCGTTTTTACGCAATAACGATTGTTTTAAATTTTCTTCTTCAAGAATAGCTTTATCGAAAACGCTACTTGCAATTTCTTTAGAAGTATTTTTTACATGATCTAAATAACGGGGCACTTCATTGCCAACAACTAAACCGCTAAAAATACAAGCCAGTAAAGCGTTTGCTCCTAATCGATTAGCTCCATGATATTGATAATCTGATTCACCTATATTAAAGCAACCATCTATGTTAGTCATTTGTCTATAACGCTCCCATCGATCGGGATCATCAGCTGCTGGCCAATCAACCCAACCACCACCCATAGAATAATGTACAGCTGGAAAAATTCGCATAGGAACTTTTTTGGGATCTTCAGCTGTAAATTTTTTATAAGTATCTAAAATAGCCTCTAATTTATGTTTTTTTTCATTAGATAAATGGCTGACATCTAAATAAACCTGCATTTTCCCGTCTATACCAAGACCCATTTCACATATTTTTAATATTTCACGCGCGCCTATATCTCGAGGAACCAAATTGCCAAAAGCTGGATAAAGCTCTTCCAAAAAATACCATGGTTTACCTGTCTCACCGCAAGCAATTTCATGACCTTCCGCATTCATAATTTTTTTAGAAGAATCACCCCAAACCCAGATTCGCCCCCCTTCTCCTCTTGCCGATTCAGACATTAATCTCAACTTATCTTCTCCAGGAATAGCGGTCGGATGAATTTGAATAAATTCTCCATTTGCATACCACATCCCTTGCATGAATAAACGCCCATTAGCAGCACCGGTACAAAAAGTGGAATTCGTTGATTTTTTAAAAATGAGCCCCGGACCTCCTGTAGCAATTACCACAGCATCGGCTTTTAAAACTTCAAGTTTTAAATTGAAATGATCCATGATTACAACGCCCCTGGCTATTCCTTGGTCGTCGATAACAAGGCGCATGAATTCGTGATGTTCCCATTTTCTGACTCTTTTTTCCACTTCGTATTTGCGAACTTGTTCATCTAAAGCATAAAGAAGTTGTTGACCAGTGGATGCGCCACAAAAGGCTGTTCGATTATAAAGTGTGCCTCCAAACCGTCTAAAATCTAAATTTCCTTCTGGGGTGCGGTTAAACGGGCATCCAAATCTTTCCATCATATAAATAATTGATGGAGCTGCGAGGCACATTTCAAGCACAGGTGGCTGATTAGCTAAAAAATCCCCCCCTTTAATCGTATCATAAGCATGAATGAGAGGAGAATCTTCTTCTCCTTTTTGATTAATTGCGGCATTAATACCCCCTTGCGCACAAACCGAATGGGAACGTTTCACTTTAGTGACGGAAACTAAATCAACCTCACACCCATTTTCAGCAAGTTTCATGCTCGCTGAAAGTCCAGCTAACCCACCACCCACAACAATTACTTTTTTATTCATTTCATCTCTCTTACGATTTCAAATTTACCCAATATGTAAGCCAAATAGTAGATAACCCCATGAGAGCCACAAGCACCATCATGGCTTGCGAGAACCTTAATGTCTTCTTCTGTACAGCTACAGGACTTATACCCCAAGTTATTAAAAAGGTCCAAAGACCGTTAAATCCGTGAAATGCCGCAGCTAAAACAAATAAAGTATAAAAAATCATCATAGGAATATTTTTGAATGTTTCTCGCACCATTAAGAGTTCTGCCGTACCAAAATCTTTTGCCACCGCGATAAATTGATCATTGGACAATGTTCTTTTTTGAATAGCTTCTAGCCATTTTTCTGAATAATCAGAATTTTTTAAATTTTTTATTTGCTCTAAATCATATAATTGAACGTGTAATCTTTTAGATAATGAGTTAAGGCCGGGGTCTTCATTTACCCTTACCATAAAATTAGTTTCATACTGATTATTAGAAGCTGATGTAGGGTATTCGATAAAACGCATATGAATGATGTGAAAGCTTAAAGCAACCGCTAAAAACCATGAAGTTATTCTTTGCCAAGTATAGGCCTTGTTTCTACTATAGGGTAAATAACTTTCCTTTTCATTTCGATAAAATGAATTATATTTAGCTTTTAAAGCGTAATTTATTCCCCATATGGTGTGAATCAAGATAGGAATAGCGACTATTAATACTTCGATTAAAATTAGATAAGGTAATTGATGGATGGAGTTGACTGAATGAATAAAGCCCGCACCATCGTTTCCTATTAACAAACTTGCTTGTGAGTTAGTAAGCAAATGCATAATAAGGTAAATTGAGATCCATATTCCTGCTAAGGAATGAATTCTTCTCCAAATAAAAGCTGAGGGTAAATTAGCTGCTTCTGTATTTTCCATAATAAATAAATATTTTTTTAAACTTGCAATCTATCTTAATTATTCTTGCCTGACAAGAAAAAAATATTATCTTTACTTATGTAAAGGGTTTCTTCATAATATTTCTTAAAATAATCACTATTAATATTTTATGGATTTTATACACGAACCTTATCAAGCAGGTGAGACCATTGCAGCTATAGCCACAGCTCCAGGAGATGGAGGGGTGGCAATTATTCGAGTATCTGGTGACAAAGCCTTGGAAGTGGTTTCTAAGATTTATTCAGATGATCTTTATACCTATAAATCCCATACGGCCCATTTTGGAAAAATTATAGATGAGTATAAAAACCATATTGATGATGTGTTGCTTTTAGTTTTTAAAGGAACAAAATCATTTACAGGTGAAAATACGGTCGAAATTCACTGTCATGGTGGACATCTTCTCACAAAAAAAATTTTAAAATTAGTTATTCAAGCAGGAGCTCGTCTAGCAAGACCTGGAGAATTTTCTTTTAAAGCATTTATTAATGGTAAAATTGATCTAACGCAAGCTGAGTCTATACAAGCTCTAATTTCTGCTAAAAACGAACGTGCCGTGAAAGCCGCCTCTCAGCATCTCAATGGTGGGTTATCTACTAAAATCAATCTTTTTCAAAAGAAAATTACCCACATTGCTGCTATTTTAGAAGCTTGGGTTGATTTTCCCGAAGAAGGATTAGAGTTTGCTTCCATGGATGAAATTTGTGATTCTTTGAAAATTATTATCCATGAAATGGATCAACTTCTTAACACTTATTCAGACGGAAAAATAATACATGAAGGGTTGTCATTGTGTTTGGTCGGTACCCCCAATGTTGGTAAATCTTCTTTAATGAATGCTTTGCTAGATAAAGATCGAGCTATCGTTTCCCCAATTCCTGGAACTACTCGAGATGTGATAGAGGATAATTTACGCATTAATGGCATGAACTTTCGCTTAATTGATACAGCAGGTGTTCGACAAACTGATGAAGTTATTGAAAGCCAAGGTATAATTCGCACCAAGCAAACGATTGAAGAAGCGGATCTTATTTTGTTAATCATGGATGCTTCCCGCTCTCTTGAAGTAGAAGACAAAAATCTTTTAGAAGAAATTCCTTTTGAAAAAACTATACTTATTTGGAATAAAGTAGACATAAGTCATGAATCTATAACATTATTTGAAAGATTTAAAAATATATGCTTACTTTCAGCCAAAACAAAAGAAGGAATCGATCAATTAAAAAAAACAATTGATAATGTTATTTGGACTAACCAAAACCATCACGAAGAAATAATGTTAACAAATGCACGCCATTTTGAAGCATTACAACAAGCTAAATTATTCTTAGAAGCTGTTTTGGAAGGTTTACGATCAAATGTTTCTCCTGAATTTGTTTCTCAGGATATTCGTTTTGCCTTAAAAGAACTTGGAAAAATTATAGGAACGAATATTAGTGAAGATATTCTAAGTGAAATTTTTTCTACATTTTGTATTGGCAAATAATTAAAATCATTTTTATGAACAAACAAGAGCGCATTTCCTTTATTATAAAAACGCTAGATGACTTTTTTCCTGAACCGGAAATTCCCCTTTCTCACACAAGCCCTTTCACTTTATTAATAGCTGTTTTACTTTCTGCTCAATGTACAGACTTAAGGGTGAACATGATAACCCCTTTGCTTTTCGCAAAAGCTAACACACCTTTTGCTATGGCAAAATTGAGTATCGAGGAAATTCAAGAAATTATTCGTCCCTGTGGCTTGTCAAATATGAAAGCTAAAGCAATCCATCAATTATCCAAGCTATTGTTAGAGGAATATGAAGGGTTAGTACCAAGCTCTTTTGAAGCATTAGAGCAACTACCAGGTGTCGGACATAAAACTGCATCCGTTGTCATGACACAAGCTTTCCAAAAACCGGCTTTTCCGGTCGATACTCATATTCATCGATGTGCTTTAAGATGGGGTTTAAGCGATGGAAGAAATGTAAAAAAAACTGAACAAGATTTAAAGCAAATTTTTCCTGAAGATTCATGGGGGAAAATTCATTTACAAATTATTTACTTTGCAAGAAAATTTTGTCCCGCCAAAAAACACATTATTAGCCAATGTCCTATTTGTTCCGTAATCTCTAAATAAAACTTTTTCAAACGTTAAACGGCAAATTTTAAGTCGATTAAAGTTTTTTTAATTTAGCAAATTTTGCAATTAACGTTCTTTCTTTGCCATCATTGGAAAAAAGTATTTTATAGGTAAGACCCATTGAACCTTGGTATACTTGTTTCATTAATCCAATCCCAAATTCTTTATGAAAAATTGTGTCCCCTTCTTTATAGATGGTTTGATCAGGTTCAATAGAAGTTTTTTCTGTGAATGAACTAAAAGAAACTCTAGCCCATTTGGCACTAGATGGCTTTTCCTCTACGCTTTCTTCTTGTTTTTCCGTGTAATGTGGTTTGAAGGTTGGTTTTTGTCGATATGGATATTCGTCATAACTATTTACTTTTTCCACATATTCAGAAGGAATCTCTTTTAGAAAACGACTAGGACGTTGTATTTTAGGTGTTCCCCACATAAAGCGATGCTTTGAATTTGTAATGTATAAATATTCTTTTGCACGAGTCATCCCAACATAGCATAAACGACGCTCCTCTTCTATTGCAGCATGGTTATCTCTTGCATTAGCGTGAGGAAATAATTCTTCTTCTAATCCTACTAAAAAGGTTAGGGTGAACTCTAAACCCTTTCCGTTGTGGATAGTCATTAAATTTACGCGTTCATTGTTACCATTCACTTCATCTAATGTTGATTTTAGTGACAATTCTTCTAAGAAAGATCCAAGTGAGGGATCAGTGACAGTAGCTTCCCATTCTACAGCTTTTGCTATTAGTGCATCCAAGTTTGCTTTTCTATCTTCAAAAGTTTCTAAGTCTTCTTTAATGTAATCTAAATAGCCTGTTAATTGAATAGTTTCTTTTACTAAAGTAGAGAGATTACTTTCATGCGAAATTTTTTTTAACCGCTCAACTAATTCGACATAACCTTTTAATCCTTCAAACTGTTTTACATTTAATTTTAAGGAGTGATGTAGGAAATCTAGTTTTACCAAGGCTTGACAATAACCAAAAATTGATCTTTGCTCAAGTTCAGAAAAATTTCTCAATTTATCTAATGTAGCATCACCTATACCTCTTTTGGGTAAATTAATGCTTCTGACAAATGAAATATAATCGGCACCTGAATAAATAATTCGCAAGTAAGATAATATATCTTTAATTTCTCTACGTTGATAAAAAGACAATCCACCCACAATTACGTAAGGAATTCTTTTTAAAAAGAAGCGATCTTCAAATGAACGTGATTGAGAATTCGTACGATAAAAAATCACCATCTGATTATAAGGAATATGTTGCTGTTCATGATAAAAACGTATTTTTTCCGCTACAAATTCAGCCTCTGCTTTATCACCGTCTGCACTATAATATTTTATGAGTTCGCCAGCCCCTAAATTACTCCATAAGCTTTTTTCATAACGATTGTCATTGTTTTTTATTAAAGCGTTGGCCGCTTCTAAAATATTACTTTTACTTCTATAATTTTGCTCTAAGCGCACAATCGTAGCACCGGGGTAATCACGCTCAAAATTCATAATATTGCGAATATTTGCTCCTCTCCAAGAATAAATTGATTGATCGGGATCTCCAACAACAAATAAATTTTTTCGTTTAGCTACCAAAAGTTGTACTAGTTCATATTGAGCTTCGTTCGTATCTTGGTATTCATCGATTAGTAAGAAATGCCATCTATTTTGATAAAACTCTAAAACCTCTGGAAATTCATGAAACATCATCACAGGCAAATATAACAAGTCATCAAAATCTAAAGCATTGTATTGCTTTAATTTATCTTGATACAATGAATATACGGATGGAAAAAACTGTTCTAATTTGTTAGTGTAATCATCTTTATTAATAGCATCTGGAGAAATGAGACTATTTTTAGCTTTTGAAATCATAGATTTAAAAGCCTTAGGTTCAGCTGCTTTATCTTTAATATTTAGATCTTGAAGACAAGTTTTTATCAATCGATCTGTATCATCATCGTCATATATAGTAAAATCTTTCTTATAACCCAAAACACCAATTGACTCGCGCAAAATTCTAGCCCCTAAGCTATGAAAGGTACAAATAAGAACGTGGCTTTTTGTCAAAGCTTCAATTCTTTCTTTCATTTCTCCAGCTGCTTTATTTGTAAAAGTTAAACCAAGAATTTTTTGGGGAGGAACTTTTTTTTGCAATAAATTAGCGATTCGATAAGTAACAACTCTTGTTTTCCCAGAGCCTGCTCCTGCCAAGACTAATAGTGGCCCTTCTACGAATTCGACAGCTTTTTTTTGCTCTTCATTTAATTGATCAAATATTTCCATCTGATTTTCTACTACAGTTACAATTAACTCCGCAAGAGGAAGGAAGTGTTCCTAAGATTGCAGGTACGCGCTCCTCCGCCTCTCGATCTCCTAAATTTCCATATCGATGATAATCTCTGCTAATGCTGACTTCTCTTAAATATTTTAGCAATTCGATCCTTCCATTTGCACATGGCTTTTCCACAATTACTGAAATGCCTTGTTTTGCCAAAGTGTCTAATATATCGACAGATGGTGAATTTATAAATCTTACACGCACATTTTTTATGTGAATAATATTTTCTAAAAATTCTTTTTTAGATTCAAATCGAACATGTAATTTAGAAAAAACGTTGAAATCAAATTTTTTCAAAGAGAGATTTTTATCGAAGCTCAATTGTACTGGACATTTACAAACAATGCAAGCGGCTATAATTAAATAGATATCCTTTAAATCATCTAGATCTTCAATACGTATCCATAAATTTTTTTGGGGCACATATTTTAAAATATTATCCTGTCCAAGAATTTGACTTGGATCGTGTTCTTTAGAAAAGTAATGTTTCCAAAAATATTCGTAATTTGCAATGGCCGTTTCGATTGTCATCCCATCTTCTAAATCTAAAGTTTCTTTAGCCATTCTCGAAAGTTCCACTAATTCAGCTCTTAATGTTTCTTTTTGAATTGGATTTGATTTTTGTTGAACATGCAAAAACTGAAATAAATAATTTGGACCCCCAGCTTTAAGTCCGGGTCCAAAACTACTAGCTTTAAAGCCCCCAAAAGGTTGCCTTTGTACTACGGCTCCCGTAATGCCTCTATTAATATAGCAATTTCCAGCTTCTATATGATCTAGCCAAAATGTTTGCTCTCGTTGGTCTAAGCTATGCAGACCACTTGTTAATCCATAAGGGGTAAGATTCGCAATCTCAATCGCCTCTTTTAAATTTTCGGCTCTTATTATGCCAAGTATGGGACCGAAAAATTCAACGGTATGAGTTACACTTCCAGGCTTTACCCCTTTCTTAATGCCGGGTGACCACAAATTTGGATTATTAGGATGACAGTTTGGCTTCAATAACCACTCTTCACCTTCTTCTAAAGTTGTTAAGGCGTTATACAAAGTTGCATTAGGTGCTTTAATTAAAGGATTTACTTTAGTTGCAAGATTCCAAGCACTGTCTACTTTAAGGCTTGAAACGGCATCGACTAGTTGACTTAAAAAATGAGGATCATCGTAAACTTCTGCTTCACAAATCACTAAACTACAAGCACTGCATTTTTGTCCTGTAAACCCAAAAGCTGACTGTACTATATCTTTTATGGCTAAATCACGATCAGCCATATTAGTGACGATAATACAATTTTTTCCTCCCGTTTCAGCAATCAAGTCAATACCTGGTTTCATTTGATAAAACAGCTTAGCAGTCTCTGTAGCGCCAGTTAAAACGACAGTAGAAATTTTTTTATTTTTAATTAATTGACTACCTGTTGTTTCATCTATACAGTTTATAAACTGTAAAACGCTTTTACTAACACCTGCTTTCCAAAAAAGGTTTACAAGAGTCCAACCTACTAAAACAGCCTCTGGAGCTGGCTTAAAAATTACCGTATTTCCGGTAATTAAAGCCGCAATTATACCACCCGCTGCGATAGAACAGGGAAAATTCCATGGTGGGGTAACTAATACAACACCTTTAGGTTTAAGATCTACATCGCTTAGGAGCACTATTTCATTCATTATAAAACGATAATAATTCGCAAAATCAATCGCTTCTGAAACTTCAGTATCGGCTTCAAGAATTGTCTTACCAGTGTCGGTCAACATAGCTTCTATAAATTGTGCTCTATGCTCTTGTAATAAGCAGGCTAATTTTTTTATGATGGTTGATCGCTCATCTAATGTAGTTGAGGACCATATAAAAAAAGCTTCTAAAGAACTATCAACTACAAGATCGATCTGTTCACTATTCGCTAATGCGTAACGATAAAAAAGTTTTTGGGGATTAGACGGATCAAAACCAGCGCCAAATTCTCCATCGATCGAAATTTCTTCCTTACCATTAATCACTAAAGGAATATCTCGAACTTTTAATTGCTTAGCGTTATCTATGATTTGCTTTGCCCAAACTTGATTTGTTGTTAAAGACCAATCGGTATCTGGTTCATTGGCAAAATAGGTGCAACAAGATGAAATCTGATTTGCTAACCGATTTTGCTTTCTGCGAGGTTCCCCCGAAATGGAATTAATAGATCGACAAGCCATTGAAAATAAGGAGGATTGTTTTTGCCAAGCTTTAGTTCCAGGTATTAAATCAAATGAATGGCGCAAAAAATTATTTGGCGCTGTATTTTCATCTAATCGTCTTACCAAATAAGCTATCGCATACTGAAATTCTTGATCTTTCGCCGTCGGGCAATAAAGTACAATTTCCTTAAAAAAATCTTGCACAACACGACGAATATGATCCGCCATTCCTTCTAACATTTCAAAAGAAATGAATGTTTCAACCTCATTTTCAAAAGCTAGTAACATCGCGTAAGCTATATCAAACAGGTTATGACTACCAACTCCTATAATCACAGCTTTTGCGTGCTCTTTTTTCAATCCATAATGGAGCATTCGTTTGAAATTAGCATCAACCTCAACTTTTGTAGTAAAGGGGGCTAATTCCCAGCCTTTTAAAGAAGCATCCACTTGCTCCATGGCCAAATTTGCTCCTTTAACAATACGTATTTTTATAGGAGCCCCTTTTGCCTCAACTCTTTTTAATGCCCATTGAGTTAGTTCTTGCTGAATTAAGTAAGAATCTGGTAAGTAGCTTTGCAAAACTATTCCAGCTGGAAGTGCAATAAATTCAGGTTCAGATAATACTTTTTTAAATACATCTACCGTTAAATATAAATCCTTATATTCTTCCATGTCTAGATTGACAAACTTAAACAATGTTTTTCCATTCACACTAAGTGGATTTTTTAAAACTGCCCTATAAAGTTCTCTCAATCGTTCTGACAAAATATCTATGGTTTGATCTTGAGCTAGTAAATTAATTTGGCTAAATATTGTGGAAATTTTTACTGAAATGTACTTAATATCTGGATTTGCCAGGTCGTTTATATATATATTTAGACGGGAAAGGGCCTCTTTCTCACCTAAAATAGCCTCGCCTAAATGATTAATATTCAAAACAATATTTTCATTTTTTCTTTTTTCTAAATAATTTTTAAATTTTTTTTCATCCGCTGAGATAACAACTTGTTCCGTCTCTTTGCGAATAAAAAATTTAACGAGAGGTACGCTTAAAGCTGGTAATGTAGATCCAAATATTTGAAAAAATTTTAAGCTTAATCGTTTAAAGAAAGGAAGGAATTTTGGTATACCGTTTTTATCAATTAGATATTTAATCTGATCAGCCGCTCGTCTGTTATTTATGCTTCTAAAACATTGATCTGTCATTTCAGTAGTAAAATTTTTGCCATTAGGGTCTTTGACCATTCGAGCAAGCTGCATTTGTGCATTTCTTTCTTTATAAGATTGAATTCTTCTTGCCTCTTGTAAAAGCAGAACAGAAAGATCGATTGCATTTTCTCTTCTACCCTCTAAGGTTTGCTTTTTTCCCCGAACGGAGGAAATAATGACTTTTGCTTGATCTATATAAGAAGAGCTGCGCATAAAAATTATTTTTTTTTAAATTTCGATTGCTAAAATGTTTTAATACAAAACGAAGTAAAATTTAAATTTTAGATTACATAACAAAAAAACTAACTAACACATCATTAAATATTTAAATTGATCCTAAACTTAAATAATAATGAAATTAAATAATCCATCTTTTCATTTTTGCTTAATGTGAGCTACTATACTAAAAAACTGTAGTCAAGAGCAAGTAGGATATGACTTTCCAAAGGAAATTAAACCTTTATATTTTTTTATTCCTTTATTTTTTTTTAATACTTTCTAGTCCCGCTTATTCAGAAAAAATTTATTTAGGTATAGATCAATTATTTACTTCAAACTATTCAAACTTGCTACAAGGAAGAAAAGTCGGTCTCATTACACATCATGCAGCTATAAATCGAGAAGGATTGAACAGCGTTGAAATTTTTAAACGCAATAGCATGAAATACCCTTATAAATTAACAGCGCTTTACGCCCCAGAACATGGGATCACAGGAGCTGCCCACGCCTCTGAATTCATCAAAGATGCCAAAGATAGTGATAATATTCCTATTTATAGTCTGCATGGCAAAACCAAACGATTAAATGACAGCATGGTAAAAAACGTTGACCTGTTGGTTTATGATATGCAAGACATTGGATCTCGCTCCTATACTTATATAACAACCTTATTTTATGTTATCGAAGAGGCAGCTAAATACAAAATTCCATTAATAGTTTTGGATCGTCCAAATCCTATTAACGGCTTAGTGGTCGATGGTCCAATGTTTGATGAAAAATGGCGATCAATGGTAGGTCACATTGACATTCCCTATTGCCATGGAATGACAGTTGGCGAATTAGCCTCCTTCTTTAACGATGAATATAAAGTTGGTTGTAATTTACAAGTCATTCCCATGAAAGGTTGGAAACGTCCTATGTCTTTTTATGAAACCGGACTTGATTGGATTCCGACAAGTCCCAATATTCCAGAACCTTCCACTCCACTTTTTTACCCGATAACTGGAATAATTGGAGAATTAAATCTGGTTAACATAGGTATCGGCTATACACTTCCCTTTAAATTAATTGGAGCGCCATGGATAAACGCAAACACTTTAGCACAAGCTTTGAATAAACAAAAATTTCCAGGAGTTACTTTTAAATCCTTTTATTACAAACCGTTTTATGGAAAATTTGCTAATAAAGATTGCGAAGGTGTCTTAATCGTTGTTACTAATCCTTTAGTTTATCAACCTGTTTCCACTCAATATTTGATTATTGGCCTATTGAAAAGCTTATACCCCAAAGAATTTAAACAAGCTTGGGAGAAGTCAAAACATCGCAAAGATATGTTTTGTAAAGTTAATGGCACAGATGAAGTTTATAATATTATAGATACACAAAACCATATTGTGTGGAAATTGAAAGCCTTACATCAAAAAAGAAGAGAGAAGTTTTTAGTTAAACGAAAAAAATATTTAATAAATACTTATGCTTCTCCTTAGAATTTACTAGCATTTAGCACTCTTCTACTTCATTTGCTAAAATTCATCCAAAGATACTTGACAGAAAAGCGTTTGCCTTTTACGATTTATCTCTTAAAAGATAATTCTTAAATAGGAGTATTAATTATGACTTCGATTAAACCTCTTGGAAATCGTGTATTGGTTAAACGCAGTAAAGCACAACAGAGTAAAGGAGGAATACTTCTTCCAGATAGCGCACAAGAGAAACCAAAAATTGGTGAAGTTGTCGCCGCTGGTCCTGGAAAACTAGATGAAAAAGGGAATAGAGAACCTATGAATGTGCAGCCTGGTAACAAGGTACTATTTAGCAATTACGCTGGAACAGAAGTTAAAAGTGAAAATGAAGAAGAACTTTTAATTTTAAAAGAAGATGAAGACATTTTAGGGATTATTTCATAACACCGTTTTTAATTTAGGAGCACTCATATGGCATCAAAAATGCTTAAATTCAATGAAGAAGCCTTAAAATCAATTTTAAAAGGCGTCCAAACTTTAGCAAAAGCTGTTAAAGTTACTTTAGGTCCAAAAGGGAGAAACGTTGTCATTAATAAAAAATTTGGTTCTCCTTTATCTACAAAAGATGGTGTTACAGTTGCTAAAGAAATTACATTAAAAGATAAATTTGAAAATATGGGAGCACAACTTGTAAAAGAAGTTGCTTCTAAAACTTCAGATGTAGCGGGTGATGGGACCACAACAGCAATCGTTTTAGCAGAAGCTATCTATACAGCAGGTGTTAAAAATGTTATTGCCGGCACGAATCCTATGGGAATAAAAAAGGGAATAGATATTGCCGTTGAAACCATCTGTAAAGAATTAACAAATTTATCAACACCTATTAATAGTGCAAATGAAGTTAAACAAATTGCTACAATTTCAGCAAATAATGATCCTGAAATTGGAAATATTATTGCAGAAGCCATGGAAAAAGTTGGGAAAGATGGAATCATCACAGTAACCGAAGCGAAAGGCATAGAAACAACTTTAGATGTTGTAGAAGGAATGCAGTTTGACAAAGGATATTTATCTCCCTACTTTATTAATAATCCAGAAAATATGACTGTAGAATTAAAAGATGCGGCTATTTTGATAACGGATAAAAAAATTTCTACTATTAAAGAAATTGTACCTATTTTAGAAAAGCATATCCAACACACAAAAGGTTCAAAAGACATTCTTATTATTGCAGACGATGTTGATGGAGAAGCATTATCTACTTTAGTTATTAATAAATTGAGAAGCCAATTACCCATTTGCGCTGTAAAGGCCCCAGGCTTTGGCGATAAAAGAAAAGCCATTTTACAAGATATAGCTATTCTTACCGGCGGAACCGTTATTACAGAAGAATTGGGCTTACATTTAGAAGATGTCGGTACGGAAGTTTTAGGACACGCTAAAACTATAAAAATTGGCAAAGAAGATACAACTATTATAGATGGAGCTGGAAATCACGAGCAAGTTCAAGAACGCGTTTCCCAAATTAAGGCTGAACTTAAAAATCCTTCCACATCCAGCTATGAAAAAGAAAAATTAGAAGAAAGACTTGCCAAATTAGTCGGTGGTGTTGCTGTAATTAACTTAGGAGCGGCAACTGAAACGGAATTAAAGGAAAAGAAAGCGCGTGTAGAGGATGCTTTACATGCCACAAGAGCGGCCGTGGCTGAAGGGATTGTCCCAGGTGGAGGCGTAGCCTTGTTAAGAGCTGCTAAAGCCTTAGACAAACTTGAAGTTGCTGATGAAGACATACAAATAGGTATTGATATCATAAAAAAAGCGGCTTTTGAACCTGCAAGTGCCATCGCTACAAATTGTGGTTTACAAGGGAATATGATAGCCGAAAAAGTATATGAAATGGACGGACCTTTTGGCTTCAATGGTGCAGAAGATAAAATATGTAATTTATTAGAAGCTGGAATTATAGATCCTTCTAAAGTTACAAGAACTGCTTTAACCAATGCAGCTTCCGTTTCGGGGCTTTTACTAACTACCGATGCTATGATTACAGAAGTTCCAAAACCTAAATCTGAAAATGCACCAGGCATGGGCATGGGCGGAATGGGTGGTATGGGCGGAATGGGAGGCATGGGTGGTATGGGTATGGGTGGAATGGACATGATGTAATTTTCCCAGAATATTCATCCTTCTTTTAACGAGCGTCTAATACGCTCGTTTTTTTTTGCTAAAAACTTTTGCAATTTGCAAACCGATTTTTTGATTTAATTTTATTATTTTTTTGAGGTAGAAATGCCAACTTACGAATATATTTGTCAAAATTGCTATCATTCACAAGAACTTTTTCATAAAATTAACGAAAATCCCTCTATAAATTGTCCATCATGCCAATCAAATCTCATGAGAAGAGGACCTGGTGGTGGAATAGGAATCGCTCTAAAAGGAACGGGCTTTTACGAAACAGATTATGTCAAAAAACAAAGCCAATGCTGTCCCTGTGGTAAAGGTAGTTCGAATTGCTATTAACTTAAGGCTATAGAAGAAGATAGTGATTAAAAAAAAGAAGCCGATTACTCGGCTTCTTTTAATTGCACTTTAAGGTACATTAGTCACAGCAGGTCCATAGTTAAAAATAAAACTATTTTGCGTACGAGGTACAGCACCTATTGTTAAATTGACATTTATATTTGGATAAACAGTCGTACTACTATTTCTAGACGCCACGACAGTTTCTCTTAAAATGGCACTTAAAGCCACAATTACCGAACCTGAAAATTGAACACCAAACTCATAATCGCCATAGACTGGATTAGTTACGGTCTGGGTTAATGTCTCATTTAGAGTACCATTAAATACTCCAGGTGTTAATACTTGCCCGTCAGGTGTAGTTACATAAGGCCTCATGACTACACTTCCTAGTGAAAGAGCAGCTGTATTTGTAAAATTGAACGTTAATGTTTGACCTGTATCTGCCACAAACGGATTTGCTCCCGTTGGTCCTGTCGAACCTGTGGCTCCGGTAGCCCCTGTGGCACCAGTTGCACCTGTAGCGCCTGTCGCACCTGTGGCTCCTGTCGCACCTGTAGCCCCTGTGGCTCCAACCCCTGTAGCGCCTGTCGCGCCAGTTGCTCCTGTTCCACCAGTAGCGCCTGTTGCACCTGTAGCTCCTGTGGCACCTGTGGCTCCTGTGGCTCCAACTCCAGTAGCACCTGTAGCACCTGTAGCGCCTGTCGCGCCAGTTGCTCCTGTTCCACCAGTAGCGCCTGTTGCTCCAACTCCAGTAGCGCCCGTAGCACCTGTGGCTCCTGTGGCTCCAACGCCAGTAGCGCCTGTAGCGCCTGTAGCTCCTGTAGCACCTGTGGCACCTGTTGCTCCAACTCCAGTAGCGCCTGTAGCGCCTGTAGCTCCTGTGGCACCTGTGGCACCTGTTGCTCCAACTCCAGTAGCGCCCGTAGCACCTGTAGCGCCTGTGGCACCTGTGGCACCTGTTGCTCCAACTCCAGTAGCGCCCGTAGCACCTGTAGCGCCTGTGGCACCTGTGGCACCTGTTGCTCCAACGCCAGTAGCGCCTGTAGCGCCAGTAGCGCCTGTAGCTCCTGTAGCACCTGTGGCACCTGTTGCTCCAACGCCAGTAGCGCCTGTAGCGCCAGTAGCGCCTGTAGCTCCTGTAGCACCTGTGGCACCTGTTGCTCCAACGCCAGTAGCGCCCGTAGCACCTGTAGCGCCTGTGGCACCTGTGGCACCTGTTGCTCCAACGCCAGTAGCGCCTGTAGCACCTGTAGCGCCTGTGGCACCTGTGGCACCTGTTGCTCCAACTCCAGTAGCGCCCGTAGCACCGGTTGCACCTGTAGCGCCTGTTGCTCCAACGCCAGTGGCGCCCGTAGCACCGGTTGCACCTGTAGCGCCTGTTGCACCTGTGGCACCTGTTGCTCCAACGCCAGTAGCGCCCGTAGCACCTGTAGCGCCTGTCGCGCCAGTTGCTCCTGTTCCACCAGTAGCGCCCGTAGCACCAGTCGCACCTGTAGCTCCTGTGGCTCCAACTCCAGTAGCGCCAGTAGCGCCCGTAGCACCGGTTGCACCTGTAGCGCCTGTTGCACCTGTGGCACCTGTTGCCCCAGTAGCGCCTGAACCTGTAGCCCCTGTCGCACCCGTTGGACCGATTAAACCGTCAGCTCCGGTAGCTCCTGTTGCACCTGTTGCGCCGGTGGCTCCTGTAGCTCCGGTAGCACCTGTTGGTCCAAGTAGACCATCAGCCCCAGTAGCGCCTGTTGCCCCTGTGGCTCCTGTTGCCCCAGTAGCTCCTGAACCTGTAGCCCCTGTCGCACCCGTTGGACCGATTAAACCGTCAGCTCCGGTAGCTCCTGTTGCACCTGTTGCGCCGGTGGCTCCTGTAGCTCCGGTAGCACCTGTTGGTCCAAGTAGACCATCAGCCCCAGTAGCGCCTGTTGCCCCTGTGGCTCCTGTTGCCCCAGTAGCTCCTGAACCTGTAGCCCCTGTCGCCCCTGTTGGACCGATTAAACCATCAGCTCCGGTAGCTCCTGTTGCACCTGTTGCGCCGGTGGCTCCTGTAGATCCGGTAGCACCTGTTGGTCCAAGTAGACCATCAGCCCCAGT
Source organism: Candidatus Rubidus massiliensis (assembly GCA_000756735.1). Classification (GTDB taxonomy): domain Bacteria; phylum Chlamydiota; class Chlamydiia; order Chlamydiales; family Parachlamydiaceae; genus Rubidus; species Rubidus massiliensis. Next base: position 531,923 of record CCSC01000001.1, on the reverse strand, counting down.
AGCGCCTGTTGCCCCTGTGGCTCCTGTTGCACCTGTTGCGCCGGTGGCTCCTGTAGATCCGGTAGCACCTGTTGGTCCAAGTAGACCATCAGCCCCAGTAGCGCCTGTTGCCCCTGTGGCTCCTGTTGCTCCAGTAGCGCCTGAACCTGTAGCCCCTGTAGCACCCGTTGGACCGACTAAACCATCAGCTCCGGTAGCCCCTGTTGCTCCTGTCGCACCTGTAGCTCCGGTAGCACCTGTTGGTCCAAGTAGACCATCAGCACCGGTAGCGCCTGTCGCCCCTGTGGCTCCTGTAGCACCTGTAGCGCCTGAACCTGTAGCCCCTGTCGCACCCGTTGGACCGATTAAGCCATCAGCTCCTGTTGGTCCTGTCGCGCCAGTTGCTCCTGTAGCCCCTGTGGCACCAGTAGCTCCTGTTTCACCAGCACCCGTTGGTCCAATAGGACCAGTTGGGCCAGAAGGTCCAGTTGGCCCTGATGTACCAGGTGTACCAGACGGCCCGGGAGGTCCAGCAGGTCCTGGATCTCCTGCAGGTCCTGGTGCACCTGGAGTTCCAGCAGGACCCGGTTCTCCGTCTTGACCAGCCCTTCCTCTCCTGCCTCTGTCACCACTATTAATATTAGCACCAATAACACCCCCTACTATACCAGCAGCTGTTCCTATAATAGCGGGAGCGGCTTGTCGCCCTCTTGCATATAATTGTTGTCTTCTTTTTTGCCTAAAATAATTTTGTAAATTGCGATAATATTGATACAATTCTTCATCGTCTGCGTAAGCAGCCGCATCCATTCCATCAAAGTCTTGTGCATTTGCCAAGTCTGTGATAGAAAAAAATAGCAAAAAGAAAGGCAAGATTAATAAATTAATCCGTTTTGTCATACTAATCCTAACTTTTTTTGATTAAAAAAATAATTTGATAATTTTTTTCTTTAAGATTTGGGATACATTTGCACAAAAAAAAGATCAAGTTTAATCTTTATTTTTAAATAAAATATTTACATTTGTTATGAAAAAAACTTTTAAGCAATTATTTTTTGCTATTTTTTTAATGATAAAAATCGTTTGTTTTCCTTTATTAGCTGAACCTTTTGTATTAACAATAGATAGAGCTATAGAACTTGCTATTAAAAGCCATCCTATTATCGGAACGAATGATTTAGAAAGCGCTCTAATTAATGAAGATTTAAATAATAGAGCTTTTGATTGGAAATTTTTACCTCGTGGAGAAAGTGCCTATACGGGTGGTGGAGAACATTCTGCAACTGGGCTTACAATAGGTGCAGGTTTTGATTTAGCTAAACGTTTTCAACAAGGTGGTAATATAGTTATTGGACCAACTATTATAAAAACCAATGACAAATATCAAACTAATTTTCGATTTAAAATTGCACAACCTTTATTAAAAGGGTTTGGCAAAGATTACAACTTAGCTGGCATTCACGCTGCTGAATTTGTAACGAGAAGTACATATAGAAAAGCTCAAAAAATGCTTTCTGAAACAATATTTAAAACAATTGAAAGTGTCTATGAATTAGCAAAACAAAATGAAACCATCTGCTTTTTGCAAGATTCCCTAACTTCTTTTGAAGATTTCTATAAACGAGCTAAAATAAAAGAAAAAATTGGCTTTATCGACTCCATCGAAATCTTTAAATCGGAATTAGAATATAGACAAGCCTTGGAAGCTTTGGAAATTGCAAACGAAAAATATCAAATAGTTAAAGAAAATTTATGTGAATTGCTGAATCTACCGTATGCTACTGAATTTGAATTAGATATTTCTTTTGAAAAAACTCAAATGCCTTTAGAAGAAGAGATCAGTATTAAAACAGCTTTAAAAAATAGAGTAGAACTTCAACAAGCATTTGATCAAATTCAAGAAAATCATAGGCTTTTAAAAATAGCTAAAAAAAATCTTTTACCGGCTATTAATTTCGTGGTAGATTACACAAATCTATGCTTTGATGAAACTTTCACAGGTGCGTTTGGTAGCAAGAGAGAAGCACGATGGGGATTTGGCTTTACAACAGATGGCTCATTTGATCGAGCAGCCGAAAAAGCGGGTTACCAACAAGCAACTTTATCTGTAGAAAATGCCCAAAACGCGTTTCAAGAAATTAAGATGGGAATTATTAAAGAAATTAAACGGCAAATACAAGCCATTACTCATTTAAGAAAACGAATTAAATTTTTTGAAGACCAAAATAAAATTTTAGAAAACGATGTAAAACTGACCAAATTAAAATTTTATCGAGGGTTAATTGGACATTTAGAATTAATTCAATCGGAGAAAGGTTTAAAAAATTCCCAATTACAACTTTTAAACGCTTTAGCTGAGCATAAAGTCAATGAGTATCGTTTACTTGGAATTATGGGTCTATTAAATGAAACAATTTTTTGCGAAAATTTTTAAGCTATTTTTTATTTTAACTTTATTTTTGGCTATCTACGCTTTTTTTCTTTTTGCAAAAGAAAATGCCTTTTTTGAAAAAATACAATCAAAATTATTTTCTCATGAAAAAATCTTATCAAAACTTCCAACTTCAACAGCTCAAAAAAGAAGTTTTGCTATAGAGATTCAAACGATTGGAGAATTAGAAGTTTCAAGATCCACAAGTATCACATCACCTATTCGGGGAGATCTTGGAAAAATAGTTTATCTGATTGAGGATGGAGCTAATGTGAACGTGGGCGATATATTAGTCAAAATGGATCCTACTCCTTTTGAAAAATGGATAGCTGAATTAGAAGAAAAGATTAATGATCAAAGGATAAAAATAACCTTACAAGAAAAAGTATTAGCTTGGGAAAAAGAAAGAGCCAATTACGACTTAAAAACTGCTATTACTGAACTTGAAATAGCGCAACTAGAATTAAATAAATTCATGAACGGAGAAGGCCCCATCGAGCTTAGAAAACTTCAATCTGCCATGCAAAAAGCGCAAGTAAAATATGAAGAAACTAAAAGCTATCATAATGATTTAAAAAATTTACAAATACAAAATCTATTTACACCAGGCGAATTGAAACAAATAGAACAAAAACTAATTGAAGAAGAAGAAGTTTATCTTAGCACAAAAATACAATTCGAAAGCTATGCAAAGCAAATGTATCCCATGGTATTAAAAAAAAATGAAATTAATTGCAAAAGATTCGAAGAAAAAATAGAAGAAACTAAAAAAAGTGGCTTATTTAAAATTGAGACAGCCAAGGAAACGCTATTACAATTGCAAGCGCATTTAAATGACTTACTCTTACAATTACAATCTGCTAAAGATCAACTGGCTTCTACAATAATTTATGCACAAAATCCAGGTATGGTCGTTTTAAAAGAAGACTTCAGAAACGGTATAAAAAGAAAACCAAGAATTGGGGATGCCCCTTTAAAAAATCAAGCTATTCTAGATTTACCAGATTTAACAACTCCAATTGTTAAGACACAAGTTAAAGAAATGGACTTGTACAAAATTGAGCAACATACTCCTGTAATCGTACAAATAGATGCCTATCCAGATCTTATTTTGAGAGGAGAAATTCAATCTATTGGTGTTTTGGGATTAACAGATTTTACAAAACTTGGTGATCAAAAATACTTTGAAGTTATGGTAAAATTGTTTGATTTCGATACGCGCTTGCGTCCAGGAATGACAGCTAGAATTACAATAAAATCAAAACAATTGGATGATGTTTTGACTGTACCAATTCAATCCGTTTTTGAATTTAATAAACTTCCATATTGCTGCATACATAATGAAGGGCAAAAACCTTACTGGAAAGCAATTCAAATAGGTTGGAATAATGACCAATGGGTGGAAGTGATTTCTGGACTTGAAGAAAATGATGAAATATTAATAGCAGAACCTCCTCATGAATATATGAACCATAGTCAATTTCTATGAATAATTGCTTAATTACTTTAAAAAATATTAATCGCATCTTTGATACTAAATTTCAGAAAGTAGTTGCTTTAAGGTCTATAAATTTAACGGTAAAAAAAAATGATTTTTTGTCTATTTTAGGACCATCAGGTTCTGGCAAATCGACATTATTGCACATACTCGGATGTTTAGATCAACCAACAACTGGCGAATATTTTTTAAATGATCAAGCTATTCATACATTAAATGACAAAAAATTAGCCAAGATTCGATCACAAAAAATTGGACTTGTTTTTCAGGATTATAATCTGATTCCTCAGCTAACTGTTTATGAAAATGTCGCTTTGCCATTTCTTTATCAAAAAGGAAACAATAAGGCTGTCGTTGAGATAAAAAAAGTTATCAACCTTGTAGGAATGTCGCATCGAATCCATCATAAAACTCAATTGCTTTCTGGAGGTGAAAAACAAAGAGTTGCCATTGCAAGAGCTTTAGTTGTCAATCCTTCGATCATTTTGGCAGATGAACCGACAGGTAATCTTGATCAATGGAATACCTTAAATATTGTAAAATTACTTCAATTTTTAAATAAAAAAGGGGTAACAATTATTCTTATTACACATGATGAAAGAATAGCAAACTGTACAAAAAGAATAATTAGAATGAGAGATGGATCTATCGCTCAGGATTATAATAATATTTATTACGAATTCTCTATTGTAAAATGAATTTTTTAAGACTAATCTTTTACAGTTTCCGAACTTTAAAAATGCATCCACTACGCTCCTTTTTGAGTACTTTAGGTGTTTTTTTTGGAGTTATTGCAGTAATCACCATTTTTGCGATATGTGAAGGTTCAAAGCATGAAATTTTGCTACAAATTGAACAACTTGGTTTAAAAAACATTATTTTAAAAAAAATGGAAATGACTGAAGAGCAAAAAATTCAAAGCATTTTAAAAAAATCCGAAGGTTTAACAATTAACGATTTAGATCAAATAAAAAAAAATATTCCTAATATAGAAAAAATTTCAGCTTTGAAAATTATTTCAGCTAATTTACACGAGGATTTAAATGATTTAACTCCTGAAATATTAGTTGTACGTCCGGATTATTTTTTTATTAAGCAATTAAATCTTCAACGAGGCAGATTAATTTCTCTTTTAGACTGTCATCAAGGCAGTCAAGTTTGTGTTATAGGAGATGTCATAGCCAAAACATTAGGGAAAAATGGTGAAATAGGTCAAACAATTAAAATTGCCAATAACACTTTTTTAATTATCGGCATTTTAAAAAGTCGCAAAAAAAGTGAACTTCCTTCAACTATTAACGAAAAAGATACCGATAGATCCATTTTTATTCCCATAGGTTCTGAGATTGGACTTGGCCGAAAAACACCTTATGCTGATGCGTCCTTAAATGAAATACTAATTCAAGTAAAAAATAAAGAAATCATCCATCAAACTTTAGAAAATATAAAGCGTTTACTTAAAAAAACCCATTTTTCTGTAGAAGATTACCATGTTATTGTACCTGAAGAATTGCTTAGACAAGAAAAGAAAGCAAAAAACTTACTTAATCTAGTTTTAATTATTGTAACATCCTTATCGATGTTAACAGGTGGTGTAGGGATAATGAATATCATGCTAGCTTCCATTTATGAAAGAACTAGAGAAATTGGCATTCGAAGGGCTGTTGGTGCGACTAAATTTCATATTTTACAACAATTTCTTGTAGAAACATTAGTCTTAAGCCTTTGTGGTGCCATTTTGGGAATTATCTTTGGTATAATCATATCGAAGTCTTTGCAAATAGTTACAGGATGGCCAATCTATATATCTTTAGAGTCTATATTTTTAGCAACTGCTCTATCACTAGGAGTGGGAATATTATCAGGTTTATATCCATCTCAAAAAGCTGCTGATTTAGATCCTATTCAAGCATTAAGAAATCTGTGATTGCCACTTTAAATCAATCTAGCTAATCAAATTTTTTAAATAAAACCATTCAAATAAAATCTTTATTGTAAAAAAACAATCGAAAGATTTAAAAAATTCTTTTACACATTACTAATGAGATAGCCATGAACAAAATCTTATTTTTGGTACTGCTATTATGCAGCTACAAAGTTGAAGCTCAACAATACAATAAAGATAAATCTATTTGCTTAAACATGATTGTAAAAAACGAAAGTCATGTAATAACAAGATGCTTAGAATCAGTTTTGCCAATTATTGATTACTGGGTCATTGTGGATACGGGTTCTGATGATAATACCATTGAAGTTATAACTGACTATATGCATAGAAACAATATACCTGGTGAGATTTATTCACGTCCTTGGATTGATTTTGGGCATAATAGAGAAGAAGCTCTACAACTTGCAAAAGACAAATGTGACTATATCCTTTACATGGATGCTGACGATAAATTAATTTATAGTTCAGATTTTACTTTGCCAGATTTATCTTTAGATTTTTACCAAATTACTTCTGATATCAATGGCACACATTACAATATTCCACGCCTTATAAAAGCTAGCTTAGATTGGCATTGGTACGGTGTTATGCATGAATGTATCTACGCAAATAATGCTTATACCAACGAAATTCTCTCTGGTGTAACTTATTTAGTCGTTGGAGGTGGTGGTCGATCTCAAGATCCGAATAAATACTTAAAAGATGCACAAATTCTTTTAGAAGCTATAAAAAAAGATCCAACTAATACCCGTTATATGTTTTATTTAGCGCAAAGCTATTCATGCGCTGGTGACGATGAAAATGCCATTATTTATTATAAAAAAAGAGTTGAAATGGGGGGATGGACAGAAGAAGTGTTTTGGTCGTTACTTCAAATAGCAAAATGTTAAGAAAGACTTGGAATGGATAAACAAGTGATAGAAGATAGCTATTATTTAGCTCATCAATATTGCCCAAATAGACCAGAACCTATCTACTATATGGTAAAAAATGCACGTGTAAATGGAGAACATTTAAAAGGTTATTTTTTGGCAAAAAATGGCTTTAATTTACCTCATTTGAAAGATACTTTATTTTTAGAAAATTGGGCTTATGATGGAATTCTTTTTGAATTTTCTATATGCGCTTGGTGGATCGGTCAATATGAGGAGTGCTTACAAGCTTGTGACACACTTTTAGCAAAACCGAATATATTAGATACATTTAGAGAATATTCTTTAAAAAATAGACAATTTGCAATAGATAAAATAAATGAACAGTCTGGTGTTTTCTAAAAGGCTAATTTTTAAATTTCTAAATTCCTGATTAGACCTCACTTATAAGAATATCTATATAAGTTAAATTACACATATAGTTACTGATCAGGAATTAATAAATCCATTAAATGATTAATTAAATTTTTATTAGATTAGAATGGCTAAGCTAATTTTTGATTTTCTTGCCATTTTTTTTCTAGATACTCATTTATAGATTGTTCTTGCATGGCTATGATAGAATCCCGCAATTCTCTAATGGGAACAATTTTATCAATTGAATTCACGGATAGAGCTCTATAAGCACTATGATATTTATCGTAATTTTCTGCTTCAATACCTTCAAATTCTGTGATAAGTTTTCGCAACATATTATCATATTCACTTCCCGTTAAATTTTGCAAACGAGAGTCTTTTTGAGCTTTTTCCATCACTGTTTTATGAAAGATTAATTTTGCGGCAAGCACCCCACCCACCACTTGAAATTTTGCTCCTTCAATAGCTAAAATTTTAAGGTTGGGATTTAACTGCTTACTAAAGATAACATATGTTCCACCGACTAGATTACCTAAATTAGTAACAAGAATTGGCCCTTCATGTTCTACTATAGATTTAACAATTGAAGCACCTGAAAATAGTTGCATATGCTTCATAGCCTCAGGATCACTATTAAAGCCGGTTAAATTGCCGATTATTAAAACTGGAATTCTATTATTTGCTTTATAGATAGCTTTAGCTATTAAGGCAGCATCTTGAGGAGATAAAGGACCGGTTGGTGGAAAAATTACCATAGTCGGGCGATTTCCAATGATCATTTCGGCAACAATTGTATGCTCCATTTCTACTATTTCATTTTCTGTTTCCCCTTTTATATCTTTCCATAAGTAAAGAGGTGGGGGACTATTTGGATTGTGCAAAAACATTAAGATTTTTTCTCTATCCCCTTTGCGACCATCTCTAATTTTTTTTATTTCTTTTTCAACATCTGTTTCTGACAAGATGGTTTTTTTTGCATTATATAAAATTCGATTTTCTACAAGATTATCAGCAGATGGAGTATAAGAATAATAATGATGAAGTAATAATTGTTCACAAGCTTGTTTTAGATTTTTAGCATAAAGCATAGCCTCGCCAGATGCGCTATACACATTTTCATAACCCCCCAAAGATTGAAGACCTTGTGGAAACAATTTGTCAGCAGTTTCAGTTATATCTAAACTATGCGTTTTACTTTGGAGAGCCAATGTTAAAGCTTTATAGCCTGTCAATGTCATCGATCCTTTCTCAGTCATAATTAGCAAACCGTTGGTATCAAATAAAATAGATGCTATAGCATCCCAATAAGCCTGAGCTCCAACGTTTGCGTTATCAACAACTACATTAATGGGTATATTGCTATTTCTAGATGCCTTTAGTAATTCTCGAGCTGTTGATGAACTTGCATCAAGACCCTCGACTCCTCGATTGAGGGAAATTTCAACACCAAACGAACAAGCAAACCAATCGATTGGAATTTTATTCTCTACTGCATATTTTATAGCTGCATTAATTTTCGCACATTCTTTTAAGGTGATAGAACCTTTATTACCAATGATCAACAATCTTACAATAGGAAAGCCAAAGCCTAAATCGTTCACTTTTAATCCAACAACAACTTCTTCTTTTTTTTCTTGGTTTGAAAAATCAAGAATCAATTTAGCTTTATTATAATCAATTTTGTCATCTTCTTGATCTATCTGCAATTCAACGAAAGTATTGGGGAAAGTGAAGTGTTCAGTTATTGAATTCTTTAAACAGAACTCTTCTGCCACTCTATCTATTAAAAGAGGAATTTTATGAAGTTCTCTTTCAACATCTAAATTAGCATTTTTAATTTCAATATTATTGGTAATAAATAAAGAATCTCTATTTTGAGATATCTCCTTTATAAAGCCTCTAACTTTTTGAGAGAATGGGCCATCAAGATTTCTAAAATCACGCAAACTTTGCATCAAGTGATCATTCGCTCTAATAGTTTTGCTAAGTTTAGAGCGAAGTTTATTTTCTAAAGGTAATGAAGATAGGTTTTGCAATAACTCGGTGATTTTATCTATAGCTTTTTGTTGAATGATTTGATCTTCAGAAAAGGAAATATAAAGTTGTAAAAAATGCATTAATTGCATTTCAATATCTTCATTATTATCGACTGATGAAAAAGTTAACAACGTTTTTTCATAGCGGTTTTTTAACCATAAATCAAAATCATTTTGAGTTGAAAGTACTTTCATTTTGACTTGGCCAATGCTATTTTTAAAGAAAATATGGGTAGAATCTTGAATTTCTGTATTTTCTTTATCAGAAAATAAGGAAAGATAAAATTTTTCTTTATTTTTTCTAAATAAACGTAATCGTGGAGTAATACTAAACTTAGGGTCTAAAATTAATTCATATAGAGTATTAATTTCTTCTTTTTCAGCAAAAGCTAGTCGAGTTTTTGTCGTAAATAAAAATACATAAAAACTATCATTCATAAGAGTAATTTTATTTATATAATCACTCTTTTTATCTAGTAATATACTATGATTTTCTAAATCGATTTCAGACGGAAACCAATGGGTAAGATCAAACCAATCTAATATTAAAGAATCTATTTTTTTATTAGTTTGGTTTTCTTTTAAATATTTTTTTAAATAATCTTTAGTAAACATTAGAATACATTCGAATATTTATAAATTTAACTATAATCTTTATTTTAACATATTAAAATTAAATATTTATAGTTAATTTAAAAGAAGTTGGAAAATACAGGTAAAGTTTGACCCCCTAAAACTGGAGGTCATCCCGTGTATAAGTCCGAAACTATTACTATTACTAAAACGACAATTAGAAGTATTAAGTTCTATTTGTTCTTAAGGCTTTTTCGAATTTTTTTAGAGGGAATTTACATAAAGAATTATTTGAAAAAAAAGAACTCCATAAACACAATCTTTAATTCGACTAAAAACAAAAGGTAAGTGTTTATGGAGTCTAACAAATATCGTACCTATTCTTATGGAAAAGGTAAAGAATATCCTTTCGATTTCAAATTAAATGCAATTTACGCTGCACAACAACTTGGCATAAAGCCTGCAGCGAAGCGATTTAAGATCGCTAGAAACACTCTTAAAACATGGATTGCTTGTCATAAAACAAAAGGGAAGCAAGGTTTAAACGATAAAAGAGCTGGGCCTTCCAATATACCTCACAAAATATCTAGAGAATTAGAAAAAAAAATAGTCCTTATTAGAAAAATAGCTCCCTGCTTTGGACCTAAAAGGATTCAATATATGTATGATATACCTTGTTCATTAGGTGCTATCCATAGAGTAATCAAAGCTCATAATCTTATTAGAAAGAAAAGAACGTATACTCAAAAGAAAAACGACTTGAGAAAGGTAAAGCAAAGACTTAAGTCTTTGACTTATCTGCAGATGGATGTAAAACACTTAAGGGATATTCCCAATTATTTAGATCAAATGATGATCTTAGATCTACCAAGGTATCAATATACTATAAGAGATGTCAAATCGGGTATGATTTTTCTTGGATTTTCCAATGAACTCTCCGAATTAAACGCTAGAACTATGGCTTGCTATCTATTAGAGTCTTTTAAAAAGTATCGATTTTCCTTAAGTAATATCACAATTCAAACAGATAATGGATCGGAATTTAGTGGGGCTGCCAAAAGAATGGAGACAAATAAATTTGTGCAAACGCTTGAGCAGTATCAAGTTAAACATAAATATATAAGGCCTGGACATTGTAATGCACAAGCTGATGTTGAAAGCATTCACAACACCATAGAAAAAGAGTTCTTTGATATAACGACATTTACTTCTAGAGAAAATTTTTTTCACAAAGCTCAAGTGTATCAATACTTTTACAATTTAATTAGGCCAAATTTTTCAAAAGACACTAAAGCACCCTGGCAGATATGTGAAACTGATTGGAAGCAATCAAATATTGCTTCACAAGCAGTATTAATTAGTTGTATAGATTTAGATAAAATAAGTTATGCTAATAATAGCCCATCAAGGGGTCAAACTATACCTATTTTTCCCGAATTTAAAAGAAGTCCAAATCCCTCGAGTAAGTTGTTTGATAGGGATTAACCCAAATTTCTTCATAAAGTTTACATATTCACCTTGTTCTTCCACTAAGATACCTGACGAAATAATCGTTTTAGGTTTTCCAATATATTCTTCTAATACCATAATCTGTTCAGAAAAAATCATATTTATAATAAATAAATTGTTTTCTTTTAAAAATTTTGGCGGCAAATCAGCATTCACATAAAAATGAAGGTTTTGCTTTATATGATTTAGCCTTTTGTTTTTATTACTATGGGTTATAGCGTGGGGATCAATATCAAACCCTATTACTTCTTTTGCTTTCATTTTAGCCAAAATAATACTCAGTATTCCACTTCCACATCCTGCATCTACAACTTGAGGGTAAGCTGAAACATCTTCTTTTGCGATAAGCTCCAGCATCAATTGAGTTGTTGGATGAGAAAGATCTCCAAATCCTTCTCCTGGGTATAAAGTAATGGGAATCGAAACCGAAGCTCCAAATTCTTTCATATCAAATTCGATTTTATTTCCTTTATAATACGGACTTAGGCTCCATTGTTGGTCCCAATCAATTGCTGGCAAATTAAATTTTTCTGACATTGGGAGAACAACTTTTGCCTCGTAGATAATCATCTCATCATTATTTTCATCAGTGATAGAATATAAAGGTATGCCTCCTCTCGACAATATATAGTTCCACATTTCATCAAAGGACAGGTGAGGCTCAATTTTAATTGAATAAGTATTTTTCATTATAGTAACGGTTGATTATCTTTTCCAAAAAGAAGGTACGAATAAAGTAAGAATTACAAAAAATTCTAACCTTCCAAGAAGCATCAAAAAGGAACAAAGAATGAGTTGTTTATTTGTTAAAAATGCGCATGTTTCAGAAGGTCCCGCTGCTCGAAAAGCAATACCAATATTATTAATAGAACTTGCCACCAAAGTAAAGGCAGTCTCAATATCAACGCCATCATCAACTAATAAAAATGTCCCAATTGTCAAAAAGGCAATAATTATGCAAAAAAAGGATAAAACAAAAACTGAATCTTTTGAACTTATTTCTTTGCCATCAATTTGTATTCGTTTAATGGCATCGGGCTGAAAAATTGACTGAAGGGTATTTTTTACAATTTTGTATAGCATTGCTAATCGAATTATTTTTATGCCACCCGCAGTCGATCCAGACATACCTCCAAAAAACATAATAATTAAGAGTATAACTTGCACAACATAGGGCCAGTGATCATAGTCTGTAGTTGTGTAGCCAGTTGTTGATTGGATCGAAACGACTTGAAAAAAAGAGTATCTTACCGCTTCAATCAAATCATAAAATGGCTTTGAATTTCCACCAGTTGCCATTTTTGCATTACCGATTAAATTCCAGCTACAATAAGCTCCAAAAAACAAGAGACTGGCAAGATAGAAAAAAAATTCTGATTCATAAATTCTATAAAATTTACCTCTTAAAGCATAAAAATAAAGGGAAAAATTTATACTTCCTAAAATCATAAATAGTAATAACACCCATTCAAGCGAAGCGTCGTGATAAGCAGCAATTCCTTCATTTTTAACGCTAAACCCACCTGTAGATATAGTAGAAAAGCTTAAAGTTATTATGTCTAATAAAGATAATTCTTGAAAAAATAGAAATAAAATACAAAATTGTATACAGGTTAAACCTAAATAGATAACCCACAATTGTTTAGCTCCTTCTTTTATTCGTGGAGTTAAGGAGTTTTTGATAGGACCTGGTATTTCTGATTGAAATAAAATTTTCCCTCCAGAACCTAATAAAGGTAAAATGGCCACAAACAAAACAATGACTCCTCCCCCTCCTAAAAATTGCAAAAAACTTCTCCAAAATAAAAGCGCTTTTCCTACAGCTTCAATTCCTTGATAAGTTTTTCCAGTTATTTGATCAGTTACCGGCTGTACAGTTCCATAAAAACGGTAAAGCACATCAAATTGCCCCTTTACCTCCTTAACAATGGGTATTTCAATACCCGTTTTCTGATCAAATTTTTTCGCTGTTAGAATGGTAGAGCCAGTTGTTGTTAAACCAGATGAGGTTTCAAAAAAGGCTTGCCAAGGATTTTGCAAAGTATTGCTTAAGAGAAAAGGCAAACCAGCGAGAAAGGGGGTAACAAACCATATTATTACTACAATGATAATACTTTCTTTTCTAAAAATTTGCCCTACTGCATTTTTGCCAAAAAAATAAAGCAAAAGGCTTATAATAAAGGTTATTACCGCAGTAATTAAGAAGGCACTAGTAGAGTGGAGTTGGGGATGATCTGAATAATTTGAAACAAATTGGTAATAAGCAGCTATAGAGGTTGGTAAGAGAAGAATTAGAGAAAAACAGAAAAAAAAATAGGCCAATATTTTGCAAATATCTTTATAAAGCATCATTATCACTAAAATAAATCCTCAATTTCATTAATATGCTTAGGACTTGTAATAACAATTACTGTATCCCCAGGAGAAATGATTCGATCTCCACCACCTACAATGATTTTTCCTCTATTTTGAATAATAGCAATGAGAAAGTCTTTTGGTAAAAGAGGACCTAAACTAGATAAAGGGATGCCAACTACTTTAGAATCTATTGAAACTTTTATCTCTAAAATTTCAGCTTGATTTTCATAAAGTGAAACTAATGAACTAATCGATCCGGATAAAATATGTGATAAAATATGGTTAGCAGCACTAATCCTTGGAGAAACAACAAAATTGATATCAAGTTTTTTGGCTAAAATTTGATAGCTTTTATTCGAAGTAATAGCCAAAGCTTGCTCGCAACCAAGTTCTTTTCCAAGTAAAACGCTTAAAATATTTATTTCATCTTTTCTTGTACATCCTATAATTGCATCCGCAGTTCCGATCTTTTCCGATTTTAAAAAATCTAAATCAGTGCCATCCCGGTTTAAAATGGTTGTATTTTTTAAATTTTTTGCAAGTTGTGCACATTTTTCGTAATTTTTTTCTACAATAGTTACATTTATTTGTTTTTCTTGGAGTCTTTTTGCCAATATTTCAGCGATTTTTGAGCCACCTATAAGAATAACTTCATTTATTGTTTTAGGTTTAATACCAAAAAATTTATGGATTAGCTCCATCTGGTCACGCTCTCCAATAACGGTCACTTCATCAAGGGGTTCTATACAGTCATCACCATGAGGAAAAATTAAATGGTCTATGCGATTATTCTGCCTATTAATTAATCCAATGATTACACCTTTGGGTAAATCCAAAAATTTTAAAGGGATATTTGCCTGAGACCAACTTTTGGGTATTTTAAGAGTTTTCATTTGTACGGAGCCATTCGCAAAGTTTTCTATATTTAAAAAACCCGGACTTGCTAAATATTTAATTATTTCATCAGACACAAGTAATTCTGGACAAATTATATAATCGACTTGAAAGATTCTATTAAAATCCAAAATTTTTCTATTGAGATAAGCTTGACTTGATACCCTAGCGATAGTTTTTTTATATTCTAAATGTTTTGCAATGGAACAAGAGACTAAATTTACTTCATCGTTATCCGTTATTGCTAAAAGTATGTCAGGATCAAGCTCCCTTAACTCCTCAAGTAAATTCCAATCAGAACCACAGCCCAAACGTGTGGCAATATCTAAGTTCCAAGTAGCTTTTGAAAGCTTTTTTTCATCATTATCAATTAATATAATATTATAATTTTCTTTTGATAAAATCGTAGCTATGTAAACTCCAACTTCGCCCGCGCCCACTATTATTATATTTAGCATTTTTAGATTAATTTAGATAAAATGTTTACTAATGTTTATATAAATAACTAAGGTATAAATTAAATGGTTATTAATATCACAAATATTAAATTTATATTTTCAAAATATTACTTTAGTTTCACTTACCTTTTACTGCTTTTTTGTCTTTGGTATTCTCCCTTAAAAGCCGCCAATGAAAACCTTGAACTACCTATAGTTTGCCATTCTGTTAATATTATTACTGGAGATTTCATCGAAACACAAACAGATAATTTTTTTTTTCATAAAGATATAAAAATTAGAAGAGCTTATTCGAGCAAAGATTGTGCATGGGAATTTAATATTCCTTTTTTTCAAAAAGATTCTTATGAGAATCAAATTCAATCCTTAACTTTCAAATATGATAATCATTTATTGAAAGAAATAAATTGGTGCAATTATGCCGGACAGAAAAAAATACTCCACACATCCGTTGATACTAAAGACGAAATCCATTTTTTCTTGAATAATGAGCATGGTCAAGACCTTAGCTATTCTTTTTCGAAAGAGGATACATCTGTATTAAACAAAGTTAGCATGAATCAATTTTTTATAGCCTACACTTATGAAGTTCATCCTCAATTACAAAAAAAACAATTAGTGAAAAGAGAGTTACCAGAAGGTCGTTATCTGATTAATGAATACTATAAACTCGGATCTAATCAAGTAGGTGATCAAGAAGTCATTATAGAAAATAGGAATGACTTTAGAATAGGCAGGGTAATGCTGCAAAAAGAGCCTTTATCCTATAATCTCGAACCTATTATTTCTCATCGTTTTTTTTATCATGAAAATTATACAGAAGTGCTTGATGCTAATAATAATAAAATCGTTTACCACTATTCCCCCAAACTATTTCTAACTGCCATTGAATATTTTATCGATCACAAACTTTATAAATCAGAAAGCTATTATTGGGAAGATAGTGAACATATTGATTTACCAAAATTAATTGGAAAAGGGATTGCTGACCATCAAGGCAATATTTTTTCTTATAAAAAATATACTTATAATAAATGGGGTTTGATTGCCCTAGAAAGTATATTTGGAAACTTTTCCGGTCAAGTGACTGAACAAATTATTCTCAATGATAAAGCTCAACCTATAACAAATGTTGAAGCAATCCATAAAATCTACACTTATAGTGATGAACCTGAACATAACCTTATTGCAGTAGACGACTCTAATGGTAATAAAACCATATTTCGATATGATCCTAAATTAAAAAGAAAAGTAGCACAATTTCATTACTATAATGAAATTTGTAAAGAAAGAGAATTCTACTTCTATAATTCTTTTAGTCAAATTGAGAAAATTATTAAAGATGATGGCATAAGTGAGGATTATACCAATTTAGAAAATGTTTATCATAGGCAAATTACTAGCTTAAAACAGGTTAATGAAAATGAATCTGCTCAAGAAATTGAACATTATAACTATGACGATCAATTGCAAATGCTATCATTAGCTTATAAAGAGGTTGCTTATTTTAATGAACAAGGATACCTGCAAAGAAAAACACTTTTAGATTCAAACTTAAATATTTTTGAATTAAACGTTTATAACTATGACCCCATGGGAAATATTGTTTATGAGAAAAATTTAAAAGGTGAAGAAATTGATTATACTTACGACTCTATGGGGAATTTGTTAAAAAAGGCTTCAAGAAATGAAGTTGTTAGTTATCAATATAGCCCAGCTAATCGACTAATTGTAGTAAAGACAAACGCTCAAATCATACAATATAAATATGATTATAATGGTAATTGTATTTCAGAAATAGATAACGATGGAAATGAAACATTTCATACTTATGACAATTTAAATCGTAAAATCGGTGTTACTTACCCAAAAATTAAGACTATGGATGGGTGGCTTCATCCTCAAGAACAATATATCTATAATATACTCGACCAAGTTATTGAAATAATAGATCCCAAAGGATATAGCACAAAAAATCAATATAATAGCTTTGGAAAAATCCTTAAAACTATTTACCCCGATAGCACTGAAGAACAATATTGCTACTTCTTAGACGGTCAATTGCAAGGTTTTCGCTCAAAAATTGGCCTAGTAACTAACCATACTAAAGATTCCAGGGGTCAAATCTCTCAAACTTCTACTTTTTCTAAAGAATCAACCCCAAAAAACACTGATTTAACCTATAGAAATAACGATCTCATCAAAGTAAGTAGACAAAATGAAGAAATATCTTTTACTTACAATAAATTTGGTAAAATTGCTTCTCAAAAAATAATCGCAGATGACACGGTTATAAAACGAAATTTTTTTTATGATGAGAAAGGAAAACTAATTTCTGATGATAATGCACAAAATTCCTCTCAGGACTTAATGGCAAACGGGTGTAAAGAAAGCTATTTTGATAATGAGGTGGATCTATTCTTCAAAAAGGACGTTTACACTTATCCCAATGGATTGCAAATCACCTTTTTTTCCGATTCGAATAATCGCATTATAAAAACAAAAAAAACGAATTTCTGTAACCAAGTCATCGAAGAAGTAGAATTCTTCTATGATCTCAATGGCAATAAAACTAAAACGATTGTTATAACTCCTTCAGATATTTATACCTTAATTAGAATTTATGGACCCTGTAATCGTTTAGAAAATCAAACAGAAATCTTTTCTAATCAAATCCCTCGCAAACTTTTTTATAATTACAATAATTTTGGACTTTTAGAAACTTTTACAAAAGCAGATGGGATTCAGATTTTTTACACGTATGATACTTGGGGTAGGTTGCATACAATAACTTCTTCGGATCAATCTATTGCCTATATTCTCTCTTATAATCATGCCGATCAAATTATACAAATCGAGGATGCTGTTCAAAAAAAAACGAGTAGAAGAGATTATAAAGGAAAAAATCTTGTTTATGAATTATTAGCTAATGGCTATTCCATAACAAACTTTTATAACGACGCCAATCAAAAAGTTAAACAACAATTATGGGACGACACAGAGATAGATTATCTTTATAAAGATGAAAATATCATCTCGATAAGAAGGACTAATAAATTACAGTCTTACGACATTAATTTTGAATATTTTGAAAACCAAATAACTTCTATTCAGTACCCTTTTAATCATTCTGTAACTTTTGAATACAAAGATACTTTGCTAAAAAAAATTACTAGTCCTTTCTATGAACAAGAAATTTTTAGAGACAAGAAACAATTAATAAATAGAATCACAACGAAAACTCTTTCAAATCAGGAAAAAACAACTTTCGAATATGATGATTTATGTCGTATTTCAAAGGAGACTAGTAGTAGTAGTGAATGGCAATATAGATATGATGATTTTCAAAATTTATACTTATCTAATGAGACTGTCTATAAAAATTGTTATGAAATATCTCAAAGCAATAATTGGCGATACGCTCATGATATTAATGGTAATTTGATTTCAAAAAAAAATTGTAGTGAAGAATTTACTTACTTTTATGACGCCCTCAATCGTTTAACCAAAATAGTGAATCATAATAAATGGAAAATTGAATTTATTTATGATTACTTTAATAGGTGTTTAAGAAAAATTAAGTGGATCTATGATACTGATCGTGGCGATTGGAGTGATAAAGAAGAAACCGATTTTGTATACGACATTGACAACGAAATAGCACAGATAGTTAATGACGTGGTAAATCTTAGAATTTTAGCCGTTTCTAGAATTGGGGCTGAAATTGGAAACGGCATTGTCTTTGAAAAAAATGACAGGCTTTATTTTCCAATCTATGATTTTAGAGGCAATGTAACCTTTATCGTTGATCCTCTAACCAATAATCACCAACAATTAAATTACAGTTCTTTTGGGAATTTTACTATCGAGAATACTCAATCTAATTCTAATTCCAAACTTTTATTTAATTGGACATTTTTTAGTAAAAGATATGATGAAGATTTACACTATGTTTTTTTTGGTAGAAGATTTTACGACATGGAAATTGGGCGTTGGATTAATTTAGATCCCATGGGACAAATTGATGGGTTTAATAGATATCTTTTTATCAAAAATGATCCCATAAATAATTATGATTTATATGGACATTTTTCCATCCCTTCTTTTCTTACCGATTTAAAAACTAAATTCACTGAATGGAAAGATAATTTTTTTTCCTTTTATCAACCGGTTGACGAAGTTTTTAACAGGCATCTAGCTGTAGATCAATTCCTTCAAAATAATGTCGATAAGCTTGGAGAAGAGTTATTTGGAAAAACGTTTTTGATTATGTTGGGACTTCGGATTGATCCTTTAGAAAAAGGGATATATGGTAAAGGGGAAATCGATGATAAAATCCGGATAACCTTAATAAATGGTATTTTAAATGTAAGAAATGACTGTGAATATATGGCAAGCCTTGTATCCCAATCTCATGGCAATGCTAATGTGCATTACATCTTTCATCCGACCCAAGGATGGGGCGCTGACATGGTTTTAGCCTTTAGGGTGAAACTTGGCCATATATCTCCTCAAGCAGCTCTTTTAGCAAGGACTTGGAAAAGCTTAATTCGTGAAATGGGAGGGATAGAAGGTAATGGAACTATTTATCATTATGCGCATAGTATGGGAGGAAGCGATACAGCAGCTGCACAATCTTTATTAACAGAAGAAGAAAAGCAAATGATAAAAGTTATTTCTTTTGGATCAGCTACATTGATTCAAAAGGATGGTTTTCAATCTGTAACAAATTACGTCAGCAAACATGACGCCGTACCATTAAGCGATCCTATTGGCTTTATAAAAGCTATGCTTGATAGAAATACCAATGTTATTTTCATAGGTCAGTATCTTGGTCTTCCCTTTATAGATCATCCCTTTAATGCGGAAACTTATCAATTAATTGTGCAAGCTTTAGGTGAAGCTTTTGTTAATGAATATGGCTGTGTAAACGAAAATAAATAATTGATTATATTTCTATTCTTTTTTTTCTTTATTTAGATTGTTAATAGATTTATCATTTCTAGCTAATTTATTTATAATATCTATGCATAGCGTTTCTTGTAATTATTCTTTTTCTGAATTTAATCTAATTAGCCATGAAAATCATCCATCTAATAAGGATGTGATTAATTATTATCAGTATTTACAAAGCGAAGGATTTATAGATCCGCTCGGAAAAGTGATCAAGTTTTGCGATTTTAACATCCCTCTACTTACCATAAAAAATATACCCAAAAAGTTTTTAGAATTTTTAAGCAAACAACAAACCATTATAATTAATAAACAATCTTACAAATTCAATGTTGCTTTAGCTTTAAAAAATTTATTTACATTTATTGATAAACATCCAGATGCTCCTCACTTCCATTTGATAGGTAGTTTTGCCAATACAATCCTAATGCAAAGCATTTATCGATCTATTTTAGAAGAAGCTTTTCCAATAAAGTTAAATCTAAAAGATGATTTAGAGTTGGTTTATTCCGATATAGATTTTCATTCTACTGATTTTAGCCCCAATATGAATACAACCTCGTCAATGCAAGCAAAATTAAATGAATTTTATGCATTAATGAATTTAGCTATTGTATCTCAAATTGAAGATTGGGATGAATGTACAATTGAGAATTTGAATCGACAAATTATGGTTGGATATCAAAAAAGTAACTATGTCAATAATTGTTATGCCATTTTAGATTGCCAGCTAGATTTTAGTTCCGAGATAACCTCAAAAGTTAGAGAATTAACTTCATTAAATGCTATTAAAATTGAATGTAAAGATTTTTTTAAAAATTTGGTATTTGATGAAAAGGGGCAAATAAACTTATCCTTATGCCCATTCCACTTATTGAAGATAATTATAGAGGATAAAAGAAAAATTCTTGATTGCATATTAGGACATTTGACAAAACAATTTTATATCGTTACTGATGAGTTAAATAATAATGGAAAAAAAAGGATTTTTAACTATCTTTCAAAAGGATTTTCACATCCTGAATCTTTAGATGCTATTGCAGATAATTACTTATCGTTAATTGTTCAATCCAATTTTTTTTTAGAAGAGACGATTTTTTTTAATACTCTTGTAACTAGTAATACTAAAGAACTAGATCCAAACCTGCTTCATAAGGTTAGAGTAAATCAAAATAGCTTTGTAGCTTTTTTTTTTCAATTATTAGCAAATAAAGAAAGAAATTTAACAGCTGTTTATCAACTATTTTCTTTTTGCGCAAAAATATTTGGATATCAACCTCATTTACATAATAACAAACTTTTTTACAAAATTTATGACACAAATAAAAATTGCTTTTTTTTGCCACAATTCTCTTCTGTAAATATATATAATTTAGAAACTTTTAATTTGACGATTAAAGAATTAAAAAAATTGATTGATTATTTTTGGAACGATCAATTTGTTTTTGATGAAATATTTTGTAAGGAAATTACTGACTACATCTCTCAAACTGAAAAATTTTCAAAGCTTTCGAAGCCCAATAAAATATTGATTTACTGGTGCATCTTAAAAAATTATCAACCTATTCAAAGCTTTACTCATTTCGTTTTAAAGCACATTGAGATTTTAAATGAAATCAATAAGTATTTTGGAATCGATCGATTGCAAAAATTGATGAACGATAATTTTAAACATCTTTTTTTGTACAATCTATTCCAAGAATTTATAGCAGATAATACCTATAGCAATTTATTAGAAATTCTCCCCAAGTATAATAAATTTATTCCAGACTGTTTAAAACAAATCTTTTCTCATTATTATTCAATTGCGTCCTTAACTACACAGATATCTCACATTTCTAAATACCTTCAATTTTGTCATCAAGAGAAGAGCTTCACTAAAAATTTTTTTTCTGTTTTAAATCACATCGATTCCCCTAAAAGTCTAGAAATTCTCGAGCAATATATAAGAAAAACAGAAATTTTTAACGATGACTTCATCTATGAATGGCAACAATTTTTATTATTAGCTTTAAAAAATTCTGATCCTAATAATTATTATTTATCATCTCTTTCAAAGGCACTTCTAAATTGTTCAAAAAAAAATAATATTAAGTTATCTCCTTTTTTAATTACACTTTTTATAGAAAAGAGCTTTAAAAGCAACGAATTAATTAAAGAATTAATTAATTATTTAATTATCTTCACAACAACCAATAATATCTTATTAGCATTTAGTTTTTGGAAGCTATTAATTGATCATTCATTTCAAATCGTTTGCCTTAATAAAAAAAACAGTAAGAAATTATTTTTTATAATCCTTGATTGTTTATCAATAGAGAATAATCATAATAAGATTATTGAGCTAATTCAAAAAACGTCTGGCTTTTTGAAATATTTAGATCACTTTGATTTTCTAAAATTTGATGTCATACTTTCAAATAATGAATCCACAAGTGAATTTAATTTTTTAAAAAATAGAACTTTCCATAATGGAAAAGATTTAAAATCTACCTATTTGTTATTACTCAATTTGTATGTGAAAAATTACCAAAACGTTTTTAATTTAGGATTAAGTTATCTAGAATCTAACCCACAAGATAAATATTTTTATCTGCTTCATAGCAAATTATTAGAACTATATATTTTAGAATTTAATGGATTAGAGAAAGAAATACAGATTATTTTATTCAATCGATTAATAAAACATATAAACCAAAAAGATCTAAAAAATATTATAAGTGAAAGTTTGATAACTTTTTTTTTATCGTCCCAGATTCATGAACTTGTAGTAGAATCAAATGTTAATAATATTTTAAGCGTTTATTTTGAAATATATCACATTTACAAAAATAAAAAGTTTTTTTTGGAAACAAAAATACCAGGCAAACTGGCCTATATTTTTAACTTCATTATGAAAAACAAAGTAGTTTTAATTCATAACTTTAATTTAGATCTATTATCCCTTTTTAATACTTATCTCGATCAAAGCCAAATAAAATTTTGTTCTCATATCATTTTATTTATGTGGCATTGTAATAAGTTTTCTCACTTAAGAACGGACCTTGTATATATTTATTTAAAACAATGTGAAAAGTTTGAGGGTTATGAATTTGATGATATTTGTTTATTTTCAGAAGCATATAAAGTCATTTTGTTCGATTTAAATAATCTAAATTTATTAGAAAATAATATTATTATTTTATTAAATAATGCATTTAAATCTAATAATAACGATCAAACTATAATGTTTTGGTATATAAGGTTATTAAATGGTTTTTATACTAAACAAACATCCTTGAATATTAATATTTTATCAGAACTTTTTGCTAAAATTATAGATTATATTGAGGATGATTTCAAAAAGAAGGTATTTTTAGCGACAGTTTTGATTAATCTATATAACGATATTTCAAATTATCAAGTAGATTATCAGTATTTTGTTGAAAAGGTTTGCTTACATTGCATAGAACAAAAAGACTTATCGGATATAATTGTTGATTTACTAGCCCCTCACCAAAGTAAAGTAAAAAAAGATTTTCACTATAGTTTAATTATCAATAATTTAAGACAGTTCCAAGTCGTATCTTTTCCACTTGCTAAACAGCTTTTATTTAAAAATGTGAATGACTTATCTATAACACATTTTACGACCGAAAACATATTCCGCTATTACCAATTTTGCTTGGCAAACGCAAATAAAATAGATTTAGAGACCCTTCTTATTTATGATATCCAAAATCAATGTCATTATTTTGCACCAACAAAATTTGACTTAAAAATCTTCGAACAAAATATTCGATCGGTTTTTTCTAATAAAAGTTTTTATGAACAAACACCTGAATTACTAAATAAATATTTTGAATTTGTTGTTAAATATTATTTAAAATTTTCTGATGTATCTTCATCGGAACAAATAATTGAGTCTTTAACTAAAGATATTAAACAAAAAAATATAGTTTTCATAACTACTAAATTAAACCTATTTTTATTAGCTTTTGGGTTTTTAGCTAATCATGAAACTCTTTTCTTTGAATTAGCTTTTAAACACATCGAATTAGGTCGTGTAGATTTAAACGAGCTTTTTGGAAAAAAAGTTATCTCTTATTTAGAAAATAGTAATCGCTTTAAAACACATCAAAAGCATTTTGAATTAATTTCTGAAATTCTTGAGATCTTAAGAAACGATAAAACTTTACTCATTAGAGCTATTTCAAAAATTATCAAAAATGATGAATTTAAATATGTATTAAAATCATTTTTTTATTTTCTCCAATTTTTAGACAAATATAAACAATTAAATCGAACCGAAACCCTTTGTTTTCAAGGTTTAATTGAATCAGTATTTAGAAAATTCACTGAACAAAATATACATTTTCAACTTGCTCTTAAAGTTAGAAGTATTTTAGATAATTCAAGTTTTGTTTTTGAACAAACCCCATTAGAAAAAACATATATAGCTATTCAAATTTCTCCTTTTTTAAAAAATGAAGGTTTTTTTCTTCAAACATGCCAAAATATTTTTTATCTAGATCAACAAACAATCAATCACGAATATGACAAATTTTCCGATCTAGAAACAAGATTTGATATTGCGAATAGTTTATACAAGTCTTTATATTTGATTGAATTTGATTTAGAAAAATTAGTTACTTGTGTATTTAATATCTTCAATTTTGTTATTCAAAATAAAAATTTACAATTACCTGAATCCTATTTTTCATTTTTTCCAAAGTATACTGATGAGTTGAAAAATGAAGAAAGATCCGAAATAGAAAAGGAAAATGTATTAACCGAAGTAACTTATCAATTAATTAAGAAGTTTAAAGCTATTTATTTTGAAAATGATATTGATGATATCATCATTTCTTTTTTTAATTTTTTTATAAAAACTAATGTTTCAAAAAACTTATATTATATATTGCATGTATTGGTAAATCTTTTTATCGAAATTACATCCACTAGTTTGAATTGCGTTTCTTTTAATGAACATAAACTTAATAAATTATTATATCTTTATTTTTTTAACTTAAATATTGAAGCAGACTTTCAAAACTATCATTTGATATTTTCTAAAATTACATTAAAGAGGTTATACTTTAAATGGCCTTCGATTAGACTTGTAACCAATTCTACTTTAAAGTTTTATTATCCTTGGGATTTTTACATTAACGAAGAAATAAATCAGGTCACTAATAATGATATCCAATATCTAACTGGAACTATAGAGCCTTTGTTAGAGGGTACTAACCCTTTTGTCTTTTTACGAATTACAGATTTAGTGAATAAGTTATTAGAAAAAAAAATATCTAATGAACAATTTGTCGTAAATTTCTACCCGACCTATTGCAAACAATTACAAGCTTTAAAAAATGATCTTTCGCAAGCAAATATCTTAAATTGCTTAACTTTTATTAGTCGATTATGGCTATCGGTACTGTATTCAAATAGTGAGCCTCAGCTATTTAAATATTTTAAAGATCATTTAGAAATTCTCTATAGTTATCGTAAACATTTTTCTAATCTTGAAAACCATTGCCGTTACTTAATACAAACAATCTTCTTAAATAATGCAAATCCTCAAGAATTAATCCCTATAATTTATAATAGATTATTAGAAGGAATAGAAAAAGAAAGTAAGAAGCAATTTAAAAATGATATTCTTACGCTTTCAAAAAAATTTAAAAAAAAACAATTTAATTTGAATGAATAATTGGCAAAATAATCTAATTCATTGGTTTAACAAAAACAAAAGAATCTTTCCTTGGAGACAAAATATTACTCCTTATAAAGTGTGGATCTCAGAAATTATGCTTCAACAAACAAGAGCGTCAGTTGTAGTTAATTACTTTAATAAATGGATGGCACGCTTTCCGACTATCATAAGCCTGGCGGAAGCCTCCGAAGAAGAAGTATTAAAAACTTGGGAAGGCTTAGGGTATTATTCAAGAGCTAGAAATATTCATAAAGGTGCACAGTTTATTATAAACAACTTTCAAAATACAATTCCCAGTAATTATGAGGACTTACAATTAATTAAAGGTCTCGGTCCCTATACCATTGGAGCTATTTTAAGTTTTGCCTTTCATAAACCAGCAGCGGCAGTTGATGGAAATGTAGCAAGGGTTATGAGTAGATTTTTTGCTTTAGAGATTGATATTACAAAACAAAAATCATTAGCTTACATCCGCTCAATTATTCTAGATATTTTACCTAATAATAATTCTTGGGAATTTAACGAAGCTCTAATTGAGCTTGGTGCTACGCTTTGCAATAAAATACCTTTATGCAGTAATTGCCCCCTCAAAGAAGAATGCAAAGCTTATAAGCAAAATCTAACTACAATACTTCCTATTAAATCAAAAATGGCAAAAGGGATCAAATTAGATCGAATTGTATATGTTTGTATTCATAAAGATGAATATTTGATTCAGCAAGAAAAACCAAGTCAATTAATGGCAGGACTTATCGAATTTCCTTACGAAGATTTTGATATACAGGTCGAATCAATCGAGAATAAAAGAAAAAAATGGATAGAAAAAATGGACATATCCTATACCTCTTTACAAACGCTTGGTAAAATTAAACAATTTTTTACTAAATACAGTGTCAGTCTTTATCCTATAATACTCAAAATTAATCACAAAATAGAGGATAGTTCATTATATCACTGGAAAAAACTGGACGAACTTGAAAAGAGAGCTTTTTCTTCTGGACATAAACGAATTTTTGATCAATTAAAGGAATTATTGTAAAATAAAGTAAGATTTGTAAGGAGTCATTATGAGAGAAAAAAAAAGTAAATCGAGTGATGAAAAATTACAACAAGAGTTAAATCAAAAGATCGAGACTTTAAAGGATCTATTTCAACAATGGGAATCGTTAAAAAAATCTCCTGACGGGAAAGTTAACGAAGATTTTATTTCTAAATTAAAAATAATTGAAATTGCTCAAGAACATATTACAAGACTTGCGCCTGACTTACCCTTCGAAGATCAAAAAGAGATTGTGATCGAATTAGAACAATTAATTAAAGATAGCTTTAAAAAAGAACATAATTTTTTAGGTTATGTTGAAAAAGTCCAAACTGAACAAGTCTTAGATAAAGCTATCGAAAAGATTATTAAAGAAAAAATTAAAAAAGCAAAAAAAATAAAAAAGTAACGTTTAGCTGATGTAAAGCCGATTTACATCAGTTTTTTTAATGCATCCAACACTCTATCAATATGTCCCTCAACTTTAACTGGTCTTTCTAACCAGAGTAGCTCTCCTTGTTTGTTTAAAATAAAAGTGGAACGTTCAATGCCAACATAATCCACTCCAAAAGAGCTCTTATTTTGTAAAACATCAAAATATTTACAAAGCTCTTTATTTTCATCCACCAACAGAGGGAAATTTAATTGGTATTTTTCAGTAAATTTTTGATGTGATTTTATACCATCTGGACTTACCCCTATGACACTTGCATCTAATGCTTCAAATTCTTTGGAATAATCTCTAAAGTTGCAAGCTTCTTTAGTGCATCCTGGGGTGTTATCTTTGGGATAAAAATAAATTACTAAAAATTTTTTGGAAAAATCTTTGGTTGAAAAGATGTTACCATATTGATCAGTAGCGGTAAATTCGGGCAGTTTATCTCCAACATTAATTTTATAATTCATATTACCTTATAAGAGTTAAATTCATTGCTAGTTTTTTATTAAAATATTATTTTATCGGAAAGCAAAAATCCATTTATTTTAATTTTATGAAAGAATTACTGACGAATACTTTTTTTAATAGCAAAAGACCTCGACGCAATCGAATGTCAAACAATATACGCAATTTAGTGCAAGAAACAAGATTAGATGTCCATGATCTGGTTGCTCCACTTTTTGTAACCGAAGGAAATAATAGCATTCAACCAATAAAAAGTCTTCCAGGGGTTTTTCGCTATTCCATTGATCAGTTATTAGAAGAAATTGCTTTATTACAATCGCTTGGCATTAATGCTATCAACTTATTTCCTTTAATACCCAATGCAAAAAAAAGTTTAGATGGTTCTGAAGCTTGGAATAATGAAAATCTTATCTGCACTGCTATTCGTCAAATCAAACAGTTTTTTCCAAATCTTTGTGTTATGGCAGACGTCGCCTTAGATCCTTATACCACCCATGGTCATGATGGGATAATTAATCAAAAAAATTACGTAGATAATGATTTAACTTTACAAAGTTTAGGACTTATGAGTTTAGCTTTAGCAGAAGCTGGAACAGATATAATCGCTCCAAGTGATATGATGGATGGAAGAGTTGGCTATTTGCGAAAAATTTTAGATCAAAATTACTATACTCAAGTGGGTATTTTATCCTACGCTGTCAAATATGCTTCAAGCCTTTATGGCCCTTTTAGAGAGGCTTTGCAATCCCAATTACAATTTGGCGACAAAAAAACATACCAAATGAACCCAGCTAATTCTCGAGAAGCATTACTTGAAGCCAAACTAGATGAAGAAGAGGGTGCTGATATTCTTTTAATTAAGCCAGCAAGCCTCTATTTAGATATAATTTACAAAATTAAAGAAAGCATAAATTTGCCTATAGCTGCTTACCATGTAAGTGGAGAATATGCCATGTTAATGGCTGCTCAGCAAAAAGGTTGGATAGATGGTCCAAAAGTTTTAGAAGAAACTTTACTTTCCATTAAACGTGCTGGAGCCGATTTTATTTTTACTTATGGTGCCAAAGAAATGGCACAAATATTGCAGAATAAATGTTGAGAACTATTAGTAAAAATTTAGCGGTAATTGACTTTTTGGACTAATTTAAACCTCTAGCTTTTATAAAAAAAGGTAAGAGATAAAGTTTCATACTATTATTATCTTTTTTTAACTAACCATTTAGCCAATATAAATATGTCTTTGTTTCCATTTTAAAATCTATATTCAAAAATCATGTCATATAAATCTTTCCCGGTCATTGCAAAGGCCCCCACATCGCGCAGCCAAGCGGACATTCCGTAGCCCCAACGAGTTCTATCACTATGAGTATAAAAAATATCTAATGGCATTGAAAAAGCAACGCCTTTATCATAGTAGGTTTGGCCATTAATCCTGTCATGTCCGTTCGTATATGTATACCAAATCGACACACAAAGACCACTTGGAAAAAAGCGCGCTATTTCAAAGCGTGAACCCCAATCGTTTGCTAAGAACTTTCCGGCTTTTATTTTAAAATTTATATTAGCTTTTTCCCAAAAATAATACATATCGACAAAAAATTGAGAACCCAAAAAAGGCCTATGAGTTACTTGCCAATCCACAAATTTTCTTATTTTCCCAGTAAATCCAAGACCACCAACTGTTCTTTTTTTTACAATAGCACCTTCTACACCTAAGGCAAAATTTGAGTTTACAGGATAAAATAATGCTTCTAATGCACAACCTCCATATTCAGGTTCAAAATGCCCTAGGGCTATTTTACTATAAAAACCTTTCCCTAAATTCCAATTTTTTTGCAAATAAAGTTCGTCAAAGGTAATACCTCTTTTTGTGTAATAACGAATAATGTCAGTTCTCACATTAATTAATTTTGAAGGGTTTAATCTATCCACAGCAGCAATTTTGCCCATATCCGAAAATGCATTCCAACCAAGTAACAATGAATAAAATATTTGATCACCAATATATCCATTTATGCCAAAATTTAAACCAAGGCAGTATTTAAACTTACCTTTAGAACTTCCAAATAACGAGCGTGTTTTAGGTAAAATCTCAAAATTAAAGCGCTCCGGTTTCTTTTCAAAAATTAACTTTTCTATACATTCGTTTGGAAATGAAACTTCTTGCATGGGTGTTAAAACTTTTAATTCATAATCACATGTATTTTCATTAACCCATTGTCTAACAAAATTCATGTAATATCGATATTCTTGAATCGGAAAGCCTTCCGATTCAATGGTAACAATGACTTTATCGATATTTTCAGGGACAACCCCACCTAGCAAATAATTTAAACGCTCTCTAACTTCTGATTCATCGCGATAATAGGTATTGTACATATGAATGCGTAAAGTTTTTTCACCACATTCATCATAAAATACCCATATTTGATAAATATCAAAACCTTGCGTGCGAAAAGCATAGTAAATATCTTCGCTCATTGCCAATTCTGTACGATTTGGACCTAATTCCTCCCAAATTTTGGGAGCAACGTATGGCAAAGGATCATTAATTTTTGGTACAAAACCTTTAGTTAAACCTAAATTGTAAAAGGCACCGAAAGAAACTGCCATAGATCGACCTCTTAAGGAACTAATAGAAAAATCAAAATGATCCCATAGCCGATATTTTACTCCTATATTAATAGGAGAACTAGATTTTCTTCCCTTTGGGTGTTTTTCAATTTCAGGGTCCCAGTAAGGTGTGGCATCATATTCCCCTGTAAAAACAAGGTTTTGCAAATAAGATTTTGATGACAAGCGAAAAGGATACCACGCAAACCCACCAAAGAGGCCTTGAATTCTACCTCCCCCATACCCCAAACTTACTTCTAAGTTGTATTTTTTAAAAATTTGAGTAAATACAGCATATTGAGCTTTGAAGCTTCTAGTTCCCATGAAATCTTGCATACCAATCGCAAAACCTGGCAAATAATAATCACTATCTTCTGGATGAAAAATTTGGATTTTAAAATTTGCCCCTTTGTCAGATAGATCTCCAAATCCAAGTGGTGTCAATATGGGATCTTCAATGCCTTTAAATATGCGATAACTTCCAGAAATTTCGAGTCGGTCGGTAAATTGCAAACGTAAATTCCAATTTAAATAAGGAGGTACATGAGAATAACCGATTCCAATTTCTCCTTCTTGACTCATCCGGGCCGCCGGCATTATAAAATAACCACCTTGAAGGAAATGGTCATACATAACAGGAAAACGATCATTTAGTTTACTATTCCAATATTGAACAGTTAATAAGTCATTAAATAAGTTATTTTCCTCATCAACATCACAACTTTCAGCAAAACTTAATTGACATGATGAGAAAAAGATAAAATATAAAAAATAGAAGTGGAATAGCTTACTTTTCATAAAACAACAGAAGAAATTACTACAGAATAATTAGAACTTTTGCAAAATGCAAGTAGATAACGCTTTTTTGTCATTAGCTAATCATTCAAATTAACTAAAAAACGTTACTGGAATAGCTAGGTTGAAGAAGAATATTTAAATTCATTAGGGTGATAATGTGAAAATTATTCTAAGTTTAAGCTTAGTTTGCCTTTTTTTAGTTCAAATTTGGGGATGTCATAAAAAGGAAGAAAGGCATGTTTCCATTCCTCCTGGATATACTGTATTGGAAGTAGCAAAAAAAATAGATTCTATTAAATGTCTGAAAGGCAAGATAAAATCGATACCAAAAGAAGGCTATGCTTTACCTGGCAAATACGTTTATCAATGTGACACATATAAACAGACGCTTATAGACGAAATGAAAAAAAATATGGCAACATTTTTATCTAAAGCTTGGGATAACAGAAGCAAAGATTTGCCTCTTTATAACAGTGAAGAAGCTTTAATTTTGGCATCTATAGTTGAAAAAGAAGCTG
The DNA here is from genome assembly GCA_000756735.1 of Candidatus Rubidus massiliensis. Lineage (GTDB taxonomy): Bacteria > Chlamydiota > Chlamydiia > Chlamydiales > Parachlamydiaceae > Rubidus > Rubidus massiliensis. The sequence continues at coordinate 500,430 of CCSC01000001.1, read as the reverse complement.
GAAAAAGAGCTGATAAAAAAAGAATTGCAGGTGTTTTTATAAATCGTTTAAGAAACGGAATGAAATTGCAGTCTGATCCCACAGTTATGTATGGCATTACAAATGGTTTACATCCCTTTAACCGTAAGATAACAAAAGAAGATTTAGTAAATAACAATGCCTTTAATACATACGTCATCGATCGTTTACCAAAACACCCTATCTGTTGCCCAAGTTTAGCTTCTATCCAAGCCGTTTTACATCCGATAGAGACTAAAGACTTATATTTTGTAGCAGACGGAAAGGGGGATCTTAATTATAGTAAAACATATGATGAACATATGCAAAACGTAGCTAAGTGGAGAAAAATAGAAAAAACTTTAAAAAGTATAAAAAAATAAAATTTACCTATTAAAGCACTATCCCGACATTTCAACTCTATATTTTTTTAAACCCAACTTAATAATTTCTGTCATTTCAATTTTGGAAGGATCAATAAATTCAGGTAATGCAAAATCTTCACTATCCACTTCTAATAAGCCATATTGCTCAGCAACATCAAAATTTTCGGCCATAACAGATTTAACCAGTAAAACCGTTGGTATATCTAAAGGCTGCACTTTATCGTAAATATTAGATGCTATAAATGGTCTTTCTTCACCATGTTGATTAGTTGTAAACTCATATTCTTTACCTTCATTATTCAAATGGCCAGTTAAATAAGCTCGAGTAAAAGAAAACTTTTTAGTTCCTAATCGGAAAAAATGCATAAATTCTCTTTTATAATTTTCTGGGATAGCACAAAAAACTGTATCAAAATATCCAAGAAAATCAGAAGTGTTTACTTCGTGTCCAGTTAAAGGATTGCCTGAAATCAAACGCGTGTCCTCGTTTCTAATTCTACCAGCTACTAAACTTTTGATGGAAATACCTTCTCTTACTTTAAAGTAGCCAATTTTATTTTCAATGATACCAGGACCTGCAATGCTAATGATTTTATCTATCCAATATCGACCATGCAAGATTAGATAACCAATTTGTACAACATCTCTTGCCTGAATTGTCCAAATAACATCATCGACAAATCCAATAGGGTCGATTTTTTGGATGTGTAGAGAAACATTTCCGGCAGGATGAGGCCCATCTACAGTATGCTTTACAACATTTTTGGCATCAATGAACGGCTTAAATGTTGAACCTTGCTTGTAAACTAGATGAACTGAATTTTTTGTTAACTTTGCTAATGCATCGAGACCGGCTTGAAATTCTTTTTCATGATGTAAGACTTGATATTCAGCTGGAGGCGTAAAAGGGGCTGATTCTATTGCTTTTACAAAAATATTGCGTGGCAATTTATTGGGATCTGGTAAAGTCGTAAAAGGTCTTTTTCTAATCTTAGTCAAACACCCACTCATTTTGAGTAAAGAGATTAAATTTTCTGGCGTATAACTACTAATTTTTGGAAATTCTAGATATTCTTCTTTTTCTTGCACATCGATAATGATATTTAAAAGCCTTCTTTTTAACCCTCGCGTAATTTCACTAATTGTTCCAGAAGCTGGGGCTACAAACATAACCCCTGGAAAATCTTTGCTTTCAGCTAAGGGCTCTCCAATTTTTACAACATCACCGACTTTTGTTAATAAACGAAATTTTACATCATCAAATGTATCTAAGGTTAAGGCTACTTTTTTAGATTCTCTTTTTTGATTTTCTAACTCAAGATCTAATTTTTTATATTCACCTTCTGGTTTTCCTTTTATTGGAATATCCAATCCTTTTTTTATTTTTATTAACATTATTAACTCCCTAAACCTTAAGGTAAATTGTTTTCACTATCCTTGTAGAATAGTAAAGATCAAAAAATTAAAAACAATCTTCACTATTTTTTGCCATTGTCTATAAAATAAAAAATTACTTTATCAATAATTTTTAGACAACTAACAAAAAATATTTACACTTAAGTTCTTGTTAATAACGGTTATTTAGATTATAAAACCAAACAGAAAAGCTTCCATTTTGGATAAGAAAAATGACCTCCTATACCATAAAAAATGACAATTATTTTCAGATCAATGAAGAAAAAGCAGCACCTGATATAACCACGATAATCGAAGAGAAAATTCATTTTTTTCAAAAAAGAATGAAACTTTATTCTTTATATCATTATTTATTTTTATTTATTGGAATATTTGAAATAACGTTAATAACAGTATTTTCGTCCTTTTTTTTTAAATCTGCGTTTATCGCCTTAGTTGTTGCTTTATTTTTTTTAACATTTTTTTCTTATTTTATTACAAGATTATATGTAGAAAACAAAAAACCTCTTCAAATTCAACAAGGTGTAGAAGACTTTTTAGAAAATTATCAACATTTCATAAACTATGAGATAAATAGTCCTGAATATTTTTTAGCTATGGCAAACGTTTGTTGCAAATTAGCTGATAGTCTTTGTAGCGTTGAATATTTATTTTATAATTTTCCTAAAAAAATCCCTTTTTTTAAAAAATTTGTAGAGAGGATTAGCTTTTGGCTTCATTGGGAAGAAGTCTTTTTATTCAAAGAGCATTTATTAAAAAAAGCCGTCGCATTTCATCTAGAAGTAATTAAACTTTTCCCCACACAATTAAAATATCACGCCGGTTTAGCTAATTGTTATGTTATGTTATCGGGATTATATGCTGACCCTAGAAAAATTGATGGTTTAGAAGAAATTGATTGGATACCCCCTGATAGATATAACAAACAGATTGAAAAAAAGTTTCAAGAAACTGCCAAAAAAGCTATAGAAGAATTTAAAATATTAAGTGAATATGCGCCCAACGATCCTTGGGTTCATGAACAATTAGCTTTTAGTTATCACGATTTACAAATGTATGAAGAAGAAATTCAAGAATATGAAACTATTAACCGTTTAAAACCGGATGATTTAGAGGCATTGTTTAAATTAGGCGTGCTTTATTTTAAATTAGGAAAAAATGCAAAAGGGTTACAAATTTACGAAAAACTCAAAAAATATAGATATAGCAAAGCTGAACAATTAATTACTTTTTATGGCTCATAATACTTAACCATTTGCTAATTTACGTTTTATTGCTTTTTTTTGGTTGCTAAAGTGGCATAAAAAAAAGCTAAATATAGAGATATGGAGAAATTATGTTTTGTACCCACTGTGGTGTGCCATTAGAAAGACATTATAATTTTTGCTATCAATGTGGACATGCGTCCTTTGCCATGAATAAAAATGACTATTATTCAAATAAGGCACTTCCTATAGCCAACTCTTTACCTTTACTTAAGAAAAGCCCCAAAAAAAACATAATTATTGGTTTAATGTTTTTGTTGAGTTTACTATTACTAAACTATTTTTTAGGAGGTAATGATGAATTGACAAGAACGGCTCAAGATCAACTTAGCAAGATAAAGCAAAATGAATTATCGGAAAGTTATTTTGCTTATATGTCAAATGATTTTAAATCCCATACCCCTCTAAAAAATTTTAGAACGTTTATTATAACACATCCTGTGTTTTTAAAAGCAAAACAAGCCTTTTTCACCCAAAGTCATGCTAAGGGTACAAAAGGGAATTTGTTTGGGTTTATAATGGCAGACAACAATGAGTGCTATCCTGTTTCTTATAGATTTGTACTCGAAGATGACTCTTGGAAAATCGATGATATAAAAATAGATATGTCTGCTGGAAAACAACTAGCTCAAATTGAACCCTTGAAAAAAAGGGATTTACTAAAAGAGAGTTTTTTACAAGAATCGCAACAGCCCTTTGATTTTCAACCTTTGTTAGATGTTATACAAACGTTTTCCAAAAAAATGGATAAGGATTCTTATAAGGAAACCTATAAAGACTTCTTTTCAACGGAGTTTAAGAATTCTATTAACTTAAAGGAATTCGAAGATTTTTTGAAAAGACACCCAGAGCTAGTAGAGAGCAAGATCACTATTACAAAAAAAACTTTTGATAACAATGTAGCTATTTTTGAAGGGGCAATATTTGCCAAAAATCAACGTGTTTACCCTATTGCTTTTGATTTAGTATTTGAAAATAACCATTGGGTAATCCAACGCTTAGAAATCGATCAACCTAAGGGGGATAATAAACAACCATCCTCTACAACTGATTCTGCTAAAATGACAGCAGTCAATTCTCAACAAGAAAATGAAGGTTTAATTATTACAACAATTCATATAGGTACTGAAATTGAACAAAAAGATATTGAAACTCATAATGCTTCCCAATTACAATCATTAACCGACGATTTACATATTACCTTATATGTAGAAAATGGACATAAAGGAGATGAAATCGAATTGACTCTTATAAATTTTGAAACGCAAGGGCAAATACCTCCTCAAAAATCTACATTAGCTACCGACGGAAATGCAGTTTTAAGTTATATTTTTGCAGCTCCTAAAGATGGTTGGCCAAGAGGAGAGTATGAGTTAAAGGCACGCGCCTCTAATGATACTTTTGCAAGTTACACCTTTACGATTAATGTACCATGAGAATTGTTGCTGGAAAATATAAAAACAAGTATTTAGAAACGCCTCGTGGAGATATTACGAGGCCAACGTCTAGTCAATTGAGAGAAGCTTTATTCAACATTGTGCAACACTACATTGAAGACGCAACCTTCTTAGATTTGTTTGCAGGATCGGGCGCCATGGGATTTGAAGCGCTCAGCCGTGGCGCTAAAGAAGTTACCTTTATAGATAACGATCGTCATTCCATTATAAGTATAAAAAAAAACGCTAAGCTATTAGAAGTTGAAAAACAAGTTAAGATTTTTACAGTTGATGCTTTAGAAGGGGTCCAAAAACTTATCAAAAATAAGCAAAGCTTCTCTATTATCTATATAGATCCTCCTTATACTACTAAGATAGAAGAATCTCTTGCTACACAATTGTTAACGCTCATTGATAGATCCTCTTTACTAACGAGTGGGGGTCACCTTTTTTTAGAAGAATCCAAAGACTATCATTTACCTCAAAATCTAACTCAGCTTCAATTTATCGATTCCAGACGCCTAGGAAGGTCATTTCTCTATCAATTTAAACAACCTTAACTTTGATAAGGATTATTTCGAATGAGTATTGTACTTCTTTGAGCCCCAAATCCTTTCAGTTTCTCAGCCTGTTTCTTGCGGGCAATTGTTACGCCTATATCGATAAATAAGAAAACAATTCCAAATCCGAACGCCTCAACCACAGCCCTTGCATCTTGATATTTCTTTACAGAACGGTTGAAGTTTTTTTTAGCTTCTTGTAGGTGTGTATATTTTTGCTCTAATTCTTTTTGATTAGCTGCAGTATCAGCCTCATTTTCTAAACGTTCGATCTCTTGCAGTAAGAGCTTATTTTCTTCTTTAAATACTGTATTTAATCTAACGTTTACGAAAATTCCTCTCGCCACAGCTACAACTAAGCCGATGACAGGAAAAATACCTAATGCATTTAAAACGTTTGTAAAAATTAAGCGCTGTCTTAATTTTTTCTCATATTGATCATTTGAATCGTGAGTCGGATTATTGCTAAGGGAAAAATAGCCATAACCGGAATCCGTTATCCAATTACTGGTAGCATGTATACTCATAGGTAGCCTATTTGTTTTGTAATAAAAAAATATTTTAATCGATAAATTAAAAGATTTAATTAACGCTTTATTAATATCATATTAATTATTAAACGCTTACAAAATAATATAACGAAAAACGCTTATGTTCCTTGAGGAACATCTTAAAATCCTTAAGAAGCTTCTTCTAAGCTAAGTGAATAGTTTTCTTCTTTGATTTCAAGGCTCCAGATAGCATAGGATCCGATGAAAAAAGCAACGCCCAATACCGCTAATGAATTAGCAGCCGCATCATTTTCAAATAATTTTGTGAGCAAACCTCCACCACCTTGCCCGAGTCCTTCAGAAACACACCACGCCAACCCTAAAAGAAAAGCGCTAATCATACCAGGGCTTTCAGGGCGCAATTTATTTCCCATAGCGAGGATCAAAGGATTTGCCATTCCTAAAAACGAGCCTAAAAGGAAAACGAGCCCAAGTAAAAATAGGGAAGGCATATCGTGAAAATAAATAAATAGATAAAAGATAAAACTGCTCACTAATAAAGAGGTTAATACGACTTTTTTAGGTGAATATCTATCGGCAATGTAACCAGAAGGTATTACCATTAAAGCTGCCCCAATTATTAGAAAAAAGTGACCGCCACCAAAGCAAATCCAACTCTCGTAGCCTCTACATTTTAAAATATCTGGGAGTAAAAATACAGTTGCCCAAAGTAAAGATTGGTTACAAACTTGGGCTATATATAATAAGCGCAGTTGTTTGTCTTTGAAAAAACTAAAAATGGTTTTTAAATTAGCTCGTTTAGAAAAATTGTTCTTTATCGTCGCTTCAGTACCAGAAACTCCAAATAAAAAAATACAAATAATCAAAAATAAAGTGGGGGCTGCTAGAAAAATGGTATTTCCTTGCAATAAGGCATAGCTTTTTGTGAAAATAAATTGACTAAAAGCTAACCCGATACTACCACCTGATGCAAAAAGGGCTAGAAAAAGGGCTTTATGCTTTTGAGTTAAATTTCCTGCAATACTCGCGGCGGCTGGATGGAAAGCTCCAGAACCGATACAGGTAGTTAAAAAAAGAAAAAATAGAATCCAGTAATTTTGGGTGTAAGCCATGAAGGAAGTGGCACAAGCGAGTATCAGGCCAAAAATTAACAAATGCTTGCGATAGCCTCTATCACAAAGAGGACCAAACAATAGCTGCAAACCCTCTCCTGCAAAAGCTGAAGCTGCTGAGATGAGCCCCGCTATTGCTAAGTCTAGACCTGCTAAAGTTTTGTAAATAGGCCACACCCCAATCATAAAATCTACAAGAAGGTGGGAGACCCAAACAAAAAACACCGAAAGATAAATATTTTTGTGTGAATTCATAATAATCAGAATAAATTTCATTCATTATCATTTATTTTTCCTTAAAAATCAAGGATTTGTACCAACAAATTAAAATAAATAGTTAACATTTTACTTGCTAATTTGCTAGAAGACCTGTTACATCTTTTTTTTTAGTTTTAAATAAAAAAAAGACTAAAAACTTAAAAGTTCTAACTTTATGAAGAGGAGTAAACATGGGTAATAAAGATTTAACTCAATTAATTTTACTTGGCATGACAGGTTTATCGCTCGCGCAAGGACAACCTGCCGAAGCCTTAGAAGTAGACAATCAACCAGAAACGTTTTATCTAGCTGGTGGTTGTGGAGCAGATGACAAAAAATGTAACTCTAAATATCGCAATAATCAAAATTATTCACACACAAACTATTCTGCCACTCAAAATCAAAATGCAACTGAGCCGAAATTAGAGGGTGATTCTGCAAGAGATTTACAAACTAATCCACAAAAAAACACTCAAAATAATCCAACTAATTCACAAAATCGCGCTTACAACAACCAAGACGTAAGACAAAATCAAGACAAACGCTCCGAAGATTTAAAAGCTACCATTGAACAACAAAAAGATCTTCGCTACAACAGCAATCCTGGTACTACCAATAATTCCAACCCGAATTTTAATTATAATAAGTAATAAAACCATTTTCTGATTCATGTGCTTTAACGAACTCTACATTCGCTAAAAGCACAAAATAAAAACTCCTTATTAAACTTTTTTTTGACTTATAAACATGCAAAATCAAACTTTTTTTCCAAATTTAGGGATTGGGATTGGACTTAGATCAGCACATTACCACGATATCTTAACTAAGAAACCAAAAATTGATTGGTTTGAAATTATAAGTGAAAATTATATGGAGGGAGGTAAACCATTAGAAATCTTACAAAAGATTCTCCATTATTACCCTGTAGTCCAACATGGGGTTTCGCTTGCGATTGGAAGTCCAACACCATTAGATTTTTCCTACTTAAAAAAACTAAAAGAATTGACCAAATTAACAAAGACACCTTGGATATCTGATCATTTGTGTTGGGGGCGTTTACCCGGTGCCCATTTTCACGATCTCCTACCCTTACCCTACACTAAATCTGTCGTCAACTTCGTCGTCCAAAAAGCAAAAATTGTACAAGATTATTTAGAATTACCTTTCGCATTAGAAAATTTATCTTCTTACCTTACCTACAATGAATCTGAATTGACTGAATGGGAGTTTTATTCCGAAATTGTTGAAAAGGCTGGCATTTATATGATGTTAGATATCAATAATGTCTACGTTTCAAGTAAAAATCATGGATTTGATCCGATAGCTTATTTAAATCATATTCCATTTGAAAAAGTTATCCAGATGCATATAGCGGGTCACACTCAAAAAGACCATTATTTCTTAGATACACACAATGACCATGTAGCTCAAGAAGTATGGGATTTATATGGGATGATATACCCCAAAGTTAAGGATATATCTGTTTTGCTAGAATGGGATGATGATTTTATTTCCTTAGAAGATACTTTGTTAGAAGCCAATAAAGCAAAACAATTTCAAACCCTGAGTTCTAAAGCATGATTGATGAGATTGTCGTCCCAAAAGAATTGCAAGCTATACAAGAGTTTTTAGGAAGATTTTTACACTTACCGATCGATAAATTTAATCATAACTTAGAGTCGTTACTGCCAAAACATTTAAAAAAGCAAATTGCAACTATTATTAAACCAAGTACAGCTCTTAATAGCTTCTCTTTATTGCAAATCTATCATCAACAATATTGGTGGAGAATTATAGATTTTTTAGACAATATGTATCCTCTGCTTGTTCGTTTGCTTGGAAAAGAAAATTTTGAATCGAAACTTGCGATCCCCTTTTTCTCCCATCTAAAACCTAAAGATTGGCGTTTACTATCTATCTGCGATAATTTTGTAAAGTGGTTAAAAAATTTCCCATTTATCTCATGTGAACAGTTAGAGTCAGCAATTTTAGATAATGCTTATTACAAAGCTTATCTCTCCGATTTTATTGTTCCGAAAACCAACACAATCGACATCCATGCTCCTTTCATTTTGCAAGATTGTATTTCTGTTTTATCTTTCCAAACTAAAATATGTGAGTATAGAGAGGAAATGTTAAAGCAATCATCTGAATATTGGAACAACCATTCCCTTCCTACTCTTGAAAAAAAGAAAATGTTTTATATCGTATATAGAAACCCTTATGAAAATACAAAATATGAAGTCATAGATTTTTTTCAATTTGAAATATTATCTAAACTCAAAAAAGGAACTTCTATAGAATATTTATCAAAATGGCTTAAAGAAGCATTTTCAGATGAAGAACAAATTTATATCAGTACTAAATTGGTTGAGTGGTTTCAAAAATGGACAAAAAAACAGTGGCTAATCCCCCTGCAAGAGAAATAGCTTTTCTTGCTGTCAAAAACTTTTGGGAATCAGGAGTTTTCTCACAACATATTTTAAAACAATGGGAGAAATCAGCCAATCCCTCATCTGCTGATTATAGATTTGCACAAGAATTGTGCTATGGTACAATTCAAAGGGATTTAACTCTTCAACATATTATTAAAACTTTAGTGCAGCGGCATTCTTTAAAATTAAAAGAAAAAGTTATTCTAAAATTAAGCCTTTATCAATATTTTTTCATGCCAAGCGTACCAAATTATGCAATTGCCAATGAAATGGTAAGCTTAGCAAAAAAGTATTGTCATTTTACTTTTGCCAATTTTTTAAATGCTATTTTACATAAAATTAATGACAGAAAGCTGACTATTGCCGAAAGCAATGATCTCGAATCACTATCTTCTTATTATTCCTATCCTGTTTTTCTAATCCAAGAATTATTGAAAAACTATGGCTTAGACACAACTAAGTACATTTTAGAGTGGGCTAACAATCCATCTCTTTACATGGCTCGTATACGGAATAGTAACGCCTCAATGGATGGAGGGTATCGCTTAACTCATACTGAACCTATGCTTGTTATTGAAGATAATACAAAAATTACTCAAATAAGTATGAATAGTGACTTTTATATACAAAACGTTACTTCCGTTGAACTTTTAAGTGAACTTTCTAACCATATGCCTTTACTGCCAAAAAAAATATTAGATTTATGCGCAGCACCAGGTGGTAAGGCATTATGGTTGTATGATAAATTTTTTCCTCAAAGTGAAATTTATTGCTACGATGCTTCTTTAACTCGATTAACAAAACTTAAAGACAATTTAAAAAAATATAATGCTTCTATTCAAATTTTAAATCTCGAAGATCTTGAAAATTCCAAACATTTTTTTGATTTGATTGTAATAGATGCTCCTTGTAGCAATTCTGGCGTTTTAAATAAACGCCCGGAAGCGCGTTGGCGTATTACAAAAGAACATTTAGATCAACAAATCCTGCTACAGACTGAGTTAATAAAAAATGCTATGGAAAAGCTTACCGAAAACGGAGCCATTTGGTACATTACATGTAGTATTTTAAAGAAAGAAAATGAAAATCTACTACAAGACATCATTAAGAATAGCCCTCTAGAAATAACCTGGCAAAAAACTATTTTACCTAATCGTGAAGGTTGGGATGGAGGCTTTGGAGCTTTGTTAACTAGATCTAAAAGGGTAGTTAATTCCCTTTAACAATATTTTTATCTATTCGTTTAGAATGTAAAAACTCCTTTATCGCAATAATTGTCCCGTGGCGACCTGTTACTTTTTGACCTCGATAAGAAAAAAATTTGGATGGATCACTTTTATTACAAATGCGAGCTATTTCTAGATGATTTTTTTGAATTCCTGCCTTTAAAAGTTGACTTTGAGATATTTCCCAAAAATCAAAGTGATTTGGCTTTATGGTAAACGACCAAAACTCTTTGGGTAAGAGTATTTTATAATCTTTAAATTCAAACGAATCTGGTCCTAAACTTGGAGTTATTCCAACGAGAATGTCTTTTGGATTTGATCCAAAATCTTTTTTAAATAAAGAAATCGTTTTAGCATAAATATTGCAAACATTTCCTCTCCAACCACAATGAACATTTGCTACTACTTTATTTTTGGGATCATAAAAAAGAGCTACTTGACAATCTGCATGTGTGGTTAAAAAAGCCACATCCTTTACATTTGAAATAACAGCATCACCTTCGTAGCTTAAACTTCTCATATCCTTTTTATAATGAATAATCTTGTCACCATGCACAATGATAGGCTTAAAATATTTTGTTAATTCCCTTTCTGTAATGGCTTTTTTTATATTATATAAAACGTTTTCTTCTGTATCAATCTTACCTACAACCATATTTAGATCATTTTGTGGTAAAGGGCTTATACCCCCTTTTCTCAAAAACGTTCCGTGAATTATTTCTGGAAAAGATTGGAATATTTCAAATTCAAGCCATTCTATTCCATTTTTTTCTTTTTGAATCATTAAACGTTGCCTTATAAATCTAATTATTTGTTATAAGTTAAAATATTTTTTATCTATTACTTGATTATTTGCTTTCTATCATTCCAATAATTTAAGTTAAACAAAGGAGCGATTATGAACTGTTGTCCCAAGGGTCCAAATGATACCCAAATTAATGCATCGAACAACTATACTTTTTTTACACATCCTACAGTGCAAAAAGTGGCAGAAGTAATATCTATCTTAGCTATTGCCATTATCGCAGTTGTGCTTGCTCCCAAAATTTTTCTTGTATCAAGTTCCATTGGATTTTGCTTTGGAGCGTCCTACATTATTTATAAAAAATGCAAGCAGGAAGCTATTTTACCAGCTCTTAATAGGCCCACTTGTGCTCCAGGCTCCTTTGAATTTATAACAGGCGTTAAAATACCAGCCACATTAGTTCCTCTAATTACCGCGGTATACTTTGCCATCCATATGCCTCATTCTCCCCATTTTGTGAGTTTTTTTAGTCTATTAATAGGGTTTAGAGTAGGCACACATGTCGCTGATTGGTCTAGTAGACATATTAATCGCCTTAACAATCAAAGAGCTATTTAATTTAATTATTAAGCAAAATTTTAAGTAGTAGTTTCTTTTAACTATTACTTGAAATTTTAAAAATATCTGATTGTCTTTTCTTAAAGTATCTTGCATAATTTTTTAAAATATTTTCCAATAAAATTTTAGAAGTTATGAAGGGAAAAATTCTTCCTAGACATTTTTTCTGTTTATAAATTTTAAATAACTCTTCTAAAAAAATATTTTCAAATTGTTCTAAATCAATTTCGTTAAAACAATAATTTTTTTCCAAAAAACAAGTAATCTCATTTCTTAAAGCCCTAGCTTCAGCTTTTAGTTCTTTAGCCCTTAACAACATTTGTTGATTGACAACTGAATAACAAGCAGATTCCTCTAATTTTAAAGATTTATTTTTTTTTATTTTTTTATAGATAACGTCAAAAAAATATTTTTGGGCCAGAGGGTAAGAAGCGTGCTTTTCAAGTATTGTTATAAATTTTTTATACTGATTTTCATCTCTTCCTGAATAAATAATTTTTTCTAAAAGCAAAAGATCAAATGATTGAAAAATTAGCCCTTTTACACAATAAAATTGCTTTTTTTCATCTACCATAAAATGGGCAATTTGTATATCCCCAATGGGAGTTCGATTCTTGTTTACACAAGACGAAAAAAACGAGAGTAACTTTTTTTCTATTATATTTTTTTCAGGATGAAATAATTTCTGAACCAGAGCAAATTTTCCATCTATGTGAAGAGTGTGCCATTTAGGAAAGATAAAATGTTCGTTTTGTGACCTTTTATCTTTTAGATAATGAGATAAAAGGAGCGAATACTTATTGTTTGCCACAACAATAATGCCATCTTTGCAATCATATTGTATGATTCTATTTGGCTTTAAACTTTCATTAGATTCGATTTTTAAACCTACTAAAATATCATTTCCATTTTCTAATGTGAGTTTTTTTCCAGTTAAATTGTCTCTCCATTTAAGGTGCTTTTGATTGTCGTTAAAAAAAGGGAATTCAAATAAAGATAAATTGAATAAAAACTCTACAAATGTATTTTTTTCCGTATTTGGAGAAAATGAGTCAATAGATATTTGATAGATTAATTTAAGTGATAATTCTACAAGTTCAAAATCAAGCTCTTTTAAGTTCGTTAAAAATCGAATCCATTCTTTTAAATCACCCTTAGTATCTTCTACTTTATTTTGCTTAAAGCAAAGGTTTCTTAAACTGGCAAATGGAATTCTATCTTCAGATATTCTTATAAGATAAAAAACAGCTAAATAACTTTTTATCAATTTTTTTGGATAATTTTTTTTAAAAAAAGGATTTTTTAAATTAGTTTTTAAAAAATCTAACCCGGTAATATTTTTCCATTCCCCTTTTAGGTATTCTTGAATAGTTGCATCAAATTGAGTCACTATTTTGACCGATTCTAGCAGCTGTTTTTCTTCTTTAAAAGATTGACCTTCCATCCTACATAGAAAATAGTGTTTGAAAAAATCAAGGTGTTTATATAGCTTTTCTAATGTTTGATCATAGAGTTTACCAGTATTTTCTAAAGTAACTTCTAAATTTTTTTTTACTTTTTTTGGAAAAAGCTTTTCCTCTAAAATATTTGTTATTTTGGCCGCGAGATCATGTTCTGAATAGGAAAGTGTAATGGGATTAACAACGACTAAATTTGATTTCTTTTCACTTAATTGGTAGGAGATAATCGCTTGGAAATTTCGGATAAGAGTAGTTGTTTCTAAAATTGGTGTATCGTGAAGGGAAATAGGATTTATTTTTAAATGAGAATGAGATGATTGATCGATTTTCGAAGTCATAGTGAAATTATTTAAATTAATTGCTGTGTTTATAGGCTCTAAGTTTAATTAGAATCAAGTAGATTTTTAAATCCCTTTTTGCTATGCTATGTTTTTCAAAAAGGGGCGTTAGCTCAATTGGTAGAGCGCAACAATGGCATTGTTGAGGTCATCGGTTCGATTCCGTTACGCTCCAATCCTCTTTTTCCTTCCCACTAAACACTTTTAATTCTAAAATTGGTTTTTTAATTTAGGATTATTGTACATATGGAAAGTTTTTTTAATGCGGTAAATTCTGTACCAGATGATGCTATTTTTAGCCTTTTTTACGATTATTTAGCTGATAAACGGCAGTGTAAAATAGATCTTAGCCGTGGTTCTTACAGAGATGCTGAAGGAAATCCTTATTTATTCAATACTGTCAAACTGGCCGAACAAATCCTTATCGAAAAAAAATATACGAAAGAGTATTTGGCAATTGATGGTGAGCAAAATTTTATACATAAAGTTACTGAACTTATTTTAGGAAAAAATTGTCCCGCTAATACCTATGGAGCGCAAACAGTTGGGGCCTCTTCTGCGTTATATTTAGGGGGTGCTTTTTTAAAAAATGCCTTAAACCGCGCTATATACTTAAGTGAGCAAACATGGCCGCCCCATCACTTAATTTTCAAAAATTGCGGTTTAAAAATTGATACCTATCCTTATTTTGACGAAGAAAGCAAAACCATTAATATGGAAAAACTTCTTAGTAAATTAAAAGTTATACCTGAAAAAAGTATCGTCTTATTTCATGGTTGTTGCCACAATCCGACAGGTTTATCTCCTACAAAAGAACAATGGAAAGAAATTTCTAAGTTGATGTTAGAAAAACAACTTTTTCCTTTTTTTGACTTTTCCTATCAAGGTTTTGGTGATACTTTGGATGAAGATGCTTGGGCTATAAGATACTTTTGTGAACAAGGACATGAGTTTTTTATTGCAGCTTCGTTTGCCAAAAATTTTGGCCTTTATGCGGAAAGACCAGGACTTTTTTTATATGTTACCCCTTTTAAAGAAAGAATTCATCCGGTTCAGACAAATATTAAACAACAAATCCGCTCTGTTTATTCCAATCCCCCAGCTCACGGAGGGAGAATAGTCTATACTATTTTGAGTTGTGATAAATTAAAACAGGAATGGCAAGAAGAACTTAGTAATTTACAATCTCGTTTACACGAGGCTAGAAAAACATTTTTAGATAAATTTGCTGTTATTTCTTCTAAAGATTTGTCTTTTATGCGTAATCAAAAAGGAATGTTTTCTTACGGTTCTTTTAATCCGCAACAAGTTCTCGAACTTAAAAACAAATATGGCATATATATATTAGAGAATAGCAGAATGAGCATTACTGGTTTAAACCCTATTAACACTGATTACTTTGTGGATTGTATAGCAAAGGTCTTTGATGAGTAAACAAAATCCTAAAAGCTTGATTATTCTTTTTGCCTGTTTGTTATTAGTAATGAGTATATCGTCAAAAACAACCCTTTCTATCAGAGGAAATGCCGCCGCGTTTTTTTCACCTGTATGGATACAATTGGCTCATACCAAAGTAGATATACAATCTTTTTGGAGTATAGCTAAAGAACTCTTTGTTAAGGATGAAAAGAAAGAAAAAGAAGATATAAAAAAATTACAATTACAAAATCAAATTCTACAAACAGAATTATTAAAAGTTAAGGACCTTTATAATCAAATTTTTCATCAAAGCCAATATAATAGTTTAGAAAAAAACAAAGATTTTATTTCAGCTACTGTTATTTACCGTTCACCTACTTTATGGAATAGCTCATTATGGATAGATTGTGGAGAAGAAAATAATAATCCCTCCAAAAAAATTATTGCTAGGAATAGTCCGGTAGTTGTGGGTAACTCTTTGATTGGAATTATTGATTATGTGGGTAAAAAGCAGTCGCGGGTAAGACTAATTACAGACAGTGGATTAGTACCCTCCGTTAGAGCTGCAAGAGGGAAAATACAAAGTAAAGTTTTATTCGAGCAGTTATCTCGATTAATTTATTCCTTCAAGAATACCCATATAGCCCTAGACGAGCAAGATTGGAAAGCTTTGTCTAAAATTTACGAGAAGGTTAATAAAGATTTTCACGATAATAAGGATACATACAACCTTGCTAAAGGGGAGCTACACGGCACAGGCAAGCCATTATGGCGATCTACTGGAAAAAAACTTAAAGGTATAGGCTTTAATTACGATTTTTCAGACGATGAAGGGCCGGCAAGAGATTTAAGATCGGGTTTAGCAAATAACGCCACAGATGAAGAAGCTTCCCCCATTTTAAAAGTTCATGATATTTTAGTGACAACCGGCATGGATGGCGTTTTTCCTCCCGGATTACTTGTGGCACAAGTAACTCATGTAAGTCCTTTAAAGGAAGGTGACTATTATTATGAACTTGAGGCTAAACCTTTAGTTGACAATTTGGAAGATTTAACCACTGTCTTTGTCATTCCTCCTTGTGGGTATGACGAAATAGAAAATTAATGGCTAATAAAAAAATTATTAGGTGAAAGTTTCGTTATTCATACAATGATTTTTTTGTTTGTTCATAATTTTTTTGTCCTTTAAAATTGCTAAAATAATTAAGAGTCGCTAGGTTTACTATGAAAAGTATTGGAATTGCAGTTTTTACTTTAAATGGCAAAGATTGCCTGGAAAGATGTTTAAAACCCTTTATTCAATCTATTTTAAAACCTAAAATCTTAGTTATTGATTCTTCTTCTACCGATGGCACTCAAGAGGAGGCAAAACGTTTAAACGTAAATTTACATGTAATCCCTGGCAAGGAATTTAATCATGGTTTGACCCGAGAAAAAGCGCGAAAGCTACTCAATACTGATATAGTTGTTATGCTAACACAAGACGCTTATTCAGAAGATCCGTTGATACTAGAAAAACTTGTTAAACCACTAATAGATGATCAAGCTGATATTGCTTACGCGCGGCAATTACCTCACAAAGGCGCTGGTTTTTTTGAGAGTTTTCCAAGACAATTTAATTATCCACCCACAAGCCATATTAGAAGTCTTAAAGATTTGGACCTATGGGGAACCTACACTTATTTTTGCTCAGATTCTTGTGCAGCTTATTTAAATAAGACGTTAGATTCAATTGGAGGATTTAAAAATGTTTTGCTTGGAGAAGACACTTTTGCGACAGCTGAAATATTACATAAAGGTGGAAAAATTGCCTACGTTGCTGAGGCTGAAGTTAGACATTCCCATCATTATTCTCTCTCACAAGAATTTAAACGATACTTCGATACTGGACTTGTAAGAAAGCAATACAAACATTTGTTAAAAAGCCCATCTAGTGATCAAAAAAGAGGGAATCAATTTGTAAAGGAAATGTTTAAACAATTATTAAAACATAATCCTCGATTAATCCCTTACGCTATTTTAAATACAACCGCCAAATTTTTAGGGTATAAAATTGGTTATTTAAGTTTTAAAGCCCCGGTGTGGTGGAAAAAGGCTCTGAGCAGTCAAAGATTTTACTGGGATTCTATTTATTTTAGATCATAAATGAGGATCATTTATTAAACTTTTGAATATAGATTTATATAAATTTTGTGTCGTTACACAAATACTTTTATTCCTTTCTTAATTTTACGTTTTTTAATACAATCCGTATTCAATGAATTTTTAAGCCTAGTAATTAAAGCTTAAAAAGCTAAAAAAATTTTTGTTAATAGAATATATTCATGTCTATCTATCCTAACTAAAGCGTTATATCGTATCGGTAAAAAAATGAAATTTCCTTTCTGCTATAAAATCTTAGTAGTTTTCTTTGCTATTGTATCCCTTTCTTCTTGCTCTAAGCCGTGCTACGATTATCCTGTTATGGGTGCAGACGAATTTGTCATAGATTCTTATAAAATTAGACAAGGTAAACTTGCTATTTTAGAAATGGAAGGAAAGGAAGTTGGAGATTTACCCTGCGATGCTATGGATGAATATGAAGATCATATTGCGGAAGATGATATTTTAAATATAGCTGTTTATCATCCCATTAGAAAAGACTTAATGGAATCGATCCAATTCATTAACAATACTGTCGGTGGCTTTAAGGTACGAGATGGTCAAATTGATATTCCAGATATTCCAGCAGTTCAGGTGGCGGGATTAACACTTGATGAAGCCAGAAATGCCATTCAAATGGCATTTACAGAGCAAATAGATAATGTCGAAGTATTTGTTACTTACAAAGATAGATTGACTAGGAAAGTTGAACTTGCAGGACTTGTTGCCACTCCGACAGTACCAGTTGATGGCAAAATACGTCTTTACGAAGTGATTGCTAAAGCACATATTCCCCCAGATGCTAACTTATTTAAAAGCTATATTATAAGAGATGGAGAGCCTTTATCGATTGATTTACATAAATTAATGAATGAAGGTGACATGTCTCAAAATATTGTTATGAAAGGTGGGGATAAAATTTTTATTGCTAGCCCTCACGATGCAACCGTGATGTTAATGGGAGAAATTGGGATGCCAAGAGCAATTAATCTCCCTTATGGGTTTATTTCTTTAAGGGAAGCTTTAGTTGCAGCTGGTGGAATTCCCTTTACAGGAGATAAACAACATATACAAGTTATAAGAGGTAATTTAGAATGCCCTAAAATTTACATCTTATCCTGGGAACACATTATTCATTTACCAAATGATAGTTTACTATTAATGCCAGGTGATACCGTTTACGTATGTGAAAAACCGATCACCCAATGGAATAGATTTATTGATCAGTTAATACCAAGCTTTACAGGACTGCAAACGGGGTGGACGACTTATAGAATAGCAAATCCAGTTCCTTAAAATGTCTATCTTTTAAGATAGAAGGCTAGATAACAAAAGAAAAATAATTTGTTTGTCCATAATATTTCCTCCAGCTAAAATCGAAAAATTATTGTAGAAACGTTATGCGTATAAAAAAACGCTTAAGTCGACTCCAAGGTATGCATGAAAAAATATGATTTAATTATTTCTTTTTCTGACTTAATAAAAATTATAAAAAAAAATAAATATAAAATTTATTTTGGATCGCTAAGTTTTGCTTTGCTTTTTTTATTTTCTTCTCTTTTAAAAACAGCTTCGTATGAAGTAGAGGCTTCTTTTAGAGAAAAAGGTAAATCAAGCGCTGGTTTTCCATCTAGTTTATCCGCTTTTATTGGCAGCGGATTATCTAATGAAAGTTCTGCTTTGACAACAATTAAATCAAGAAAACTTCTAGAAAAGTTAGTTGAAAAAGCAAATTTACAGAGTCAAATAAGCCCTAAACCTTTTTTTGAAAGTAGTTTATTAAATAAGGTAAAACAAGCATTTACAAATGTTTATGAAAATATTAGAGTTCAAATGGCCTTGTGGAACCACTCTTCCCTTCCTTGCTTAAAAGACTGCGAAAAACCACCTTTAAAGGCAATCGATGTCGCTTATAACGGTGAAATACCCTTATCCTATTATCTGGAAATCACTGATGATGAAAAGGTTTTTGTTAAAGATAGCAATAATAAAGTATTAGGCCAATCTGAAATAGGACTACCTTTTCACCTAGATTTAGTCTCATTTACTATTATCAAGAATGATGATGCTCCACTAAATAAAAAAGAATGGCAAATTAAAATTTTTCCATTGCAAACGATAGTTGGTTTTTTAAATCACATCATTCAAATTGACAACGATCGTTTAGACAAAAATTTGCTTAAAATTCGCATGAGTTTAAGAGATCGCTACCTAGCAAAAGATTTAATTAATCAATTAATGGAAGTTTATCAAAATCACTTAAGAGATGAGCAATCTAGAATTTCTTCAGAACAAATCGCTTATTTAGAAAAAAGACAAAAGGAGATGGACTCTTCTTTAAAAAGTATTATGGATAAATATGCGGACATGATTTCAAAAGATGTTTTTTGTACAGGATTTCCGGACACCAACAAAGCCATCGATTTTTTAGCAAAAACACAAAATTCTTATAAGGAAAAACTTTTAAACCTTGATTTAGAAATTAAACGTTTACAACGATTTCAAGAAGACCACACTTCCTATAATGTTTTTTTAGATACTGAAGTAGTGAAGGATATATTAGATCAAATAAGAGAGCTAAAACTAAACAGCAATACCTTAGAAATAGCCCTAAGAGAAGAATCGCCTCTTAGCAATGAAGAGAAAACAAAAGGTTTTCAAACTCAAATTGCAACTGCTAAAGAAATAAAAGAACAAAAAGAATTTTTAGAACTTTATTTAGAAAAATTAAAAAAAGAAAATTTTGCCATCCCACCCCAACCGTTACTAGACAATCAAAAGTATCTAATTAACGAATGGTTTTCAAAAATTGAAAGTCTTCATAATTTAGCACAAAATTCATCCCAAAAAAATACCTTTGATTACTGTTTGGAACTAGATATTTGCAAAAAGAACTTTATTTCCTACTTAGAAACATTGCTAAATTACTTGAATGTTAAAGATAAAGTTTTACACGATAAATTAGCTTTCGAACAAACGTCCCAAGATTTCTTTTTAGGAATAGACTTAGAGACAGCTAAACATCTATATCTTGAATATAGTAAAGAGTTAGACAAAACAGAAGCTGAAATAGTTCAGCATAACTTTATCTTGCAACAGATGGGTAAAGATGATTTTGAAATTAGTTCTTTAAGTTCAATTTTGACTGATACGATTAGTACGCAAATGATTCAACGGGCCAGTGAAATAGTCCTTTCTTTGAAAGATGAGCATAATAGAAGCCAAAAAGAACAAGAGCGTTTAAAAGAGCAGATAAAAGTCCAAAAAGGGTTTTTAGAAATGCACTTGCAACAAATTATTCAGTTATTAGAACTAAAAAAAGGACTTGAAAAGGAAAAAATTTATTCTTTACAAAATGCTGCTATGGTTTTAATGCATCAACAAATATCCATTTTAGAAAATCAATTAAAAGAATACTTAGCTAACCGTTTAAAAAATATTAAACATGAAAAAGGCTCGTTAGAACAACACCAAGACAGCATTAAATCTGATATGTCTTCTTTACCATCAAAATGGGTAGCCGAAAAACTAGTACAAAAACAAGTGGAAACAAACCAAAAACTTATAGAGGAACTGACAAAATTAGTCGAATCCAAAAATATTAGCAGTAATCTAGAAATGGTTCAATCCGCCCCATTAGATTATCCTATTGCCCCTTTACATCCTAAATCTCCAAGACTCATTTTTTACTTTTTACTCGGGGGAATATTAGGCGGGTTATTAACTACATTTTTTATTATTAGTCGCTCAATAATTCAAGGCCTACCTGTAACTGAAGAAAATTTGAGATTAATGGGGCAACAAGTAGCCGGAAAACTCTCTACTTATTTTGATGATGAAAATGACAAACCCATTAATGATTTTGATTTATCAACTCTGCGCCACTTGGCAAATTTTATTGAAAAATCTAAACTTACTTCAGGTAATAAATTATTTGCTTTAATCAATGGGAATGGAAAATCATTTTATCACTCTTTAGCTCAAATTCTATCCAAAAAAGGTTGGAAAGTTTTATTAGTTCCTTTAAGTTTTGATCGAATACAACCCTTCTTTGAAGGAGACGAAAAAAAGAGTTTATTAAACTATTTAAATGGAAGTATAGAAATACCTAAAATTTTCCATAAAGACTCCTATGATTATATTACTCAAGGAGGACTTTCAAGGTATTCTACAGAAATCTTAAGTAAGAGTATTTTTAAAAATTTATTAAATGAATATTGTAAAGAATACGATGTTGTAATTGGGATATCTAATAGCCTTCCAACATCAGCAGATGCTGAAGCCTTATCCTTAGTGTTTTCAGACCTTATAATAAATCTTAAAGATGAAAAAATACCTGAAATAGAAAAATATTACAGTAGTAAGGATAAAAATATCTTTTTTGTTATTTCATAAATTAATTTCTGTAAGATAGTTTAGAAATAAAAAATCATTTAAATTTTTTTTATCAATAATTGCAAAGCTTAAAAGCATTTAACAAAATGATCATTATTTGATTTGGATGGCCTTTACAAAAAAAAATAACGCAGTTATTCCCATTTGATGATTTCTATTTTCTAAAAGCTTCCGTCATGAGACAAATGAAGGTAACTTTGAATTTCTTGCTTTCTTTTGCTATCACTTTTAGGATCTACATAATGAATTAATAATTTTTGCATACTTTTTATAGACTCTTCCCAGGAAATATGTGGGATGAGGTTAAAACTATCTAAAAAACTTTTAGTAAAAAAACCCCCTTTTGAAGTGCCATAAGCAAAGGAACCAGCTTTTGCAGCGCTTATGACAACAGTTCCTTTGGTAGAAAAAAGATAAGTAACATTTTTTTTAAAATTATCACCTATTATTTTATGGTGATGTAGCTGCGCTTTAATAATTGGTGGAGCAAATTTGCTTGGGATAATATTATTGCAACAATCGGCTAAAGCTAAAAGTAAAGCTGGTCGTTTTTCCTGTAGTATTTGTAAAATATCAGTAAAATCAAGCCCAGCTTTCTCATTTGTTAAGTATAAACTAGGCCACACTGTTTCTTGAAATTCGTTTCTATACCCATGACCTGTATAATAAAACAAAATAATATCATTTGCATTTATCTGTTTTTCTTTTAAACAAGACCAGATTGTTTTGGCATTAAAATTACTTTCAGTAAGGTTTAAACTGTTAATCTTTAAATTGGTTACTTCTATTAAATCCTGTATAAATTCATTTATAAGAATTTGGTTGGCATGAACTACATCTTCTATGTTATTTGCCTGATTATCTGCTACCACAATAAAATGAACTTGTTGAGCAAAAAGTACATTTGCCAATAAAAAAAATATGCAAAAAAAACTTTTCATAATAGATTTTTCGATTGAAAAAAGTCGTGAAGTAAATGTTGAAATTCATCGCTCAGATTTAATATTTGTGCTTTTTCCCCTTTTTGCATCAATTTTATTTGAGAACAAGATAAAGAAATTAAAATTTTTTTGCTTTTACAATTATTTGCAAAAATTAATTTATACTCAGGAACAAAAGGACAAAGCTTTTTTATTTCATTATCGTATAGATTACTGTCTTTTAGTAAACCTAATAACCATTTACTTTCTTTATTTGTTAATGTGTACGTTTTTTCTGTATCTAAACGTTCAACAGACATATTTTGTAATGAAAAAGAAAACCAACAAAAAGCAAAAAAAATAACAACAGCAAGGCAATAACGATAATTAATTAACATAATAATAATCTTTATATTATTTAATTTAACTAATGTTATCTCATACAAAAATATAAATAAATAGCTACTTTATAACCTTTTCAAGTAAAAAAAGATCGCGAAATAGATAAGATTTAAAGACATTATCTTCCAAAGGCTAACTTAATCCAAAAATTTAGAGGTTTATAATTTGGCAACACTGCAAAAGTGCCCCTTTTTCCTTTCTTAAAGCAAAAAAAAAATTAGAATTAAATTAAATTTGAGCTTAGCTTTAAAAAAATTTAGAAGGTATTTAAGATAAGTACTCTATACCATAAGACTTCGCCTAAATTGATATTCTTTCAAATTTCAATTTAGACGATATTAAATTCAATCAATGCTTTTTTCCATTTGGATGTAAGCTTAAGTGACTTGTATGCCTTCCATACATAAAATATACCAGTAAGCCAATACCTAACCAAACGATAAGTCTAATCCAGTTGTCTATTCCTAGAAATAACATTAGGCCAACGCATACAAGTATCCCCAAAATAGGAATAAATGGTACCCATGGGGTTTTAAAAGGACGCTCAATATCAGGCCTTTTGTATCTTAAAACCCAAACGCTTGCGCAGACGATAGCAAAAGCTAAAAGAGTGCCCATACTTGTCAAGCTTCCCACCATGCTTAAAGGAGCAAATGCACTAGTCAATCCAACAGCTCCCATAACTATTAAATTAGCGATCCAGGGTGTATGATAAGTAGAGTGAACCTTTCCAAAAACAGGAGGTAAAAGTCCATCTTTTGCCATAGTAAAGAAAATTCTTGATTGTCCAAGCATTAAAACTAATATAACTGATGTCAAACCGGCAATAATGGCAATTTTTATTAATGTATTTAGCCAAACAAATGGTGTTTGATCAATAGCTAAAGCAATTGGTGCGGCATAATCTAAATCATAATAGGGTACTAAACCAACTAAAACAAATGAAAATAATATGTATAAAACAGTGCAAACAATTAACGAACCAATTATCCCGATTGGCAAATCTTTTTGAGGATTTTTCACTTCTTGAGCAGCTGTAGAAACAGCGTCAAAACCAATGTAGGCAAAAAACACAATTCCGGCCGCTCTTACTATACCGCTCCAACCAAATTCTCCAAATTTACCTGTATTTTCAGGAATGAAAGGTGTGTAATTATTCCAGTTGATATAAAAAAAGCCCAAAACAATAAATAGTAAAACGACAAGCACCTTAATGATCACTAACGCTGTGTTGACTTTTGCAGACTTATCAACCCCTAGGATTAATAAATAGGATAAAAGACCAACTACAACTAAAGATGGAATATTGATTATTCCATAAAACAAACCTGTATCCGTGGGCGTTCCTTGCCATGGAGAAGAAGTGAGGTTTAAAGGAAGATTAATTCCTAAATCTTTAAGTAAGGAAGTTACATAGGCAGACCAACTAATCGAAACAGCTGCAGCTCCAGCAGCGTATTCTAAAATTAATGCCCATCCGACAATCCAAGCAAAGAGTTCCCCTAAGGCGACATAAGTATAAGAATAGGGACCACCTGCAACTGGAATTATAGCTGCTAATTCACTAAAGCAAAGACCGGCTAAGGCACACCCTAACGCTGCCAAGGCAAATGAAATTAAAATAGCTGGACCTGCATTATTTGCTGCAGCAATACCAGTAATTGAAAATAACCCAGCGCCGATAATGGCACCAATTCCGAGCATAATTAAAGAAAATGCATTTAGACTTCTTTCTAATTTAACATTTCCACTATTAGCTTCTGCTTTTAGGTCCTCTAATGATTTAGTACGCCAAAAACTCATAAAATGCCAATACTTTAAAAATGGGAATAATAGGAAAAAAAACTTTTTATGCAAATAGTTTGTTGACTAAAGAAGATAAAAAAATTTATAATATAAGTTCGCTTTTTTTAAAACTATACTATTCATAATTTAATTAAAGATTAATAACTTCATGTCTTATTTAATTTTAATTCTTTCGATTGGCTTTGCCTTATTTTCTATGTTTTTTGGATCAGGAAATTTAGTATTTCCTATCTCTTTAGGTTATGAAGTTGGATCAAATTATGAAGTTGCTTGTATTGGACTTTTAATAACGGCTGTTTTTATCCCTTTTTTTGGGGTTTATGCTATGTGGTTGTACAAAGGCGATACAAAAGCTTTTTTTTCTACCATGGGTCCCAAAGCTAATTTTTGGCTATCTTTCCTTATTTTATCTATAATTAGTCCTTTTGGTGTATTAGCTCGTTGTATAACTGTAGCCCACGGTAGTTTCTATCTTTTAGCGCCCGATGTTTCTCTCCCAGTTTTTAGTTTAATATTTTGCGCCATTCTTTATTTAGTTACCTATAAAGAAAGCCAAATTGTTTCTATTTTAGGAACTTACCTAACACCGTTTTTACTTTTAAGTTTAAGTATTATCGCTTATTTCGGATTCAAAGCTGATGGTTATTTTTCAAATAATAATTTAACTTCCTTACAGACATTTAAGAGTGGTTTTTATCAGGGCTACCAGACAATGGATCTCTTAGCCGCTTTCTTTTTTTCCTCTTTTATATTAAAGCATATCGATCAACTCAAACATCCCACAAAATCGGTAGCTGAGATCTTTAAACATTCCTTATACGTTGGCGCCTTTCTTTTAAGCATCATTTATGTAACTTTAATTTACCTTGGCGCAAAAAATAGTACCAACCTAATAGGCGTCGCCCCACAACAAATGCTGGGTACTATAGCTTACCAAGCAATGGGTGCTTTATCTGCACCAGTTGTTTGTATCGCGCTCATTTTAGCGTGTTTTACTACAGCTGTAGTTTTAGCTAAGTTATATGCCGAGTTTTTTCAATCAGAATTGGCTAAAAATAAAGTTTCTAATTCAACTGCCATGATAATCACATTAGCAATAGCTTTTTTTGTATCAACTTTTGAATTTAGTGGAATAGCACGGTTCTTAAGTCCCCTTTTAGAGGCAATATACCCCTCTTTAATCGTACTTACTTTTTTTAATGTCTTAAGTAAGAAGATAGGGATAAAGAATTATCGTTGGCCAATTGTTGCAACTTTAATAGGAAAAATTTGTTTTTTCTAAACTTTTGAATAATACTTGATTCAAAGAATTGTTTTTGCTTTAGGTAATGGCTAAATCCTAGAACTTATTCTTCTATATTTCTTTCAAAAGATTTCAACCAGTAATCCATTAAAAATAAATCATCCTCTTTCTTATTTTTTTTCTTTAGAGATTTTCTTTTTTTTACGGATTCATTCGATTTTGATAAAATCTTATCATTTTTGATTTCATCTTCTAGGATTTTTTTATAATTATTTTCAAAACTTTTCAAATAATAGGTATTTACATCTTCTTGAATGACTACAGTTTCTTGAACTATTTCCTTTTTCTTAATTTTTTTTTCAAGGGTTGGTAAACTTTCTTTTCGTTTTTGATTGACAAAACGGCGGGCGAGCCAACTGACAAACTCCTCTACAGTTTGAGTTTTTGCCATATGTATTTTAGCTCTATAAGCAAGTTTTTTATCTGAAGTGACAACAACATGCTCAGTCGGTTTTTTTTTATTTTTTAACTCATCAATTATCCATTCATCAGCGATTTGTCCGTGTGAAGTGTAGATAATTTCAACAGCATCCATATAAAGTCTATCTTGCTCTTCAACATGGTGTTGAGCATCAAATACGATAGTTACATCAATATGAACAGTTTTGATTTTTTGATTTAAATCAGAGATGATTTTTTGTCTTGATGATTTTAAATTTTCGCTTGCACCAAATAGTCTAAATAATAAATTATAGCCATCCACATAATAATGCATAGCTACTCTTTAACTGTTTCTAAAGCAGAAAAAAGTTTTTCTAATGCCTTTCTTCTGTGAGATATCTTGTTTTTAGTTTTTTCATCCATTTGTGCAAATGTACTAGAATGTCCTTCCTTTACAAATAAAGAGTCATAACCAAATCCGCCACTTCCTTTTTCTTGCGTTAAAATAGCCCCTTCACAAGTAGCTGAAACTTTCTTTTTAACCCCTTCTGGACTTGCCAGACATAAAGAACATTCGAAATAAGCACAACGATCTATATCTCTTAAATGACTCATATTTTTTAATAGCTTTTGCCTATTTTCAGCATCTGTTGCATCTATACTTGCATATCGTCTAGACAATAAACCAGGCTCTCCTTTTAAGGCTGGAACGACTAAACCTGAATCATCCGCTATCACCCATTTATTTAAGCTTTTAGCAGCGTGAGTTGCTTTTAAAACGGCATTTTCTAAAAAAGATGCTCCCGTTTCTTCTATTAATTGATAGTTGGGAAAATTTATGAGAGAAAGAACATCAAATCGGGGATATTTTTTTAAAATATCCCTTATTTCACGAACTTTATGAAGATTGCGCGAGGCGATTACAATTTCCATATTTTATAGACTTACTTTTTTATCAAACATACTTTGTAGTTTTTCTATGACAAACTTTTCTTCACGGAAGGTAAATGAATCGCCTTCTTTTAAACCTACCATAGCTTGTGCGAATTTAGATTGGAAGGAAAGAATGCGCTCATCTGGGTTAGCATCCCAAGGACCTAAAATAGTGTAAGTAATCATTTGATTATTTTGATCTTTAATATCTACAACACACCCAATTCCTACTGTATCTGTTTGAACATCTACCGGGGTTATGATTCTAGCCCGATTCATTTGTTCAGAGAGTGTTTTTAATTCATTTTGTAAACGTGCTCTTCTTTCTTGTGCAAACTTAAATTCTGAATTTTCTCTTAAATCACCAAGAGCTCTAGCTGTTTCTATTTCTTTAGCATTATCAACGATTTCCACAGTTCCAATGTATTTAATTTTTTCTTGTGTTTTTAAATACCCTTCTTCAGTTGTCCAAATAATAAAATCATCATTTGTCTCTTCTTTCTGAGTTTTAGTATTTGCTAAGGATGGGTGTACAACTTCTGCCAAAGAACGCATAATTTTTAAATCGTGGTCTGTCATAATTTGACATTTTGAAACTAATAACAAAAATTCTTTAATAAATTCTAAATCTGTATCTGCAATGATTTTTCTTACTACTTCATAACGTTTAGCTAGTAATAATTGATACATTTTTTTAGCTAAATCTTTATATTCATTTTTAGAATCTAACTGACTTAACAATATTAAAAAAGACTCAAAAATTTGACATTGACCAAGCTTATCTGAATAAGGCAAGTTTTGGTTTGTATCATTTAATATTTTTTGAAAATACCACACAAGCATTTCTGGGGCCATTATGGGTCTTTCTGCTAAATCGTGTATTTTGTGAGATAATTTTTTACGCGAATCCCCTTTATTCAATTCTTGAATTAAATAATCTTTTAAAGGAGCTTGAGGTATCGTAAATAAAGATTGAATAAAAAGGTCTACCCAATCTTCACGATTTTCACGAATGATAACTAAGCAACGTTTTTTAAGTGCTAAGATTGTCATTGGATTGATTAAATCTAAGATGGAAGTGTGATTTTTTATTAGATCAACAACTTGTTTTTTTTCTGTTTTATGTTGAAAAAATTGCTCTAACAATAGTAGGACTTGAAGTTCTTGAGTTGGGTTTAATTCTTCTTTCAACAAATCAAGTAGTTTGTTTTTTAATGTTTCTCTGATTTCGTTGTTGCTTTTTACAGCAGGTAAATCTTTGACAAAGTTGTAAGTCGAATAAATAATCTTATCAGCATTCATATTATCTTTAATCGTATTATTCATACGCTCTTCTTGCGTAATCTCTTTTGACCGCAATTTGAAAGTATCTTTTAGATTGTTAGGAGTTTCAACAAAACAATCTTTTTTAAGTTTAGCTCTTGCAGTCTGCCACCATTTGCTCCATTCACTCTCAGGTATTATATACTCGGCCATTTCATCTTTGATTTCAGCTGCTGTTTTTGGCCCTAAATCCTTTAACAATAACTTTATAACTTTTACGGGATCTTCTTTAGCTTCTTTTTCTAAAGTATCGGGGTAACCAAATCGACGTGCTAGAAAATGTTCGTCGGCTAAGGGAATTAAAGCTTTAAATGCATTTTGAAAAGTAAAATGCCTTTTACCTGCAACGTTTTCGAATTCAACTGTAAGTTGTTCACGAATCTTAGATAAATCCATGATCTCTCCCACACCCCAACCACCTTGATGATAGACATATTTTCCTATATCTACGTGCGTTAAAAGGTCATAATAAGATAAAGCGCCTTGAAAGTTATCTTTAGAACGCAATCCTATTAATCTTAACTTCTCATTATACTGTGGATCATTTGGATATTTTTCTTGTATGGCATCAAGCGTCAAAGTGGCTAGCTGTTGAGAATTTGTATTTTGAATATCGATAATAAGTTTCAGTATTTCATATTTTTCATTCTTATCTTTAATCGTCTCCCAGAGAGGTAAGATTGACTCTATAATTTTACCCACCTGCTTTGAAAATTCTGAATTTTTTAGAAAAATAAGTATTTGAGAGAATTCATTAAAGTCGACTTCATCGCCAGCACAATACTCCTCCCATAGTTGGAGAAATTTACTAAAATCACGATTGTTGATTTGATTTTGAATCTCTTTCAAATAGCTCATTATTATACCTTTTGTGCGTAAAGCCTGATAAAAAATTTAAGTTTGAAATGTTAATAAAAAACAAATTTATTGTTTTTAAAAAAGAAGTATAGCCTTGAAGATTATTATTTTCAATTGTGTGGGATTAAATTTTTTATATAATTTCGTTTATTTATAGTTCTATAGACTTTAGATATATTAAATAATTTTATATAATGAGATTAACCTTACTTGAATTGAGAAAAAAATGAATAAAGATAATATTTTTGATTTCTCTAAAAGTAAAAAAAACCTCGTTTCTCCACCTTCTGCCCCTAAAGATTTACCCGATGATGATGAAATTGATGCCATCTTCGATAAAATTCATCTGATGCGCAACGATTTAAAAGAAAAAGTCAATGATCTACTTAAGCATTTTAATATAACGGCCGAAGAATTTGAGCAAACGTTCAATAATCCCAATAACTTTACTTCCCAAGAGTGGACAAATATTAAAAATCAATTGGAAGAATTTGAGAAACAAGTAGATAAAGTGGAAGGAAAATCTGTTAAAAATTTAAAAAATAAAAAAGAACAAAATTTAAAACAAAAAAAAGCACAACTTAAAACGCTATCTACTAAAAAAAATTGGATCCCTATGAAATAAGAAACAAAAAGCTTAGACTAAAGTGGCTTCTTGTTTATAAAAATCATTATAGCGTTCCTCAATACCAGATATGCGTTCAGAATTGTTAATCATAATTTGTTGAAGAACATCTGTTGCTCCCCATATTTCCAGCTCGTTTTTAGCACGAGTAGCTCCCGTATAAAACAGTTCATTACCAAATACAGAAGCCCCTTCTGGAACAATCAATAGAACTTTTTTAAATTCACTTCCCTGACTTTTATGAACAGATAAGCAAAACGCTAAATCATAAGAGGGTAAAATACAGGCCGCGCAAGAAAAAATGGAAGTACCTTTTTTAAAAAAGGCTCTTTTACCAAACCTTGTCGAGACTAAAAAACCTGTGTCACCATTAAATAATTCTAATTTATAATCATTTTTAGTGATTATGATTGGAATAACTATCTGTTTTTTCTTTGTATAAAAATAATGTAAGATAAGATCATTTATCCCCTCAACACCAAATCTGCCTTTTTTCAAAGGAGAAAGAATACGAAATTTTCCAACAGAACTAAACATTTCATCCCATTCTTTATTATCTTCCATATTTTTAATAGAAAATGAATAATATTGTTCTGCGTATTGGCAAATTAGGGTTTGATTTATGACAATATTTTCGGTCTTATCTTCGAGAAAATTTTTATAAACAACAGAAGATAAATTCGTTTTTAATACCGATATATCCTTTTCTTTTATGCGTGTAACATATTCTAATAAATCTTTACTTTCGATTCGCATACAAACATTTAGAAAAGAAGGCTTATAGTCATTTTTCTCTTTGAGTATTTTAATGATATCTGTGAACAAATTTCCAGCTTCAACAGGAGGCAATTGATAAGAATCTCCTAGCATAATTAAGCGACTGTTCGATTTTAGACAGGAAAATAATTTTGCCATAATTTCTAAGTCAATCATTGAGCTTTCGTCGACTAAAATTAGGTCATATGGCAATGAAATATCGTCATCACTTTGAAATCGCTTTCGTTTTATTTTCAATAATTGGTGTAAGGTACATGCCGTAGTCGGAAAATTTGGTAACCTTTTCAATATACTATTTTGCAAATTTGATGCAGCTTTTCCAGTCGGTGCCACTAGGGCTATTTTAAAATTTTTTGGATTATTAATATTATTTAAGATTATTTCTATTAGATATCCAGCTGTAAACGTTTTACCAGTGCCCGGTCCCCCTAATATGATTGATAAGGAATGGTTGATACTATTTTCTATGGCAGTAATTTGTTCTTTTTGTAAAACGTGATTAGTTTCAAGTAAGGCTAAATCTCGTTTCACAAAATTTAAGTCTATCATTCGAGAGGGTTTGCTAGAAATTAGTCTAATAAAGGCTTTTAAAAAAATTTGAGATACTTCCCAATATTTATTAAAATAAAGATACTTATCGATTTTTTTTAAAGGGGAATGGCTACCTACGTATAAAATTTCGGGTAATTGAGAAAAGCTTGTAATAATTGCTTGATTAATCTTTAAGATCATTTCTTTATGATCATTGATATTTTTTTTTGTAAAGAATCTCTCTAAGCTCGGTTCAAAACTCTTGTTAGAAAACTGAAGGCAAATATGGCCATTGCGACAAGCAAAAAATAAATAACAAAGTAATAATTCTAAATTTTTACTTTCAATGTGAAAATCACTCAGTATTTTTTTTGCCAAAAAACAATCAATAGGCTCGAATAAGTTATGTTCCTGACAGAAATGGATACATTCATGCACATTTGCCTCAACAGTTGATATCATAACAACCTTGTGAATTCAAAAAAAATAAGCCTTGCTTTGAATTTGATCTAACGCCTCTTAAAAATATGTAAAATATTCCCCCAAAACAATCTTCAAAGTTTCTTTTTTCAAATAATTTCAAATATTTTCGCAAAGCATGTTTATAAATGTTTGCTTGTAAAAAGTAATTTTGTTCAATCATTTCTTGCTGCATATTTACAAAAGAATAATCTTCAAAGTTATTTCCCAGCCAATTTGTTTTCCAATCAATTAAATAATACTTGTTATTGTGAAAAAAAACTAAATCTATGACACCCTTCAAAAATAAGTCTGAGGCGGTTAACTCTCCAATATCAACCAATTGATCAACAGTCAAAGTAAATTCAATCTCTCTAAAAATTTTATCTTCATCGACATCCTTTAAAGAAAAATCATTTAAGATTGCATTAAAGGCATTATACACCATTTCAGCGATTACTTTTTGCCAACCCTCGTAGGTGGAATTCGAACAATAAGGATTTATATAAGGAATAAGTTCGTCGCTAATTTTGACTTTTTTAATTAATTCAAATGGTATTTTTTCTAAAATCGTATGTAAAATATTGCCCGTTACTCTACCTAAAGGTAAGGTATTAATATTTTTTTCATTTTCATTTGAAATGGGTAAAGAGTTTGGATTTGGTAAAAAAAGATTTATTTTTTTACCTTTTTTAGCAAGAGAGTTAAAAGATTGAATATAAATTGGGCTTAAGAAAAAATCTTTGGTAAATGGCTCAATAGAGGAAATATTAATGGTATCTACTCGTTGTTCTGCTTTAACAATTTCATATGGACAAGGTAATAGTTGAGATAAAGTAAAAATCTCATCTTCTTGGCTCATACAAAATTCAAGAAATCTTTTAGGATGATCTTTATCTACCAAATTTTGGTAAAGACTTGAATAGCTTTCATACTTCATCCTAAATTGTGCTAAATAAAGCTCCATGGGAGAAGCAGAACCGAAATTTGCCGAAGGACAATTGTCTAAATTTAAAATAGGTAAATAAATCCTGTATTTAGCGCGGGTTAAAGCCACGTAAAGTAGCCTCATTTTTTCAGCGTCTTTTTCTTCACACAAACGAATATATTCTATCGAACTTTCTAAAACAGCTTCAAGTTGTTGATTGTTGTTTGAAACTAAAGCTTCAACTTTATTTGTGCGGGATATAAGACTTAAAGCAAAAATTACTTTATATTCAAGCCCTTTAGAGGAATGAGTTGTAATAATCTGAACCACATCTTGACTTACATCTTGAGCAATAGAAATATCAGATTTTTTTTGTTGCTGTAATTCTTTTAAAAATGAAATTAAAAATTCAGGGTTCAATATACATTCAGATTCTTTAGCTAAAATTATTTCCAATAACTGTCTAAATTCGAATAGAAAACTATCTCCATCTTCTGTGGATAGCAAAGTTTTTAATGGTATTTGATCCTCTAAAAAAGGATGATAGATAAAGTTATCTATAAATTTCGAAAAACCTTCTTGATTTAGGATTTCATGTAACTCGTGAAAGCGAATTATCACTTTTTCAAAATTTTCCAATTGATTGAGTAAAAACAATTCAGAAAGATCATACCGAAAAAATGGACCCGCCAAAGCCACTTTGACAAGACTTGTATTTTTGTAAGAATTGACAGCTTCTAATAATTCAATTAGAACAGTTAATACATAGGAATCCTGAATTGCTTTATTCTTTTGTAAGCTACTTCCAATATTTGATTTTTTCAAAAATTGGTTAACTCTGTCACCTTGAAATTTATCTTTGACTAGAATGGCAATATCTTTATAAGCGATATCTAAAGAGTGCAATTTTTTTAACTCTTTGGCAAAAAAAGGAAAAAAATAATTGCTTTCGTATTCTTCGATAGGAATATTTTTTATTCTTTTTGACTTTATACTTTCACTTACACACATTAAATGGATACTTCCAAAGTCATCTTTTATGGTAAATGCATTGTTTTCAATAAAATGGACCGGAGGATAATTAATTTGGCTATTGATCTTAGGCAAACTAAAAAGTTTTGCTACTTGATCTTGATGAAAAATAACATTTAAACCTTTAACAAGATTTGGAGCTGATCGATAATTCACATTTAACGAAAAAAGTGAATTTTCACTAAAACAATTTGCAGCTGTTAGATAGGTATAGATATCTGCTTGTCGAAAGGCATAAATTGATTGCTTTGGATCTCCAACCAAATAAATTTTGCCTTTCCAATCAGCTTGATCAATAAATAGTTTTGAAAAAATGTCCCATTGAATTGGATCTGTATCTTGAAATTCATCAATGATGACCGCATAAAAGTTTTTTCTAACTTCTTCTTTAAAAGAAGAGGATAAAATAGCTTCTTTTACTTTAATAAGGAGTTGATCAAAATGAAATTTTTCGTGATTTTTTAAATAATTTTGATAAAATTTTTGGCAATGATGGGCTAATTCGCAAAAAATAAAAATTGGGGATCGCGCTCTTTCAATAATTTCACCAAATATATTTTGTAAGGTTGTTACTATATGAGGATAAAAAGTATTTGCCTCCTTAACCTTACTTTTTTTATTTCCTTCTTGAAAAATTTTATACAGACCTGAACCATTGTTTATTAAATAGTCAAAATCAGATTTAGACACATTTTCTTTTTTAAAAAGGTCTAGCAAAAAATTTAAACTATTTATTTCCTCTTGATAATTTGAACATTTTTTATAATTAGGTAATAAAAGTTCTAAATCATTTTTAAGTTGGCAATATTCAAACCTATGGTTTAGGAAATTTTCTTGAAATTTTTTAAAAAGCTCAAAAAAACTACCCTTTGAGGCTATGGCTGAGCTTTTTACTATTAATTCAGTTAATTTTGTTTTTAAGAGGTTGAAATCATGATTTAAGTCGTTTAATAATTTTTCAAGTTGGACTTGGCTGCATATATTATCTTCCAATCCAACTCTAAAAAAATCACTTATCACTACTTCTATTTCGTCATAGGTGATTAAACTATTTAAAGATTCTAAATGAATATTTGCCTCGAAGGCATACTTTTGTAATAAATCTAAACAAAATCCATGAATTGTTTTAATTTGGGTTTGATCAAATAAATACAAAGCCTCTTCTAATTTTCTTTTTACTTGGCGAAAATCTTTTTTTATTACTTCTTGAAAATAATTTGGTAAATTTTCTTGTATACCACTTAAAAGGTTATCGTAATTTCTTTCTAAATTTTGTTTAATTCTAAATTTTAAATCGACAGCTGCAGCGTTCGTGAAGGTAACCACAAGTAATTGATCAATCGAAATGGGAGGATCCGTTTCTAGCAACAATCTTAAAATAATATTTTCTATAGCAAAAGTTTTTCCAGTCCCAGCTGATGCTTCCAAAAAATAGGATTGGTTAATATCTAATTCTTTGTTTAATACTTCAAAAATTTTCATTTTTGCGCCCATAAATCGTAGATATTTTCGTATACTTCTTTATATTCTTCATATGCATTTGCTATATCATTAGCAGTTGGTTTGCTAAAGCGAAATATCCATTTCAGGTATTCATTGTAACAGGGATTGAAGGGATCGCTAACAAATTGCTCAAAAACCCGTATTTCATTTCCTGGAGTATACTTCCCTAATTCTAAAGCCCAATCAGGTATAACTAAAGTACCCTCAGAACTGCCCTTGAAATAAAAAGAGAGATAATTTGCCAACATCTCATTTACGTTTTCTATTTTAATCTTTTTTTTGGTAGAGGATCTTAAAAAAATAATATTTTCCTCAATATTCAATTGAAAATCTTTTTTTGCTTTAAGAAATAGTAAATAGTGAGGCCAAACCTTAAGTAAATCTTGAAACGTATCTTTACTATTAACTATAAAACCCTCAGAGCAAAAAGGAAAAAGTTTGCCGGTAATTTTAACTGATTTATTTGACAAGGTATTAATAGTTAAAGGAGGGAGAAAAATTTGTTTATGGGTATTGTCATTGACCTCTTCGGTAAATAGTATCTCTATTAAATTGTCTTTGGAAATATTAAATAATTCTCTTGATAAACGTAAATTGTCTATCTCTTTTACGATTTTAGCTTCCATAATGGGTGTAAAGATATTTTTATTAAGAAAACCCATTTTATTAGCCGTTTCAATTATAGTTTGCGATTCTTCGAAGGCTCCCCGCTTTCTTAAAAGACCCAATTGCATCGGTGTAATTAAAAAATTTTCCTCATTTTTTATTTGATTATCTTGAAGCAGATAAATCTCTAATTTTTTATTGAAAAAATATTTAAGAGGATTTTTGGCAAAGTCAATCAATTCTTGAATTGAGATTTCTTCCAAAAATTCAAGCTCACCCTCGACTATTTTTTTAAAAAAAGGCTTTTCTATTTTGGAATTCATTTTCCATTGTAAAGTCTGCCAATGTTTGCGAGAGTAAGATTTCAAGTAATGATTAAAAAAATAAAACGATTCATAAGGAGAGGCTAAATGCTTTATAAACCAGATTTGTGAAAATTTTTTACCCTCATAGCACACCGACCCATCTAAGTAAGCAATTAAATCCGATAAAATAATAGATTGAGCTGGATATTGTGTGGAGGAATTGATGTAAGTTAAAATTAAGTATTGACGAGCGGATAAAATAGTTTCTAAAAATAAATAGCGATCTATATCTGTTTGATTCGGTTTATTTCCCTTATATTTGTTAAGTAAATCTAAAGGGGAGGAAAAGGATTGCTTAGGAAATTTATTCTCCTCAAGTCCCATTAAGATTATAACAGCACTTGGTAAAGTTCTCATGGGTAGCATCGAACAAAACTTGACAGCGTGCAAATGATTTTCTTTGTGTATGTAATCTTT
This sequence comes from Candidatus Rubidus massiliensis, assembly GCA_000756735.1. Lineage (GTDB taxonomy): Bacteria > Chlamydiota > Chlamydiia > Chlamydiales > Parachlamydiaceae > Rubidus > Rubidus massiliensis. The sequence continues at coordinate 463,541 of CCSC01000001.1, read as the reverse complement.
TTTCCCGATGTTTTGCTTGAATTTAACGAAGACAGAATCAAATGGATATAAATCTTCCTTTTCTAAATAACGATCAGATCGTTCCATTTGATTCAATAAAACAATAATCTTGTCATAGGAACTCTCCATTGAACATTCAAAATATTTATGGATAAGATTTTGTATATATTTCACCCAATTGCTCAAAGAATTTAAGGGGGATGAACGAATGGGAGATAAATCTTCAAAGAGTTGCGTAATGAGATTTATCCATTCACCTAATAGTTCGATTTTTTTAATTTGAAAAGGATTATCGAGGGATTGAGAATAGATTAAACTATTCAATAATTTATCGATTCCGTCCTTCCATGTTTGAAAATTATTAAAATATTCATTTTTTATATTTTCGTGATGTCCAACTATTACTTCATTGCGATGATCACCATCTCTTCCCCAACGAATATCTGTTTCCAAAATCCATTCTTTAATTTGATAAAGATCATCTTGTTTCCATTTCTGTTTTGCTAGAAAAAATGGATTTTCAAACAACTTTAATAACTGATGACTTTCCCATCGGCTAGTTCCCAATTCAAATAATAGGATAACCCCATCTAAAAAATGATTTTTTAATTTTTCTTCTATATCCATTATTTGGTAATCCAGGATTTGTTTATCCTGGTTAAATACATATTCTATATAAGGCGCATAGTCTTGAATATTAGGTGCTAAAATAGTTATTTGATTGGCTTTGATACTCTTATCTTCGTCTAGTATTTGCAAAATCGCATCATAAATGACTTCTATTTCTCTAAGTTTTGAATTCACTTCATGGATTTGCACACTCTTATCATCCACTTTAAGGTTAATTTTTGGCCTTTGTAGAGAATTAATCAACAAAGTTAGATCCATTTGTATAACACTTAAAGCAGTTATTGGAAGATGATCAAAATAATCATCTTCTCTTACAAAGTCTTCATAAAATGGTAATTCTTGAGGATTGAAAGGAAGGACAAATTTTTCTACAACTTCATGTTCATCTTGAGCCATAATACTCAAAAAATTTTTTCCAAGCTTTCCGTAATTTGCTAACAATCTGTTTTTATTTTCTAAAAGAGAAGACAAGGCTTGTTCTTGCAGTTGTTTAATTCCTTTTTTTCTTAAAAATTGCAAAAGTTTTGAATCTTGAAAATCATTGGAGATATCATCCCAATAAAGTGGGCATGGGCTGAGAATATAAAAATAGATTTGGCAAGTTGATCCAGCCTTTAAAAGAAACTGGTACTGTAAGGGGGAAAGATAATTTAGCCCAATAATATGAATTTCTTTATTCTCTGCAATATTTACACTCGATCTTAAGTGATAAAAGGGGATTTTAGATTCATCGTCAAATATATTCTTCCATAAGTCAGCTTGCCAATGAACTGTATAATCTGTTTGCTCCCATTCCAAAGTTAAATTTTGACCAAACATAGCGTAATCGAAAAAGATTTCCGCTAGTTTATTAGAAATAGAGATAATCCTTTTTTTACCTTTTTTTGTGAGTTTATCACCTTCCTTTTGAATATAGTCTATAATTGGCAACCAAATTTGTTGCTTTTCAGAATCTAATGAACAAAATGTATGCCATTTATTCTCTAATTTTTTTTCTATAATAAAGCTAAGTTCAAGTTTTGTAATTTGGTTTTGATATTCAGCCCCATTTTTTCTATTTAGAAGACTCAAGGCTTCGTCTAAGTAATAAAATCTAAATCCAGAAGCAATACCTAAATCGGTGGCAATGTTTAGGGTAAGCCAAGATTTAACGGCAAGACTTGGTACAATTACCCATCTGTCAAAAAAGGGATTTTGATTTTGAAAAAGATTTTTTTGAAAATAGTGGTATAATATTTCAAAGCGATTACTGTAAAAAAGCTTCATGGGCTCCTTAAAAAAGACAATCTTTGTAGCTAATCTTCTACCATCAATCCTGATCTCTATAAAGATTTTTTTTTATTATAGATCTTATAGGTAATCAAAAAAAGTTGAGTGTAATCTGGGTATATTATATTCTTAGATTTTTATTTTATATAGTTTATATTAGGAAAATTGATAGTTTTATTGCAGATGAATATTAATCTATAAAGATAATAATAATACAAAATTAATAAATTAAATCCATGCTTAATAAATTTATAAGAAAGTTTTCTTCTTTTACTTATTTAAACGTTACCCAATTTTTGGGGGCTTTAAACGACAATATTTACAAACTTCTAATCGTATACTTTTTTATTCAAATTGATGGTATTGAAAACAGTCATACTATTTTAGCTACAACCGGTATAACATTCGTACTTCCTTTTTTATTATTTTCTTCTTTTTCAGGTACTTTAGCTGACCGTTTTAGCAAAAGAAATATCATTGTATTTACGAAGATTTTTGAATTAGTCATCATGTTGATCGGATTAGTTGCCTTTATTTTTGAATCGCGACTAGGTTCTTATTTCGTTCTCTTCTTGCTAGCCACCCAAAGTGCTATTTTTGGCCCTTCTAAGTATGGTATCTTACCTGAAATAGTAGCTTCAGAGAAAATATCTAGCGCTAATGGGCTTATGACTTCATTTACCTTCTTAGCCATCATTTTTGGTACTTTTTTTGCTTCATTTATTTTGGATATATCAGGCAAAAGTTTTCTTTTTGCTTCTATTTTTTGTATAAGCGTTGCGCTTATTGGGATGATAACAAGCTTTTGCATAGAGTATACTTTACCGGCCGGATCTAAAAAAAAGTTTAACATCGATATTTTATATGAAATATTTACAACTTTAAAAATTGCTAAAAAACAACCTTCTCTTTTAACAGCTATTGTTGGTTCAGCATTTTTTTTATTTTTAGCAGCTTTCTTTCAGTTAAACATGATTCCTTTTGCTGTCCAATCTTTACAACTGACCGACGTACAAGGAGGCTATCTCTTTTTGATCACGGCTCTCGGAATTGGGGTTGGGGCTGTTTTAGCTGGAAAAATCTGTGGAAAATCGGTCGAGCTTGGTTTAATTCCAGTTTCTGGTATTGTCATTATTATTTGCTGTTTTTTCCTAGACGCCTTGTCTCATAGTCTCTTTGCCGTTGTACCTCTTGTATTCTTACTAGGTCTTTTTGGTGGAATGTTTGAAATACCGTTGGATTCTTATATTCAAATTGCAAGCCCACAAAAGTATAGGGGTCAAATCGTTGCAGCAACTAATTTTTTAAGCTTTTTTGGAGTTTTACTAGCTTCTGTATTAGTTTACTTATTGACTGAAGTTTTTAACTTACAAGCTGATAAAGGATTTACCATTATAGGTAGCTTAACGCTTATCATGACTAGTGTGCTTTCTTATTACTTTTTTGATTATTTTACACGCTTCATTTGTACAATTTTGTCCTTTCTTCATTTTAGAATTTCTTATGAAGGCAAAGAGAATATTCCGGAAAAGCCCGCTATTTATGTGTGCAATCACACTGATTGGAATGATACGTTAATTATGCTTGGAGCACAAAGAAGAAGGCTTCGTTTCTTTATTGAACAAGAACAGAGCCATAGCAAAGTAATGAAAAGATTATATAGATTATTAAGAGTCTATTTAATTCATGGAATTCAGCCTTTAGAAAAAAATAAACTTTGCTTAACCGTTATTAAAAATAACCTTAAAAAGGGGATTTCGGTTTGTATATTTGTGAATAATGAAGATATAGCAACTGAAATAGAAAAATTAAAACACTCTTATAGTTTTAGAGAAATCTTAGATGAAACGACTTATCCCATTGTTCCGGTTATTATTGAAAAAGGGGAGAAAAACAAAAAACCTCGCTTCTTTAAACGAATGATGGAAAAATTCAGAGTGCCAGCTTACGTATCCTTTGGTTTAATGATTAAGGGCAATCATAAGCTAGAAGAAAATGAAGCCGAATTTTCTGAATTTAACTTTGAAGAAGTGTTTCAATACTAGTTCTTTCCCTTATAGCTCGAATGACTATTCAAATATTCGAGCTATGAGGAAGTTCCACAAGGAACGGTCTTATTTTATACAAAAGCTCGGTTCAATTTTATAAAGCCAAGTAAAATAATTGTAGTGTTCTTGACGATTTTTCGTTTTTTTAATTCCCTCTTCTTTTAACGCTTCTAACTGAGAGGAGCGACCATCAAGCCACACTGTCCATTGTTTACTTTTTTCAAGTATCCATCTCGCTTTTTTAGGAAAAGGCCCTGAAATTCCTAAAGCCATCAAAGCAAATAGGAATTTGACAGGCATTAAAGCCAATTGAGCCAAAGCATAGCAAGGTAGCTTAACATTCACTAGAGCCCTTTTTCTTTCTTTCCAGTTTTGCTTTAAAAAAACAGGAGTTGCTATTGCCCGAATAGGAACTTTAAAAATTAGTCTTGCCAAATCTTTAAGAAACTGCACACTACGAAAAGGTGGCCGATAAGATAGATTCAATACTTCAGCTAATGTTTGTTTAAAAATACTTTGGTTGACGGTAAGCGGCAACGTTTCAATTTTTTCATACCAATTAGGATTTTGGTAAAACATTTGTAGGCTTAAATTATCATTATAAGGTATCGCCATGGTTTCTCTTTTTAATTGGAGGTTTCAACTTCAAATTTATTACCATGCAAGGCCGTTTCGAATATCTCATTTGCCAATTGTGCTACAATTTTAACATGTTCATCTGTTGGCAGATAAGTCCCCGAATTGCCATTAACAATGAAACATTTTTTCGTTATGTCATAGCGCAATTCACCCGAACAATACACTTCTTCCCTGCCTGATAAAACGGCATGCTTACTCAAAGCCCAGTCTGCGGCTTTTTGATATCCAAGATTTGAATTACCATTTGGAGTAACTTTTGCTAAAACAACTCTACCTTCTAAAACAACATAATTAAAACTACCTTGAACCCCTTTCAAATGATTAAATAAGTCTAGCGTATTTAAATGAAGGTGATCTGAGTGACCCATAAGATGTCTACGAATCAAATTAATGATCATTTTACAAAAAAAGAAATCCCTTTTTAAGCGTGTTACAAAATTTGGCTTTTCTTGTGGGAAAGGCTGCAATTTTTCCAAGTGTTTAAATGCATTGCCAATGACGTTTTGCATATCGGCAAAATCAACTTCATATAGTGTATGTCTTTCACCTAAAAAGTAGGCAATCGCATCCCCTACTCTAGAAGGGACTGAAACGGATATTTTTCGTCTTTTAATATTAGAGAGGTCTAATTCTTCTTGTGTAAAACTGGCAAGGCGAGCTTTTTCGGCTTCCACTAAGGCCTTAGCGGCCAGCCCCCGAGCTTTACGATTTTCTTGACTATCATTTTTACGCAATTTATGTCGATATCTCGTTCCTACTACTGCAAAATCAACTCTTTCAAAGTGTTTTTCTAAACCAAGTCCGGTAGTATCTACTATCTCAAAATGCACTTTATGCTTAAATCCTTTTAAATCTGTATAAAGCACGTTTCGAAATAAACAATCTTCAAAAAGAGTATTAGGAAAAAAAATATTTTCTATCTCTTTTCCTTCCATTGAAAACCCAGCTTCTTTTAAAACGCGACAATTAGTATTCACACACGTAAAATCGGTTCTTCCTTGCAATTTAAGCGCCGCCTCTTTAAATCTACCTAAAGCTTCATCGGGCAGGTTAGTTGGGATAAGAAAAATGCCGGATTGAATTTTACCATTCGTTGGATGGTAAGCCATTTTTTCCCTTTTTAAAGATTTTGCATCAACTTTAGTAGTTTGTATAGAGCCATCCTCTTTAGCTTCTGTTATAAAAGTCGCAACGTTTGGAACTCCAAAATTTATCGCCATAACATTAGCTTTTAAAAAATGACCTGCCATCACAGTTTTTAAGGAGCCATCTGATTCTGCCGGAAATTCTTTAATATCTACAGGCCTTGCAAAATGAAAGGCCTTTCGACCATAAAGAGAACTTGAATACACCCCTAAATGTAGTGAGTAGAGCGTCTTTATATAACTTTGTGGTTTAACTTTTGGTAAATCATCTTTAAACAATTCTCCTTTTGCCATCATATTTTTAAAGGCATCATGCGCTAAGCTTGGAATAAATGCTAAATCTCTTAATTTTCGCATAGTATTTAAATAACGCTCTTGTAAAAACGTCGCCCCTTCCCCATGATATCCCATAAGCGTTAAAACGGCTGATTTGCTTACGTCCCAAGTTAATAATTTGACCGTATTAAAAGCTAATTTAAACGAGGTACTAACAGGGGTAATAAATATCGTTGTTGCAAATCTTCGAGTTGAATGTAAATCGCGACGATTGCATGAGGTATATTGGTGTGTAGTTAATGAACTGCTCGATAACCTATTCGATATGTCTGAGGAGGCGGCTTGCATACTCATTTTTTCTCTCTTTTGTATGTTTTTTAGCAAAAATATTTACGAATAGTAATGCAAAGAACACCAAAAAATCAAAAAAAATAATTAGAGAAAAAAAGAAATCCCCCTCTCTTAGAAAAGAGAGAGGGGGTTTGCAAAAGAAAAGAGTTAAAAAGCGTATATTGCTTCTAATTCAAATTTGCTATAAGAATGAGTGCCACCAATATGAGATTTTAAATCTCTTGAATATTCTAAGATAGCATCAAGAGATAATTGGTCTGTAAAAGCATATAAAACTTCAGCTCTTGCGCCATGATAATTGGTATTCCCACGCGCTGTTGCTGTTATCGTTTCACCAAGAACGTTTCCACGTCCGATACCACCAGCATCTTGGTCTGGGACTGCATTAGCGCCTACCCATTCATATTGGAAAACAAAAGACCAATCCCCTTGCTTTTCCACTTTTCCAATAACAAAACCTGTAAACCAAGCCCAAGGATGTGAACTATTTGCTACTTCTTTAGGTTCTTCGCTTGAGGATTCTAAAATTGGATTAACTCTTTTAAATGGGTCTACATTTCTCCAATCGATTCTAACAGCATCGTGATTATAGACAAGTCCTGCATATACGTAAGAAGCCTTATTCCATGTCCATTCAGGTTTAAAGCTATAGTAAGCTGTCACTTGAGAGTTTTGAAAACGAAATGCTTCAGGATTTCTACCACCACAACGATTTTTTCCATATTTATTCCAGTGAACAAAATTGTAATCTATATCGATATTGGTATCATAAATGTTATCAACCCCAACTTCTGTGATGTAAGCAAAGTGATTGACCCTTTCGTCAACTAAAAAGGCAGCTCCGTACCAATAAAAGTCTTTTGCCCATCCTAATTCATCTTTCACATATTTAAGTAAAATACCATCAAAGCGTGAAGTGAATTGAACTTTAGAATCAAAAACGTCGTACAAACGGCGTCTTCCAATCTCAATATCCAAACGCGCTTTATTTTTTTTATAGAGATTATACCCCATGTAGGCACGTTTTAAATTAAGATTGTTTTGTCTTCCGCTACCATGCCATGAGTCTTGACTTATATTGCAAGGGACGTTGGAGTCATCCACACCAGCCGAATTATCGTATTGAAAATGAGAAGAAGCCCAAGTTTTTTCAGTGACATAGTCAAATTTTAAATTTGCTTCAATGTCAAAATCATTTTTGGAAATAGGTAATCCGTCAGGCAAAATTCCTGGAATAATAGTATATGGATCAAAAGCGTTATGTCCACGAATAGATCTTCCATTAATAGATTCTGTCATATGACGCCATTCCGTTCTAACGTCACCACTTATCGTTAAATTTTTTGCTTTATCTCTTACGTCGATAGTTCTTTTAGTATTTAAAAATTCGCGTAAAACTTGCCAATCTTTTTCATTTAATGCTTGATTAAAATTAGATCCATCTTGTACACCAAATTGACCAAGTTGTGCCTGTACATTTGAACATAGTCCTAAAGCGAGAAAAAAAGGAAATGCGTATTTCCAAAAGTTCATTATTTGCTCCCTATTGTCTGAAATATCTTATGAAATGTTAGAATCTATCGAAATAGATGCTTGTGTATTTAATTTATTGATTAATTGTAGCCTTTATAATTTAGTTAAATTGAACAAAACCAAATAATTAAGCATAAATTTTTAACTATTTTGGGGCTAAAAGTCAATAACTATTACGAATGCCAAATTGATTTGCATTAAAACGATTTGATTGAAAATTGGAGCTTGCCTTTAAAAATTATTTGATAAGCATAATAATTAAAGATAATTTGATAGATTAATTAGATTTAGACACTTTATTTTCAAAAGCAATTAGTTTGTAGAGTTTTATAAAGCTATTTTTTAACTGATAAATAAGTTAATTAAATGTATATTCAAAAGGGTTTGTATATATTCCCCACGGAATATCTTTTCTTGATCCATTTAGCCATTCCCTCCATTCAACCATTGGAAAACCTTTTGTGCCAATTGAATTGACACGCCATAAATCTAACAAACCCGTTCCTGGATTTACAACAAAAGCAAATTGAAAATTTGGCCAATTAGTATCTGCAAAAATGATTGGTTCAGGCATGGCTCGTTGCAAACGCCTTAAAGATTTAGCAATTAAGAGGGGATAGTTATAATTAGAACAAACATTTTGAATTAGAGCAAAAGCCATTCCTTCAATAAGTATTTGACATTGATTGGCAGAGACAAAATCATTTTTTAGTAAAGGGATAATTTTATTTTCAACGATAGATTCCAACGTAGCCAATTGTATAAGATTTATTCCGGGCAATGAACGGATACATTCAGTAATCGTGATTTTTAAATTATTCTTTGGAGTAAAAGGTAGACACTCATAGAGAAAACTATCTATATCTTGCTCTGACAAAAGATAACGTAGAGAGTTTCCATATTTAAATTGCATCCTTTCAAGGAGCTTTAAACGAAAAATATCAACTCTAGAAGATGTGTATAAGTCTTGAATGGAATGGAAGAAAAAATGACGCACATTGTCAGGCACTTTTTCAGCCAGGTTTTCTAAAATATATGTTACGTGTTTTTCTTCTAAGTAAATTGAGGATAGAAAATTTTGCCTTGGGATAATCCATTCATCCCTTACCCATGTGTAAGTAAAAGCATCTGTCATCCATCCTTCTTTAAAAGGAGTTTGATCAGGTTGCAAATTAAAGGCGTGTGTTGGTGAATGCATTAACAAGAATTTTTTTTGTTGGGTCAAAAATAAATCAGTTATCTTAAGTGGCATTTGCTTTAAGGTATCTAAAAGAAATATTAGTAGTTCAACTGGATTTTCAACCCACTTCGAAATGATTGTTGGGTTACCATCCCTTTTATAGTAAGTGGATATAAGAGTTTCCATAGTACCTCCCGAATCGTAAGCCCATGGTTTTGTATGATTGAGATTTACGTTAGGAGTATTGCCTTTTTTAGATCTTGCAATGGCTTGTTTTAAAAATTCTTCTTTACGAATGAGTTGTAAAATGGCAGATACTATTAGGGAAAGTTCATTTTCAAAATCTTCTAGTTCTTCTAAGCGAGTTAATTCATTTTCTGTTTGATAAAAAAAATTAGTTAAAGCCTCGATGTATTCATCACCATTTTTAATCATAATCCATTGAGCGCTATTACTTCGTCCATATTTATAAACTAATCGAAATCCGGCGGGGCTATCATTGTATATATCTTTTACTTCTACACTTATTTCTGGATCATATATCTCTTGAAAATAGTATGGGAACTGTTGATCATAAAAATGAACTATCTTATTAAACATATTTGCAATGGCAGAAGCGCGGTAATGATGTCTATTACGAATGGTTTCAAGTGTGTAAAATTCATTTCTTCTGGTTTGGTATTCACTTTTTAACCATTGGGCTTCTGTTTCTGATGCACTTCTGATTCTAGTTTCTAAATATTTAATATGCGCATACACTTGGTCATATTCATCTTGACTTTCTTGGATCTTTAGATTTTCTTCCTCTAAAAGCTTTTTCAGTTCTGAAGCTATGCATTCACCAATACCTAAAGGTTCTTCTGATCGAAAACCTAAACTTCGATATAAATTCCATCTCGTGAAGCCCGTTTTATTTTCAGAAAAAGAAGCTAAGGTATATTCCCAACTTTTTAGCAAAGCATTCTCAGAAAACCTTTTAAAAATATTTTTTGCCGATTCAAGATTTTGTTGAAAAAGTTGTATTTGATGAATTTTGCTTTTTGATCGATTTGAAGCATGTTGAATAATTAATGTCTCATGAAATACATTTTTAGGACGGTTTTTTAAAGCCTGAAGATCAGATTTATTTAATTTATAATGTTCTAAGAGAATAAATTCGAAAAATTCTGTGATTGTAAATAAAGCTGAATTTTTAAATTTACCGATAAATTTTAAAAATAAAGTTTTTAATTTTTCTATTTTATTTAAAGGTGTAACAACTCCAATTCCAAGTAATGCCTGCTGGATTGTGGGTGAAAGCCATATAGGGGGTATTTTTTTTACATATAAAGGAAAATATATAGGCTTATTTAATTCTCCAGCTCCCCAACTAAAACTTAATGGCACGGTATATTCGATACCATTATTAACTTTTTTTAAACGACCGGTATTAAATAATTCATTAATATCAGATAAAAACTGAAAACTTTGCTCTTGATAAATCAAAATAGCGGGGGCTGTAGCAAAGCAAGATCCAACGCTTTGTCTTAAATAACCAAGCCAGGCGGCAAGAGCTGCCCTTTTTGTATGTATGTCGGTTATTAATGTTTCCTCTGTCAAGTGAAGCGTGTCCCGAATGATTTTTTCCATAATTGGATTTGAAACGGGCTTTGAAAAGCTTTTAAATAGTAAGGGAATGGATTTATCTGTCTTTAAAAAAAGTAAGGCATTCAATAAATGATGTTGCTTTAGCCAGTTATTCTCAAAATAGGGAACAAAGTTGAACCTATTTTTTTCAAGCCAATCGATCAAGCGAGTTAGATTAAATAAATCTATGTCACCCTTCTCGTTAATTAAACTGTTTGCAAGAGAGATCGTTTTTAAATTATATTGAATAGCATCAGCATCTTGAATAGTAGATTTTCTGATATCATCAATAAAATGCCAACTTTCGCTTGTAATATTGTTAAATTCATCATCATTTATTTTATTTTTAAGGACATTTTCAAAAATAAATTTAAAAAAGGTATCTTTATTTGGATCTAAAGCGGTGTTTTCGAATAAACTTTCTACTTTCACATTATCCATTTTTAATCCACCAACAGGAATTTTCTTTTTTATATTTTATCATTCAATAAAAAGCTTAGCATAAAATAAATAGACTTCTTGCGAAAGGGACAATAATCAGTTAAAATTCTTTTTGCTAATGATATTAGAGGATTTATTCATGCAAATCACATTAAAAGATGGCGCACTATATGAAGTACCAGAAGGTACTACTGCAAAAGAACTAGCCGATCGATTAAATTTAAAAGGACCCCATCAAGCTCTTGGAGTAAATATTAATGGAAAAAATTTTGATCTTTCTACTCCACTACAAGACAAAGATAAAGTAATTTTTTGGGAATTCGACGACCTTGAAGGGAAGGAAATTTACTGGCATACTTCAGCTCACGTTTTAGCCCAAGCAATTTTAAGAATATTTCCTAATGCAAAACCAACTATCGGGCCTCCCATCGAAAATGGATTTTATTATGATTTTGCCGATCTTACCATATCAGATGAGGATTTTAAGAAAATTGAAGAAGAGATGCAAAAAATTATTGGAGAGAATTATATCTCCCAAAGAGAAGTTTTTGCCTCCAAAGAAGAAGCCCTTAAGAATTTTGAAAATAATCCATTTAAAGTGGAACTAATTGAAAGTTTCGCACCAGGTGATTTATTAACAGGTTATCGTCAAGGGGAATTTTTTGATTTATGTCGAGGACCTCACCTTCACAACCTTGGCAAAATTAAATCTTTAAAGCTATTAAAAACGTCTGGTGCTTATTGGAGAGGTGATGCAAAAAATCCTATGCTAACTAGGATATATGGAATTACTTTTCCTGATAAAAAACTTCTTAAAGAATATCTAACCCAATTGGAAGAAGCTAAAAAAAGAGATCACAAAATCATAGGTCCTCGCCTAGATTTATTTTCTTTAAAAGAAGAAGCTCCCGGGATGCCTTTCATCCATCCTAAAGGCTTAATCGTTTGGAATCAACTTTTGAGCTATCTTAGGGAATGTTTAGATAAAGGCAACTACGTCGAAATTAAAACTCCTACTTTAATGACAAGAGAACTTTGGGAGCTATCAGGGCATTGGAAAAACTATAGACAAAATATGTTTACCTCTCAAATCGAAGAAAGAGATTTTGCTATAAAACCAATGAATTGCCCTGGGTGTATGCTGTTTTATAAATCTACAAATCACAGCTATAGAGAACTACCCCTTAGAGTGGCCGAAATTGGAAATGTGCATCGGTATGAACCATCCGGTTCCTTAACAGGACTATTTCGCGTGCGCAGTTTCCACCAAGATGACGCCCACATTTTTATGAAGCCAACAGATATTCAAGATGAAATTGTTAAAGTTTTAAATTTAGCGCATGAAATTTATACAACCTTTGGTCTTGAATACCATTTAGAATTATCAACCAAACCTGAAAGTAACACAATTGGTTCTGATGAAGATTGGGAAATAGCAACTAAAGGGCTTCAAGGGGCTTTAGATCAAACAGGAAGAGCTTATAAAATAAATCCAGGTGACGGAGCCTTTTATGGACCAAAAATTGATTTCCATATTAAGGACGCGATTAAAAGAACTTGGCAATGTGGTACCATTCAATTAGACATGGCGCTACCTGAGCGTTTTGAATTAGAATATACTGCATCAGATGGTACTAAACAAAGACCCATTATGATCCATCGCGCTATATTTGGATCAATTGAAAGATTTTTTGGTATTTTAATTGAGCATTTTGTAGGGCGCTTTCCACTATGGCTAAGTCCAAGACAAATTTGTATTTTAACTGTAGCCGATAGACACATCCCTTATGCTGAAACAGTGTTAAAAAAATTTAAAGATAACGGTTTTCATGCAGAATTAGATGACTCAAGTGAATCTGTTAGCAAAAAGGTTCGCAATGCTCAAATTAATCAATTTAATTACATTTTGACCATCGGTGATAAAGAAGTTGAAAATCAAACCTTCAATTTAAGAACACGTGAAAATGCAGTTTTAGGAGAAATCTCTTTAAGTGAGTTTTTAGAAAAAATTAAAACTGAAAGAGAGCTTAGAAAATTACATTCTCCTTTTCATCTAATGGCTAATCAAGTAAATAATTAAATGATTTGATAAATGGCAAGACTAGCCTCATTTTTAATTTGAGGCTAGTCAAACACTACCATTCATCAAAGCATGGCGTTTAATGAGGAGGATTAGTGTGAAAACAATTGCCATAAGTAGCTTTAAAGGTGGCACAGCAAAAACTTCTACAACTTTGCATATCGGTGCAGCGCTTGCAAAATACCACAACAAAAAAGTTTTATTAGTTGATTTTGACGCCCAAGCAAATTTAACAACTGGGCTTGGATTTGATCCTGATGAAAATGATAGTTTAGCAACTGTCTTATTAAATAATAAAAAAATTAAAGATGTTATAAAGCAGACAGCAGTCCCAAAGCTTGAACTGATTCCAGCAGATACTTGGCTTGAACGAGTTGAGGTAACTGGTAATTTAGCAGGTGATAGATACTCGCATGAAAAATTAAGAGATATTCTAAAACCTTTGTCATATGACTATATTATCATTGACACTCCACCTTCATTATGCTGGCTTACAGAATCAGCTTTAATTGCAGCTCAGCACACTTTAGTCTGCGCAACTCCCGAATTTTACAGTGTAAAAGGCTTAGAACGATTATCCCAATTTATAGAAAGCATTGGGCACAGACACCCATTAAACATTTTAGGTGTTGTATTATCCTTTTGGAATGCAAGGGGTAAAAGTAATGGTGCATTCGTTGATGTTATTGAAACAACCTTTCCTGAAAAAGTTTTCCAAACTAAAGTGCGAAGAGATATTGCTATATCAGAAGCAACCATTCATGGTAAACCCGTATTCGAAGTTGAACCCAATTCAAGAGCTGCGGAAGATTACCTTTCAATTACACAAGAAATAATCAATCGTTTGTAAAGCTGCTTTACATGAAAGGAATTTAATAAATGGCAAATGTTAATCATATTTTAAATCAACGCTTAAAAGTAAAAGAGAAACCTTCTTCTAAAATGTCTGAAATGGCACAAAAGTCAGCCAATGGACAACTTACAAGTTTTAATGGTTTGTTTGGTGTATCTGATCTAAATGAAAAAGAAAAAGAGCACTTAGAAGAAATTTTAAAATCTCATCACATTTCAGGAGCTAATTTAAAAGAAGATTTAAAATATTTAATTTCTATAACTTCTGAAGTTAAAGCTATTAATAATCAAGCCGCTATTTTGCATGGGGAAAGAATTAAAAAAGCTCAACTAATTTTAACAAAATATAAAGATGGCGCTTTTACAAACTGGATGTTAGCCACCTATGGAAATCGACAAACACCCTATAATTTATTACAATATTATGAATTTTGCCAGGCTCTTCCAACTAATTTACGAGAAAAAGTGGAAGAAATGCCAAGACAAGCTATTTACACACTAGCGAGTCGTAATATTCCAATTGAGAAAAAAAGATTATTTGTAGAAGACTATCAAGGTGAAAATAAAATAGAGTTATTAAATAAAATACGAGAACATTTTCCTCTTGCGAAAACCGATCAAAGAGCTTCTTTAACTCATCCACTAATTAAGCAATTTCAAAAAATTTCCATTCACTTAAAAACAAATAAACCAAAATTTAACAAAGAACAAAAAAAAGCCCTCAAAAATTTAGTGGAAGAATTTTGTGAGTTAATTGGGTTATGAGCGACGTTTATGTAAATCCGTTAACTAGTCGTTACGCCAGTTTAAAGATGGCACAATTGTTTTCTCCGATCAAGCGAATAGAAATATGGAGACACTTATGGCTTGCTTTAGCAGAGGGTGAAAAAGAGCTTGGTCTATCAATTAGTGAACAACAAATAAATGAATTGAAAGCAAATCTTAATTGCATAGATTTAGAAAAAATAAATAGCTTTGAAAAAGATACGCAACATGATGTAATGGCCAATATTTTGGCTTATGGAGAAATTTGTCCTAATGCCAAAAAAATTATACATTTAGGAGCTACTTCAACATTTGTTACCGACAATGGTGATTTAATTATTATCAAGCAAGCTTTTGAATTTATAATAGAAAAAATGAAAACCTTGATGCAGTTGCTAAAGGAATTTTGCTTAGCCTATGCCGAAACGGCATGCCTTGGATATACTCATTATCAACCAGCTCAAGTGACAACAATTGGTAAAAGAGCGACTCTTTGGCTATCTGATTTTTTACACGATTATTTAAATTGGATCGATATTTCCATAAATCTGCCCTTTTTAGGGGCCAAGGGTGCCACGGGCACACAAGCTTCTTTTTTACATCTATTTCAAAATGACTCGAATAAAGTTTTTAAACTCGATACGTTTTTAGCTCAAAAATTTGGATTTAAGAAAACCTTTTCCGTGGTAGGGCAAACCTATCCCCGAAAACAGGATACTTTTATCATTTTTTCATTAGCTACTTTTGCAGCTTCAGCTCATAAACTAGCCACAGATCTACGTTTGCTCTGTCATGATAAAGAAATTGTAGAGTTTTTTGATTCCAAAAAACAAGTAGGCTCATCTGCAATGCCTTATAAGCAAAACCCCATCTATTTAGAAAGGGTATGCTCTATTGCTCGTTATTTAATCTCTTTGAATGAAAATCCACTTTATACACTAGCTACTCAATGGTTAGAGAGAACTTTAGATGATTCTGCCAATCGAAGAATTGTAATAGCGCAAGCTTTTTTAAGTGTTGATGCTTTGCTAGAATTACTCATGCAACTAATCCCTAAATTAAGGGTAAATAAAGAGATAGTTGCAAATAATTTAATGAAAAATTACTCAAACATGGTAATGGAAAATATTTTAATGGCAAGTACGTTAAAAGGTGGAGACAGGCAAATCTTACATGAAAAACTGCGCCAATATTCATCGACTTTAGATCCTAAAGATAAAGATAGTTTCCTAAATCGAATTTGTGAAGATAAAGATTTTGCTTTAGTTAAAGAGGAATTAAAAGAGCTTTCCAATATTCAAAATCTAACCGGACTTTCCGCAAGCCAAGTCTACAATTTTATCCAAAACGATATAGATCCAATCCTTACTTAAAACTTTATAACCTTTCTTTTGTTCCAACGAATGGTGATCTGTTTATGATCTATTATAAATATTTCTTTTTGTTTTTAATCTTTGTTTTTAATCTAAGTTAAACTATTTTTTTAATTAAGTATGTCGGCTATGTATTAAAAAAATAATAGTGGAGAGCAAATGATAGGAACAGGTGAATTAATTGTAATTCTTTTAATTGTTATGGTTCTATTTGGTGGAAAAAAAGTTCCCGAACTTGCCAAAAGCTTAGGTAAAGGGATAAAAGAATTTAAAAAAGCGACTCAGGACGTAGAAGAAGAATTAATTTCTTTAGAAGATAAAGACCATTCCAAAGATTAGATTAATCATGAAAAAAGAATGAATGAATGGAAGCTAAATTTAGTCAACATATCGAAGAATTGCGTCATTTCCTTATTTTAGCTTTTTTAAGTTTTGTCTTAACCTTTTTTGCAATTTTGTTTTTTTACAAACCATTGTTGCAGTTGCTAAAAGAGCCATTAGCCACTATTAAAATACCTAATCCTCAAGATTTTTTAGTCCTTTTTACTCCCCTAGAAGGCTTTTATCTGATTATTAAAATGGGTTTTTGGCTTGCATTGCTACTGAATATACCCTTATTTTTTTATTTAGGGACAAAATTTGCCTTTCCAGGACTTACTAAAAAAGAAAAAATACTTTTAAAACAGTTTCTTCCAGTCTTTTTTATGGCTCTATTTTTAGGGTTAGTCATCGGATTTAAATGTTTTTTGCCTTTTTGTTTAAATTACTTTTATAAATTTAACGAGACCTTCGGTGTCAATTTATGGTCTATTGGTTCATATCTAGAATTTTGTTTAATTTTGCTTTGCGGCACAGCAATATGCATAGAAATCATTTGCATTTTGTTTTTTTTGGCTGTATCTGGAATTGTAAATATTTATTTAATTCAAAAAATTCGCAAGTATTACTATGTAGGGGCTTTTGTGCTGGGTGCTTTATTGACTCCCCCTGACATTTTTTCGCAGCTTATATTTGCCATTCCATTATGTATAGGCTTTGAATGTGTTTCTTTATTTTGTAAATTTAAAGCACATCAGTCGTTAAAAATCTAATATTTCGTTATCACCAAAGATGCTATCTAAGATATTCTTTTTGTGTATGAAATTATAGGGAAAGCCTAAATCAAAATGACTAACTTCATCTAGTTCTTTCATTTGCTGACTTGTTAAAACAAAATCTAGACAACCTAAATTTTCCTCTAATTGACTTTGTGTTTTGGCCCCGATAATTGGAATCATTAGGGGACTTTTTTGTAAAATCCATTTTAAGGCTACTTGAGTTGGAGATCTAGCGGCGTCTTTAGCGATTTTTACTACTTTTTTAGCTATTTGCATGTTTTTTTCTTTTAGATAGCTTTCTCCCCAAGTAGGATTCACTTGAAAACGAGCCTCTTTGGTCTGATTTTCTTTTCGCTCGTTATATTTTCCCGATAATACCCCCATACCAAGTGGGCTCCAAGCTACAATTGGAATATCTAAACTCTTTGACATATCAAAATATTCTCGTTCGATAGATCTTTCAATTAAACTATATTCTAGTTGCATAGCAACTATGGGACTGTACCCTCTAAAGCTTGCTAAAGTGTCCCCTTTAGCTATAATCCAAGCTGGTGTATCTGATAGACCAACGTGCAAAATCTTTCCCGATTTTACTAAATCATCAAAAGCTCGTAAAATCTCTTCTATTGGCGTGGTCTCATCCCAAATGTGCAAATAAAATAAATCAATATAATCTGTTTGAAGTCTTTTTAAACTATCTTCTAACGAACGCACCATATTTTTGCGATGATTTCCCCCGGCATTAGGATCTTTAGGAGAAGTATTTAATGTATATTTTGTCGCGAGCACAATTTGATTTCTTTTATGTTCTATAAATTCACCTAACAATTTCTCACTTGTGCCTCTAGTGTAATGATTGGCAGTATCAATGAAATTTCCACCCATATCTAAAAAATAATCAAACACTTTACGCGATTCTTGTCTCGAATTACCCCATCCAAATTCTTCTCCAAAAGTCATTGTTCCAAGACAAATTTGCGACACGCGTAAACCGCTTTTTCCCAATATGCGATATTTCATAGTAAACTCAACTGTATGGTTTTTTTATCGGATACGTGCGTAAACTAAATCATTGCGATCTTTTTCATCTAAATAATCGCGCCATTTACCTGCAATATAGCAAAATTCTTCAAGCAAGTAAGAAAAAGTTTCTTCTGTTAAATGGCAAGTTTTTCCTAAATATTTTAGGAAGACTTGGTACTCTTTTTCGATAACAGAAAGAGATGTTCTAACTGTTGAATGGTAGGTAGGAATTTGACCCCTTGAGATAGAAGCCCTTACACTATAGGGAATAAATTGATCCCCTTGATAAACAAGGGTAGAAAGTGAAATTTTGGTGCCTTCATCAAAAGTTTTAATTAAAACAGTAAATCCATTGCATTCGAAAGAGGAACAGTTATTCCTATTTACTTCTGTTAAAATCTTGACTATCTGTTTATCTATTATCATAAACATCACCAAATTTTAGTCGTTTAAACAGTGATGGACATTACTTTTGTCTAACTTTTAAGATAAAAGTACTATACACCCTCTATTATAAATTAATCTAAAGATAAAATTAAATAGGCTTCGTTAATCTTATGTATTTTAAAAACAATACTTTAAGAAATAACCTTGATTGATGCATGTAATTTGGTTTTACAGCGGATCATATGTCTAAAAACTGCAATCTTTTGAACTTTAATTTTGTTTTTTAATAATTTATTTTTAAACTTCCAATTGGAATTTGTACTCAGCTGGTGTGAATTAAGTTTAGGTAATACCTCAACTTCTGGGATTAGGAGTTGTAAATCACTATCTCTAACCCAAGCTTTCGCTTTTCCTTGTCGTAAAAAGCATAGATCTATCTTTTTTAAGGAGCCCTGCTTCATACCTATCACTTGAGATTGTTCTTTATCCGGATCCTAACTTGATTAACTATTAGTTGCCAAGAAAAAATCTAAAAAAAATTTATCTCATTCAAAATTAATATCTTGAAGTTTCCATTCAATGGGAGTTTGTTTATTTTTTTCCAAAAATTGATTAATTTTTGAAAAATGTCTGCAACCAAAAAATCCGTTATTAGCCGAATATGGAGAGGGATGGGCGGCAGTTAAAATCAAGTGCTTTTGTTCTAGATGAACATGTTCTAAAGCTGACTTCGCTTTATCTTGGGCATATTTTCCCCATAAAACAAATACCATTGGGGTTTGTTTCATTGCTAAAACCCGAATTACTTCATCCGTAAATTGCTCCCACCCTTTTTTATGATGTGATAGAGGTTGACCTTTTCTTACGGTTAAAATGCTGTTAAGTAATAAAACGCCTTGTTTTGCCCAAGACACTAAACAGCCATGATTAGGGCGAGAAATGTTTAAATCAGCTTGGATTTCTTTAAAAATATTTTGAAGTGACGGGGGTTGGGGCACACCAATTGGCACACTAAAACTTAGGCCATGGGCCTGACCTATACCGTGGTAGGGGTCTTGCCCTAAAATAACGACGCGTGTTTCCTCATATGGACACATTCGAAAAGCATTGAAAACTAGATCTTGAGGGGGAAAAATTTCTTTTTGCGTTATTTTTTCTTCTTCTAAAAAGGAAGCTAGTTTTGCCATATAAGGTTTTTCTATTTCATTTTTTAATTTTGCAAACCAACTAGGTTCTAGCTCAAATGGTAAATGAGAAGTCATTTTTAAATCCTATAAAGCATTTTAAACCTATAAAAATAGCTTAAAATGGGTACAAAAGCAATTAGATAAGTTTAGTTTTATAAAATTTTTACTGACTACAAACTTTGAATTAGCTAATATAAATACACAACTTTGAAGGTAAATATGGAAGATTTAGCAGAAAACAATCTGATAAAATTTAAAAATATATCTCGTAAAAAAGAAGGAATTTTTGCCAATTTCAAAGTAAAAGGCACAAAAGGTGGCGCAAGCTTTAGCGCATCCATTGCCGTCGATATTTCTGCCGCCGAAGCAGATCCTGGAGATTCATTAGAAAAAATTATTGAAGTTTGTGCACGCATGGCCGTTCGAGAATTCAAAAGAGCCGAGTTTCAATTTGAAGGGATTACAGCGATTTAATTACCTGGGTGTAGCGCAGCTTGGCTAGCGCACTTGCATGGGGTGCAAGGGGTCGGAGGTTCAAATCCTCTCACCCAGATTCTTTTCCTTCAAGGATTTATGAAGGCTTGACCGCTTTTCTTAAGTCCTTATTTTTCTCCCTCGTGCCAGGTATATGACAGGTAATGTACTATGAGTAAAAATGAAGCAGCTCCCGGTGAATTAGAAGTCAGTGCCGATTGCCTAAAAGATCTTCAAACTTTTATTTATAATTTACAGTATGAGAGCTTAGCTCATAATGACCTCACAGACATACCTACTCAATCACAATTGTTGGATTATTTCATCCAAATGTTAGACTGCGTCACTTCCCTGTATAAGGGTGAAAGAGTAGCGGTGCATTTCCACCCAGAGCTTTTTGTCTTTTTAGAAACCGAGTCATTTTTCTCTCAATTGTTTACATCATTAGATCAAAGCTTAAGCCGCAAAGTCGAAGTAGTATTTCAACGTTCCTGCGCTTTCATTGTGAATTTTATTGGTTCTTTAGAAACCATCTTGGTCATACAACGACTGATGGAAAAACTCAAAGCCCACTTTCCTCATATAAATGAAACTTTTGAACAAGCTATTGCTATTATCACAACGGAATTTTTAAAGCCTACTATTGGAGATTTTCTTGATTCGCACGAAAAGGCTGTAGGTGAGCTGCAAGCAACATATCCAACTATCTACTCGCTATTCATTTTTCCTCTTCAGGCGGCGTCTTTCCGAGAAGGCAAACTATTTAACTTCTTTTGCAATCCCTGGATTTATCAAAGGATAACAATCTATTTAGCATACCACGGACATCAAGGGGTACTTCATGAACGAATTGAGGCGCCTTTAAAGTGGCTCGAAGAATCCGTTCAAATCATTCGCAACCAAACGAACGATGACTCATGGAAGGAATTTTCTCAAAAAGCACACGCATTATGCAATCATAGCAATAACCTGGAAGCCTTCGCAACGCAATCTTCTGGCTTATTGGGGGAAATTAAAGCAGCTGTTCAATTTATCAAAAATCAGTGCCATTCCAAAGATCTATTGATGTTTTTGCCTGAGATGCCGAATGATGGAAAGAACTGTGATTTGATGGTTATACGTTCCGAGACGGGGCACGGTGAGCTTATAGAAAGCAAAGCCAAATCCCCACGACATGGGTTGGATGTAAAGACAGCAGGAGATGCCCAAATATGGGATGATTTTTTTGATAACTTTACTTGCGCAATCAGCTCGTATCTTCAGTATATCCAACGCAACATCCAATCTGTATTGGGCTTACCATTGGACAAATGTTATCCTCTTTTTTCTGCCTATGAGGGAAGTCGCTATGGCATAGCCCTTCCGTTAGTCGAAAATATCCTTACCTCTCAGGCGATCACTAATGTTTCAGTAAGTACGTTTTCACCTGAAGAAAAGCTAGTCTTTTTACTTCGAGTCCTTTTCTTGCGTCCCTTAACCCTTGACACTGCTTGTGTACCGCTGGCGTCTGAAAGTCAGCGATTGGTTCTTAGGGAACAAACAACAAAAGAAGCCCTACAAAAGAAGTGGGTTTCTTCGCTTTTAAAACAAGCAACCGATCAGCTAGAAGAAACGCGCCAACGCCAACTCGCTGATGGTCAGAAAATTTCAAAAATGCATGTTGCTCTTGACCTGGCCCTTTCCTATCGCCTCTTGCAAGATCCTTTTGGCTATCATGATGGAAATATTAAGGAAATTGCAGAACAAACACTACAAGAAGCCTTTCAACCATTTAAAGACGCTTTTGCTGCCCAGGGGCTTGAACTTCATCTTTTAGTTATTCAACCATGAATCTGAAAACCTAGAAAGGTTGACCTTCTAGGTTTTTCTAGGTTAATTTCTATGTTATAGTCAACTTTGTTCTTATATATGTTTATGGATCTCACCATTTTATCGATTTCTAAAGTAGCTTGGAAAACTCTGTTTGAAGAACTTCATCAGAAACAGAAATATTTAATCGATTGCAAAACTGTTTTGCTATAGTTATACATGCTTCGTTTGGATTGCAACGAATGGTATTGATGTTCAAATCTACAGATATAGTTATTCTTGCAATATTTAGTTCATTGCAATCATGATATTTGTGTGCAAGCATCAAAGCATCATGAACAGATCCAGATGGTAAACGTTCAAAAGTATCCGTTATTATCGTACTGATCTTAATTTGTTCTTGATCTGGCAGAAAAGAATAGAATTTTCCAATAAAGCGAACCATTCTTACCCATGTAAGGTAAATACGCGGAATAAATAATATTTTTTGCTGCATGCGGTTCGGGCCAGAAAAACCGGGAAGCTCAGCTAAGTTTTCCCTATAGAGTATTAACCCCGAACTATGCATTGCAAATCCTGTGCTTAAATTCTGATGGATCATAGGTCCATCAGTATACACAATCAACTCTTCGTCATTCTTAAAAACTAAATCTTTTTCTTTTAGTGAATCTCTTGGAAACGGAAAAGACCAACCTTTGTGATTCTCAATTGCACTTTCCAACATCCGCTGCATTGTGGGAACATCGCTCAAAAGCAAAGGATCGAATGTATGTGGATAAATTTCAATGTCTAAGTTAAATGGATATGCTGACACATATTTTTTTAACTCTCTTTTGAGGGAATTTTTTGTTTCTTTCCATTGATCTTCAAGATCAACTTTTTTTTCTTCCCAAATGGGTAAAGTGGGAGTTAATGACTTTCCGATTTTTTGTATGAACGCTACAAGTTCATCTTTTCGACGTAAAACGGCTCGATCTATTAGGGATCTCATATCCTGTTCAGAACGAATCTCTGCACTAGAAGCATTTCCTGTTTTACTCCTAATATAAAGAGAAGCTTCTTTTAGAATTGTCTCTTTTTTTTGTTTTCCATTTGTATTTTGCTCATATTCGCCAGGAGCGCAGCAAATGGTAGGCTGAGAATGGAATTCATTAACAAGTATAATAATCGCTCGTGTCTGCTCTGGTGACTTGGCAACTCCTATAGTGAATGTTGGTTCAGGTCTACCGAAATTTTTTACAAGTGAATGAACATTTGAAGGATCAAAACTATTGATAATTTCATCAGTGCATTCAATTGCTTTTCCGTTTTTATCTTTTCCAATAATAATAATTCCACCACCCTCAGAATTTGTCATAGCCAGTATATCCTTTACAATTCCAAGAACAGGCTTTGGATTTACTTTTCGATCAAAGATGAAAGGTTCTTTAAAATCTATTCGATTTTCCGGGCGTGTCCAATATCTTGCCAGTAGTTCTTGGAAGTCTTCTTCTTGATCAAATTCGGAATTCATGAGTAAACCTATGATAAAAATATTTCGAGTTTCGATTTTTTTGTTGCATAGTCAGGCATCACCGTTTCAAGAAGCCTATAAAATTTAGGCCCATGGTTGGGGTAAACAGCATGGCAAAGCTCATGAGCAATCACATAGTCAATGCATTCGATAGGGGCTTTGATAAGCTCAAGATTGAGCGTTAAGCGCCCCGACGGAGCATAGCTTCCCCACCTTGATTTCATCTTTCGGATATGGAGCTCTTGATCCTCTGACATAACTATAGAAGGTTTTGAAGGAAATTTTGATAGACAAAGCTTAAAGCGCTCTCTAAACTTTTGTTCCGCGCGCTGCCGGTACCAATTATATAAAACCTCCTCTACATTAGCAGCTAAAGAAGGGTCTGGATGATGGATGATTAAATGCCCACCAGAAAGCTTGATAGATGATTTATCTGCTGCAAACAATTTTATGCGATATTGACGACCGAGATAAAGATGCGTTTCTCCGCTTACATAACTTCTAGCAGGCGTTCTTGGAAGAAATTGCTGAAAGTACTGTTGTTGCTTTTGAATCCAACGGGCTCGTTTATGTACTAGCGCTTGAACTTTGGAAAGATCCGCATCATTGGGGGCTGCAACGATTACTTGACAATCTGGACGTACGGATATAGCAACCGTCTTGCGATCGCTAAATTGCAAGGCAAAATTGATGACACTATGGCCATACTCAACTTGGTGTAGTGTATTTTTCAACAGTCAGTCCTCGATTTGGCAATTTTCATTAGATTCTCGATCAGGGCATCCATTTGATTTTCAGGCAGGTTAACCCCTAATTCTCCACGGACTTTATCAAAAAGATGATCGTCGATTTCATTTCTTACATGGTTCTGGGCATCCATATCCTGCCAAAAGTTAACCTTCCAATGCTGCTTGAGGCTATCCTGAGTTGCTTCAGCGATGTATACACTTGCTTCCTCACAGACCTTGAAGTTTTGATTATTTGCGGCAATCACATCTTTAGCCATTTCATAGTAGGATAAAGCCTCATCATTACCAAAAAGGGCATCGGGAACATTGTCCCGGCGTTTTTGCACCACTTCTTCTCTGTATTGGGATACAGTTGATAAGTACTCAAGATCGCTGATTCGCTTTGCCCGAAAGTCATCGATGGCTTTCTGGATTAGTCGAGAAAACTTTTCATAAAAAATGGGATCTTCATCGAGCTTTTCTGTGATCACTTTCTTTGTCGCGTGAGCAATCATATCAGCCCTGGCGGCGGTGGTCTTTTTGCTGTTAACGCCTTGCCCATCCTTAACCTCTTTAAAGGTCTTCTCATCGAATATATTGACGGGTTCGTTGAGCTTAGTGACTCCGTTAGCTTGAACGTGGGTATCTAATAGCTTCCGGATCTTAGGCTCATAATCGCGAAAACGAATGGATTCGGCATAGCGTTGCCTAACTGATGCTTTAAGATTTTCAAAGCGTCGAAGATCCTGCCGATACATTTGAAGTTTTTCTGAAGACACTTCTGAAACAAATTTTTCACTTGAAATTGCGATCGCTAAATTTTTTCCATATTCTTTCAAGCGTTCATAAAACTCATCCCTAATGGCTTCGTCAGCCAATAATATCTCGTACGCCTCTTCATCTGAACGATTGCCCACTTGTTTGAAAACATCCCAAAGATCGGAATGGCGTTGCGGCAATTTGTCTATTTCTTCTCGAATAGTTGAAAGAGTGCCTTCTAAATCTGAAGGATCAAATCCTTCCAAGCCAGCTTCAGCATACATGGTCATTGCCTTATCCAATTCACCCAAAACACTGGCATAATCGATAATGAACCCAAAATCCTTTTTCGGCCCTTGCTCTTCTACGTCTGATTCCTTCTCTTCAAATAAGCGATTCACACGTGCAATAGCCTGTAACAGGGTGTGCTCACGCAACATGCGACATAGATAGAGAACAGTATTTCTTGGTGCGTCAAAGCCTGTTAAAAGCTTATCCACAACGATGAGGATTTCGGGGGCCTCTGAGGACTTAAACCTTTCAATAATGACGCGATTGTATTCATCTTCTGATCCGTAACGCTTAATCATTTTTTCCCAAAAACGCTGTACAATTGAAGATGGTCCCTCATCAACTTCTTCATGACCTTCTCGCATATCCGGGGGAGAAATGATGACATCGGAAGACACATATCCAAATTCTTCTAGATAGTGATGATAACGAATAGCCGCTTCTTTGCTAGGTGCAACTAGCTGAGCTTTAAAACCAGTACCTTGCCAATTTGCTCGATAATGCTCGCTGATATCAAAAGCCCTTTCATAAATGACGCGCTCTGATTTGTTGAGCATCTCCGCTCTTGCATACTTTCTTTTGAGGTCAGCTCTTTGTTGATCTGATAGTCCTTGAGTATGCCTTTCAAACCACAGGTCAATAGCACTTTGATTTTGCGAAAGCTCTACATGCCTTCCCTCATAAAGAAGAGGCACGACGACCTCATCCTCAACGGCTTGTTTGATAGAATAGTGTGGCTCGATGAGCTGTCCAAAGCGGGCAAAATTATTCTTGTCTTTCTTTGTTAATGGCGTGCCTGTAAAACCGATATAGCAAGCATTGGGTAACATCTGGCGCATACGTGCGGCAAAAGAGCCGAAATTTGTACGATGACTTTCATCTACAAGAACAAAAATATCAGCGGAATCATCCACAAGATTTTTTCCGTTGAGAGCTTTGTCAAACTTATGAATTAAGGTGGTAATGATGCCGGATTTCTTAGCAGCTATCAGTTCGCGAAGATGGCGTCCTGTCGTAGCTCTTTGCGGCTCTAATCCACACGCTAAAAATGTATTTTTCAGTTGCTTATCTAGATCATCGCGATCCGTAACCAGAATAATACGAGGATTTAAAATTGCAGGATCAAGAACCAAATTCCTGGCCAGCATCACCATTGTAAGGGATTTTCCCGAACCTTGGGTTTGCCAAATGATACCCCCTTCTCGGCGACCATCGACAGCATATTGCTTAACGCGATCAAGAGTCGATTTCACGACAAAGTATTGATGATAGCGGGCGATCTTCTTATCCGGCCCATCAAAAACTGTAAAGCGATAGCTCAGATCCATTAGACGATCTGGACGACACAAGCTATATAAGGCACGATCTTGCGCCGTAAGAGTTTTGGTTGATTCCAACTCTAAGCCTTCAAAGAAATCACGGGTAAATGCAAACTCTTCGGTATACAGCCCATCCTTTTCTTCGTTTGAAAGCGGCCGACCCAAACAAGATTGAACATCAACTTCTTTATCATTTTTCTCTTTCCAAAGAGCCCAATATTTTGCTGGTGTGCCTACGGTCGCATATTTACACTCATTTTTATTTAAACCTACAAGCAGCTGGCTATGAGCAAAAAGATGAGGTAGATATTCACGTCCTTGATTTCTCAACTGCTGAGATACAGCTTGATCCACTTCTTCTTTAGGAGACTTGCATTCAATCACAGCAAGAGGAATCCCATTAACAAAGAGAACGATATCGGGCCTTGCTTTTTCATTGCATCGACTACGTTCCACAGCATATTCAGCGGTACAGTGATAGACGTTATTTTGCCAATCCTTCCAGTCAATGAAGAAAAGATCAAAGCTGCGAGTGTTTCCCTCAATCGTTTGTGTTAAGGATTGCGGCAAGGTAATGAGATCGTAAATTTCTTGATTAGCTTGAATGACGTTGTCAAAGGAAAGACGGCGGAGTTTATCAATGGCTAAAGAAATATTTTCATCGCTAAACGCATATTCTTTATTCCGATAAGAAATACGATTTTGCTTACGCAGCTGAGTCTCTAAAACGTCTTCTAAGATTACGTTACCCAAATTCCCTTTTCGATGCTTCAAAGCCTGCGAAGGGGAGATATAATTATAACCTAGCTTAATTAGCGCCTGGATTGCAGGAATTTGACTCAAATATTTTTCATTAAATCTAAAACCATTCATTATATTTTTCTTCCTTGAAATTGACTCTCCACTTACCTATGAGAAGCTTTTGCATTAAACCTTGCTTTTGCGTTTTATATCTATTTAATAACTCTTTTAGTAAATCAATTTCGTTAGTATAGTTATCAAGCAACAACGCTACCTTTTTTTGTTCCTGAAGCGATGGTAAAGGAATTTTTGTAATTAATAGGTCTGGAATACTAATTTGTTTACCATCCCTAATTCCGATAACGGATATCCGTAGGTATTTTTCGATAAAAAGATTTGTTTTAAAGAATTTTTTGTAGAATTCTGTATTGATTTCAGTTTTAGGGCGTAGCACTGTGTATGCCGGGCTAATGAGTCCTCTGTATTTTGAATATTCAATCCCGCCTTGAAATGAGCGTAAACTTACTACAAAATCCCCTGGAACTATCAGCTTATAAGCTTCGGTTGATCCTTGAGGGGACATTACCCTTCCCTCAAGCATGGATCTAGGAATAACCCCTTGATCTTGGGTAACTGACAATAATTCTTCATCAGAAAATTTTTTCTCAGAAATGCATGTAAATATATCTGCAATTTTTACATGCTTCCAATGCTTACATTGTCCCCCTATTATTTTCTGAGTTACACCTAAAATTAATTTGGATTTAAGGCTAATTAATCGCTCTGTTTTCTCAATCGCTTCATCCCATGCCGAAAGAAATGCCGCTATGGCTTTTTGTTCACTTAAAGAAGGTAAAAGTACTGGAATTTTTTTTTTAGCTATTGTCGGATTAATATTTGATTGACTTACACCTCTTGTAGCCAGGCCTTTAAGTTGTCTCTGAATACTTGAGCTATTTAACCAATAGTTGAGAAATTCAGGTTCTATCATTTTGGTGTTGCAACGTAACCGAACTAAATATGATGCGAATACTGCTACAATTGAATTTCCACTAAACATCCCTACTTTCCCAACAAGTTCGGAACTATTAGTTCTGTTAAGAAGTATATCTCCGTTAATGAGCTTAAGTTTCTCAATATCTTGTTCTTTCATTTTTATCTTTGAACAATCGATAAAGGTAACCGATCCTTCTGATAAATTCTTCATACCCAGAACTAACACATTACCATCGTCCGATGATGGCAAAGAAGTGCCATATTGAATTAAAGTAAGAACGTCTTCTAGTTTTGCATATTTCCATTCACGTGGTGGCATTTGATTCCGTCCTTGCATCGAAGTCAATTGAGTTTTTTTTAATTTCTTTTTCCAACTGACCAACTCCTTTTTCAGCAACAGGTAGATCCTCGGGCATAGTACCACCTAACTCTTTGATGGTTTGGCGGACCTTTCTACCCACTTCGAAATGAGTTTGATTAGCCTTAGCTTTACCTTGAATGTTGTCTCGACGAAGTTTTTCTTCTGCTTGAGTGGCTCTAAAGAGATTGGCAGCCAGTTCCGTACTGCCCATGTGGTCTAAAATCTTTTGACTCTTTTTTAGGCCTTTACGTTGATGAATACCTTTTGCATCTAGACCACCATAGAGACCTTTATAACCATGATTTTGAAACACGGCAAAATCGAGGGGAGTCTCGACTCCTGCTTGCTGAGCAGTTTCAACGAGAAGTTTGTTATGCTCGCAAAGTTCATTTCGAAGAAGAAGGCGTTTCTCATCTTCCTTTAACTGTTGAAAAGTCCGATTATCAGCTAGCTCTTGCCGACGGGTTTGAATAGCAAAATAAGTTTGTCCGTTGGCAATCACAGGCTTAGCCGGATCACCATTCTGGACAATCAAGTAGCAAGCGTAGCGAGATAGCCTTACATCATCAACCTGCCTTTGTCCTCCCTTACCAATCTCGATCATATCGAGGATATCCTCGAAATGATCGACAATATTGTGTCCGCTGTTTTTACAGGCTTCCTTAGCTTTTTCAATGACAGGCAAGAAATGGCGATACTCAGAATATTCAAGAACCTTTGCTAATTTTCTGGCACTCCAGAATTCACAACCATCCTCTTCTTCTTGCTTCAGGGATTCAAAAGTTTGATGATGAGTGATTTCAACTAAATCTTTATTCATTGCTTTATCTCCAGAAGTATTGCTTTCATTTTAGATCGGACTTGGGTGAGTTCTGTCTCTAAAGATTCAATCTCGTTTTGAAGTGCCATCACATCGATTTCTTCCTCTTCTTCAAAAGTGTCCACATAGCGGGGAATATTGAGGTTAAAATCATTTTCTTTAACTTCTTCAAAAGAGGCTAAATGAGAAAACTTGGAGATTTCCTCTCTGCCATCAAAAGCCTTCATGATTTTTTCGATTTGAGAGTCAGACAAAATATTTTGATTTTTTTCTGCTTCATACTCCTGGCTGGCTTCGATAAATAGAATATCTTTTCGATTTTGATTTTTGCCTCCAGGCTCGCGCGAACGATCGAATACTAAAATTGCCACTGGGATACCAGTTGTTGGAAAAAGCTTTTCTGGTAGTCCAATAACAGTATCCAACAAATTTTCTTCAATAAGCTTTTGACGAATTTTACCTTCCGCGCCACCACGGAAAAGAACTCCATGAGGAACAACAACAGCCACGCGTCCTTCTTTAGCTAAAGCCACTTCAATCATGTGGCTGATAAAGGCATAGTCGCCCTTGCTTTTGGGAGGAATACCTCGCCAGAAACGATTGAACTTATCTCCATCAGCATCTTCAGCACCCCATTTATCGAGGGAAAAGGGAGGGTTAGCAACAACAACATTGAACTTCATCAATCGGTTTTGCTCTTTTAATTCAGGATTTGTGAGGGTATTGCACCATTCAATCCTTGCGCTATCGCAGCCATGCAAGAACATGTTCATTCTCGCCAGGGCCCAAGTGCTTCCATTCACTTCCATGCCAAACAAGGCATAATTACGGCTGCCAACTTCACGCGCTGCTTCTATAAGAAGGCCGCCAGAGCCACAAGCAGGATCACAAATCTTATCTCCATCTTTTGGCTTTGCTACTTTGGCAAGAAGAGTCGAAACGGCATAGGGTGTATAGAACTCCCCAGCTTTTTTACCGGCATCCGAAGCAAATTTTTCAATGAGATAGATGTAAGTGTTCCCAATCACATCTTCGGAAACCCTACTTGGCCGCATGTCTAATTCGGGTTTGGCAAAGTCTTCCAATAAGAGCTTCAATCTTCGATTACGGTCTTTGGTCCTTCCCAGATTTGATTCGGAGTTAAAATCGATATTTCGAAACACTCCTTCGAGCTTACCTTTATTCTGTGTCTCAACAACATCCAAAGCTTTATTAATCAAATCACCAAGATCATCCGCCTCTCTATTAGTATATAAATCATAGAAACTCGCTCCTTTGGGCAATACGAAGCGTTCCCTATCTAATTTACGCCTGATCCTTTCTTCATCATCTCCATACTGCTTGCTGTAGTTTTCGTAATGATCTCTCCAAACATCGGAAATATATTTGAGAAAGAGGATCACCAAAATATAATCTTTATATTGAGAGGGGTCTACAACTCCCCTAAACGTATCACAGGCGGCCCAAGCTGCTGAGTTGATTTGACTTTGATTAATCTTAGCATCCATTTGTTACACCCCAATCATTTTTGCTGATTCCACTGACTCTTCCAGTAGTAATTTTTCTATTGAACAGCCGACAAGCTGCTTTCTTTTCGTCTTTAAGTGACCTAATAACTTTTGTTCCTGATTCATCAGCTGCACAAGCTCTTGAACCTTTTGTTGACAATCCAAGGACGGAAGATATAGTTCCAAACTTTTGAGGTCTTCAAGCTTCAGCATTTGCAGTAATGTTCCAGCAGTAAGGCGTTGCAGCTGTGCTTGAATATGCGGCCGGCTTAAAAGCCATGCAATGAATTCAGGTACGGCACACGCTCTATCAACGCGTATCCTCAATAGGGGGTGTGTGAACACAGCTCCTTGAAACATTTTTTGGACAACGACTGGAGTGAAGTCAGTTCCTCTCGCTTTCACAAGGAGATCCCTTTCTTGAAGCAACCAATCAGGGGAGCGCACCTTCATATTAGTTGTTTTGACTTTGTCAACGATGCCTTGATTAAGGGCTTCAAAGTCGCACATTTGCACCAGGAATTTGTCACCAGTGGATGACTTACTTAATCCCTCGCGAATGGTATATCCCGTTCGAATGTCGGCGATCTGCCCAAATTTGACTTGCATCTCAATTGTTTCCTTAGCTTGGAAGGATTGAGCTTAACAAAAGGGGTGATTTAAACAAAGAAATTTCGCAGTACAAAAAACACTGCAAAATTAACATTTATAGATAAGTCACTATGTAAGAGCCTTTTGGAACTTTTTTGTCTCCAACAACTCTATGTCCATTGTCAGGTAAAATTAGAAGAACATCAGCCTCGATATGGGATAGATCTAGTGAGCTCATAACATCAGGATCACAAAGGACTTTTGCAATTCTACGTCTTTGGTTTATTCCGCAAGCCTTTTCCAGCTCTAACAAACGTTTTATTAGAGATTTTTTCATGAAAGCCTCTTCTGTTCTATTTTTGAAAGTCTTGTCTCATAATCATGAGCCTCCATAGCTCTTACATAAACCTCGATCATTCTTGATAATGATTCTCCCTCATCAATCGAAAGATTTCCTCGGCTTACTGCCATGGTTACATAAGCTATGGCGTCTAAAGCGTCGGAAGAATTTTCAAGCTTCGGCAAGTCAATCGCTACGGGGATGTTTCTTTTAGGTGGAAGCAATCGATCCAAAACCATTTTTATGGCTTGCATGTTGCCTTCAACAGCTTCTTGAACTAGTCGACGACAAATGGTCTCCAATTCCCCTTGCAATAGCTGCTCTGCAACTAAGGTCGCCTTATTTCTAGTACCCTTTATTTTCCCTTTTGGGTTGCCGGAGCGTCCTTTTTGAAATTTTTGATTTCCCTGCATTTTTTCTGCATTTGCAGGTATTACTGGCCCATCCATTGTTTGTTTCCTCCTTATCTTTCTAGGTTTTCCGGTTTTTCTTGTCCTAAGGGATTCAGAAAACCGGAAACCGGTTTGTACATTATGGCGTTATTGTTTTTCGGATTTTGTTCAGCTGACCAATATTGATTAGTCCCTGCTTCCAATAACTTTCGGGCTTTTTCCTTTTTTAAGCCGAGTTCTGCATCAAGCTTAATCAATAAATTCGTTTGAATAATGCCTGCTTCAGGAATCATTGCCTGTATTTTCAATAAATGATCTGTTTGGGGATCATCTGCCAACATAAAGAGACGTTGGTCATTATCAAACCGTAGATAATTCTTGGAGGGCATAAATCTAGTTTTATCTTTCGTTCCAAAAAAGAAAGTAGACGTAGAATTCTTTGCGATTTCATCACTAGACTCTTGATCGTTCTTTTCCTTTTTAAACGGATAAAGGGCGAGCACGTGATCAACCAAGTCAAAAATTGCTGTTGAGCCTTTGTAAACGTCATCTTCGCTCTTTTTTGTATGATGCAAAAGAATGATCGTTGCTCCGTGATCACGCAATTTACGAACAGACTTCATTACCCCTGCCATAAACCGTGAATCATTTTCATCACCATCCTGAGCACTCCGTAGAGTGTCGAACACAAAAAGAGAATTGGGATTCTTCCTTAAGAGATGGAGGTAAACGTCATCTTGTTGATCTAACTTTTTTGGATCATCAGCAGAAGACCAAAATAGAACGTCATCCGCTCCGACCGTTTTTAAGCGATCTGAAAGGACGGGTAATGAATTTTCATAATCCACATAAATGACAGTTGTTTTTTGCGTATCTTTGCCTAAGAACTTATGTCCAGAGGCAATCGCACTGCACATTTGCATAGCCAGGGTAGTCTTACCGATACCTCCGCGGCCAAAGAAAAGAGTAACGGCATTTTTCGGTATAACCCCATCGATCAGCCATTCTATCTTGATGTTAAGGCTTCGGATTTCAGCACCGGTTCTCAGCTTAGGCATGCTGATGTTATCAGGTCGTGAGGATGAAGCAGAAATCACTCTGCTGCCATTTTTATGATTTCTGGGATGTGTCATACCTTTTCTCATACCGCTAGAAATAGTTGATCTTGCTTCCGATTCTGATAATCCTATTTCAGTGGCTGCTGTTAGAAGTCGACTAAAGACTATGTTCTGATCTAATTCACCACCGATAACAAGTTGTCCAAGACAAAACGAAGCCTTGTTCAGACAATTATTTCTGTTACCCTCAAATGCCTGAGATAATTCCAATAATTCTTTCTCAAGTGCAGCTAAACCGTAATCTGTATTCCCTGAATTTTTATGTCCTTTATCTAACAAGGAAAATTTTGATACTGATTTTGATGAGCATTTTATCCCCAAGGCAACTTCAGCAACTTCTAATGAAATTTCCACATCTTCTCTACACTCCAGAATACGACACAGTTTGGGTTCTGCTTTTGTGTGCCAGCTTCCAGGCATAGGATGAGCCGGAGAGCTAGCCGAAAGATCTCCTGATGAAATTTGAGAAGCCTTCTTTCTGACTTGCTTTAACCTTTCATGATCTTCGCAATTTAACGTTGGGTTTTTCAGCCGCCAATGCATATGAAGCTTTGGTTTCAGATCACCAGTTAGATCGTCTTGCCATTGTCCTCCACTAGCAATGATTAATGTAGCAGGCCCCAAGATATCTTCTAAAACCTCTCTTGACTTAAGGGGATCTAGGTGATCGAAATCGACACTAATGGCTATTCCATTAGCGATCATTTCTTCTGTTGCCTTGTCTGGGACATTAAACGTAGCAATTGGTGTACAGCATACCGCTTTAGGCGTCCTTGCAGTCAAATTAACCAACCGCACAGTAGAATTTAAAATCTGACTATCATTAAAAAGAAAACTTTGAGGTTTAAATGCCAATGTTTTGTCATCATTAAAACCACGTATGGATAAATAACCGTGATTTGCGTTTTTAAAAAGGACTCTAAAAAATGTTTCTAGTTCATTTTTGTCTGCAAGAAAGTCTGTAGATTTATCTTGGGATAGGTTACAATCTCGATTGCTTGGGCGGCTTTTCATTTCGGTGAGGGTCGCTTTTTTCATTCCTCACCTCTTTTAACAGTCTGTGTTTGCTCCCAAGATTCCAAATCTTTAATTCGCCATCGTGTAGATGCTAGTCCAAATTTGATTGGTTTGGGAAATTGATTGGCTTTAACCCATCGCCAAACAGTAGATCGGCTTATATTGTAGCGAATAGCAACTTCAATATCTCGTAAGAAGGGTGTTGTATTTTGCATCACATAGTCTCCTTTGTTTTTACTATGTGACGTAGTGTCGCATGGCTGCTTACGTTTAACGTCGTTATCCGTATTTTATTTTTTTCTCATCTCGCGGACATGATCACAAAAACCTCTAAAGCTAATTGGTTTACGGCTGTCTTTTCTGCAATGAATTTTGTTTCCGGAACGATAAATTTCTTCTTCATCATACGACTCTGGTAAAGCATTCCATAAGTCTTCAGCAGACCATTTTTTCTTAGACTTTAACTTTTTTAAGATCCAAGCATCTAATTCCTTCCACTCACGGCTTTGTTTGGCAGCATCTTTTTTTTGTTGACGGAGAGCTTGGAGTTTCATCCCAGCTTCACTCTTGGTTAATTCACATTCAACAAAAGCTTTTAGGTGCTCATTTGTCGTAACTCCTGAATAAGACCAAGCAAATTTAAGGATCGTTTGAACCAAATCTTGGTGTTCCCCTTTAATTCTAAAAATAGTTGGATCCCAAATTATAAACCAACCCAAGCCAGGTTCATAATTTTTTGGTATTTCCAACGAACAATTTGAAAAAATTCCTTCCAATGACAATCCAGATAATTTGAGAATGAATTGGATAGATTCGTGCTCATGTAGCCATTTAATCAATTTTTTATCCATAGGAGCTTGAAAACGGCTTGTCATGCTATTCTTTCATCTAGTTTTATTATTTTTTCATTTGTTATGTTGATAAGTTGATTTAGTTTAGTTCCTAATAACTCCCAAGCATCTTTCATTTCCTTTTCGTAACCATATCTTTGATAAATTCTTTTAACTTTGTTTTCTTCAGTATGATTTAGGCATCGTTCTGCGACTTCTGGGAGAACGCCTAAAGAATTCATTAAAGTCGCACCTGTTCTACGCAAATCGTGTGGTTTCCAGACACCTCTTGATAAAATTAGAGATGTTGTATTTTTGCTTCTTTTAGAGTGAGGATTTTCTTCTTTTTGACGATCGGAAACTTGCTTTGTCACTGTTTTGGAGCATATGCAACTTTCTGTTCGGATTGAATAAAAACACCATTCATGTCCACCTGTAATCTCATAGAGTTTTTTAAATTGGGCTGTTGCAAAGCTTGAAAGAAAAATAATATGTTGCCGATCATTTTTACTATTTTCAGAAGGTATGATCCACTCACGGCGCTCAAGATCGACGTGAGCCCAACGGGTTTTTAATAACTCTCCAATCCGACAACAGGTAGCCAGTGTAATCCAAATCGCAATGATGCTAGTTTCTGTCATGTTGGCTTTTGGCAATTTAAGAACAAGTTCTGTAATCTCTTCTTCATTTAAAACTCGATCACGTTCAATATTTGCTCCACCAATGTGCTTTTTGCTAAGAAGTGCTGTTGGATCGACTTCTAGATAATCTCTTAAAACGGCAAATCGAAACATTTGTCGAATAAGACTAAAAACCACTTTGGCCATACGGTTGACTCCACGTTTCTTGAGAAGTTGATCGATAATCCCCAAAATGTCGCGCTTGGAAACTTCCTTCACATCAAAATTTCCAATAAATGGGAGAACGTCCTTTTCCATCATTCGACGAGCTTCTGAGCCTTTGTCTTTCCGCTTAATCAGATCAGTGTTTGCCCATTTTTCAAATAGTTCTCTTACATCAACAAGATTTGCTTTTTCTATAGCACGATGAATTGCCCGTTTACGTCGATCAGCTACAGGATCAGCACCATTATGTTTAACTTGGTTTTTGATGCGCTCGGCCTCGGTGCGGGCTGCTGTGACAGTTAAACCTGTCGAATCACTACGACTCAACCGAAACGGACCTAAACTCGTTTTCCGTTGTTTCCATTCATTGCCTTCTTTATAGTGATACCGGAGAATCCAAGACTTTGCACCATTTGGTGCAATGCGAAAGACAAGCCCTTTGACTTGTGAATCATGGATATCAAGAGGTTTGTCTTTGGGCTCAAGCTTTAGACAATAATTGTCGCTGTTGGATCTTGGAATCATTTCTTTCATTGTGCTCCGTTTGATTTCATGCCAGGTATATGACAGGTAAGACCAATAAAAACTGGTAAAGATTGAATGCTACAAGTTACAACAAAAATTAATAATAATCAAGCTCTAAATGCATTGAGAAACAGATTTTTGAGGGACGAAATAGGACATGAAAAGACAAGAAAAAACAGGAAAAAACTTGCATGGGGTGCAAGGGGTCGGAAGTTCGAATCTTCTCACCCAGATTCTTTAAGAAAGACTTATGAAGGCTTGACCGCTTTCTTAAGTCCTTTTTTTTCGCCAGATGGTTGATGATGCCATTAGAAACACAAGCTAAAAATGAGAACTCGATATGACTTACATACCTCCGCCACCTCCAGCTATTGTTTATCAAACCGAAGAAAGCTACTTTCCTCAGTGCAAGCCCTATTACTATGAATGCGATGGAGCATCATCAATTTAGCAGCTGCCACCAAGTTTTAAGTAGATCACCTCCCTTTCACTTCGTATTATTGGCCTCGTGCCAAAATAGGCGGCACGTCATACCAGCTGACCTCATCTATGAACAGTCATGAAGAGGCAATGCAATTTTTGAAAAGTTAATCGCTAAAATTGAAGCAACAGCTCACTCAAAATAACAAGAAATCGCTCCAAAAAATATCATTGATTTATCAACGGTTTCAGCTGATTTTCAATGTAATGATGCGGCTTCCATCCGCCACAAATCTTATCGAAAAAAAATGTATCTAAAACATTAAGAGAAAGACCTATTCCCACGCTTTCCGTGAGAGGTAAACAGCTACTCGCAGCAAGTCCACAGCCACTAAATAACGCGCATCGCAGAATTTTTTCTGGAAGCTTCTCCATAAAGGATTTCTCTCCCACTTTAATTAAATATTCCTGAAGTAAATCAGCATTTGGAGGCACGGCAAGAAGCCATTCTTTGTATTTTCTTGATTTCTGAAGAACTTTTAAAATGCTGCCTACATCAACGAAGCCTGAATTTACTGCTTCTTTTATCGCGTTAACATTTTTAAAGATAACTTCTTTAAAATGACTTAGCCTTTCGTTTCTTTTAAGGCTGTGTTCAATAATGTAATCAACTTTGTTAATACCTAAACGAGTGCTTAGATTATCGCAGGAAAGTTCTGAAGAAAAAGAAGCTGCAAAAAATAGAGATTCTT
The DNA here is from genome assembly GCA_000756735.1 of Candidatus Rubidus massiliensis. Taxonomy (GTDB): domain Bacteria; phylum Chlamydiota; class Chlamydiia; order Chlamydiales; family Parachlamydiaceae; genus Rubidus; species Rubidus massiliensis. The sequence continues at coordinate 425,490 of CCSC01000001.1, read as the reverse complement.
CTAAATTCAGTAAATGACTCAAAATATAAGCTGGGGTAATTGTTGAATGGGAGGGTGAAACAGATTTGTGATAAATTTTATTTATAAATTCGAAATCTAAATTGGTGTCTATTAAAATTCCGTTGTCTGTACGAGTTGCTGTAAATTTAAATCTATCCTCCCATTGAAAGCTAGGTATTAGCTCGCTTATTATGATTTGTGTTGAGGTCTGCAAATAATTTGGATCCATAATAGACTTAGAGGTTCCATCTAAGATTCTTGGTGTTTCTTGACTAACGTGAATAAATTTTTCTATTTTTTGAGCTAATCTTCTACCTGCGCCCTTTCTTCCCTTAGCATCTATACAAATTATTCTTAATTCATCCTGAAATAGGTGTTGAGGAGAAGAAAATTGGATCGGGTTATGAAATTCTGATCCAAGCAATGATTGAGTATGTATCCCTGTAGGATACTCTCGATAGACAATGCCTAAATATCCTTCATCAAGAAGCCACAGTAAATTTTCTCCACCAAAAAAATAATAGATTTGATCTAAAATCCCGTAGTTGGCAACAACCGAAACTCTTCCATATAAAAACATCGCCTCCACTATAGATCCCATATCTATAGTTTTGTGAGTTGCCACGTTTTGACCTGTTATCACAATAGACTCGAACATACATATCCACCATTATAGCTTGATTTATTTTTGTGATTACGTCACCTTTAAGCCCACTAAAACACAACATTAAACATAAAAACACAAGTTGCAAAAAGAATGATTCCTAAAAAAATAATGTCGATTTTTGAAATTTCGCTAAACTGGGAAGACTTTAAGGGTAGAGTTGACGCGTTAAATTCAAAAGAAAAAGGGCTCTGTTTTGAGCAGCTAACCAAACTTTATTTCACAATAAATGCCAAATATCGCACCAAGCTTAAAAATGTTTGGCTGCTTGGAGACGTGCCTTCAGAAGTCCGAGCCTATTTGAATCTTCCGAATTGTGACGAAGGGATAGATCTTATAGCAGAAACTCAAGAGGGCAATTTTTGGGCTATCCAAAGTAAATATCGTGGGAATGAAAATCACTCATTGAACCGTAAAGAGCTGAGCACTTTTACCGATTTAGCTTTTAATGTTTGTAAGAACATTTCCCATGCCCTTATATGCACAAACTCAGTAAAACTTAGTCACAAATTTTCACTTTATAAGGAAAATGTAAGTTTTTGTTCTTCAGATGTCTGGTGTAATTTGAGTGAAGAGTTTTTTAAAGATGTTAGAGAATTGCTCAAGGGTCATGTTGTAGAACCAAAAAAATTGAATCCAAGAAAACACCAACGAGAAGCTATAGAGAACGCCTTTAGGCATTTTAAAGACGCTGCAAGAGGAAAACTAATTCATCCTTGTTCAGCAGGAAAAACTCTAACGGCATACTGGATAGCTAGAGACATAAAAGCGAAATCGATACTCATTGCAGTTCCAAGTCTTAGCCTAATTAACCAGACTCTTGAAGAATGGGCGAATAGATTTATCGCTGATAATCTTAACGCCTCTTGGATATGTGTCTGCAGTGACGAAACAGTTAAAAATGTCTCTATTGATAGTGTTGAAATAAACACTCAAGATTTAGGCATTGAAGTGTTTACTGATCCAAAAGCCATTTCTGACTGGATGAAAAGAGAAACGTCCGGGTTTAAAGTGGTCCTTTCTACCTACCAAAGTGGTGTAGCTCTTGCCGAAGCAGCAAGGGATAGCTCTTTTACATTTGACTTGGCCGTCATGGATGAAGCTCATAAAACCGTAGGCCAAAAGGGAAGCCTTTTCACATACCTCCTCTCCGACGAAAACATTAAGATCTCGAAAAGGCTGTTTATGACCGCAACGGAGAGACAATTTAAAGGTGACTCTGAAGAGATTTTAAGCATGGATAACGAAGACGTTTATGGGCAAACAATTCATCTATACACATTTAAGGAAGCCATTAAAGACAAAATTCTGTCTGACTACAAAATAGTCACAATGAACGTGACGGAAAAAGAAATAAAAACTCTGATAGAAAGTAATTTTTATATTAAGCCATCTGGGAAGCATTGGAGAAAAGAAGTCGAATCCCAAATGCTTGCCGCTGTGATCGCTTTGAGAAAAGCTTATTCGAAATTTGGCTTTTCTCATGCAATCTCTTACCACAGCAGCTTGGCTAGAGCTACTTTCTTCAATGATGCCCAGGTATTGTATGGAAAGACATTCTTGGAATCTGATCCTTTACAAACTTTTCATGTGCAAGGAAATACTCCGGCAGGTCTTAGAAGCAAGATTTTTAAAACCTTCACACACACTACTAACGGACTCATTACGAATGTGCGATGCTTAACTGAGGGTGTAAATATCCCAAAAATCGACAGTATATTATTTGCTGATCCAAAGAAAAGCAAGGTTGACATAGTTCAGGCGGTAGGTCGTGCTCTACGGCCTCATAAAGACAAAAAAATGAGTTACATTATAGTGCCGGTATTAATAGACGAAGATGTTGATGATTTTGAAGCCATTAAAAACAAAACATTTGAATCAATTTTACAAATTATTCGGGCTCTTGCAACCCATGACGAAAGGATTATTGAGTACTTTCGAGCTTTATCTAGCAAACCAAAAAGAGCGGCTAACAGAGATTATTATCCTTTTGAAATAGATATTCCTCTACATCAAGAAATAGATGCTCATTATTTTCATAAGAGCATTGATCTCCTCCTATGGGATAAGCTGGCAAAACTTTCATGGAGACCTTTTCAAGAAGCAAAGCTATTTGTCCATTCCTTAGGTTTAAAAAATCACGATTCTTGGAAAGAATATTGTAATGGTACCTATCCCGAACTGCCTGAAAAGCCATATGATATACCCAGAACTCCATGGATTGTATATGAAAATGATGGCTGGACTTCAATGGGGGATTGGTTAGGAACTGGATTCGTAGCGACTTCTAAAAGGGAGTATAGACCATTTCTTGAAGCACGTAGTTTCATTCGCCAACTAAACCTTAAAAGTCAGGCGGAATGGGTTAAGTACTGTCAGAATAGCATGCCTGAACTGGGGCCTAAGCCCAATGCCGTCAAAATAAGACATAACTAATTTAAAAACAAAGGTATGTATCAATAAAGTTTTGATTTAAATGAAAAATCATGGTATTTCCCATCGGCTTACAAATCACCGTTAGCCAACAAAGGAAACACCATGAAAAAAAGATCTCATGAAATTCTCGAAAAATGCCGAGAACTGCTCTTAAGTACCACATTCAAAAATGCTTGTAGGTCTAGCGAAAAAGACTTTTCTAGAAACCGCATCCTAAGATTTCCTCTTCTGATTGTATTTATATTAAATCTAGCCAAGAGGAGTCTACAAAGCGAATTAATTAAATTTAGCGGAATTTTAACTTTAACGTTCATATCTAAGCAACTTCTTTCAACGACACGAAAAAAAATATTACCGATTGCCTTTGTAAAATTGAATGATACTTTAATTAGTGAATTTTACACTGATAATAAGTTTCCAACTTACCTCGGTTTTCGTTTAATTGTGATAGATGGATCTACTTTACAGTTACCTGAGAGCATCTCTATTTTAGAGAAATATGGATCATGTGGTAACCAAAAAAACAATAACTGTATGCCGATGGCTCAAGTTTCTTATGCATACGATCCTCTCTCTGGATTAACTTTAGATGCTATTATAAGTCCTTATGGGAGTTCTGAACGAAGTATGGCTTGTGACCATATTTTAAAAATTCAACCTTCTACCTATGCTAACGATCTATATATATTTGATCGAGGATACCCTTCTCTTACTTTAATATTTCTTTTGGCCCAACAAAGAAAAAATTATTTAATAAGATGTACTGGGACATGGCTTTCCGAGGTTAGAAAGTTAATAAAGAACCAAAAGAGAGATACAATTATTGAAATTTCTCCAAAAAGACTCAAAGGAAAAAAAAGAGAGGACTTTAAAAAAAGATTGCCCGGGGTGTGTTTAAATTCCATTCAGCAAATGCGCGTTCTTATTATTGATCTTCCTACAGGTGAGCAAGAATTTCTAATAACTTCATTACTAGACAAAGACAAGTTTGAATATGCAATGTTTATAAAATTATATCATTCAAGGTGGGGAGTGGAAGAAAACTATAAATTTCATAAAGTACGTATTGAGATGGAAAATTTTAGTGGGGAATCAACTCAAGCAATAGAGCAAGATTTTCATGCAACTATATTTACAGCCAATGTTAGAGCCTTACTTACAAATGAAGCTCAAGAAGAAATGGAAGAAATCTTCTCTAAAAAGATGTTAAAGCATGACTATAAAATTAATCAGAATATTGCCATTGGGATTTTAAAAGACGAAATTGTCAAGGTTTTGTTGACTCCAGAGAGCAATCTTGAGGTTTTTTGCAAACGTTTGAAGCAAGATATGAAGAAAAATATAGTTTCAATAAGGCCAGGAAGGAAATATATTAGAATTAAAAAAACCAACCGGAAATACCCCATGAACATGCGGCGAGCCTTATGAAATACATACTATATATTTTATTTTGACGGCATTGGGCCTAAGCCTATTGATATTCCCTACGATCCTGCCACAGTTTACAAAAATGACGGATGGATAAGCATCGGAGATTGGTTGGGTACTAATGCTATTGCCACAAGAAGCTTAAAATTCAGGCCCTTTGAAGATGCTCTTTCTTTTGTACATAAGCTTGATTTGAAAACACAAGGAGAGTGGAAGGACTATTGTCAAGGGAAGCTTCAGGAGAAAGGATTAAAGCCTACCGACATTCCTAGCAACCCAAACATTACTTACAAACACCAAGGTTGGATTAATTATGGACATTGGTTAGGTACTGGGTATGTTAGCCCACGCTATCGACAATATAGATCCTATGAACTTGCCAGAAGCTTTACTCGCAAACTTGGATTAAGATCCCGTAAAGAGTGGCGGTTCTATTGTGAAGGCCGCTTTTCACCCGTAAAACCAGACGATATTCCTGCAAAACCAGACGGTACTTATAAAAATGAAGGGTGGATAAGTTGGGCTGATTTTTTAGGTGCTGAAAATATCTCTCATAGCAAAAAAGTGTTTCTTCCTTACGAAGAAGCAAAAGCTATTGTTCATCAATTAAATCTTCAAAGCCAAGCAGATTGGAAACAATATTGTGAAGGCACAAATCCTCAATTTGGGCTAAAGCCAGCTACGTTACCCACAGCGCCGGATCAATTTTACGAAGAATGGATTTCATGGGGTGATTGGTTAGGTACTGGATATATTGCTTGTTCACAACGAAAATATCGATCATTTGAAGATGCCAGGGAATTTGTTCGCGCCTTAGGAATAAAAAGTCAAAATGAATGGCGCCGCTACACAAAAGGCTTTTTGAAACACTTGCCCCCATTGCCAGCAGATATACCGGCAAATCCAAACCAAAAATATAAGAATAGTGGATGGAACGGTTTTGGAGATTGGTTTGGAACAGGAGTGATTGCGCCTAGCTTAAGAAAATATCGACCTTTTGAAGAAGCAAAAAGTTTCATCCATACATTAGGTCTTAAAAACCAAAAAGAATGGGGTCTTTATTGTAGATGCCAGCTTCCCGGCTTTGATTCAAAACCTGAAGACATCCCAGCTAACCCACATTTAACTTATAAAAGCAAAGGCTGGAAAAGTCTTGGAGATTGGTTGGGCAATAAATTTATTGCTTATAGCAAACGAGAGTATTTGCCTTATAAGGAAGCTAGAACATTCGTCCACAAGTTGAATTTAAAAAACTCAACCGAATGGAGCGAATATTGTTCGGGAAAATTTCCTGATAAAACAGCAAAGCCAGATACAATATCTAATAGACCAGAAATCACTTATAAGGAAAAAGGATGGACTGGCTGGGATGACTGGCTTGGACCATCCTATATCCCTACACGCCGTGTTTATAGAGAGTTCCATAAAGGTAGAGAATTTGCCCATTCTTTGAAGCTCGAGACCCAAGCTCAATGGCGGCTTTACTGTCAGGGAAATTTGATAGACAAACCGAGGATTCCATTGGATATTCCATTCAAGCCCGAAAGAGCTTATAAAAACGAGGGATGGAAGGGATATCCTGATTGGTTAGGGAATCAAAAACGAGCCTCCCCAAAATTCATTGGCTATCTCTCTTTTGATGAAGCTAGGGCTTTTGTTCACAGCCTCTCATTAAAAAACTATAAAGAATGGGCTGCCTTTTGCAAGGGAGAACATCAAGGTTTAGGAATCAAGCCTCAAAATGTTCCGACTCATCCGGAACGGTTTTATGCTGATTTGGGCTGGAAAGGTTATGGTGATTGGCTAGGAACCCAAACTCCCTCCTCTCACTCCAGAAATTTCTTATCGTATGAAGAAGCAAAAAAATTTGTTCAGCAATTGGGTTTAAAAAATCGAACCGAGTGGAATCAATACTGCTCTGGCAAAATACCAAACAAACCGGTTTTGCCTGATAATATTCCCAAAGACCCCGTGACTGTCTATAAAAACAAGGGGTGGGGAGGCGTGGGAGATTGGTTAGGAACAAATACAAATTAATGTTCCTAAAGCTCCTTGAATCGTTTATAAAGATGGTTGGATAAGCTTATCTAACTTGTTAGGTTCGTAAAAACCTTCAAAACCTACCCAATTGACAAGTTTGGGTTGATTTTGTAGAATTAAGATATGGAACATTCAAAATATACCAAACAGTTAGAGCCTTTTCGGCAAGTTCCTTTCTTCACAGCTGAAGAAGCTGCTGATCGAAACGTGCCTAGGCATGCAATCGCTTATTTAGTCAAAAAAGGCACGCTTGAAAGAGTTTACCCTGGAACTTATCGCTTTGCAGAATACGAGCCTAAAGTTGATTTTCAATGGGAGAACTTAGGATTGGTAGCTGCAAGTATTCCTGAGGGAGTAATCTGCTTAATTTCCGCTCTCTGCTACTACGAGCTAACAGATCAAGTAATGAGAGAAATTTGGATCGCCGTTCCCCATGAATCTTATGCCCCTAAAAGGCCAAATACAAAAATCATTAGAATGCGTAACATCTCTCTAGGAAAAACCGAAATTGTTTTAGGTGAATATAAAGTCAAAATTTTTGATCAAGAGCGTTGCATTGTCGATGCCTTTCGCTGCCTTAGCAAAGAAATCGCTATCAAGGCTCTTCAAAGATATTTCAAAAATAATACCCATAAAGCAGATCTAAAAAAATTAGGTGTTTACGCAAAAAAACTACGAGTGGATATCACTCCTTACATCTTATCTTATACAACATGAAAACAGATTTAGAAAAATCATTTAAAGCTAAACTTAGAGCTATTGCAAAAGAAAAAAATCGAGATCCTTCAGATCTTTGGCAAACTCTCACGTTAGAGCGTTTCCTTGTCCGTTTAGCTGGATCAAAATATCGAAATCAATTTGTATTGAAAGGAGGCATCCTCCTGTCCAAATACCTAGAGATCGGAAGAGAAACAACTGATTTAGATTTTTTAGCTAAAAAAATTAGTAATCAAGTCTCGTCTTTGCAAACTGTTTTTGAAGAAATAGCGGAGATTTATCTCAATGATGGATTCATCTTTAAAGAAGTTAAGGCTAGCGAATTAACTCATCCTCACATGGGCTATCCTGGTGTAGAAATTTCTATGATGGCTTATTTTGGGCGTACACGATTTAAAGTAGCGATAGATATTGGTTTTGGAGATATTGTTGAAGCTATTTCATATAAAATTAGGCTCACAAACTATTCAAAAGGCGATCTTTTCGAAGACAGCGTTGAGCTGGCTTGTTATCCAAAAGAATTCATTTTTGCTGAAAAGTTAGAGACTATTCTCCATCGAGGGTCTTTCAATAGCCGAATGAAAGATTTTCATGACATCTATTCTATGATATCTTCTTCTTCACTTCCCTCATTTAAGGGTTTAGAAAACGTCATTCAACTTGTATTCGAACATCGAGAAACGGACTTAACCTTACCAATCTCCTTTCAAGAGGATGAAATCACCCGCATGCAAATTTTTTGGAGCGAGTACTTGAAAAATTTGCGTACAAAAAGCATGGAAGCTCTTCCTCCTTCATTTTCCGATCTGTTAATGAAAATTAATCATTGGCTTGAAGTGAATACCAAGCTTAGCAACGAGGTTAAATAAATCTACAAAACCTACCCAAAAATTGAAATTGGGTGGGGTTTATAGAAATTGATACCCTAGTAATTCGCAGCTTGCCACAGATCGCTCTCCGCATCCCCAAGATCTGCACTATTCGGGCGATTAGTGTGAGAGTTCATATTTTTCGCCTACCGGTCCAATTTGTTATATAGCCACGCTAGCAAAAATAGACCAACAAACGCATCTATAAAACCATAAATCAAACCAACGATTGTTCCCCACCAGGTAATAGAGTAACCTGGATAAAGATCCGCCATTAATTCTAAAAATTTTGCGGTGTATCCCGTGTAGATCGCAAGAATAGTGCAAATAAACATGGACAATCCCCATAAAATACCCCCCGAAAGGCCTAACCTTGTAGGTTTCAACATAAACACCTCTCCATTAGATATTTAACTTACATCCCAGATGTACCATTTTTAGAGACTCGAAACAATAAAAATAAGTTGATTTCATATTGAAGCGTAAGAACTAATCTAGATCGCTTTCAATATAGACTAGGCTTCCAATCCTCGGCTAAACCTATTTGAAACCCGCGGAAGTAACAGAGTAACTAGAGAAAAATATAAATCGATTAGGCTCATGTTGAATTTTGGTGCTAATGGTCTAAAAAAATTAAGAAGATCCAAGAATAAAATTTACAAAGTCTTTTTTTTTATTAATGACTGTGTAATTCATAAGTAGACTAAAAAAATTTACACTTGTAAGCTAATTAGTAACCATGTTTGCTTCCCTCCTCTTGGATCCTTCGTTGAAAATCGGATTAATGCGAAATCTCTTTTTGCCACAGAAAAAATGGACTGGGTTTATCAATTCCAAATAGCTGGCATTGAAAAGCAAAAAATTGTAAACAAAACGGCCCCAAGAAACTACAATTTAACTTTAGGAATCGATAGCTTTAATATTGGTAAAAAAAAGAATCCGTTACGCTACAATATGTACGAAAACGTATATATAGATCTATTTTTCTTTGCTTTTCATAAGAATTTGACGCTTATGCTTTGACTGCCAATAAGTCCGTACATTGAATTTTCTTCATCGTGTTTTTTTCTGCTCTAACACGTACAACGACCTAATAAAATTATTGCTAAAATCTTTGATAAATTCGTTGGATGTTGAAATTAGGAGAATTACTTCAAGATCATTTTTCACTTTTAGCCTTCTTCAAAATGCCTAACAAAAATGGATTTCATAGAGAGCTTAATGATCATCCAAAACTTTTATTTACAACTGTTTTTGCAAAAATTTCCATAGCAAACTGGAACATTGATCTTGAGCAAGAGTGTTAGGATTGGTCCAAACATGGTTTAATTCCCCCACTGTGTGCTTTTCAATACATCGACAGCCACTTACTTGATAGATCATCCCGATATGGAAAAACGTGTAAGCTTGGTTTGAGGAAGAAAGAGGAACTTTAACTGTTGTAGTAATGTTTTCTATCAATTGCAAAGAATTAAAATCCATTGCAACTTCTTCCACAAATTCTCGACGCAACGCCTGCTCTGGAGACTCTCCAAATTCAATGCCTCCACCTGGAAAATCTAGCTTCCCTGCATAAGGACCTTTTTTTTGGTATACTAGCAATATATTTCCATCTTTTATTGAAACTCCATACACGCCCAATCTTGTTACTTCTTCTCTCGTTGCTGTATCGACTTCATCTTTTAAATTTTTCTTAAGATAGTGAAAGCAAGTATCCTTTGCATATCCTGATCTGGAAAATTCAATTTTAAAGCCCATCTTTTGATAGAACTCAGGAGCTTGAAAACTCATTGTCTCCACAAATGCAAAATGGTAACCTTGCTTCTTTCCAAATTCGAGAGCATAATTCATTAGCTCACGCGCAATTCCTTGGCCTCGATAATGCTTTTCCACAAAAAGATATTTGATATGCAGCTGTCCCCAAAAACATTGCACGACTATAGCTCCAACAAACTCTTGATCATGGAAAATTTCGAAAGATATCGGATCTTCTTCTAGGCCATTAATGCCGGTAGACTCAATAGCTTGGCTCCCAAATCCATCAAAAATCTTTTTTTTGACTTCATCACGAAGTTTATTTTTTAGAATTTGAAATTTCATAATTTTTATCCGACCAATTCTACAAGGTTCTTAATTAATATACCGGCCATTTTTTAACATAAATTGAAATGAATTTGACGGTGCTTGCAGCAACTGTTCAATCAGTTTAGGAAAAGCTTTTATTCTTCGCATTAGATCTTCTTCTGTCCAAGGAGAAATACCTAAATCGGTCAAAAATTGAATACCGGAAAGAATAAATTCGGCACATTCTAAAGGATAATTGGTTTCAAATAGTCCTTCTTCACATCCTTGCTGAATTAATTTGGCATATAAAGGAGCCTGCTTCATTAAAGTAGCGACCAATATTCTAGTATGCATAGACTCATTTCCTCTTTCATGAAGTTTTTCTAAAACTAAAGGGGCTTCTACTTTATTACCAGCTTCAATAAGGGCTTGTAATTTTTGCAGAGCATTCCCGGTAGTCTTTTGAATTAGAATATTCATTTCCTCAATATGTTGATTTACAATATCTTCCACAACCGCTTCTAAGAGCTCTTCTTTTGACTTAAAGTAATGATAAATCGTCCCTTTAGCAATACCCAGATGATTCATGAAATCTTGCATTGTGGTCCTGTCATAATCCTTTGTGAGGAATAAATCACGAGCTGTTCTGACTATTTCTGCTCTTCGTTCGGCAGGATTTTTAATTATTCTTTTCATTATATTCCTTTAGAATAAGCGCATTTGCGGCCTTTGTTGTTCGATTCAATGCTAAGTTTTTAAAATAATGGAGTACTTTTGCAGGCATGATGGATGCAATTTTATGAAGCCAAACGCTGTAAAAAGAACCCTTCATAATGCGAGCACTCACATGAGCTAAAGCTTGATTCTTTTCGACAAATGGTCTTATTAATTTTTCGTAATTTGAAAAAGCAACTTGATAATCACCTTCAGCATCTGAAAGCTCTCCTGCAAGAACATAAGCTCCAGCGATAGCGATACTGGTTCCTTGACCTGACATAGGTGTAGCTGAATAAGCCGCATCTCCAACTAATGTAACACGGTCTTTGGACCAAAGAGGCATATGAATCTGTGCCATAGAATCAAAGTAAAAATCAGAGCTATCTTTCATTGCTTCGAGAATTCTCGACATTTCCCAGTCAGAATTGGCAAAAATTTCTTCAATTAATTTTTTCTGTTCATTTTGATCGCGAGAATAAAATGGCTTATCAATTGAAAAAGCCATTGCTACCTTAGCATTGATATCGTTTCCATCTCTGTAAAGATTGACAAATTTTCGAAAAGAATGGTGCTCGATTTCACAAGCATCTAAATTGAGGAAATTGGGAATGGAAAAAACTGATAAATACACCCCAAATTCCCTGGAAAAAATGAATTCATCACCAAATGTTAACTTTCGTATAGTAGAATGCAAACCATCTGTTCCAATGACTAGGTCAAATAAACGAGGGGTGTGTTTTTCGAATCTAACCGTAACTCCGTTTATACCTTGTGCAATATGAGTTACAGTGTCATCAAAAAGACATTCAACTTCACCAAGGGCATCTTTCATGATTAAACAAAGATTTCCCCTCATAATTTCAAGATCGACGCCTTCCATTCGAGTACCACAAAAATCAGCACTTACTTGAGAAACTTGTTTACCTGCCTTATCCACAAAGACCGCGTGGGATATGGCAGTTCGATGTTCTGCGACCAAGGAATAAATTTCCATACGTTTAAGAATTTCGAGTGCCACGCCTCGAATATCTATTTTATAGCCTCCTAGGCGCAAAGTAGGATGTTTTTCTACAAGTGTCGGATTAAATCCAAACCTCTTCAACCAAAAAGCCAGGGTAAGACCGGCGACGCCCGCACCTGAAATGAGTATATTTTTGTTTTTCAAAATAATACCTTAAAATTAGAAAGTGATCATTCTACCAAAAGACCGACCGTCGGTCAATGTACAATTTATTTGGCCTCGATCAATTCTGTAAAAAGCGTAAAAATCTCTAACCCTTTGGAGTTGTGCGGTATGGATCCATTAAACTCGGCTTTTTTTAATTTAAGATATTTGATTTTTTATAGGCAACCAATGTCAATAGATTGGATCGTTTGGCTTGGACAAGTTTAATAAATCCGCTTTTCTAATCAGCATCAAAATATTTCTTAATTTTTTTTGAAGACAACATAGGTTTCAATATGGTCCGTTCCTGGGAAAAACCAGTAAATCTTAGCAAATTTTATTTGCCATCCCAAAGAGATTAATTGATAAGTATCCCTTTCAAAACTGTCCCATCCACAAGAGACGTAATGGATTTCTTTAAGTGTTGTAGATTTTGCTATCTGAGTTAATAGTTCTTTATCTAATCCCTTGCGTGGAGGATCAAAAATGGCGGTTTCACACTCTAATAAGCGATTGGCTATGTCTTTGGCAGAAGCTACAACAAATTCTATTTTTGATTGATTTGCTAATGGTAAAACATTTTTGGCGACTTCAAAACTAGCCTTAGAAGAATCATCGAGTTCACAGCAATGCACTTGATTAGCTTTTTCCACAATTTTTAAACCAATTGTGCCAACACCTGCATAAAATTCTTCCACATTTGTCTTTTGGGTCAGTTGATTGTATATGTCTTCTAAAAGACACGCATACATTTCGGCATTTGCTTGCATAAAATTAGATGGGAGAAAGGCCACTTTAAGGTTATCATAATTTTCCCATAAAAATTTTTTTCCACAAATGAGCTCCCATTTTTTGCCAAAAATAGTATTCGTAATTGTCAAGTTGCAATTAATCCAAATGGAATGCCAAATACTCTCTTTTTCATATAATCTTATAATTTTTGTTTTGAATGATTCATCTATTTGGTCTGCGTGAAGAACGATTGTCAAACGAACAGTCTGGGTCATTCGTTCCACTTCTAATTGAATGTATTTTATCAATCCCGTTCGTTTATCTTCATCATACGCTTGTAAACCTTCCTCACTAACCCACGCCTTAAACAACTTAATGGCAGAATTTATTAAGGGATCATGAGCAGCACAGTTGTCGATGTTAATCACTTTGTGAGTACCAGGTTCATATAAACCAATGCAAAGGGCCTTTTTTTGCCAACGAACGGCTAATTTTGCTCTTCTTCTCCAACCAGTTCCTTGCCCCTCTGTATATTCATACTTAATTTTTTGTTTTGCAAAAAAATTTAGGGCCTTTTGATAAAGAGCAGACTCCTCGATCTGTTGCATCTGACAACTTGGGCAATGTGGAAAATGTGAACATAACTTTTTTTGGGAAAACTTGTTCATAACTTCTAATTATTGGTTCATACTTTTGTTTATAAAATTGTTAATAATGACTCTTCTTATGATAACTTCCAATCTTTGAACAGTTCATGAACAAAGTATAAACATTGAGTTTGTCAAGGAAATACCCTTTATTATAAACAATTCCACAGCTAAAGAGGAAGAAGAGAAATCCTATATATATCTTTTCTTTTCTTCTTCAGTCGTTGTTGAAAGGAAAGATAACTCTTATTTTTTTTCTTTTAAAATTGTTCGTAATTTTGACCATTCTTTTGTTGATAACTTTTTCTTGTTGATAACTTGTATTTTTTGCACAACGCTTGAACAACTTTTGAACAATCACTTTTAGTGAGAAAACTCCTGACTTATGAACAATTCCACGATCTCTGAATAAGAAGAAATATTAACTATATATATTTTTATTTATTCTTTAAAACATGTTGAAATTAAGAGCTTATCTAGATATAAACTTGAAGTTACTCAAATTTTCGACCAAAGATTTGAAATTTCTGAATTCAAAAATTAGCAAATTAGTTATGAACAATTTTTCCCCAAATTATTTTATTAATCTTAGCGATCTTAAACATAAAGAATTGTTTTCAGTTTCTTACATTTGGGAAGTCATAGCAAAACTTGAAGAATATCTCTCTAATTATAAACTTGGAAAAATTGAAATTGATATTCCAAGAGGGGTTTATCTTGAAAATCCGGAGTTAATTTCTATTGGTAGAGGAACGGTTTTAGAACCGGGGGCATATATTAAAGGGCCGGTTATTATTGAAGCCAATTGTGTGATAAGACACGGCGCTTATATCAGAGGTAATGTAATAGCTGAAGAAGGGTCATTAATTGGTCATGCAACAGAAGCTAAAAATTGTTTTTTAAGCCCAGGCGCTCATGCCGCCCATTTTTCTTATCTTGGTGATTCAATTTTAGGTATAAATGTCAATCTAGGAGCTGGAACAATTTGCTCGAACGTTAAACTGAATAGAGAGGAAATCACCATAAAAGATCAAGGAAAAATCTATCAAACGGGTCTTAAAAAAATGGGAGCGGTTATTGGGGATGGTTGCCAATTGGGATGCAATACTGTTACAAATCCAGGAGCTATTATTGGAAAAAAGGCATCTTCCTTTCCCAATTCCACAATTTTTGGGGTTGTTCCGGCAAATGCAATTATAAAACCGCACTCTTTTAGGAAAACAGAAGTGGAAATATGAGAATAGATTTTTTAAAACAGTATCAAGAAACCGTAGAAAACGCCTTAAAAGGATATATTAATGCTTGGAGCGTCAAAAGCACTTTGCGAGATGCTTGTGAATATGCCCTGTTAAACGGTGGAAAAAGGTTTCGACCTATTTTAGTTCTTTTAATAGCTAAATCTCTCCCTTTCCAATTTGACGCGACGCAAGCGGCTTTAGCCGTAGAATTTTTTCATACAGCCTCTTTGATCGCAGATGATTTGCCATGCATGGATGATGAAGAGTTAAGAAGGCAAAAGCCGGCTTTACATAAAGCCTTTGGAGAAGCGACCGCTATCTTAGCCAGTTATTCCCTTATCGCAGCCGGATACGAGCTCCTAGCGGCCAATGGTGAGCTTTTAAAGCAAAAAGGTTTAAGCCAAGAGAAAGCCGATCGCTTAATCGTATTAGCTATGCAAAACGTTTCTGTTAATACGGGATTAAATGGAGCGTCAGCCGGGCAATACTTTGACATTTACCCTTCCCATTTTGATTTAGCAGAAATCTTTGAAACGATTAGAAAAAAAACAGTGACTCTTTTTGAAATTTCTTTTGTTTTAGGGTGGTTGTTTGGAGGTGGAAATCCTGAAAAAATAGATCAAGTTAAAAATGCTGCAAAACACTTTGGCATGGCTTTTCAAATAGCGGATGATTTTATCGACGCACAAGAAGATGCTCTTCAAGATCGAAAAATAAATACGGTGAATCTTCTTGGAAAAAACGAAGCTCAGATATTATTGGATTATCATTTAGAATCTTTTACAACAACTTGCGAGAATTTAGAACTGAATCATTCCGTATTATTTGAAATGCTAGAACAGCTTAAGGCTACCTAGTGGCTATAATAAAAGGCCTTAAAGATGATTATTTAAAGGAATAATCGCCATTTAAGGCCTTAAGAGTAAATTATACCCCTGCTAACTCTTCCGCTAAAGCTTCTTCTGAACCTTTAAACGAAATAGAATCAATTTTTTCTTTAGAATATAATTTAATTTGTTTTTCAATTTCTTCTAAAAGGGCTGGATTTTTTTCTAGTTCCTCTTTGACAGAATCTCTACCTTGTCCTAGGCGCTGTCCTTTGTAACTAAACCAGGAACCTTTTTTATCTATGATATTGAAACTTACACCCATATCTATAGCGCTTCCTGTTTGGCAAATACCTTTGTTGTATAAAATATCAAATTCAGCGATCCTTAAAGGGGGAGCTACTTTGTTTTTTACAACTTTTACTTTGACGCGATTGCCTATTTCATTATTGTCATTACCTTTAACTCCAGCGGTTCTTCTGATTTCAAGACGCACAGAAGAATAAAATTTTAAAGCTCTTCCGCCTGTTGTTGTTTCAGGGTTGCCATACATAACACCAATTTTTTCTCTAATTTGGTTGATAAAAATGGCACACGTATTGCTTTTTGAAAGAGACGCAGTAAGTTTTCTTAAAGCCTGAGACATCATGCGGGCTTGGAGACCGACAAATTGATCACCAATTTCTCCTTCTAGCTCAGATTTTGGAACTAAAGCCGCTACAGAGTCGATAATAATAACATCTATTGCATTAGAGCGAGCGAGCATTTCCGCAATATTTAGCGCTTCTTCACCGCTATCTGGTTGAGAAATGAGCAAATCATCAATATTAACCCCAATTCTTTGAGCGTAAAGAGGATCTAACGCGTGCTCGACGTCAATGTAAGCGGCAACGCCTCCATTGCGTTGCGCGTTGGCAACAATATGTAAAGCTAAAGTTGATTTTCCTGATGATTCAGGGCCAAACACTTCAACAACTCGTCCTCTTGGCACTCCACCAACTCCTAAGGCTATATCTAAAGCCAAAGCTCCTGTAGGTATCACACTGAGCTCTCTTTCAGTCGAGCGTTTGCTAAAAGACATTATCGCCCCTTCACCAAATTGTTTTTTAATATGGCTTAAAGCTAAGTCTAAGGCTTTTTTCTTTTCTGGATCCGTGGCTTGTGACATGCTCACTCCTTTTTTATACAAGTTTTCTTAAATTATTAGCTGTGAATAAATGGATAATCTTTTGACCTTTTTTTTGAGAGGTTAAGTCGTCAAATGACCTCTTATAAAAGCTTATTTAGTCATGATTTGTTAACAAAAATTTTATCAATATCTTTTAAGCAAAGTGTAATGTAACAGATTCAAGTGGAAGTAGAAATTTGAATTATAGACTATTATTTATTTATTCCCATAATACTAATAATGGTAAAAAAATATTTATAGATTTTTAATGGTAACTCTTTGACGTTTAATGATCTATCTAAAAAAGAAAAACATTGTTTAAAGGATAATCAAAATTATTTACTGGCAAATGGAGTGAAGAAAATTGTTCAAAAAAGCCACATCCATGCGTGACAAAAGTGTGATTCCACTTTTGTAGGGTTTTGTCATAAAATCCTTTCCCATAGCCTAAACGGTGGTGAAGTGGATCAAAACAAAGGCCTGGAACAATAACATCTGTAATTTGTTCACAAGTAATGGGTTTAGAGAGCTTCTCATCAGGTTCTAAAATTCCGAAAGAATTTAGTTTTAATTGATCGTAATTTGTGATCTGGTAGAAAGCAAGTTCTTGAGATACAATTTTTGGTAAACAAAGAATCTTTTTTTTTAGCAAAATTTGATTTATATAATAGGTGTTCAACTCTGTTGCAAAACTAACATAAGACAGAACTAATCCATTTTGAAAAGTATTTTTAAGCTCCGTGAGCGCATAGGCGGCTTCCTTTTTTCGTTTGCAGGAAATTGAAGCCCTTATTTTTTTCCAATGGTTTCGCAATTCTTGTTTAGTTTTCAATCGTAGGTTTTCCATTGTGATAAATAATTTTACGTAAAAAATGGCCATCTTTGTCAAAAAGGGAAGCTACCCCACTTCCTTCGTGTACATAGCTTGAGGGAATTCGTTCTCCTTTTTTAAAATAATCACCTTTGATTAATTTATCTTGTTCATATTCTTCAACAAGCATAAGGCTACCATCTTGATACCAGGCTGTAGACAAACCATTGCGATTGTTTTGGCTCATTTCCTTTTGACTTTCCATAACGCCATTGTTATACCACGTTCTAACAATGCCATGAATTTTCCCTTCATACCAATCGATCGTTATTTGAGGGATGATATCTTGACTTCTTCTTTTGGGTTGAAAAACAACTTCTTCCCCATGCTTTAAATTTTCTTTGACGTGATAAATACATTTAAGTTCCCCATTTGTTTGAAAAACTTTTACCTCACCCTCAAATTTGCCATCTTGGATTTCATGTAATTCATTCACTTGCTCCTTCCCAAATAAAGCTTGAAATCCATTGCCATTCACAACAGAAGACACTAAAGCGCCACTTAAATCAAAATACTTTCCTTCTATTAAATCATCCTCTTCAAAATACTCTTCAGCGGCTAATGATTGATTATTCCAAAAGCGTTTTGATAGACCGTGTTTTTTATTTTTTTGATAAGATGTGGTTTGCAAGAGGGAACCATCCGACAAGTAAATTTCGTAGCAACCTTGAATGGCATTTTTTTGAAAAGGTACTCTTTTCCATAAATTTCCATTTTTATGATAATAACTGGAAACACCCTCTAATTCACCTTTACAGTAGAAGATTTCAGCTTCAAGATTCCCTTTTTCATCCCAAGCCTTGCAAATACCGTCAAATAGCCATGTTTTTTCAGCAGAGGGACCCAAATCGGGATTACCCCCAATAATATGAGCTTCCACTTTTAAAACACCGTCACTAAACCATTCCCTATATACACCAAAGGCGCGATTATTAAGAATTTCCAAATATTGTTTAATAGTTCCATTGGGATAATAACTTGTGACTATTGCTTTGATGTTTCCGTTACTATCTCTTTCATATATTCTCAAAGCTTTTTGATATGGTTGCGATTGGGAAAAGTTTATTTCTTCAAATTGCTTTAGACGATCTTGACTGCTAAAGGTTTCGGACATTCCTTGATGATCAATTACATTAACATGGGAAAGTTTAGGAATACACTCTTCAGTAGAGCGTGAGCAGCTTAAGAAAGTTATGATGAGGAAGAATAGGGGCCATTTTTTCATCAAAGATATTCTCTTTTTAAAAGTTTCATAGTTAACTGAAAAATCTCGTTTTTATCCTGAGAGGCTTTTCTTTCTATTTTAAAATCAGTAATGATTAGTTGAGGACATTTAGGAGCGCACTTAAAAAGGCCAATCTCTTTACCTTCGATATGAGCTAAAATCTTTTGAATATCTTCTGCGTTTACTTCGACTGGATGGACTAAAGATTCGGCCGTTTCTTGGAAAAAAGGATAGGATTGAACCACGCCTTCAGCAAAAGATAATTTATTGCTACTGCTCTGTAAATATTCCAAACGTTTTTTAGTGCTTTCATCTTCAGTAAAGGAGGGTTTGGCAAGAATTTTTTGTAAAGTCTCTTGTTCTGACTCTAAAAGATCTAATGTTTCTAAATGCTTGTCGATATAAAAATGATCAGCTTCGCGATAAGTTTGATGAACAATTTTATTTAAAGCATGTTTTTTTTCTTTGCTTAAAGCCTTGTCTGCTAAAACTAAAAAACTATCTTGTATCTCTGTATATTTATTGGCTTTTGTCCAAAAATAGGAAAATACCAAAATGATTGGTAACAAGCCTAAAATCATAACATATGTTAAAAGTCTTTTCATCGGAATGTTATTAAACATACTTTTTTAAACCTAATTTAAATTTTAGCCGACGGATATTGCGTTTTATCTTTTAGAAAAAAAGAGGTTCTATATTTGCCGCGATTAGCATTCCATTTAACTTCATTTTTTTGATCTACAAATTCATTTGGTGCAATGAGTGCATCATGAAATTCTCTAGCTTGTTTTGGAGTTGGGGTTGAAAATTCAAACTCTACTTTTACTTGGTATTTTTCCCCTTTTTTATTTTGTTCCGGTTTCTTGATCATAGTGTAAGAGAAGTTTTCGATTTGTGCCTCTGAATTTGGCGTTAACAATGAGGGGTGTGTGGCAAGCCATGCCAATACATCGCTCACTTTAGGAACGTTAGGCAGCAAGGGGAAAATTTCGGGTGTAGTTTGTATTTCTTTTTCTAGGAAATCTAATCGTTCACTCAAATCCGCTTTAGATAAACTTTGAGGATTAATAATGTCATTTTCGGCAATGTCTTGCCCTTTCAGTTTTTTATAAAAGTCTTTCTCTAAGTCGTTATAGGACTTGTTCATGATCATTAAAAGATCCATATAACTTTTTCTTAAAGACATTTCTTGGTAATTAAGATAGTTAAAGCCATAAAATATTAAACTTAAGCTTAAACCTATACAAGCTAATAGATACAAGGATAATGGCTTTTTATAACGCTTCCAAGGATTTGGATAAACAAACTCTTGTTGTCTAAAATTTATTTTATTTAGAGCTTTGGGTTGAGCGCTAAGTCCAGCCCCTATTGGAATGGCAAATTTTTGTAAGAGTGCATTATCAAATGGAAAAAAAGAATTTTTTTGGGGGTATTGTAAGGTTTTTCCAAGGGTTGTAGTTAAGCTAGCATCCAAATTACTTAAAGAAGCCCCTTCCCCTGAAACGAAAATACAAGAAATTTCTTGCCCTTTAGTTTGCTTACTTAAAGCGTAAAAAATGCGTAAAAATTCTAAATAAAGCTTATCTTTTACTTCTAGAAGATGTGGAGTTTCAGCTGTTGTTAAATCTAAAAAATCAACGGAGTGTAGATTTTGGACTAAGTTATCATCTAGACTATCTTTAGCATAGGCAGTTTGCAAATCCTCAACTCCTATAGAAATAGATTGAGAAGAAATGAGTTTATGATTGATGACTAAACCCACGATAGTGGTGTATTGAGCTAAATGTAAAAGTAAATAAGGATCTTCTGTTTTGATATACTCTTTAGAAAATTGCGTTAAGGCATGAGCGGAAGATGTAACCACTTCAGGCTCGATGTTTAAACTTTTCCATTGAGAGATGTGGTGAGCTAAATGATCCTTTTTAGCGGCATATATTTGTAGATTTGTTTTTTCTCGATCCTTTGTAAGAACGACTTTATCTAAAATAGCATTTTCGATGGGGTACGGCAAAAGAGGTTCAGCTTGAAAGGATAAAACAGCGTCAATATCTTTTTCTTTTTTGACTTGTATTTCTAAAGGCCTCGATAAAAATTCAGATGGCTTGAGCGTGGTAACGATTAGCTGATTCTTTATTAGATTGTAAAGATTTGTGTTGTTGTAAAGCGGCTTTACATTATTTTCTTCTAAATGAAATTCTCGCAAATCAGTTAAAGTAGATTGCCCCTTAATCTGGGACAACGAAGCGTATAAGATAGTATCTTTTTCAAGCTCTAATCCAATCGATTGTATGGCATCAGGTTTTTCAAAACTCATGCTAACTCTCTCAAAATAAAAATGATATTTTACATTAAAAGATTAACTATTACAAGAATTTGCTTTATAGTTTTAAATGAAATGGTTTGTATTAATCATTTTTACAAGATATAATACTGAAAACAATAAAAATTATTATGATTGCAAGAGTTGTCGACCTGTTATTTCAAGCGTATTTTTTTATGCTATTTATAAGAATATTAAGTTCGTGGATACCAGAACTTAGCCAATACCGCTTTATGCAGTTTATCTCATTTTATACAGATCCCTACTTAAATTTTTTCCGAAAATTCATCCCTCCTCTTGGTATGATCGATATCAGTCCCATTTTTGCCTTCATCTTTTTACAAATTTTAAATTATTTATTTATAGCGTTTTTTAGATGAAATTTCTTCAGACTCCATTCAAATATGGAAAGCTTACCTTAAAAAATAATATATTTTATGCCCCTTTAGCTGGTTGTTCAGACTACCCTTTTAGAAAAATGTCGGCGCTTTATCAGCCAGGGATGATGTTTTGTGAAATGGTGAAGATGGATGCCTTAATTAGGAACGATCCAAACACCTATCAAATTTTAAGCTATCATCGCGATATGCACCCAATTGGTGGACAATTGTGTGGTAGTAAACCAAGTATTGCAGGTCAAGCCGCCAAAATCATCGAGGATTTTGGATTCGATGAAGTGAATTTAAACTGTGGTTGCCCAGTCGACAAGGTAACTAAAGATGGCAGTGGATCTGGATTGTTGAAAAGCCCATCTCTGATTGGAGATATATTATGTGAAATGGTGGCTGCCGTAAAAATACCAGTTACTGTAAAAATACGCGCAGGTTGGGATGAAAGCAATATTGTAGCCCCTTTAATCACTCAAATAGCAGAAGAAGCTGGCGCTACGGCAATTTGTGTTCACGGTAGAACAAGAGAGCAAGCCTATAAAGGACCTGCCAATTGGGATTATATAAAACAAGCTAAAGATGCAGCCAAAAAAATTTTAGTTATTGGCAATGGCGATGTGGTAGACGGTCTTTCAGCAGAAAAAATGTTTATGCAAACTAACTGTGACGCTGTCTTAGTGGCAAGAGCGACTCTTGGACAACCTTGGATTGTACAGGATATCGTAAATTATTTTATTAACCAGCAAGAACCAACAAGATCTTTAGAAGATTGTCGTTTAGCCTTGTGGCAACATTTTTTATACACAATAGATTTTCAACCAAAATCTAAAGCCTTAACGGACATGCGCAGAATTGGATGTTGGTATTTGAAGAAGACAACGGGTACAAAAAACTTCAGAGAATTAATAAGTAAAGCGAATAATTTAGATTTTGTGAGAGATTTGATTCAAGAACTTCCAATGGAAGAAATGGTAGGCGCTGCTGCTGAGGCTGTATCTTGTTCTGATGAATGTTAATTCTGTCTAAAAAATTAAGTCCTTAATCCAATTTAAAAGTTATCACTCACCTTTAATCGAGCTTTAGTTAATAATTCCCATAGCTATAAAAAAGTAGAATTTAATAAAGCTCAAGATAGATTAATGTTTATTAGTTTATAGTAAGGAGAGAAAAAACTATGAAAAAACATATAATTGTTCACGGTAAAGTACAAGGAGTTGGATTTAGAGCGACCGTTAATCGATTAGTAAAAGATTTTGGAATAAAAGGCAAAGCCATCAATTTAGATGACGGTACCGTCGAGGTCTATTTAGAAGGAGAGCCCAATCTTATCGATCGTACAATTAGTGCTTTACAAACTCTTTTTGCCATCTCAAATATAGAAGACAAGTAGTTAACTTATTTAATTTAAATGATTGGCTTCTTGATCTACTTGGGCAGAAACTGAATCAGTTGCTTTTAAAATATTCATCATAGAAATCATTTTTTGTAAGTGTGTTTTTACTTTGTAAAGCATGCTTAATTTATGATTATTTTCTAAAATGAGAGTTTCTTCATTTGCTATAGAGATTTCCGTTTGTTCAAATATTTTTTGGCGAATCCAAATTTTTTTAGAAGAATAGAGATAAGAGAAAGCAAAGTAGCATGTAATTAAAAAGGCTATGCTAATTTCGATGAATCTAGCTGTTGGATTAGTTAAAAATAAAGCCCACTCTTCAAACCCAAGTTCTCGTGTAATATTAGGAATTCCACCTACAAATACAAACATCGAGGCAAATCCCCCCCAAATAGTGGGCGTTAAACCCATTAACAAATAGCGATAATTGCTTTTAACCCAAGAAGTTGGGGTTAGAGCTCTATATTTAGGGACGGCAAATGATGGATTGGTTAAGATTTTTAAAAAGGGTAAATAAGGACGAAGGTGAGTATGTTTTCGTTCCTTTTTTACAGCTAAAGCTAAATGCTCGAGAAAATGGATATGTTTTGCTATTGTTTTTCGAATCCGATAAATAGCTTTGGTTAATTCTTTTTGGTAATGATCAAAATTTGGAATATTTTCTAATGTTTTTAAACGAGATTCTAAGGCTATGGATAATTGTTCTAGCCAAATATAAGCCTCATTTGCAGTATTAAATGGATTGTACTTATCTTTATTTAAGAGATCTTCTTTTTCATTATTGAGTAAAAAGATAGCGGTATTTAAGTAAAAAAGAGTTGACTCACACTTTTGATTCAATTTTTCATTAATTATTTTTAAAATTTTTAATTGTAAATTAAACAATCTTTGTTTGTTTATGGCGACACTGGCCTGTTTTTTTGTGTTGCTTAAGGTGATGTAGCCGATAAAACCACTGACTAAAAAGGCTAAAATTGCAATTGAAAAAAGTATTTTAAAAGAACCCAAGCTGCATCCAATGCAACCTGAAATACCCATCCAAGCCCCGAAAGTACTAGTTAAGATTGTATTGATAATTAAAGACATATTGCCGAGTAATTCTACTCTATTAGAGCTAATGCGATCCTCATGTTCTTCACTGATCTTAGACCAGTTTAATAAATCATTTAATTGTTCTTCCGATAAAAGAAGTTCAACGTGATCGAAACCTAGCCGTAAATGCTTAAGAAGCATTTGCAGTTGAGGAAGACTTAAGTCGTCTAATTTTCGCTTTTCGTTTTTCATAGTAATTTCCTTCAGTTGCTAAGGATTCTTTTTTTAAGCAATAAAATTACTTAAATGAAAAAGAAAACATTTTGTTTATAACATATTAAAAATTAAAAAGAAATCTTTAACTTAAGAACTAAAGAGTGAATTAATTTTATTCACTTAATTTTTTAAGACGATTTTGTACTCGATTCAGTATTGCTTTTGGAACAAATGGACTAATATCGCCTCCATTCATTCCAATCTCTTTTATAAGTCTTGAATGGATGTAGGTGCTCTTTCCTTCTGCAAATAAGTAAACCGTTTCAACAGGACTTAACATTTTATTTAAGTTTTCTTGAGAAATTTCTTCTTCGAAATCTTTATAATTGCGCAAACCTTTAATGATATAAAATGTTTGTAGGGTTTGAGCCAGAGTAATGAGTAAGCCGTCAAAGAGACAGACTTCAACATTTGGAAGATGTTTTGTACTCAAAGTTAACAACTCTAGTTTTTCTTCAGCGTTAAATAATGTTTTAACTTTAGTAGAATTTTTTCCAATAGCTACATATAGAATGTCACAGAATTTTGAGGCTCTTTCGATCAAATTAATGTGGCCCAATGTGGGTGGGTCAAAAGATCCTGGATAAATCGCTTTTTTCATAAGGTATAAGGGATAATTCTTAAAATTTTAAAATAAATGTACAGGAACTTACTTAAACTTTTCACTATTTAAATATAAAAGGATTTATTAAAAATAATTTCAACACCTTCCGTTTTTTAAATAATTCAACTTTTCATTTTAGCAATATCAAATTTTTATCAATCTTTTTATCCCAAATAGTAAAACTTAAAATAGGCAATTGTCTATATTAATAATTTCTTTAAAAACTGTTTTAAAAAATTTTATTTGTTTGTTAAATTGCCACTTTGCACGATCCTTAAGAGGAAAGCATGTCGGAAGAGGAAATAATAGCGGCCTATAAACCAATCTATGATGTAGTCATACCAGATTTGGATTATTTTATTCGACAAATAGATTGTCGAGATGGTTGCCCTGTTAATACCGATCCGAGAGGTTATATGCTTGCCATTCATCAAGGCAATTATTTAGAAGGGTATAAAATAGCAAGAGGTCCAAATCCTTTTGCTTCTATCTGCGGTATGATTTGCGGAGCCCCTTGCGAATCCTCATGCAGAAGAGATCGTGTGGATAAAACATTAACGATTAGAGCTCAAAAAAGATACCTTACAGAGTGGTTTGGACTTGACAAGCAAGCGCATGTTAAATCTTTAGAAATGAGTTATGCAAGAGGCACTACAAATCCTAAACCAAATGGTTTAAAGGTAGCATGTGTTGGAGCGGGGGTTGCCTCGCTAACTTGTGCTCATGATCTTTTACGTTTAGGCTATAGTGTAGACATATATGAAATGATGCGATCTCCTGGTGGGATGTTAACTTATGGTGTTCCAACATACCGTCTAAAAAATGAAATAGCGTTTAATGAATGTTATGCCATTGAGTATTTAGGGGCAAAAATTCATTATAATATGAAGGTTGGACGCGATATTACTTTAACAAAACTTCAAGAGGATTACGACGCTGTTTTTATTGGAAATGGACTTTGGAAGTCTCGAGATTTGCCAATTCCTGGCGCTGATAAACCAGATGTTATTCGAGGAATCGAATATTTAAGAGTGCGCTGTATGGAAGAGGCGTGGAAAATTGGTGAACATTTGGTTGTTGTAGGAGGGGGCAATGTAGCCTTTGACGTTGCCCGTACCTCTGTGCGCAATGGAGCCAAATCTGTTACTATGGTTTGCTTAGAAAGTAGGGATGAACAAACTGCTGACGAATTTGAAATTGAAGATGGAATGGAAGAGGGAATTACAATCCATAATCGCTTAGCACCCCTTTCTGTAGAAAGAGATAAAAATGACAAAATTATTGGTTTAAGAGTTCAACGCATCTCATCTTTATTCGATCACGCGGGTCGATTTTCACCTAAAGTTATTCCCAATACAGAATTTGTGATCCCATGTGATACTTTAGCCTTAGCCATTGGTCAATCGATGGATGTGTCCATTTTTAATGGTTGGGACAAAAAAAAGGATCTTGTATTGGATAGAGGTCTTATAAAGGTCGAACGAGGAACAGGCAGAACTTCTATTCCAAAACTATATGCTGGAGGTGATGCGGCCTATGGCCCTGCTTTATTTATTACAGCCATAAGGCATGGGCAAGAATCGGCAAGAGCTATTGACACAGATCTTCGCAATACGCGCCCTTATCAAGAATTTTCCGCTGAGTTTACTGAAATATCTCCTGATCGTGATAAGACATACCTGAAGACTAAATGGGCTCTACCGACACTTCAGCCGGCAAAATTGAGAATGCACAATCAAAATATGGTAGAAAATAATTATACCTCTGAAGAAGCGCATGAACAATCCAATCGTTGTTTACAATGTCATGTAAGTCCGGTTTTTAATGGTCATTTATGTATTAAATGTAACGGTTGCGTTGATGTATGCCCTTGCAATTGCCTAAAACAAGTCCCTTTAAGTCAATTAAATATGGACTTAGGAGATGGTAACTTAAGAAAAGCTGTCGATAATTATTATGGAATTGATTCAGCAACGATTGACGATGACACCTTGAATAATATAGGCACAGCTATGCTTAAAGATGAGCTTGTTTGTATCCGGTGTGGTTTGTGTGCTGAAAAATGCCCAACTCAAGCAGTTACAATGGACTTAATGGATTATTCTTTTAGATGGATAGGATAATGGTTGTCGTCATACTAAGTTCAATATTAACGGGATTAGCCTCTTTAGTTATTTATTTGTATTACACAAAAAAAGGGCAATTTGATGATGTTGAAGACGTAAAATATCAAATGTTTCGAGACGAGAATAAAGAAGTTGCTCAAAAAAAAAGAGATAGCAATGCCAAAACATAGAAATACCTTAAATACAGATCCCGACAGCAATGATCCAAAAATCTCACGTCGCTCTTTTTTGGCCATGTTAGGCGTTGGAGCTTGCTTACTTGGTGCGGCGCAAATGGTTAATCTTTCCTTCCTTGGTTTTTTGTATCCTAATGCTATGAAAATTCCTCCAAGTGTTTTCTCTATAGGAAGACCTGAAGAATTGTTATCTAGGGAAGGCAAAATTTTTAATCCGAAACAAAAGGTTTTTGTTGAAACACAATCGGGTAAAGTTAGAGTCCAAACAGCTGTCTGCACTCATCTTGGTTGTACGGTAAATATGGTAGATACAGGCTACTCTTGTCCATGTCATGGTTCTACATATGATCGCTATGGCAGAAATACAGGGGGACCCGCTCCTTTGCCATTAGTATACTTTGAAGTTTCTAAAGGGGCATCTGGTGACATAATGGTAAATAAATCAAAAACTACATTAGATTGGGATAAAGCCTGGTTTAATCTTATAGGATAATAGCAATGGCAGTTTATCAAGGAAAACCAAGAGAAAGCTGGGCTGAATACTTGGCTAATTTACCAGCAATGTTTGTCCGATCTATATTTCGACATAATTATCCCAACAATGATGTCGATCGTTCAGAAATAGTATTTAAAAACTTTTTTTTGCACTTTCACCCTGTTAAGTGTCACAAGCATTCTCTTGATCCCTTTTACACTTTAGGGCTTGGATCCATTTCTACGAGTCTTTTTCTGATTTTAACGGTAACTGGCATTATCTTGATGTTTTATTATATCCCAACCGAGGATCGCGCCTACGATATAATGAAAGACTGGCAAGACACCACGCCGTTTGCGATGATGTTTCGCAATATGCATCGATGGAGCGCTCATCTAATGGTGCTTTTTGTTTTTTTACACATGTCGCGCGTTTTTTATACGGGCTCATATAAAAGCACAAGGAAATTTAATTGGGTTATTGGTGTAATTTTAATGGTTTTGACCCTTTTGTTATCTTTTACGGGCTATTTACTCCCTTGGGACCAGTTAGCTTTTTGGGCAATAACAGTGGGGTCAAATATTGCAGGTTATGTTCCTAATATCCCAGGCTTTGAATATAACGTAAATCGAATAATGTTATTAGCTTCCACAAATGTGGGGCAGGATGCCTTAATTCGTTTTTATGTACTTCATGTAGCTTTTTTACCCTTGTTGACGGGGACATTAATCGGTGTACATTTTTGGAGAATTCGAAAAGACGGGGGCTTATCCAGACCTCCTGATAAATTTAGACCAGATCCTTTAAGGGTAGTTCAAAGAGCTGATACAAAAGAGTCTTTTGCTCCAGGAGTTAAAAGGACATATGGCTTGATGGAACTGGTTAGAGGGACGTGCCCAACTGTTGATAAAGGTCCCTATAATTTTGTCTTTACCTGGCCTCATTTATTAAGAGCCGAACTTGTGGCTTTTTTATTTACTTTAGTTCTTGTATTGGGTTTGTCGTTAATAAATGCACCTTTAGAAGAGCCTGCAAACCCTATTAAGCCTCCCAATCCATCGAAAGCTCCCTGGTACTTTTTAGGATTACAAGAAATGGTTGCCTACAACGCTTTTTGGGGAGGTGTCGGGATTCCAACTTTAATGGTATTAGGTTTTATGCTTATACCTTATCTAGATCGAAATCCTCATGGAGAAGGCTATTGGTTTCATCGCAGCCGTTATCTGGCCATTTTCTTGTGGACAGTTTTTATGACTTTTCAAGCCATTTTAATTGTCATTGGTACCTATTTTAGGGGAGCTAATTGGGGATGGATATGGCCTTGGACAGAAACGTTTGCTAGGCATTAAGAGGAGCCAATGCGAGGAGAAAAATATCAAATAGCTTTGATTTTGTTAGGAATAGTTTCATCCATTTTATTCGGAATTTTTTTCTGGCGAGAATTTTTTCCTGAATACAAAATTTACCAAAATAGATATGTAGAATTAGAAGAATTTCGCTCTACATATACGCATGAGCCACCACCCCCTTTCACGTTTGGTATAAAACAAATTGTTATTGAAAGGGAAGACAAAGGACCTGCATTAATAGATCGATGCACATCTTGCCATGTGGCTATGGAATTTCCCCATTTTTCTCCTACCAAAATAGCGAAAGATATTAATGGTAATACCATTTTCAATGTAGATGGTATTCCTCAAAAAATACCCAATGATGATTATGTTTGGGCAAAACTAGAACAAAAAATAGCAGAACTTGAAGATGTTAAAGTAATCAATCAACTTAAAAGCGAAGGAAATGAAAGAGAAGTTGCTAAAAGACAAGATCTTGCCAAAAAACTGAAAGATTTAAAAACTGTTAAAGTTGGTGAGCTAAGCTACGATTTAGAAAAAGTGCTTATTATGCACCCTTTGATTGGAGCGGAAACAAGGCCATTTGAATTTCATCCGTTAGAAGAGTATGGGTGCACATCCTGTCATAGTGGAAATGGAAGAGGTTTAACCACTGAGAAAGCTCATGGACCAGTTTTTGATGATCATTATGAAATTGAATATATGGGACCTTCCCCTAGATTTACAGAAGAGGATTTGCTAAATGACCCACCTTTTGCAAAAATGTTTAATCATAAGCCGGGTCATGAATTATTGTTTCAAACGACCCCCATACTGATAGGCAATTTAGTACAAGCTAAATGCGCCCAATGTCATCAATCAAGTCAAGAATTGCTACAAGGTTCTCAAGCGAAGCAAAGCTCTTTAATGAATACTCAAGTTAAAAAGTATGAAAAAGCGGAAAAAAGTTTAAATGAAGAACTAAAAGCATTTTTAGACTTAAAAAATTTAAGAAATTCTATAGAAACTAAAGGCTTAAATGAAACCATCAACGAACTTAATCTAAAAATTAATGACTACCAATTGCCTGAAGAGGTGAGAAAAGCTTTTGTAAACCAAAAAAAATATTTAGAAAAAGTCTCTAATTATTCTTTCACAAAAAATAAAGAAACGTCTTTGCAAAGGCAAAAAGTTCTTGAGGATTTACAAGATCAATTACTACAAATGGCAGGCAATACTTCTAATTTGGAGGAAATGTCAAAGCAAAACAATGAAGGTGATTTAAAAAAATTAATAAATGACCTCATGGTAAACCAAAGTTTTCAAGGGACACTTATCCAAAAAACTGCGGCTATCAACTTAGAAAAAGAAATGATAAAACACGCTAACGCCCCTTTTGTTAATGATCAAGAAACCATTGGACAAATTGAGACTGATGTCGATGTTTTAATGAAAACGTATCAAGATGGAAAAAATTTATACTTATCTCAAGCGTGTTACGCTTGCCATCGTATAGCTGGGTTTGCAAGGGGTGGTGTTGGACCTGAACTTACCAATATTGGGAAGAGTTATCCTTGGTATATAAAAGAATCAATTGTATGGCCTCAAGCTGACTTAAAAAGCTCTACCATGCCAAACTATCGACTTGATCATTCCACATTAGAGCCGTTAATGACATTTTTACTAGCACAGGTGGGTGAGAGTAAAGCCATTTCTCCAGTTGAATATAAAAAGAAAGTAATGGAATGGGAAGGAGGGGCCAAATCAGCTATTGAAAAGCCTATAAATCCATCTCTTATACAAGACTTAGATTATTCTATGACAGTTTATGCCACGGAAGGGTGTGCTGCTTGCCATAGATTAAAAGGTTTTGAATCTAATGTAGGATTTGCAATAGAACTTGAGGGACAAAAAGATTTTAAAAAAATATACAACGAAAAGGAGTGGTTTAGTCAATTAATTCCTGAAAACATAATAGGTAGCGATCTTATAACGATAGTTGAAAAGAATAAAAAGGAAATTGACCAGCGCATTATAAATAATGTTCGCCAAAATGCTCTTTTGGAAAGAATTGAAGAGAAACATCCAGGTGTTATTGGGTCTTACTATACAGATTTCTTGTTTGCCTCAAGATCAAAAGATTTTTATTATGAAACTCTTTTATCTAAAGCTGAGACGAATACTGAAAAAGAAAACATCAAAAAAGAATGGAAGGATTGGCAAGATACGATTCATCGCTTACTTATGATTTATGTCCAAGAATATGGTTTGGGAAGGTTAATTGGTCCAAAACCTAGTTGGTCTGGAGTTTATAGAAGTGACGAATGGTTAATGGAGCATTTTTATAAGCCTACCTCTCATATTCCCCGTTCTATTATGCCCGTGTTTCCCTTTGATACCACAAAATTTTATGCTCTGACCTATATGTTAGATGTAATTGGGCAAAAAAACAAAGATGCGGAAAGACTTGTGTGGGAAAATTTTGGTTTTAATCCACAAAAAGCTTATCAGATTCATTGTGCTCAGTGTCATGGAGAGTTTTTGGAAGGAAATGGTCCCGTTTCAGAATGGATTTATCCCATACCTAAAAATTTAAGAAGTAATGAATTTTTGAAGAATTACACCAAAGAGCGGATCGCTGACTCTATTACGCATGGTGTAAAAGGTACTCCAATGCCTCCTTTAGGTGAAGTGGCACAAGATAAAATGGTTAAAGATAGCACACCGGTGTTAACTAAGCCGGAAATTGATCAAATCGTAAATTGGATCTTTAGTACACTACCGGGATCTTCTAATCGTTCTATGCAAGAAATTCCTAAATGGAATTATAAGCCAGAAGATGTTCTAAAAGAACTGAAAAACGAAGGAAACGAAAACAAACTAGATCAAGCTGTTAGCTTAAGCTTTAATTATAATAATGCGATAGTGGCAAATAAGACCTTTGTTTCTTCTGTAAAAGAGGAGCAAGATATTTTTGATGTTATCCCTAATAAAGAGGGAAGTATTGAAAAAAATTCATACTTTATAAAAAAAAAATACTATACCGAGAATAACATCAAAAGCGGCCATTTATTTTTTGAACTCAATTGTGCTGTTTGCCATGGAGCCGAAGCTGATGGCTCAGGAGCAAGAGCTGGTATTATGCAAGATGCAAAACCTCGAATGTTAACTAATTTAGATTGGTTAAATGTAAGGGATGATATGAGGCTATTGCGTTCGATTAAGTACGGAGTTCCTGGTACTTCCATGACCCCATGGGGAGATTTAACCACTTCCTTACAACGCCTTCAACTTGTAATTTTCATTAGAAGTTTAAGTGAAGAGAATGAAAAACGACAATTATTACAAAAAAAGCTTTATGAAGCATTTGATAGACCTATACGAAAAGTTGAAGAAATTCGTGGAGAATACTACCAAAAAATAGAGGAATTGAATAACCAATTAAAGCTCGCAAAAAAAGAGCAAGAAAATTTCTATTTACTCTCAAAAACTAATGAAAAACAAGCAAATAGCGCTTTAGAATCGTATCAAAAGTTATTAGAGCTAACGTTTAAAATAACGGAAGAGCAAAAAAAAGATGAAGTTTTCACTGATTTAATAAAGTATTTAGAGGAGCAAAAAAAATTATTTAATGAGATTGGATTATTACTTATAGAAAAAAAATTGCCAAACCAAGCGTTTGATCAGTTCCTTGAGTTAATTGAATCTCATAGTTCTTTAGTTTTGCTAGAAAAACCAAAAAACATTAATCAAGTTGAGTTCAATTCAAGACAAAGAAATGAAAAAATAAAAGAAATTCTAGAAAGCTTAGATAAAAAAATTGCTCAATTAAATAACGAGTCTAAAATAGTCTCTGGAAGGATTTATACTAAAGAAAGAGAAGACGAATTACAAAAAATTCAAACAGATATTAAAAGCTATCAAAAAATTAAAGAAACGATCATTTCCAATTTAGCACAAGTGGATAGGTTAAATGAAAAGGAAAAAGATTTGTTAGACATGCAGAAAGAGATTTTTGCTAGGAGAAAAGATTTAATAAATCCTACATAAATTAAAAAAAATATTTAATCCTATTAAAAAAATAATGTATAAGAAATCTATTGCTATCAATAGTTTTTAAATAGGCTTTGAGAGCTTTATAAGTAGATATCTCAAAATATAATCAGTGCTAAATTGGAATGACTATGGTCAAATTTAATGACACTCCGGTGAAAGTCATGCTTTATCCCGCTATCTTTTTTATGATAGTTGGAATGGCTGTTGGTTTATTTATTTCCATAAATGGTTTTTTAACTCCTGACTATTTTTCGGGAGAATATATTAGTTTTGGAAGAATTCGACCTGTGCACGTTGGACACGTCACTTTATTATGGCTTTTGTCAGCAGACATCGCTTTATTTTATTATCTTGTGCCAAGACTTTGTGGAATATCTCTTTGGAGTCCAAACCTAGCCTATGTTTCTTCTGCGCTATGGTGGACAGGCTTACTAATAGGTATTTATTCTTATCCAGCAGGAACAAATTTTGGATGGGAATATGCGGAATTACCAAATTGGGTAGGTTTTATTCCGACAAAAATGATGGTAACAGCTGGTTGGCTTTTGGTAGTCGTTAATCTATTTATGACTATTTTTAATAGAATCTACGAAAAAATGTACGTTTCTTTATGGTATGCCATGGGAACTATGGTCTGGACAACTTTTACATGGGTTGCTGGTACTTATGGGATCAATTGGGTGCCAGGTGGAATTTCAAAAGTCAATGTAAGTTTTTTTTATGTACACAATCTCGTTGGACTAATCTTTACTCCTTTTGGTTTAGCAACAGCTTATTACTTTTTGCCAAAACTTGCTAATGTTCCTATATATAGCCATCGATTATCCATGATTGGTTTTTGGTCCATAGCATTTGTTTATGCATGGATCGGAGCGCATCATATTATCCATGGTCCTGTATCTCAATGGTTACAAACGACATCAATTGTCTTTTCACTACTTTTATTTATTCCAGTTTGGACTGTAGTGGCTAATCTATTTGCTACTTTGCAAGGGAGTTGGGGTGCGTATAATCAAAATGCAGCGATAAGATTTTTAATGATGGGAAATATTTTTTATCTTGTCACTTGTGTACAAGGGCCACTTATGGCACTTCGTAATGTGAATGAAATTACTTCTAAGACAGATTGGATTATTGGCCATTCTCATATTTCTCTTTACGCAACATTTACTTTTTTTGCGATTGCTGGAATTTATCAAGCCATTCCTGTCATAACCAAAAAACCACTATGGTCAGTGCCTTTAGCTGACTGGCATTTTAATTTAAATTTAATTGGTAGCATACCCTTCATAGCATCTTTAATGATTGGTGGCTTTTATCAAGGGATTGCATGGTCAACATGGGCAAATGGTTCAACTTATGCGGAATTTCACAACAATTTAGCAGCCTTGCCTTTTATTCAAACCATAGCTGATATGAGGCCTTGGTGGACATTAAGAACAATTGGTGGTGCGATTGTTCTCCTGGGAAATCTTTTATTTCTAGTAAATATTTTTAATACGATTGTATTAAAGCCAGCCTTTCATGAACCAGAGCAATCATTAGGATAAAAGTTATGAGTGAAAAAAACTCATTTTATAAAATCGAAAAATCCGCATTAATCACGATTATTGGCATCATTTTCCTTTTTTCGTTTTCGATTGCCATTGTATTGCTAGCTCCAAGGCATATAGACCCCACATGGACTATGCCAACATCTGCTTATCAGGTGCAAATGTATGAAATTTCAGATCCCAATATTTACATTAGTAGTTCACCAATTGGGCGCTATAATTTACAATTTATCCAGCATTTGAAACGCAACTTTACTCTACTAGCTTTTCATGAAAATTCTCTTATTCGGATCATAGCTCCTAAAGAACTAGAGAGGTATGTGACTAAATTAGAGGATAAGGAATTAAAATTAACGTCACGCTTACTTATGCTTAAGACGCCTCATGAAGAAGGGTCTGGGGATTACAAACCTGTTCAATTAGCAAGAACCATACAACAAGAGCTACAAGAAGAGTGGAAAAAAGAGCATCCTCTTTGGAAAGAAAAAGAGATGTCTCTTCCTGCCTTTGAAGTATTAGAGCTTTATGAAGTAGAAGGAGATGAAGCTTTTTCAATGGCATCTTCAGATGAACTTGGAGAGAATTGGATAGATGAAGATTATAAAATTTTAGATGAAAAGACTCATTTTCCGTATCATCAAGATCCTGGTGTTATCTATGTCAATAATCCGCGTGAATATCGGATATCTCATTATAATTATGGAAAAGAAGAAGGCTGGAAATATGACCCTAATGGATCTCCAATAAAGTCTTTGGATGAACTAAAAAATCATAAACTTGGATTTCGTTCTAAAAAAGAATTGATAGCTCTAGGGGAGCAAATTTACGCTGCGGAAGGATGTTGGTATTGCCACACCGATCAAACGCGTACCTTAATCCAAGATGTTGTTTTAAATGGAGCCGCGGAATTTCCCTCTCCACCCTCTTCTGCAAACGAATACATATTCCAACAAATTTCTTTTCCTGGAACTAAGAGAAATGGCCCAGACTTATCTCGAACAGGTATTAAAAAACCAAGTAGAGATTGGCATAAAGGACATTTTTGGTCGCCGCAAACAGCTAGTAAGGGATCTATCATGCCCTCTTTTAGACACTTTTTTGATGAAGATCCACGTGGAACGGCAAAATCAGAAGTGGGTATACCAAATTACAAGTTTGAAGCCATTTATCAATACTTAATGACAAAAGGCACTCGCATTACTTCCCCAAATCTTGGGTGGTGGATTGGAAAAGATCCTGTGAAAACAATTGAAATTATTGAAGGGCAGCGCAATCCTTAACAAAAGGTTCTAGCATGGAAGGATACGATTCATTGGGCATTTATGGAATGTATGCGCATTATGCTGGGATTATTTTTTTTGTTGGGACAGCTGCAATAATGTTTTCCTACCTCTGGTATAAAGGGAAATTGGATATGGATGAAGAACCAAAAATTCAAATGTTAGAAGAGAGGGAATAATAATGTCAGATCAATTTACACAAGACGACGAGATTGAAGATTATGGCGATCCAGGTATCCTCTCAGCTGATGCTAAAGTGCCTTTATGGCTGAAAGCTTCTTACTTTTTATTCCCCATAATTGGTATTTTTATGTTTATCTTTTTTTGGAATGGAAGTTCAGGTTGGTTTGATAGAGGGTATTGGAAAGATTTGCAAGAAGCAGCGGGGACAAGGTATCCTTTTCCAGATAGAGAAGATCCAAATTTACCAAAAGAATTAAAGCAAAAAAATGAACCTTACCCGCTTTGAACTGTAAGTAAATTTTTAGTTAATGATTTCAAGTGTTAAAGAGAAGTTACCTGAGGGCTCATAGTACTATTTTTTGCTATGACATTGACAATTTAACGGATCATTATTTATCGAATGATTCTATCTAAATTAAGCTCTTATAGCAAATAATTATAGATCTTCATTAGATGGAATACCTAATGCAAACTCCCCAATAGCCCCTTCTTGAAACGAATTGATGTTTAATGCTTTTCCAAATAAAGAAGAATCTCCTGATCCCACTATGCATGAAGCAAGGCCCATTGCTGTAGCCACTAAAGACATTGTTTGGAAAATCGCTCCCATAGAGATTAACGTACATCGATAAGACATTTTTTCATACTTCCAGGCTATTTTTTTAAACTGAGATGTAAGAGTAAAAACTATTTGAGGAGTTGTTGAATTAGCTCCCATTGCTTCTCTTGCATTAGAAATTATTTTTTGGACAAATTGCCACTCTACATTTTTTCTAAATAACTCGTGGTTGAACGGCTCGTAATAATATATTCCAGGTCTTAGACCTTCACAAGCGTTGATAACTAAATAAAAATCTATTTCATGGATTGCTCCAGCACCTGGATATGGTCTAAATATTGCATCATATTTAGGAGTTTTGACAATTTCTCTAATACCTATTGATCGATATAAAAATTCTCCTAAATCTTTAAGATTTATTTTTTTGTTTTTGCTATAACTTCTAACGGATTTTCTCTTCTCTAATATGTTATAAAATGGGGTTTTATTTATATTTTCATCATCCTCAGGTTTGTATAACTTTATGCCTTGATCAAAAGTTATATTTTTAAAAGTTTGAGGAGGAGTCATTTTGTTTTGGAACCTGTAGGTTGCACCAAAACGAGCATTATCATCAAACTCTCCACGTCGACTACTTGAATGAAATATGAGATCATGAAACTCCCAAAATCGTAGATGTTCTTTTTCAATTTCGTTAATTGGATGAATGACAAAATTTTCTATTAAAAGTTTGAAAAAGGTTTTCCAGGTATGCTCTTCATGTATGGTCTTGTATTGATTATCAATTAATTTATTCTCTCCATTAATTAATGGGAGGAACCGAATAAAAAAATTTGTATTTAATGCAGTTCTGAATGAAGCTAAAGGGCAGTCCAAAATTATTTTATCTTGCTCTCTTCGAAAATATGAAAACCTTGATAGAATATATGAGCATGATTCTGGCATAAGGTTTTCAGATTTCAAAACTGAATCGTTAAAATTATTTGACTTAGGACAAATAAGTGCGCTCTCTTCATTGTCAAATTGAAAATGATAGTTTATTAGGCCATTTTTTTTTAAAAGACCTATAAATAAAAACAATCTAGCTAAAGAGTCATTGAAATTTTGATTTTGCAATTCATATAATGAGCTACCCTCATTTATAAAAGCTAATACTGTTGCGTGATTTTTCGGAGTTTGTGTAACAAAAGTTGCTGGTGTTTTGCCATCTATAATAAATGTTAAAGAATTATTATCATATGTAGTTAACTTTATTCTGGAGTTGATTTTAATTAATATTGACATAAAAATTACAAAAAATATGGTATTGGATTCATTTCTGATTCTGTCAATGATTTTTGCAGCCAGCCTAAACGAACGGGTGCATCATACAATCTTCCAGGAGCTAGTCTAGACCAAAAATGCCTTAATCCGGGAATAACAACTCTAGCAGTGTGAAACGGAATATTAGGGTTAGTTAAATCAAAAAAAAGTATGTCATATCCCATTTTTTTAAAAATTTCAATACATAAGTTGATATCTGTCAAGAAATCATTTGAGGGAGCATGCCTTTTTTGAGGATTACAAATACTTTCAGGTACTAAGTAGGGGTGGTCATCAATTGATTCATTGATAGACCATTTTACTAAATCTCTCTCAATTGCAGCCACAGAATTTAAATCAATGTTTTTTGGAGTGTTTGCTCGTATCATGATTTGGTTTAGTTCACTTATAGCACGAGCTATTCCTATACGAGGCTCTAAATGACAACCTGTCCCAAAAAATATTTGACTACCATCTGATTTCCAGGAAACGGCGACATAACAGGGAATTTGCAAATCTGTGGTAATATCTAAAATAAACAATTCGCGGTCATTTTTTTTAAAATTATGCAAAATTTGTGTTAATGAATAATCATTGAAGATAGAGAGATTTACCTGGGGTCTTTTAATTCGGTTATACCACCAAATCGCAACAGCATCCCTTTCGACAAGTTCTAGAAAAGCATAGAAAAAGGCTTCCTCTAAGGTATTTCCACTTGCACATCCGTTACTATTTCCAGGGCACATTTTTACATCATTTTCATTTGGATAGGATAAATAGCAATATGATGAAGGGATATAACAAATACGTTTATGTATCATTGAAAATACGGCTGTCCAACCAATTTTAGAACCATTATAAGGTTCGGGAATTTTGTTAAATCCTGTTCTTAAAGCATTAATTTTTTCGCGATTATTGTACTGTAATTCACTAAAATTCAATAATGTGTGTGGATGGATAGCCTCATGTTTGATTTCTTCATAAGTACATCTAATTTCTTTTTGCGTTGTAAATGTGCAATTGTACCGCTCAATAGCTTCTGCTATACATCCCACGGTGGCCTGCAATTTTGTTTGACCTTTTCCTGTTGCCACATCTGGAATTCTAAGATATCGATCCTCAAACACATGTTTATCTGGAAGAGGAAGAGTTCTAACTGTGTAGCAAACGTGTTCGTCATTAACGATTGCGTGACGTATGTTCGAGATTATTCCAGTGATAGGACTAATGTAATCACTAAGGTTTTGTAAAGTATCATCGAGTGAGCAAGAACGTTCACCCTCATCGAGAAAAATTTTTTTAGGGGATGATTTTAGATTTATGTATAATTTATTTATGCTTTTATCCAAGGTACGACAAGCTTTACAAGTAAATTGTTTTTTAAAAGGATGCAAGCGTGACTGCATATTTTTCAAATCAAAAGTCAAAAGATTTTTGTGAAGTTGATGAGACTGCGGGGATTTTTCCCATTTTGCAACCTCTAGTGCCGCCATATTCATAGCAATAGTCCAGATGTTTGGTAAATGAGCAAGAGCAGAGATATTTAGATTGCTATTATTTAATCCAAAAAGATCAACTTCAACACGTCTATTTTCTTTTATTTTTTCTGCTAAACAATTCCAACAACCAGTACGATTTGACTCAAATATAGGGCCAATCCAGATGATTCGACCTGATGGTTTTAGAAGCATCCAAGGTTTTTTATCATGCAACCTCGCTAAGTTGAATTCTTCAAGTTCGTGACAAATATAATTATCCACAAGAACGATAAAAAAATCACCAAATTCAGTTACCTTTAAAGATAATTTTTCGAGTGCTGTTATAAGATCTAAAACATTGTTTTGGCTAAAATTTTTTATGGCAATAGAAGTTTTTTTTCCTTTTACCTCATCTAAGGATAAATCTGACCAAAATGCCAAAATATTTTTTTCTATTTTATTGCAAAAATCTGTTAAGAAACCTTTTTTTCTAAGCCTAGAAAATGCCTCTTGGAGGAGTTTCAGTGGAAATTTAGGCAAAAGATTTTTGATGATAGTTTCTTCAGATATGGGATTAGAAATAATTAACTTAGCTATCTCCACATAAACTGATCCTTGTAGTAAGTGATGTTTATCCTCTGAAAACAATACTAGCTGTTCGCAATCAATAATTTCTAAACGAAAATGTGATTTAAATTGTATTAAAGGCATATCATTTTTAAAGTTTTATTTTTTCAAATCTGTCTATATCTAAAAGCTCTTCTAAAACTTCTCGTCCTTCACAATATTTTTTCCAACAATCCTTGTAGTAATTATCGATTGGCAAGGTTGATTTGTTAAATACTTCATAAACGTGTGAAATGTCTTCTGCTTTCAAATAATAGATAAGATATAAATCATTACCTTGCTTATCAAGAAAAGCCGATTCGACCAAAACCCCTTCATTTTCGAGAGACTCTAATGTTTCGCTCATTCGATCTTTGAGTGTTTGAAACCAAATTCGAATTTCTTTAATCAATTCTTTTTTTAGTTTTGTTTTAATGCAAATTGTTTTCATGGTCTTTTCCTATACATTATATTGATTTAATTTTTATATGGCATATTCAACATGATTGAATTGCGCGTTTGTTATTTTTAAATTTGCTTACAAAACAATCTATATATTTTTTGTAGAAAGGAGGTTAGTTCTTAAATACCTTTTTTTATTGCATAATCGTATGGAATTATTTGTTAGGTTGTCAATTTTTATTGTTGCAAAACATCTCATTATTGTTCATAAGTGTAATGATAGATTTTTGAAATGGAGAAAATTATGTTCGATATACCGATAGACAATGTAAAAGTTGTTCATGAATACGTAGTAAATGAGACAAAATCATCTGATTTAGCAAACGATGATCTATATTTAATGACAGAAGTTGATCTTTCATTTTGCGATGCTTTAGCCGGAATGTGTTCTGGTGAGTCAAGCTCAGGACCTGTTAATCGTCCAACGCCAAAGCATGTAAAAAAATCAACCGCTTAAGATCTAAGAACAAAAGTGTAGTTATAGAGACAAAACTTATTTTAATAGAAAAGTTTGCGATCTGTAAACTATTAAAAAAAAGGTCATGATTATATCCCCAACAAATATTTGAAAAGCAATATATACAGTCTTTTCTTAGACTTGAAGGGGATTCTAAAGGTTCAGTTAGGCTCTAAAATATAAATTAATTATAGAATAGTCATCTGCAGAACGGAAATCATATACTTTTCCAGATAGAGAAGATCCGAATTTACCAAAAGAATTAAAGCAAAAAAATGAACCTTACCCGCTTTAAATCGACTAAGGTTCTATTCTCACTTAATTATAAAAATAGTCATCACCGCTATCTGAATCTGAATTATATCCTCCTCCACGACTAAAATAAAAATCTTCGTCTGAACTTTCACTCGAATTACCCAAGTTTCCAAGGAATCGTATCCTTTTCGCTTGTTCTAAACGTGCTTGTTCTTGAGAACGTAAGAGCGCTGCGAAAGAGTCTATTTCTTCATCGCTGCTATCGTCTGAATCGAAATGGTTATTTTTTCGACGTTCAAACGCTTCTTTTAAAATTTTTTGACTTTCTTGCGCAAAAAAGTTTGCTATTTGATTAGTGTTTAACTCCCTAACATCTTCTATAACCGTTTTTCCGTTAAAAAATGTTTCTTCTTGTACATCTCTTAAAATTTGTTGTCGCTTTTGTGCAAATTGTGTCGCAATATAGATAAAGGTGGAGGTAAAGGCTTCTAAAGATTTTACGAGGCCTGTTCTATCCGAAAAGCAGGTAGCGGGGAAAAGGTAGAGAGGGTCGCCTTCTTCTGCACACCCTTTTCCTGAATAAGTAACTGTAGTGCGATCGGTCATGTAAGACAATCCCCTTTTAGAGATATCATCAGCTACTATTTTATGGATTTCCCAAGCCACTTTTGCCACATTGTGTAAATCGAAGGAATCTTCAACATGCAAAGTTATCAATTTTGATTCGCTTCTAGCATGAGGGCTTGTAAGACTTGTGGAGCATTGGATCCCATAACATCCTAAATCTCGCTCACTATAGGCTGCTTTGAATCGTTCCCAAACAGCGTTCAGGCGATCTGCTTCAATGAAGACTAAGAATTTGCCACTATGCACAGTAACATTGGGTAAACGATTTTTACCAAAAGGGGAAAGAGGCGCTTGTTGCCAATAGTAATTATTTATAGATAAGGGGGCTTTAGATTGATCGGGTCCATTCTCTGGTAAAGCGCGAAATACAGCATGCGCGCAATTGTTGGTTATTTGAACAGGACCATTAAATTTTATTGTTTCCTCTCTTTCAGAAACAGTAAAGTAAGTTTCTTTTAAAGATTGATTTAGGTTCATTTCTTCTAACCACATTCCCGTAGCGTAATAAGCTGTAGGAAAGGAGGGAGAAACGGTTGTTAAAGGGTTGTTTTGTTCCATTATTATTCCATTAATTAAAATAAATAGTTAATAATATATTTATTTTTAATTAATTTACAGAAAAAAACCTTACCCTTATCGCTTTAAACTTAATTTAGAAAGCTTGGCGTGATTTTAAACGGTAATCGGCTCTAAGTTCTTCTTGATAAAAAGTAAATAAGCCAATAAAAACGACGATTGTGGATACGTAAAAGGGAAAAGTTAACACTTCATCTAAAAATAACCAGCCAAAAAAGGCGGCAAATAATGGTGTCATAAAACCTGAAAAAGACATAAATGTAGCTGAGTATTTTTTTAGCAACCACCCGTACAAGTTGTAACAGATCAGATTTGAAATAATTATCAACAAAATGACACTTAAAAAGAATTTATCCATATCCCAAACAGGGATTGGATTCCAATCTTCCACACAAAGGGAGTGAATTAAGGCTCCAATTCCTCCGAAAAACATACTCCAACCGTTGGCCATAAATGGGGTATAATTGTCTTTTTTTATTAATTGCCCCAATAAAATCCAACCATACACACTAGAGATAGCTGCTAAGATAACGGCTAATTCGGCCCAAGAAAATAAGAAAAACTGACCAGCTTCTTCTTCATACTGCGTGTGGGACAAAAGGATGGGAAAAAAGCCCACAAAACCCACAACTAAGCCAATCCACTTTTTAAAACTTAGTTTTTCTGAAAGAACAAAATAACTAAACAATGCAGATAAAAAGGGAGATAAACTATAGATAAAACAAGTTTTGAACGAAGTTAAATACTTTAATCCCCAAAACTCAAAGATATTAGTTAAGTAAATATTAAATAAAGC
This sequence comes from Candidatus Rubidus massiliensis, assembly GCA_000756735.1. GTDB lineage: Bacteria > Chlamydiota > Chlamydiia > Chlamydiales > Parachlamydiaceae > Rubidus > Rubidus massiliensis. Next base: position 382,370 of record CCSC01000001.1, on the reverse strand, counting down.
TAACTGAAATAAGCGACTTCCACTTCCCTTTTTTATAAAAAACTGTTCCTTTTGAAAAAAGTATTGGTACCCTAACATCAAAAACCCTGCCACCATCATCCTTGATCCTATTAAAAATAAAGGTGAACTCGCTTGTAAACCAACTTTAGAAATCGTAAAAACGCTAGCGAATAAGGCATATAGCAAGGCAATCATAAACATGGGAAGTATAGTCCTTAAGGGAAGAGCTATTAATAAAAAAAAATAATATAATAACGGATTGATAAAATAAATAAAAATATTTTTTTAAATCTTAATTAATTGCTGTTATATTCTTTAAACAAAATTAAAAAAAAGATGTAATAATCCATTTTTTCTGTTTTAATAGAAGTAGAGATTAGTAGTAATTAATCTTTTTTAAAGGATTGTAAATGCATAAATCAAAAATCGTTTTAATTGAAGACGAAGAAGATATAGCTGCTTTAATAAAACTACAAGCCGAGATTTCGGGTTATAAGTTATTAGTAGAAGTAGACGGTTTAAATGGATTAAGAGCAGTAGAAAGAGAAAAGCCTGACCTTGTCATTTTAGATATTATGCTTCCTGGGCAAAGTGGCTTAGACGTTTGCCGAAAAATTAAAAGTAATCCTGAATTAAAAGATATTCCCGTCATCATTATCTCTGCAAAAAGTGAAGAATTGGATGTAATTTTAGGTTTAGAACTTGGAGCGGATGATTACGTTACTAAACCCTTTTCCCCAAAAGTTTTATTTTCAAGAGTTAGGGCTGTATTGCGAAGAGGTAAAGAGCCTGAGAAAGCACCAAAAATCATAACTTTTGGTTACTTTACTATGGAAGTGGATCGTTACCAAATTAAGAAACGAGATAAATACATAACGTTAACTCTTTCAGAATTTGGGATTTTAAAACGGTTAGTCATGAACAAGGGTAAAGTCCTCACCCGAAATCAATTGCTGGACGATGTTCAAAATCACGACGCTTTTATAGTTGATCGCAATATCGACGTGCATATAGCTTCTCTTCGAAAAAAGTTAGGTCCTAATTTCAATTGGATTGAGACAGTTAGAGGAGTTGGTTATCGCTTCAAAGAAGAAGATGAATAACTACGATCTATTTTGAATTTCTTGAATCTTAACTTTATCAAGTTCGATGGCGATTTTTTTATGTTTAGAAATCATGACAGATCCGCTTTTACTTCCCTTTTTCTTTTTTAAATATTTAATTTGCGTATAAACGACTTCTCCTCTCTTTTCCAGTTTAGCCTTACTATAATATAAAGCTAATAGACTAGCCTCTTTTATCGTATCTGGGTCAATTTCCTTTTTTCCTGTTTTGACAACGACATGTGACCCTTCTAAATCCGATACATGAAACCACCAGTCTGAACCATTGCCAATTTGAAAAGTTAGTTGATCGTTATCTTGAGCATTTTTACCAACCAGAATCGGAAAACCTGATAAAGATTTAAACTGCTTATACTTTTTAACTTTTTGAGCCTTTGGCTTTATTAGAGATTCCTTTTTTGCTGTCTTTAAGGAATATTTTTTCTCAAACAAAGAAAGGTCTTGACCAGTACAAATTTGTTTAAGTTCTAATTCTTTATTTAGAAGGTCTTGTAATTCATCATCGTTTTTTTGGAGTTGTTTGGTTAAAGGCTCAATCCCTTTTTTTCTTTTTTTGGATTGGTTAAAATAATCTTCGATATTTTCATTTGGTGATTTGTTAGGATCTAAAATAATTTTTTTCGATTGATTGTCAACCCAATCTATTAAAGAAATAGATCCTAAGCCCTGTTTTAAAAGATAAAAATGGCTCTTTAATAATTGTCCCTGATGCAAAACTTTTTCCCATTCCAAACTTTTAGCCAAATTTATTTGTAATTTTTGCTTTAAAGATAATGCTCTTTTTTTTTGTGTGTTAAGAACTTTTAAAATTTTTTGCTTTTGAATGATAAAGTTATATTCTTCTTCTTTGCGAAAAAAATCTTTTTCAAATTCCTTAGAGTTTATGGGCTCATTGATGGGGGGTTTTATGGGAGTATTTAAGGGCTTGAGAGGCAAAATATAGCCATTTTGATGATCAAAGTATTTTATTGCTGGATTTTTTGAAAAAAATTCTACAATAATTTTGCCTTTATCAAAGTTTAATTCTAAAATTCGATCCTCATTGAGCAATTTTAGTGATTGTAAATATTGTTCTTTAAAAAAAACAAACTGTGTTGATGTAACATAAGAGTTTAGTTTAATTTCCGTTAAAAAAAAGGCTAAAAATTTTTTCCTTAAGGAGACCATCAATTTAATGATTTTGAGATTATCTTTAAAAAGGAACAAAAATTTTTGCTCCTCTTTATTATAAAGTATTTCCACCAATTGTTTTTTAGCTAATGCATGATGACATTCACTAGCTAAATACAACATTTGGTTGTAACTCATATCCATTTTTATCCTGAATGCACGTGTTGCGATGATCCATTAGAAGATTTGTTGATAATTTCTAACAACAAATCTTTTTTATCTGTTTGTTCCCAACTAAAGTGATTGTCTCCAAAATGCCCTCCAAAAGCAGTTTTGCGATAAATTGGTTTTTTTAAATCTAACATTTCAATAATGCCTTTAGGAGATAAATTAAATATTTTTGGTATGCACTCACTTAAAACTTTTTCGGAAACTTTGCCAGTTCCAAAAGTGTCTATTTTTATGGAAATGGGATGAGGTACGCCAATAGCATAAGATAACTGCACTTCACATCTTCTAGCAAGTTTTGCAGCTACAATGTTTTTTGCTATGTATCTTGCAGCATAACAAGCCGATCGATCAACTTTTGAAGGATCTTTTCCAGAAAACGCTCCTCCACCATGTCTACCCATACCACCATAAGTATCTACAATAATTTTTCTTCCTGTCAATCCACAATCCGCAGCGGGTCCTCCATAAACAAAACGGCCTGTTGGATTAATATAGAATAATGTGTTTTCATCGATCATGTGATCTGGTATTAAATTGTAAGCTAAATTGCGCATATCTTGAATTATCTGCTCTCGAGTGACATCATCACTATGTTGTGTAGAAATTACAATCGTGTGTACTCGCAATGGTCTATGATCAGCCGAATATTCTATGGTAACTTGAGATTTGGCATCAGGCTTTAAATAAGGTAAAGTTTGATTTTCTCTTTCTAGATGTAATCTCTTTACTATTCTATGAGCTAACATTATCGGTGCTGGCATTAATTCGGGAGTTTCATCACAAGCATAACCAAACATCAAACCTTGATCGCCAGCACCTTGCTCTTTATAAAGACCTTCCCCTTCATTAACGCCTAAAGCAATATCTAAAGATTGTCTGTTTATAGCTGTTATAATGCCACATGATCGATAATCAAACTCGAGGTTTGGATCATCATACCCTATTTCTTTAATGACTTGTCTTGCAATTTCTTGGTAATTAACTTTAGCAAGTGTTGTAATTTCCCCGGCTAGCACAACTAAGCCCTTACTTACTAAAGTTTCACAAGCGACTTTAGAATTTGGGTCTTGTTCTAAACAAGCATCAAGAATTGCATCTGAGATTTGATCAGCAACTTTGTCTGGATGACCTATACCTACTGATTCTGATGTAAAAAGAAAGTTGTCCATTAGTTTCTCCATGTAAATCTAGTTCGATAATCAATATATAACTGTGTCTTTAGTTGAAAATTAAAGTTTATGTAGGAAATTGCCATAAAGAAATATATTTGTTAAGATCCAAATGATAAGAATGCATATGGTATTAGAATGTTTAATCAATTATTGTCTCTAATAATTTTTATAGGAGTTGCAGCTTCTAATTTACAAGCAAAGGATTTTAAAGAACTTTCCTTTAATGCATGGAGTGTTAATCAAATTGTTGATGGCGAGACAATTAAAATACGGGGATTTTTAACTCAAAAAGAAAATGGGCAGTGGTATTTATCTAATCATCCCCATATTGATAGCTGTTGTTTAGGATTGATGAGCAAAGATAAAAAATCGCTATATTTAGAAAATTTTAAAGCTCCTGATTCTTTTGATTCCAGTAAAGTATATCCAATTGTTGGCAAAATACATTTCGTTGGTGCATTCAATGAAGATAGTTTAGTAGTAACCGATGGTTTTATTATTAAAGAAATAAGCAATGCTATTATTTATTTAACATTGATTATTGCCTTAGCCATTAGCTTAATTATGCTAGCCTTATTAGTTCGTAAGCAACGTACAGAATGGAAAGAAGAGCGATTTCAAACAGAGCGTTAGAACATGGATAAACACTACCAACGAACCAGTTCCACCCGATCAATTTGTTTTTTTAACAAAAGTTTAGACAGTATTGAAAACTTTTCGGGATCGTCGGATACGCAAAAACGACGAATCTTATTTTGCAATTTTTTATTTACTAAATTGCAATCTTCCAGCCTTTTTTTAACTTCTTGAGCACAACTATAACCTGAATCTATTATTTGTGTGTCATTGCCAATGCAATTATTTATTTGTCTCTTTAAAAATGGATAATGAGTACAACCTAACAAAAGAGTGTCTATTGAGCTATCCTTTAAAGGCAATAAGTATTCTTGAATAATTAATTCGGTAGAGGGGTGATTGAAAAATTGTTCTTCGACAATTGGGACAAATAAAGGACAAGCAATGGCTTGAACTTGTACTGACTTATCTTTTTTTTTAAATTCTTTTTGGTAGATTTTAGATTCAATCGTGCCTCTTGTTCCTAAAATGGCAATAGATTTGGTCTTAGTTAATTTTAGCGCCATTTCTACACAAGGTTCAATAACATTAACAATTGGAACACTAAATAAAGAAGTTAAAGAATTTATCGCAAAAGCAGAAGCTGTATTGCATGCAACGACTAACAATTTAATTTTTTGATTCATTAAATAAATCGTATTTTCAATCGCGTATTTAATTATCGTTTCACGACTTTTATTTCCGTAAGGCACTCGAGCTGTATCACCAAAATAAATAAAGTTTTCGTTGGGCAGGAGCTCTTCTAATTCTTTCAATACAGTTAAACCGCCAACGCCTGAATCGAAAATGCCAATTGGCCATGAGCTTTTATCTGACATAAATTAATTTGGTATGTTTAAATAGTTTTGATTAATGATTGTTATTTGAAATTGACGATTATAAAATTACCTATTTATCTACATTCCATAGCAATCTTTTAAGGCTTAACATCATAAAAGTCATAAGAACTGTAAAATTTAAGGAATTTGAATCGTTTGCCCGACTATAATTTTATCATTAGTTAAATGATTTGCTTCTTTTAGAGCTTGAATGGTTGTTTGATGAAATTTCGCAATTTTTTCTAAACTATCACCATTTTTTACTTTATAACTTTTGGAAGAAGAAGAACTTGATTTTCCTTGCATAACCTCGATAATATTCTTTAAAGCTAGTTGAATGTTTTCAATATTCTCGTTTTGCTTATCAATAATTTTTTCTAGTTCGTTTATTTTACTTTTTGTTTGATTTAAAACAGCTGCGCTTTCTTGAGAAAAAGTTTTAAAAGATTTTAGGTCAGCTAGAAAATTTTTATTCTGTTGTTCAAGTTGATTTATTTTCGTTTCTAAGAAGTTTGCCTTATCAGAAGCAAACTCCTTAGCGGTATTTGTTTTATCTAAAAGTTGCTGACGCATTGAATCTAACGTCAAATCATGATTTGACAATTTTTCTTCAAATCTTTTCATTTCAATTTCTTGATTTTGCAATTCATGTCTTAACTCATCAATTGAATCTTTAGTTTCACGAATTTTAATGGCATTTTCATCTTCATAGGCATATCTACGAGCCTCCAGATGACAAGGTGTAAAACTTATGAAAATAAGAGATAGAAAAGTTAGCAACAGCTTCATAATATTTATCGTTGGTAAATTTTAAATTCAGCTCTACGATTTTGACTCCAAGCTTCTTCATGATGTTCATGAATTAAAGGACGATCTTTTCCGTAAGAAATAGTAAAAAGATGATCAGGATTTACTCCTTCTTGAATTAACATGTTTCGGACTGTATTACTTCTTCTAGCTCCTAATGCTAAATTGTAAGCTTCTGGCCCTCTTTCATCACAATGACCTTCTATAAATACATAAGTATTTGGATTTGCACGCATAAATTCTGCTATTTTTTTTAAAGTTGCAAAATTTTGAGATCCTTTAACTAAATCACTATTATATTCATAGCTTATATTTTTAAAAATTCTTGCAAGACCTGGAATCATATGTGGATCTTTAAAGGCATGAATTCCTGGCACTGCACTTCCAGGATCGCCTGGTGAATCTTTTGGTTGAGGGATATAATTATCTACCATCGCAATTTGCTCTTGGCAATCATCTTCTAAAGGAATAAAGTCTTCAATAGGCCTAGGCCGGGGTCTAACATAAGTTGGTTCGCAGTAAAATTGATCTCTAGAACAAACTTGTCTAGAGCTACCATGTTTTCCTCCAAGTGCTTTGACACCTCTTGTGACATGTCTTCCAGCAGTCCTTGTGTCTTCCCAAACATCATCGGTGTTTCTAGCACAACTAACAATTGACAATGCTAGAGTGGCTAATAATATATTTTTTACGAAAGAATTTTTCATATATTCCTCAGAAGCTCATTTTGTTAAATAAACCCATTTAGTAATAAAGCTTAAGATAAAGAAGCTTACAGACAGTCAAATTTCATGCATCTATGAGTTTAAGAAATTATAGTAGCAAAACAACCTTGTGTGTGCAAGATGAACTCACTAAAATTTTAAGTTCCCTTTGGCTCCCAGCTAGGAAACCTTTTTTCACCTATTCCTTGGCTTATTTTTATTGCATTTGGTTGATTTAGATTTAGCAAAAATAGTTCTGAACCGTTTTTTCCAGTTGAATTAAAGAGTATGTGTAAGCTATTTGCTGCCCAGCATGGATTTTCCTTATTTCCAGGGCCTTGCGTTAGCTGAATTTCTTCTTCTTTTTCTAAATCGTAAATCCATATCTGCCTAACACCTTGTGTCATGGCGCAATAAGCAATTTTTTTCCCATCAGGAGACCAATTTGGAGCTGAATTTTCTCGGTTGTGTTTAGTAAGAAGTTTAATATTTATTTGATTTAATTTAGTTCCAGGTTTTGGAATTTCCAAAGAATAAATTTTAGGAGAACCATCTTTGTTTGATACGAATGCAATTTTTTTTCCAGTTGGATCGAAAGTTGGGGTGCCTTGCGTTGCATGACGAGCTGAAAATATTTGTTGAGGTTTTCCAATAGCGCCCTTTTCGGGGTCAAATTCTTGAATAAAAATATCAGGATTACCTGTAAAATCACTTATAAAGGCTAATTTATCTCTTTGTCTAGAAATGGCAGGCATTAATTGATTACCTTTTAAAAGAGTAAATCGTTGACTTAAGGGATTTTTCTTTGAAGAAAAGTAAATTTTTGATTGTCCTGCTTTATAGGAAATGTAGCATATAGATCCGGTTACCCCATGACTTTTAGGGGGTAAGTAAATGGGAGTAATACAATAGCCTTCGTTTTGCTCAATGATGGGCTTAGCGTTATAGCCATCATAATCTGATTCCCATATTTCAGACTTCCACTTGCCCTCTTCATTTTTTTGTTTTAAGGTATAAAGAATTTTTGAACTGGCAATTCCAATCGCTTGAAAAAAGGTTTGAGTAATTTGATCCGTAATTTGATGAATTTTTCTTCTATCTTCAGCTAAGACCCCTTTGAGCTCTAAATTTTCCAATGTTTTTGCTATATGTAAAACGGGTGAGTATACATTTACCGATAATTGATTTTTCCAAACTTTTGCTTTAACTATGAAGTTAGCGCCAAGTTTTTTAATTTCTTCCATATCTTTATCTAAATCAAAGAAATCTTTTTTGTTTTTATCCTTTGAAATAACATATGTAAAACCATTATTGTTAAGGTCAAAACGAAATACTTCATAAAGTTTTTTTAAATATTCTGGAGAGTAGATCGCTTGATCATCAATTATTTCAGATAAGTAAAGTGGTACTAAAGAAGATTCTGTATTTAGCTTAACGTAAATAACGTCGTCTTTAGCAAAAATATTTGCGTAGAGGCAAATAAGAAGGAAAAATATGGTTTTATTCATGGCTTAGATGGAGGTTAAATTCATGTTCTGTTTGATTCCCGAACGATTTATCAAAAGGAGAGAATACGATATTGGGGATTTCTTTTTTTATATGAATCTCATTTTTCTTGCTTGTTGATTTTATAACACTCACCTGTTTTACTTTTCCTGAAGAAGAAAGAATAAGCTTTATATGTACGATCCCAGCTTCTGGCAATTTCAACAACGTTTTTAATCGATAAACTAATTCGGACGTATACGTATTTTCTGCATAATTAGAAGTTGGATCAAAAGTAATCTGGTCAATTTTCAAATCTTCAAGTCCAATAATTGTTTTTTCTAAAGACTTATCAACTTTGGATTTGACCTTATCTATTCTTGCTATACTTTCTTGCGCTTTAGCTAGAAGTTCTTGTTGATTGGTATTCTTATTTTCGTTTGAGCTCTTTTTAAAAGTATCTTCATTTTCCTTTTTAGAATCTTTTTTGGCAGGCGACTCTTTCTTTTTTTGAATAGCTTTAGAAGATTTTTTTGCTGGCAAATTTTCAGATTCAGTTGGTTGTTTTTTCTTTTCTACATTATTTACTGTGGTAGGCGCTTGATTTGGTTTTGCTATTGTTTCTTCTTTTTTATCTTCAACTTTCTTTGTCAAATTTTTTTCAGTGGTCACTTTAGGCAATTCTTTTTTTAAATGAACTGTTTTTACTAACACTTTTGAATTTTGGGCTAAAATTTGAGTGGATTTTGGTTTATCAAGAAAAAAATAAAGAATCGTAAAAACATGAATAAAAAAAACTATCAAAGTAATTTTTAATAAAATTAAATTTGCCTTTAGAGGTCCGACCGTTATTGTTGTCATAATTTAAGCCGGTTTTAAAATCACATCTAACTCTTCAAAACCCAATTCTTCTGTAATATTTTTAATGGCTTGATAGATCCCAAAATGTGCTTCCTTATCCTGAAATAGTTGAGGATTTATTTTAGGGTAATGATTTTTAGCTTTTTTTAATAATTCTTTTAATTGAACTAAGTTGACTTTTTGCTGATTAAAGGTAATGGAGTTATCTTTTTTTACCTGAATAAGCATAGGACTTTGGTTTTTTAATGTTTGCTTCCATTCGTTTTGACTATTTTGGGCAAGGCTGATTTTGTCGATTTCCAAAATAGGTGCAATTAAAATAAAAATAATTAAAACGACGAATACCACATCTATTAGCGGGGTTAAATTAATAGGTGGTTCTTCGATTACGTAGTTATTTCTTTTTTTTATCATGCGTCAACTTTGCGGTATTGCATTTCAACAGAAGAGAGCATGTCTGTGGAAAAAGTTTGCATCTCCATTTCGTAATTATAAATGGTGTTTTTTAAATAGTTATAACCAATCAGGGCGGGTATTGCATCAATTAAACCAATAACTGTTGTAGATAAAGCTAAAGATAATCCCCCTAAAATAACTTGATTAGATTGACTCATGCCTTGATTTTGAAGACCTGCAAAAGTGATCAAAATACCCCACACAGTTCCTAATAATCCAAGAAAAGGAGCCAGACTTACAATTGTAGATAAAAAGAAAAGATTTTTTTCTAAAATTTTTGTTTGCTGCGCGATCTGCGATTGGAGTTGTCCCTCGATTAATTCAATATCAGATCTAGATAAAAACGTTGTCGCATTATATTGATAATTCTTACTCAAAAGATCTAAAGTCGTTTTCTTGGCCACTTGATAGATTTGATTAAAAGGATCCACAGGCGAAAAGGAATTTTCTTGAGTTAAGGGAATCACTGTATGATTTTTAAAAAAAAATTTTGTTTTTTTTGATTCTTTTTTAATTTTTACCAAGAGCCAACATTTATAAACGATTACTATCCAACTTATAATGGAAAGAGTAATTAAGGCCATAAAAATGACTTTTCCTAAAAAATCTGATTGAATATAAGCGTCTATAAATGGATTTGTTAAAAGAAAGTTTTTATTTACATTCATTTAATTAACCTTTAAAATTACAGGTTATTTATTGTTTTATTGTAGTTTTTTATTATTAATAACCTTAATTGATTCAAAATTATTAATTAGTTGATTAATTAATTGATTTAATAAATTAAGTTTTTTTCAATTTTTTCAATATTGGGAAATAATTTTGAATAAGTAACATTCTTGCTCTGAATTGAATACTAAAACTATATGGTATTTGTCAAGAGGCAAGTAAAAAGAAAGGTGGTCAGAATGTTTCGATTGTTGTGGGTCTTAATGTCAGTTGCTCTATTGTCAATTTATCCTATGCACGGAGATGAGCCCCCTCTAAAAGAAGCAGTTAATAGTAGTTGGAGTTTAGAAGAAGCTTCCCAAGAAACGGAGGCTGTAAAAACGCAATTACTCTCAGAACATAAAACTATAAAACCCGGTGAGTCTTTTTGGCTCGCTCTGCACGTTAATGTTAAAGAAGATTGGCATATTTACTGGAAAAATCCAGGGGATAGTGGTATGCCTTTTTCGATTAACTGGGAATTGCCTGAAGGGATTCAACTAGAAAAAATCGATTGGCCTTATCCTCAAAGATTTAAACAAGATGAAGTCTATGGATTTGGTTATGGAGAAACTGTCACATTTTTAGCCAAATTTAATACCAATGAGCAGTTGGCCTTAAAAGAACATACTTTAACAGCTAATTTAAAGTGGGTCATGTGCTCTTCTTCAAATTGTGTACCAGGTTTTCAAGATCTTTCTATAACTTTACCTGCAAAAGACCAAGTTTCCTCTTATACGGAGCATAAACAATTATTTGCTCAAGCAAGAGACAAAATTCCCGAAACAAAATGGGAAGCTTCAGGTTTTCGCAAAGATGGGTTTATTTATGTACAAATTAAGCACCCGTCTAAGTCAGGCAAAAAATATGAAACAGCTTTGTTTTTTCCAGAAAAAGGAGACATGGTCGATCACACTATAGATCCTGTGCTAACTTCTGGTGAGTCGAATGAATATGCTTTAATATTAAAAGATAAAGAGGAAGAGACAAGTTCTAACTTAAAAGGTGTAGTCGTTTTAAAAGCCAACACTGTTACACCCTCTCAACAAGCTGTTGAGATTAATATTCCTCTAAACAATACCTCTGAACCTATCGCTTCTTCTCAAATTATCACTAATTTGAACCCGACGATTTCTCATAATAATGAACTGGAAAATAACTTTTTGTTGGCTCTGGTGTTTGCTTTTGTGGGAGGAATGATTTTAAACTTAATGCCTTGTGTATTGCCTGTTATGTCTTTTAAGGTAATGGGTTTTGTAAAAATGTCTGGCGAAGATCGAAAGACGACTTTTTTACATGGAGTTATCTTTTCTTTAGGTGTTTTAATTTCTTTTTGGGCTTTAGCTTCAGTTTTATTGATTTTGCAAGCTTATGGCTCATCTGTAGGATGGGGATTTCAATTACAAGAACCTATCTTTGTAGGGGCATTAGCCACTCTACTTTTCGTCATGGGATTAAATTTATTTGGTGTGTTTGAAATGGGCACATCTGTTATGGCAGCAGCTGGTGGGATTAATGCAAATCGATCTGGCGCGTTTACGCAGTCTTTTTTAAGCGGTGTTTTAGCAACGGTTGTAGCGACGCCTTGTACAGGCCCTTTTTTAGGTTCAGCTGTGGGCTACGCTCTTACATTACCACCTATTGGATCTCTTTCAATCTTTACATTCTTAGGACTTGGAATGTCATTTCCTTACCTTCTTTTGGCAGGAGTTCCATCTTTATTAAAGTTTATGCCAAAGCCTGGTGCTTGGATGGTTATTTTTAAAGAAGCTATGGGCTTTTTAATGATGGCGACAGTGATCTGGTTAGTTTGGGTATTTAGTGCGCAAACTACTTTGTTATCCTCAATTGTTTTGTTATGTGCATTTTTTATTATTGCTGTTGGCTGTTGGGTTTATGGCAAGTGGGGACACTCCTCTTTGAAAAAAATGACCAAGATTGCAGTGAAAGGAATTTTAGCTTTTTGCATGGTTACGGGAGGCACACTTATTTACCAAGCAAGTCAAGGGGTAGAAGTGGAAAGAGTTGTTTCGACTCAAGAAGATTGGGAACCATTTTCTCCAGAACGTGTAGCGGAACTTAGAAAACAAGGAATACCAGTATTTATTGACTTTACAGCTAAGTGGTGTTTAATATGCCAAACTAATCATATGGTCTTTAATAAAAAAGACGTAAGTGATAAGTTTGCTGAGAAAAAAGTAGTAAAAATGAAAGCAGACTGGACTCGTAACGATCCAGTTATAACGGCTGAATTAAAAAAGCATGGTAGAAGTGGAGTGCCTTTATATGTATTATATGAAGGGATGGAAGATTCCCAACCTCTTGTGCTACCTCAGGTTTTGACAGCAGATACTGTTATTCAACATTTAGACGATATGAAAGAAAAAAAAGTGTAGAATGTATATTGACTCTCATGCCCACTTGAGCTGTGAAACTTTAACTGATTTAGTCGATAGCTTTGCAAAAAGAGCAAAAGACGCAAACGTCGCAGCAATTATTAATATTTGCACGGATAAAAAAAGTTTTGAAAAGGGTCTTGAGATAGCCACTAAGTATCCTTGGGTGTACAATACAGCCGCCACTCCTCCTCATACGATTGAAGAAGAAGGGGAAAAATTTTTTCCCCTTTTTAAAGAAGCTGCAAAAAATAAACAAATTGTAGCCTTAGGAGAGTTTGGTCTAGACTATTATTACGAACATTCTCCTAAAGAAATTCAAAAAAAATTTTTAGTTAAATATTTCCATCTAGCGCAAGAATTTAATTTACCTGTAGTCATTCACTGTAGAAACGCTTTTGACGATTTTTTTGAAATTTTAGACCAAGAGTATAAAGGACAAGGGGTATTGCATTGTTTTACAGGAACGTTAGAAGAAGCAAAAAAAGTCATCGATAGAGGATGGTATCTTTCATTAAGTGGCATTGTTACTTTTAAGAAAAGTTTAGATCTTCAAGAAGTGGCAAAATATGTACCTTTGGAGCAACTGCTTATCGAAACAGATTCTCCTTACCTCGCTCCTCAGAGTAAAAGAGGCAAACAAAATGAACCAAGTTACATAGTTGAAATAGCTCATTTTGTCGCTAACTTAAAAAAATTGGATAGTAATCTTTTCAATCATCAGATGAAAAAGAACCTTAAAGCATTATTTAACCTTCCTATTTAATACTTTGAAGTTAAATCGTTATGAACTCTCTTTATTACTTAAATCGCGAAACGGGAAAGCTTGAAAAAGAATCCATTTATCAAGAAGAATTACTGCAGTTTTTATACAATGATGAGTGGGTATCCAATAAACTTGGCAAGCAGTGTTTAAGATTGCTAAGATATCCATTTATCTCTAAAGCAGTGGGATGGTGGCAAAAAAGAAGTTGGACTAAAAAAAAAATAAAAAACTTTATACAAGCTTTTGATATCAATAGTTGTGAATTTGAAAAAGAAGTAGAAGATTTTTCCTCTTTTAATGACTTTTTTATCCGAAAATTAAAGTCGAGCAGCCGTCCTATAGATCCATTAAAAACTAGTTGTATTATACCAGCAGATGGGCGCTATTTATTTTTCGAGAACTTTGATGAAAAGTTAGGTCTTTTTGTTAAAAACAAGCAATTTTCTTTACAAGAGTTTTTGCAAGATGAAAATTTAGCTCAAATCTTTGCAAAAGGCTCTTTAGTTGTCGGAAGGTTATGTCCAATAGATTATCATCGTTTTCACTTTCCCTGTGATGGAAGAGTGATCCAAACAAAAGCAATTAATGGGTGGCTTTATTCGGTAAATCCTATCGCATTAAAAAAAAATAGTGAAATATTTTGTCAAAATAAGCGATGCTTAACACTTATAGATTCGCCCTTATATGGACGAATCCTTTATATTGAAGTGGGCGCTACTTGTGTGGGAAGTATTGTCCAAACATATACCAATCAATTGGTAAAAAAGGGAGAAGAAAAAGGATATTTTGAATTTGGAGGTTCAACTGTGGTTCTATTATTTGAGCCTGGACGTCTAAAATTTGATGAAGTTTTATGCCAATCTTCTCAACAGGGAATAGAAATTCGTTGTCTCTTCGGACAAAGAATGGCTTTAGCACTTGAGCATAAAGAGTGCAAAAGTTAAAATTATAGTTAGTCTCTTTCCATAGATGGTTTACCTTAAATCAACTTTATAGTGAAATAGTCTAGAAATCAGAATTATTTACCTTGGATCAACGCATATGTTTAAATTTTTAAGAAAAATTTTTGGTACGGCTCAAGATCGCTTAATTAATAAATATAAGAAAATTGTCGAAAAAGTAAACGCATTGGAAGTGCAATATCAAGCGTTAAGCGATGAAGAACTGCGTCATAAAACGATTGAATTCAAGGAGCGTTTATCCAAAGGGGAAACGACTGATGAATTATTGCCTGAAGCTTATGCAGTAGTAAAAAGTGCTTGTAGAAGACTTTGTGGAACAGATGTTCACGTTTCAGGTTATGATCAAAAATGGGATATGATTCCATTCGATGTGCAAATCATTGGCGCTATTGCTATGCACTATGGAACAATTGCGGAAATGCAGACAGGGGAAGGAAAAACCCTAACTGCTGTGATGCCATTGTACTTAAATGCGTTAGTCGGAGAATCTGTTCACTTAGTAACTGTAAACGATTACTTGGCTAAAAGGGACTGTCAGTGGGCAGGAGTTGTACTTAGATGGCTCGGTTTATCCACTGGAGTGATTGCAAATGACACTCCTATGGATCAAAGAAAATCAGTTTACGAAACAGATGTAGTTTATGGAACAGCTTCTGAATTTGGATTTGATTATTTACGCGATAATTCCATTGCCTCTAGAAAAGAAGAGCAAGTGCAAAGAGGCTTTTATTATGCTATTATCGACGAAGCCGACTCTATTTTAATCGATGAAGCAAGGACTCCTTTAATTATCTCAGGACCCGTTCCTGACAGTCGTCAGATGTATGACCAGCTTAAAGATGGCGCGGCTGATTTAGTTCGCAAACAACGCGATCTTTGCAATCGATTAGTTTCAGAGGCTCGAAAAATAATCGATACTTTGCTAGTTGATGGGCAAATAGTGACAAATGATAAGCTTAAATTAACGCAATTTAAAGAAGCTTGTCACAAATTATGGTTAGTTTCTAAAGGTACTCCACAAAATAAAACTTTGAAAAGATTTAAAGAAGACCCAGATGTTCGCAAAGCCATTGATGAATGGGATCTTCATTATTATGCAGAACAAAATAAAGAAGATAAACACAAGGCTTTGTCAGATCTTTTTATTATTATTGATGAAAAAAGTAATGATTATGAAATCACTGATAAAGGAATAAATGCATGGCATCAAAGTACGGGTGAAAGTGAAGACGACTTTGTCATGTTAGATATCAGTCATGAATATGCCTTGATCGATGAAAATAAAGAATTGAACGAAGAGCAAAGAGTACAAAGAAAATTACAAGTGCAGCAAGAAGATGCGCTTAGGAAAGAAAGAGCTCATAACTTACGACAGCTTTTAAGAGCGCACCTATTAATGGAAAAAGATAATGATTACATCATAGAAGATGGAAAAATAGTCATTATCGATGAAAATACAGGTAGACCTCAACCAGGACGTCGTTTCGCTGACGGACTACATCAAGCGATAGAAGCTAAAGAAGCTGTTAAAATCCAGCAAGAAACACAAACCTATGCAACCATTACGCTGCAAAATTTCTTTAGAATGTACAAAAAATTGGCAGGGATGACCGGTACTGCTTCCACAGAAGCGAATGAGTTGAAACAAATTTATAAGCTCGATGTTTTAGAAATCCCAACCCATAGAGCTTGTCTTAGAAAAGACGCCAATGATGAAATTTACATGACCGAAAGGGAAAAATACAATGCTATTTTAAAAGAAGTGATGCAAATTCATGCTCAAGGAAGACCCATTCTTATAGGAACAGAATCTGTTGAAGTTTCAGAAAAATTATCTCGTATTTTTCGTTTGAACAAATTAGAGCATACGATTCTTAACGCAAAGCAACACGAAAGAGAAGCCGAAATTATTGCTATGGCAGGCAAAAGAGGCGCTATTACTATTTCTACAAATATGGCAGGTAGAGGTACCGATATTAAACTAGAAAAAGGGGTAGCAGAACTTGGTGGTTTGCATGTAATTGGTACAACTCGTCATCAATCACGTCGCGTCGATCGACAATTACGTGGTCGCTGCGCTCGTCAAGGAGATCCAGGTTCTTCTAAGTTTTTCATCTCATTTGAAGACAATTTATTGCGTTTATTTGCATCGCCTCGTCTAACAGGCTTTTTACATCGTTTTCGGCCAGAAGAAGGGGAAGCCATATCTGCTCCTATCTTAGATCATTCTGTTGCAACTGCTCAAAAGAGGATAGAGCAAAAAAACTTCACTATGCGTAAGCATACTTTAGAGTATGATGATGTGATGAATAAGCAAAGGCAAGAAATCTATTCTTTTAGAAATGAAATTATTCGCACGGATGAAGTGGGTAGATTTGCCGAGCAATTAATCTATGATGTAATAGCAGTGGGTGCGGGGCAATTCTTCCAAAATCATTCTGAAGAAGGAGCTTGGGACCCTGAAGGATTTAGAGAGTGGTTAATGCGTCATTTTCCGGTGTCCTTTCCAGAAGGGTACTTTGACCAAGAATACATAGAAGTAGAAGAATTAGAAGAGTTAGCAGCTAAACAAATTATTCAAGCTTTTAAAGATAAGATCGATAGAGAAAATGCTAAAGTACCAGTTAATTTAAACAATGGGCAACAAGTTAAAAATCATTCCTATGAAGCGATTCGTGACCTTATAATTAGGAAAAATGATCAACTCTGGCAAGAACATTTACTTACCATGGATCATTTAAGGTCTGATGTAAACCTTAGAAGCTTTGGGCAAAGAGATCCGTTAATGGAATTTAAGCATGAGGCTTTTGCTTTATTTGATGAATTTGGTAAAAATCTTCGCACTGATATTGCACAAGGGATGTTCCGTTTTGAAATTATTCCTTATTCCCATCCGTCTATCCAGCAAATATTAGCTGGTTTACAAATGGAAACAAATCGCTCTTTTCTTTCCGACTTAGAAAAGACAACAACTAATGGTGAAAGTGCTCCTCAGCCTGAAGAAGAGATAGAGTCTAATCAAAGAGAAAAATTAGAACCGGTTGTAGTAGGTCCAAAAACTGGTCGTAATGACTCTTGTCCTTGTGGGAGTGGAAAAAAATATAAAAAATGTTGTGGAATCAATAGCGAAGAATAAATTATTTAAATTCTCTATTCCTTGTCTATGACTTGCTTTCAGGAAAATATTTTTTAAAAAAGCTGCATAATTTATGCGGCTTTTTTTAATCTTCTACTTTTTTTAAATTTTTTATCCCTATCATAAATAAAGGCAAACTAATAAATAAAAATATTAGCCAATAGCTTTTATTCCAACTTAGAGTAAAAATATCATTTATAGAAAAAACATAAATTACTAATCCAAAAAGAAAAAAAATTGTCCCAGTAATTAATGTGGCTAAAGATATTAATGCTGGATCTACCATTGCTTCGTTTTGAGTTTGATCTTCAATCTCATTGTCTTGGTCGCTATGATTTGCAATCTCTTGTAGCAAATCATTTTGATCGGTAGTATTTTCTATATCATTTTCTGCCATTTTGTAAGGTGGCATTAAATGATGACTTGGATCTGCACCTTCCGGTAAGCTTGAGGGGCTTAAGTAAACTCCACAAAATGGACAATTTTCTTCTGTAAGAGCAACGCGTCCCTCACAATTCCAACAAAGTTTTTTTTTCAATTCTGTTGACATAAGCTATCTTAAATTTTTATTTCATTCATTTGCTGAGACTTTATCTTTTTTTAAGCTATACAACATAATCGATTTTTAAAATAGCTCCAACTATTTCTTCGATAATGTTTTAGACTAAATACTAAAGTTTATAGATTACTTGTAAAATCATCATTATTTAAGTTAATCAAATAGATATATCACTTTTTTTAAAGTTTTTTTTAGAATTAATTTAAAACTTAAAAAAAAACCTGCATAGTATCATCATAAATATAAAAAATAAATGAGCATCGATTATGGAAACAACTCAAAATTCATATGACATAGTAGTTATAGGTTCAGGTCCTGGAGGCTATCCTGCGGCCATTCGAGCAGCTCAGCAAGGAAAAAAAGTTGCTTTAGTAGAAGCTAAAGAATTAGGTGGTACTTGCTTAAATCGAGGCTGCATTCCATCAAAGGCTTTAATAGCAAGTGCTGAGTTATACGATAGAATGAAACATGCCAACAATTTAGGAATTCAAATCGATGGATTGCAATTTGATTATAGTAAAATGGTCGATCGAAAGGATGAGGTTGTAGCAAAGATTAGAAAAGGGCTAGAAGGATTAATTAAATCTAATAACATAACCATTATAAATGGTTTTGCTACATTGTTAACTAAGAATGAAATAAAGATAGAAGGAAAAGGAGATTCTTTTACTCTTCGAGCAAATAAAATTATAATCGCAACAGGTTCTGAATCAAGAAGCATTGGAAGTTTTCCTTTCGACGGGAATAAAATTATCGATTCGACCGATCTTTTAAATCTACGAACACTACCTAAAAAATTAGCTATAATTGGTGGGGGCGTTATAGGTTGCGAATTTGCTTCTTTGTTTAATACGTTTGGAGTAGAGGTCTTTATATTCGAAATGTTGCCTCGAATTTTACCTATGGAAGCAATCAATGTTTCAGAAGCTTTAAAGAAAAGCTTTTTGAAAAAAGGGGTAAAGTTAGAAGTAAATGCTAAAGTTGAAACGATTGAAAAAAATTCCGAAGGTATTACAGTTGTTTTAGGCAACGGCAGTAAAATTGAAGCTGATATGGCTCTCGTAGCTGTTGGAAGAAGTTTAAATGTAAAAGACATAGGCCTTGAATCGCTTGGCATAGAACTTACTAAAGAAGGCCTCGTTAAAGTTGATGCTAAAATGGAAACGAGTGTTCCAGGTATTTATGCGATAGGCGATATTGCCTCAAAATGGTGGTTAGCTCACGTAGCGACTCATCAGGGAATAGTAGCTGCTGATAATGCATGTGGAAAAGAAGCTTTTATGCATTATGAAGCGGTACCTTCAGTTATTTTTACCCAACCAGAAATTGCAACAGTTGGATTATCTTTAGAATCTGCTAAAGAAAAAGGGTATCAGGCAAAATATGGATCTTTTCCTTTTCAAGCGCTTGGCAAATCACAAGCAACACTACATACTGATGGTTTTGCCCAAATTGTTATTGATGAAAGAACGGGTCAAATTCTTGGAGCTCAGGTCGTAGGTTATGGAGCTTCTATAATGATTGCAGAAATGGCAGTGGCTATCGCAAATGAATTGACCGTTGAATGCATCACTGAAACTATTCATGCGCACCCCACGATTCCAGAAGCTTGGTTAGAAGCCGCTTACCTATCTTTGGATCAACCTTTACATATGCCACCGGTAAAATAATGAATAAATTAAATGTTCTTCCTCAAAATCCAGAACCTGATAATGAAAAAGAATCTGTAGGAAAAGGTCGATTTCCTTCTTGGTTACATAGAAAATTGCCCAAAGGTTCCCAGCTATGGAATACAGGGAAGTTAATAGCAGAAAATCGTCTGGCCACGGTGTGTGAAGAAGCTAAATGCCCAAATCTTTTAGAGTGTTGGTCAAAAAGAACCGCTACTTTTTTGGTAATGGGAAAAGAATGTACAAGAAACTGTGGATTTTGCGACATTGATTTTTCTAAAAATCCCAAAGCATTAGAAGAAGATGAGCCTAAGCGTGTAGCCGATTCTGTCCAAAAATTACAATTGAAGCATGTAGTTATAACAATGGTTGCAAGAGATGATCTAGCAGATGGTGGAGCCTGCCACTTAAGCTCTATTATAAAAGAAATTCGTGCAAACAATGAAGAAATTACAATAGAAGTACTGACTTCCGATTTTAATGGCAATAAAGAAGCTTTAAAAACCGTTTTAGAGGTAAAACCTGAAATTTTTAATCATAATTTAGAGACTGTAAAAGAATTAACGTCTCGTGTTAGACATAAGGCCACCTATAATCGTTCTTTAGAACTTTTACATTTTGTTAAAGAAATGTATCCGTCTATAGTTGTTAAGACGGGCTTAATGGTTGGACTTGGGGAAAAAGAAGAAGAAGTATATCAAACTTTAAGAGATTTAAAAGAAATTTCAATAGACGTCGTTACGATTGGTCAGTATTTACAAGCTAATCATAAAAAATTATTGGTAAAAGAATTTATCCATCCAAATGTCTTTAAAAGATATGAAGAATTTGGCTATTCTATTGGAATACCTTATATGTATTGTGGACCATTTGTTAGATCAAGTTATAATGCACAACTTGTAATAAAAAATGCCAATAACAAAATTTGCCAGATAGATAGTGTTTAATTATGACAGATATTGATGAAAACTCTTTACAATTGAATAATGCACAAGACATTGCTATTTTAATGCATAGGGAAGCTCATTTCGGTGGCGAATTTTCTATTATGCTTGATTATTATAGTAAAGAGGGAAAAGGGGTAAATCCTGAATTTGATCTTAAACGAATAGAAGAATTAGCGTTTTTAGAAACTCAAATGAAACAAAATTTAGCTCCTCTATTGTTAACTGGAGGAGATGCTGAAAGAATTTATGAGATTAGACAAGTCTATAAAAAATTAAAAGATTTGTATGAAACCAAATCTTCTAAAAATGAAAATAAGAAACTAATAGCAGATCTTATTTTGTCAGAAGATGAAAATCCTGAAAGTGAAATAAAGGCAATTGTTGAGAAAAAAGGAGAAATCATTCCAGAGCTTTTAGCCATTTTAAAAAATGAAGAATATTATGATCCCCTTTACCCAGGTTATGGTCAAGCACCTTCTTTAATTGCTAAATGTTTAGGATTAATTGGGGATAAACGAGCCATTATTTCCATTTTTGAAATGATAGGATATGGAGATTTTTTTAATGATGAAATTTTGTTAGAGTCTTTAAAAGCAATCGGTGATCCAGCTAAAAATTTTTTATTAAAGGTTTTGCATGGCAAACCGTATAATGAAGATAATGAACGTGCGGCTATTGCATTAATGGCTTTTAAACATGATGAAGAAGTAGGAAACGCCGCTTTAAGTATTTTAAACGATCAAGAAGTTCTAAAAGATTTATCGCTTTCTACTTATTTAATTTTGCTATGTGAAGGATTACAAAGCGATAATTCGCGTCAAGCATTCAAAGATTTATATGAAAATCCAAATACACCTATATTTTTAAAAAATGATATGAAGGCTGTTATTACTAATTGGAATTAAAACTAACTGTTTGAATGACTACTTCTCTTTTCATAAAAAAATTGAATAGAATATTCTAAAGCATCTATCAATAAAAAATGACTTTAACGCTCATAAATGAATGTCTAGACTTTAAAAATAAAAAAATTATCTTTCGAAATTTAAACGCTGCAGATACAACTAATTATCAAATTTTTTCGAATCAAATCGCAAAAGAAACAACTTTCACTTTGCATTATCTCAATCAACCTATATGTATGGACAACCTAAAGTTGAAATGGGACGATAAATCGGATTTATTCCTAGAATTAGGGGGATTTGATAATGAACAAATCATAGCCCATTTAAGTTTGTTTAAACCTCGTCCACACCATCCCTTTGAATTACATATTGGAGAGTTCGGTTTAAGGATATTAAAAGACTACTGGAATATTGGAATTGGTTCATACATGCTAAAATTAATGGAAAAATTTGCTAAATCTACAAATTTTAAAAGATTACAAGGAAGAGTTAGAACATCAAATTCTAGGGGATTGAAATTTTATCAAAAAAATGGTTATGAGATAGAAGGAATCAAAAAAAAAGCAGTATGGATCGATAATCAGTGGGAAAACGAATTTTATATAGCAAAAATATTTGAATAAAATTTTATTTTCTACTTCTTAAATTTTAGCAATTTTAATCTAACCTTATTTTTCGCTTATACTTACCTTTTCTAAAATAATTTGTTTTTTCTTCCAACTATCACTTAAGAACCGATAAAGGTAGATAAAACAGGAAAGAATGCCATAAATAAAGCACAGCACACTAGCCATTTCAACTGGAGCTTTGGGGATATAAATAAAAAAATAAGTAGGCAAAACAAACAAAAGCCAAACAGTTCCAGAACCTGCAAGAAATAAAAATACGGTATCACCTGCTGCTGTTAATACACCAGCTAGTAATAAACGAATTCCGTCAAATAAAAGAAAAGCAGACATAAAAACTAAAGATGTAAATAAAGCATTTCGATATTGAAAAAAGGTATAACTATCATTTTGCGGTATAAAAAGATTTAATAAAAAATCGGCAAAGAAATAAAAAAGTGAACTAATAATTAGAAAAAAAATGAAATGTAGTTTGATACCTGAGGTTATGACTTTACTAACGAAATGATTTTTATTTGCACCTATAAGATTGCCAACGATGGTAGTGGCTCCTTTACTTAATCCTTCTGCAAAGAAAAAAAACAAAATCATAATACTTTGATTAATCCCAGCAATAGTAATATATTCTTTCCCAAGCCTTGTCATCAAAGCATAAAATACGGCAAATCCTATCGTTTCCACGACACAAAAAATGGCATTTGGTAAGCCAATTTTTAAACATTGCATAAATAAAGGTTTATTAAATCGATAATTTAATGTAGCAAATTTGTTTTGATAAACAGGCTTTAAGAAAACGACAAAAAGAATAATAGCTTGAAGCATGCCTGTTGCACTTGTGGCAATCGCAGCTCCTTTAACACCAAGTGAGGGAATCCATCCTGGAATTCCAAAAATTAAAATTGCATCTAAAAACGCATTAACTATATTTGCTACAATTGTTAATCCTGTAACTAAAGAGGTCTTACCTCTACCGATAAAAAAACCACATAAAGCAGCATAGAGTGGATAACTTGGACTAAAAAACATCATCCATTTAAAATATTCTTTTTCATAGTGAGAAAAATCAGAATAAGAAAAAATTAAATTACCGCCCCAAATGCCTAAAGGAATGAACCAAAAAAAAGAGAGTAAAGATAGCCAGATCATTTGCCAAACAGGTGAACCTAACTTATCAAACTGATTAGCTCCATTATATTGGGCTACAAAAACTTCAGATATGCCACATAAAACGATCCAACCAAATAAACAAGCCCATCCAATTGTTGTAGCATTTACAGCGGCGTTAACTGCGTCTAATGAATACTGGGCTAATAATAATCGATCTATAAATAACATAAACATAACGGAAAAGGAAGATAGCATTAATGGAAAAGATATTTTCCATAACTCTTGAACGCTTCCTTCTTTATATTTAGTTAATTGCATAATCAAAATTTACGTAATTTATTTACGAATTAGTTGAATAATTTTTTAGTTGAAATGTAGAATTTTATCATTTACAAAGTTTTTTATCTTTTCACCTATCATTAGGTTTATAAGCAATTCCAAAAATAATCAACGTATAAAATCTTGTACTAATTGAAAACCATAAGTTCAGATTATTAGTTTTTATAGTGATAAATTGTGTAATAGTAATAGAAGTACCTTAAAAATTGATAGTTATTAATAATCTTCTGAATCTTTTTGTAATCAGTCTCAGAAATTACTATATAAACCTAAATTTTCTAAAAATAAAAAAAAATATATAATATAGATAAGAAGCAGAACTTTGGGAGGGACACGTGATAAAAAAGCAAGAATCAAAGCCTCATTTAACTAAAGAGCAAAAAGATCGAAAAAAGCAGATTATTAAATTGGTAGGTCACGATTACTCAGATATAGTAGAGCATCTTACCAAAAGGATGGAAACATTAAATAAACAAAATTATTAGTGTTTTTTATTAATTTTCTCTAAAGCCTTCTCTAAATTTATCCCTTTTTTTAACACCCCCTTAAATATATCTCCTTTTTCTTTTATCCTTTCCAAAGCGTTTTTTATGGTGAAATCTCTAGGATCTATATCCTCTTCCACTTCACTCCATTCAAGCGGCATTGATACTGTAGCACCAGGTTTTGGACGCACGCTATAAACAGAGGCTAAAGTTTGCCCAAAATTGTTTTGTAAATAATCTAAGTAAACCTTTTTTTTCCTATTTTTTGGACTTCTTTCTAATGAAGTTATAGAGGGTATTTGCTGATGGGTCAATTGGGCTATGAGTTGCCCAAAAAGTTTTACCTCATCGTAGGTATACTTAGCTCCCATAGGAATGCAAATATGGATGCCTCTACCTCCAGAAGTTTTGCAAAAATGGGGAACTTTTAAATCTTCTAAAATATAATGAACCGTCAAAGCTGTTGTGCGCACGTGTTTAAATTCTATATCCACTGGATCTAAGTCAATTATCATATAATCAGGCTGTTCTATATGTTGTATGCGTGAATTAAAAGGGTTTAATTCAATGCATCCTAAATTAACGATATATAATAAGCTTTTTTTATTTTGAGCCATTAAGTAATGAACTTCACGCGATTCATGTTGAATTGTATATTTTTTAACCCAAGAAGGAACTGGAATAGTTACATCTTTTTGATAAAAACTGGGTCCTTCAATTCCATTGGGCGATCGATGTAAGGTCATAGGACGATTTTTTAAATAGGGAAGAATCCACTCAGCTACTGAATCGTAATAAGCTATGACGTCACCTTTAGTATATTTTTCTTGAGGCCAAAAAATTTTATCTAAATTGGTAAATTGAAGATTTTGAGAAGATTTCTTAACAATTTGTGTTTTCTCAGCCATTTCGGGAACTACCTCATTTATTTCTTTATCTTCTCTTAAACCTAAAAAGACAGGTTTTCGCATAACTTTTGAGCGGGTCCATTCAAAGAAACCTACCTCACAAACAAACTTGGGCTCAACCCAAACGATTTCTTTAGCTTTTGGGGCATCTGCAAAAATTGGTTTATCTTGTTTAAATGGCAAGATAAGGTTGTAAACCTTTTCCAAGAGTTTTTCATTAAAGCCAGTTCCAGCTCGACCAATATAAGTAAGTTTTCCTTGCTTATAAGCGCCAAGAATTAAAGCCCCAAAGTAGTGTCTTGATTTTTTTGGCTTTGTAAAACCACAAATGATAGCTTCTTGTTGCTCTGAAGTTTTAATTTTTAACCAATCGTGTGTTCTTTTAGAGATATAAAGACTGTCCATTTTTTTAGCCATTATACCTTCTAAATGATGGGACTTTGCCAATTTATATAATGAGATTCCCTTTTCAATGATGTGATCACTATATTGTAAGGCGGGAATATTTTTTGGTAATACAGAGGCTAGTAGGTTTTTCCTTTGAATTAAAGGCATTGAAGTTAAGTTTTTCCCTTCATAATAAAGAAGGTCAAAAATTATGTAGGTTAAAGCAAATTGATTTTCACTATATTTTTGTAAATATTCAAAAGACGATTTGCCATTTTCATCTAAAATAACGATCTCTCCATCAAAAACGGCATCAAAAGGAATTTTAGCTAAGGCTTGAACGATTGGCTTGTAGGCCTCATTAAAACTTTGGAATGAGCGAGAATATAAATTTACCTTTCCTTTTTTTACCTCAGCTATTGCGCGATATCCATCCCATTTAATTTCAAACAACCACAATAAATTATCAAAGGGTTTATCCACTAAAGTGGATAGCATGGGTTTTATTTGGTGAGGCATTGGCGTATTAGGCAAATTTTTGATTAATTCAATTTCTGAATTGGAAGAGGTAAATGAATCTTTTTTCTTTACCAAAAGCCATTGATTTTTTTTATCAGATTGAATTCTTATAAGGGAAAATTCACCTTTTAGTTTTTTACCTTGAAGATTAAACCGAATGTGACCTTTTTTAAGATCTTTCAAAAAAGCTTCTTCTGAAATTATTTCTCCCTTTTCATTTAGCGGTTGATAAAATCCATTATCCCAAATTTCTACGGTACCGGCTCCATAATTACCTTTGGGAATGATTCCTTCGAATTTGTGATATTCATAAGGATGATCTTCCACTTCAATGGCTAATCGTTTGTCATCAGAATTCATAGAAGGACCTTTTGGAACAGCCCAACTTTTTAAAACCCCTAAGAGTTCTAAACGAAAATCATAATGTAGATGGGAAGCATCATGTTTTTGGACAACAAAAAGAAGTTTTTTGTGTTTCGATTTTTTAGATCCTTTAGGTTCAGTAGTCTCTTCAAATTTTCTTTTTTGCCAGTATTTTTTTAAACCCATTCTTAACCTAAATTTATCTTATCTTTAAGAGTTTAACCCGCCTTTTTTTTAGGCTGCTTTTTTGTTTCTAAGCTAGCCTTTAATAAAGACATAATATCGTGAACTTTTCCCTTAGCTTTTGGAGTAGCTTTTTTAGAAGGCTTAATGCCTTTGATTTTCTGATCAATCACTTTTTCTAAATCTTCTATATAGGGATCTTTATATTCTTGGGGAGTAAAGGGAGCTTCTAACTGTTCGATCAATTTGATCGCCATATCCATCTCTTTTTTTGAAATTTCGGCATCTGGAATCTTTAACTCCTTGCTTTGACGAATTTCAGAAAAATAACGAAGTTGATTTAAAATTAAAATATTCCCTTTTTCATAAGGTTTAATGGCGGCAATATGTTCTCTATTTTTCATGATAAATCTAGCGATGGCCACTTTTTTTGTATGACTTAAAGCCTCTTTTAACAAAACATAAGCCTTATCAGCGCCTTTATCAGGCTCTAGAAAATAGGGCTTTTCATAAAAAACAGAGTCTATGTCAACTTCATTGGTAAAACTTAAAATTTCAATAAGTTTTGTTTTTTGGGGAAAGGCATCTTGAAAATCCTTTTCATCAATAACAATATATTCCCCTTTTTGGTATTCATAACCTTTAACAATCTCGTTGTAAGGTATTTCCTTTTCTTCTTCTTTACAAACTTTAGCATATCGAACAGGTGATAGATCCTTTTTATGCAACATATCAAAGTTTAATGTGTGCTCTTGGGTGCCGCTATAAAGACGAATAGGAATATTTATTAAGCCAAAACTTAAAGAACCTGACCAAATAGATCTCATGTTTACTCCTAAGTTTTTAAGTCTTAAATTTTTCCTTTGAAAAAAATAAGTTTGTATTCATTAAAGGGACAATCTAAAAAAAATGGCTTAGAAATTAGATTAGGAGGTTTTGTACACTTTATAGTTGATATCGATTGAAAGACAGCTATCTTAAACAAATAAATACATAAATATGGTTTAGTATTACATTTACTATTTTATTTTCATAATGTCAAAAAAAAATGAGTTTTAACATATAGTTTTTACCTAACAAAGTAACTTTAATAAAATACAAAATTAAAAAATGTAACAAAATAGTAGATTATGTTACGATCCGAATACTATGATAAATATAAATAGTTGCTTGTTTTATGAAAAAACAAAATCGTTCTTTAAAACCTCTCTTGACCATTTTCTATTTATTTATACTATCTTTTGTTTTTAGTAGTTGCGAATCACAAAAAACGATAGTTAATGGTTTGGAAGAAAAAGAGGCAAATGAAATCATCGTTTATTTGTCTACAAGAGGCATTGATACTGTCAAGGTTCGCACAAATGAAGGCGGTGCAGGTGGTGGTAATCGCGCTGTTGTTTGGGATATTGCTGTAAAACAAAGCCAAGCGACCGAAGCCATGAGTTTGCTAAACCAAGTTGGCTTACCAAGAAGAAGAAGCCAAAATTTGCTAAACCTTTTTTCAACCGTTGGGCTTGTTCCTTCTGAATTACAAGAACAAATACGCTATCAAGCGGGTATTGCGGAACAAATTGCTAGTACTATTCGTAAAATTGATGGAATATTGGACGCAGAAGTACAAATTTCCTTTCCTAAAGAAGATTTGTTAAATCCAGGTACACAAAAAGAAAGGGTAACAGCTTCTGTTTATGTCAAACACAATGGCGTATTAGATGATCCGAATAGTCATTTGACAACTCGCATCAAACGGTTAGTATCAGCCAGCGTTACAGGTTTAGATTATGATAACGTAACTATTATTCCCGATCGTGCAAGAGCGAGCGACTTATCGGGCACGTTATTTTTGCAATCACCAGATGATAGAGCTTTTGTTAATGTTTGGGGAGTAACTGTAGCTAAAGATTCACTTAGACGATTTCGCTTTATATTTTTTAGCTTTCTTTTGTTAACTTTTCTTTCACTATTATCCATGCTTTGGATGCTATGGAAATTTTTTCCTATTATTAAACATTTAGGTTTTAAGCAATTTCTGAAATTTGAACAATTAGGAAAAATTCCCAAAATAGAATCAGCTCCAAAGGAAGAAAAATCAGAAGAAGATCAAGAATAATAGGATCTAACTTATGAATCCCAAAAAAGCCTTATTTATTAAGGTATTGGCTAATCATTTTAATGCGAATAATCCTATTTCATTTTTCGACGTTTTGCCAAAAGAGCAATCTGATTTAATTCAATTACAAGACGTCGAATCGGAAGATCCTAAATTTGCTTTTTTAAATCCCAAAAAGTTTTTTGATAAAGAAATACATTATTCATGGCTTAAGGCAGTGTTACATGAGTATCCAACGCATTTACAAAAATGTTTTATTGCTACTTTGCCTAAAGCATTACATGAGCGTATAAAAAAATTGATGGGATTATCTGATAATATTCCAGTTGTAAATGATCGCATGCAAGTGTTTCTTCAAGCGGAATTAATGAAGAAAAGCGGCTTTAGTGAAATTTTACCTAAAGAATTTATTCCTAGAACGTCATTAAGCCCTTTGCTAGAAATTAGTAAAAATGAATTGCTAGAAGTTATTAATTATTTAGGATTATTTGATTTAGCTCACACAATTCGTCATGTTTTAGATAAAAAAACATTAAACAAAATTTATAGCTGTTTAAATGTATCTCAACAAGGATTTTTGAAAGTTGCTTTGCATCAAAAAGATCGAATTCATTTTCCAAAATTAGCTCTAGAAAAAATAGATAATGCAAAAACAATGAATCAACAGTTACATCGAAGAGGCTTGCTTAGATTGGGAAAAAGTATAGCGATGCAAGATCGTGATTTTATATGGTACTTATGCCATAAATTAGACACGGGAAGAGGAGAATTACTTGAAAAGTATGCAAGCCAAAAAGAAAAACCATTAGTTGTTACTATCTTGTCTCAACAAATTCAACTAATCTTACGTTTTTTGTTTAAAAAGAAGAGTCATAATGAAATCTAATAACTCAAAAATTTTTCGATTAATAAATAATGAGCAAATTTCCTTAGAAGGCTCAAAAATTTTATCTTCAGAAGAGTATTCAATGACTCTTAGTGCTATCGAATTAATAGAGACAGCTAAAAAAGATGCCGAGCAATTATTGATCAAAACAAATCAAGAAGCACAAGATATTAAAGAAAAAGCCCAAAAGGAAGGTTTTGAAGAAGGATTAAAAAAATGGGCGGAACAGATTAAATATTTAGAAGAAGAGATTAGTAACGTACGTGGTGAATTGCAAAAATCGATTTTTCCGGTAGCTTTAACTGCCGCAAAAAAAATTGTTGGAAGGGAAATAGAAACTAATCCGGATACAGTGGCAGATATTATTGCCAATAGTTTGAAGTCTGTTCATCAACATAAAAAAATTGTTATTTACGCAAATCGTAAAGATATAGATATATTAGAAAAAAACAAGCCACAATTAAGAAGTATATTTGAACATTTAGAATCCCTTTCAATTAGGGAGCGTAGTGACATAGAACCAGGTGGCAGCATTATAGAAACGGAAGCTGGGATTATTAATGCTCAACTTTCGAATCAGTGGGAAATATTAGAAAGGGCATTTGAAAATATCAGTAAGGGTAAACGGGGTAACTAACAATGGCAATAAATCGGCTTTTCTCGATACGGTTTATACTTTTACTTATAGTATCTTTATGTGTTATTGCTTTTCCCACCAGTTCTTTATATTCTCAAACAGTTATAGGACAACAACCCTCATCCCCTCGTTCTGTAACGACAAATCCTTCGCCTCCATCGCAAGCACCTACAAATCCTTCTGCTAATCCTTCTGCTAATGCTTCGCAGAGTTTACAAGCCTTAGACGAATTTGGAAAAAGGCCCTCCCTTTTGACACAAGGTGCGGTATTGACGTTGCTCTCATTATCACCGTTTCTTTTAATGATTTTGAGTTCTTTTTTAAAAATTATCGTTGTCTTATCTTTATTAAGAACAGCCCTTGGTGTTCAACAATCACCTCCCAATCAAATCATTAACGGCGTAGCTTTAATGTTAAGCTTATTCATTATGTATCCAACCGGATTAAAGATGTATGAAGCCGCTTATGCGGTTGTTGCTAACAGCCAAACACCAGAATCTGTCACTTCTCCAAATTCTTCAGCTTATATTATACAAGTGACTTCTGCAGCCGTTGGACCATTAAAAGATTTTTTAAAACGCAATTCTTCAGTTCGTCACCAAGCTTTGTTTTATCGTCTAGCTTATAGAGTTTTGCCTGATGAAAATAAAGAAAGTTTGCAACCAGATGATGTTATGATATTAGTTCCCTCTTATATCACAAGTCAATTGAAAGATGCCTTTGAAATTGGTGTTTTAATTTACATTCCATTTTTTGTAATTGATTTGGTCACATCAAATATTTTATTGGCAATGGGGATGATGATGTTATCGCCTGTGACTATATCTATGCCACTGAAACTATTTTTATTAGTTATGTTAGATGGTTGGACTTTAGTAATAGAAGGATTAGTAAACACATTTAGGTAAAATATGTTTCAAACTCAGGTGGTTCAACTTGCCTATCAGGCGTTACTATTAATTTTAATTCTATCTGCTCCACCCATATTAATAAGTATGTTTTTTGGGATTTTAGTGGCTATTTTTCAAGCAGCAACTCAAATTCAAGAACAAACGTTATCATTTACTATAAAGCTTGTTGCCGTTACTTTAACTTTAATGTTTATGGGACCCTGGCTTGGGAGTTTAATTATGTCTTTTGCTGGAAACATCTTTAACAACTTTTGGCAATGGAGTTTGGGGAGTCCAACTTAAAATACCATGCAACAAAGTTTTCTTTTAGAATTTATAGGTCGATCTCAACAATTTGGCAGTTTTATGCCCTTTTTAGCTCTCCTGGTGCTATTTATGGCTAGAATTTTTCCAATTATAACGTTAGCCCCTTTTTTTGGAGCGAAAGTTTTACCTCATAGTATAAAAGTCGTTTTTGGACTTTGCCTATTTGTTATTTTTTTGCCAGAACTTGTTATGGTGACTAAAAGTCCTTTGGATTTTAACGTTGATTTAATTTTTTTATTTCTCAAAGAACTATTTATTGGGGCTGTTTTTGGATTTATAATAAGCATCCCTTTTATGATTGTGCAAAATGCGGGTATTTTAATCGATCATCAAAGAGGTGGATCTAGTTTAATGGTCAATGATCCTACTATGCAAAACCAATCCTCTCCATTTGGCACTTTTTTTAATTTATTAACTATCTTGTTATTTTTTTCAATTGACGGTCCCTTTACATTTATTAATGCATTAGTGGATTCTTATCAAATTATGCCACCTGATGGAATTATCAATGCCTCTTTTTTTGAAAAAAATTCAACATTTTTACAAAATCAAATAAAATTATTATTTCAAGTTATGTCAATAAGCATCCGATTGGCATCCCCAGCTTTAATAATAATCTTGATGACTGATTTTTTCTTAGGAATTGCTAATAGATTAGCTCCACAAGTACAAATCACTTTTTTGGGCATGCCTTTGAAATCTTTATTGGCTATTCTTATCATGTTTTTAGGATTAAGGGTGTTATTATCTGAATTTTCAAAACAGTGTATATATTGGTTAAATCAATTCACTGAGATGAGCAAGTTATTTCATACCTAAAATTTGCTTTAGAAACATTCTTCATTCTTTTTAATCTATTCTACCTTATTGCCTTACATGTCTAAATAAGTTTGGTCTTTGTTCAAAATTGGATCGGAAAGGATTAATGTCTAAACCGCCACGTCTTGTGTAACATCCATATACTGTGAGTAATTCCGGTTTGCAATAGTGCAAAATGTCACAATAAATTTGTTCTATGCAATGTTCAGCAAAACCTGAATGATTTCTATAAGAAATAATGTATTTTAAAAAACTTTCTTGATTTATTTTAGGGCCTTTATAATGAAGAAAAATTGAGCCCCAATCGGGCTGTCCTGTTGCTAAACAATTAGATTTTAAAAGATGCGTATAAATTTTTTCTTGCACGCACTCATCTTGCGTTGTTAAAAAAGATGGGGTTACAGAATAACAACTTGTTTCGATATCGAGATGATCTACACATTGCCCATCAAAATCTTTTAAGGAAGTATTAATTAAATCGGTATGTGGAAAAATATGCACTTCTACGTCACTGTTTGTGGCAAGACTTAAATCTTTTTTTATTATTGTTTGTACTTCACTTGCATTTACAAATATTGATTGATTAAAGGAGTTTAAATACAGTTTCAATGATTTAGATTCAACAATCGTGGGAGAGGTGCAAGAAAAAATAAACGTACACAAGGCAAATTGTGGTTTCCCTTTCTTATTTAACCAAGATAATTCATAGCCATTCCATATATCTATTCCATGAAAAGGCAAGCTTTCTGGAATATTGGTTTTTTTTCTAGCAAGAGAGCGAGGGACTGGATAGAGTTGCTCTGGACTATAAGTTTGAATATAAACAGTTTTTTGTCCTAAAGGAGATAATTCAACAGTATTCATAAGATCCTAACTAATTTAATGTTAAATCTTATAGAAAAAAACTTAGTTTTTCAATCACTTCCTGATCAGTTATTTGTCGAAAATCTTCATAAAATTGACCAACAGCATAAAAGTTAATTGGTATGGTTAAACAAATAATTTCATCAACAAGGAGTTGCATTTGATGAATAGTTTCATAAGAAGCTACAGGTACTGCAATAATCAGTTGAGATGCCTTTCTTTTTTTTATATCTAAAATAGCAGCTTTCATTGTAGCGCCAGTTGCTATCCCATCATCTACTAAAATAACGGTTTTGCCTTCTAAACTTAAAAAAGGTTTATTGCCTCGGTAAATGTTTAATCTTCTTAGGGCTTCCTTTTTTTCTTTTTCTATGGCTTGTTTGACATACTCGATATCGATATGCAAACTGTCTATTAAATTTTTATTTAAAAATCCCTCTCCTGTTTCGGTGATGGCGCCTATTGCTAATTCTTCATTAAATGGAGCTCCTATTTTTCTAGGAAAGATCAGATCTAAAGGGAGTTGTAATGCTTGAGCTACTTCAAAACCTACGATGACTCCTCCTCTTGGAAGAGCAATAACTATGGTATCTGGTTGGTTTTTAAATTTTTCTAATTTAAGTGCCAGCTGAATACCAGCATCCATTCTATTTTTATAAATCACTCTAAAGCCTCATGACAAGAAATAATTAATTATTTACTTTAATGATAAAAAAAATGTAGGGAAAATAATTTGCATCAAGAAATTTTAATCGATATTGAGACTTTATCTTTAAAAGGGCTTTTGACAATACCTAAAAATGCCATCGCGATTGTGGTATTTGCTCATGGAAGTGGCAGTGGAAGAAATAGTCCCCGAAACAAATATGTTGCCAAAATGTTACAAGATAGAGATATAGCAACATTACTCGTAGATTTACTTACAGAAGAAGAAGAAAAAATTGATCAAGAAACAAATAAATATCGTTTTGATATACCTTTTTTAGCAAATCGATTAACAAAAGTTTGTTATTGGATTCAAGAAAAAACTAAAACTAAGCATTTAAAAATTGGTCTCTTTGGAGCAAGTACTGGTGCAGCAGCGGCAATTATTACAGCTTCTGAATTAATAAATGATATTTTTGCTATCGTTTCGAGGGGTGGGCGTCCAGATTTAGCCGGTGTTGCTTTAACTAAAATTAAAGCTCCTATTTTATTAATAGTTGGGCAAAAAGATGAAACTGTTCTAAAACTTAATCAAAAAGCTTTCGAGTTGATTAAGTCTTATAAAAAAATAGAAATTGTTCCACGTGCGACACATCTTTTTGAAGAGCCTGGTACGCTGCAACAAGCTTCCTCAATCACACAACATTGGTTTGAAAGCTGCTTGATGCTTTAGCTTATATACTTTATAATTCCACAGCTATATAAGAATAAAAGAGGACCATTTTAGTTAAACTTTAGAGGCGGCTTTAGTGATCCGTTCTAAAACAGTATCCATGAGTCCATTCACTGCAAAATTAGTATCAAAATAGGCAACTGAAATATTTTTTTCATCTAATTTTCTTAAAAAAGCATATAAGTTTTCAGCTATTTGTTCAGGCTTATTTAATGACCCTAAATACCAAACTTGTGATTCTTTAGGATAGATGTTTTCGTAAAAACCTAAAATCAACGCTTGTGGTGGAAAACTTTTACTTAAAATTAAATTGGTGTTGGGGGCGTAATGGCGAAAAAGTTGTCCTGGACAAAGAGGTTTAGAAGAATCATTGACTACAAATTCAGGAATATAGCCTATACTCTTCTTAAAAGCCTCTGATGGATAGGCACCTTTGCGAATCATTTGCCATTTACAATCATTGTAAATTAATATGGTTGATTCCAATCCATATGTGCAGCTCCCACCGTCTAAAACTGGAAAGCTTGACCCAAAATCAACTTCTACATGATTTGGATGTGTGGCAGATGGTTTACCAGATAAGTTAGCAGATGGCATAACAATTGGACCCACTTCTTCTATAATTTTAAGCGCTAAGGGATGACTTGGTATTCTAAAAGCTGCCGTTGGAAGATTAGCTCTTGCTATAGAGGGAACAAGTTCTTCAATAATTGGGAGAACAATCGTTAAAGGACCTGGCCAAAATTCTTCAAAAATTTCTATATTAATGGGTTGTTTCAAAAAGGATAAAATAGAGTTTATGTTTGCAACATGGATAATCAAAGGATTTTGGCTGGGTCTTCCCTTAGCTTGATAAATTTTTTCAATGGATGATGGATTTGTCAATTTAGATGCTAAACCGTAAACAGTTTCAGTTGGGAGAGCTACAATATCCCCTTTTTCTAGCAATTGACATGCATCTTTTAGACTAACACGCATAAATTATCTTAACAGATTAATAACTTCTTTTAGATAAATGACAAACTGATTAATTTCTTGTGGTGTATTATAAATACTAAGAGATGCTCTAGCAGTTCCGGGAATGTTAAATTTTTGCATAGTGGGTTGTGCACAATGATGTCCTGTTCGAATAGCTATCCCACGGAGATCTAATAAAGTGCCTAAGTCGAGATGATGGATCCCCTCTACAGTAAAACTTACAATAGAACTTTTTTGGTGAGCTTGACCGATAATTTTTAAACCCTTTATTTCTATTAACTTATTTGTTAATTCCTCTAATAAAAAATGGGTCCACGCTTTGATTTTATTTAAACCAACTGATTGTAAATAATCGATCGCTTTTCCAAGTCCTATAACTTCCGCAATCATCGGTGTTCCAGCTTCAAATTTTAAAGGTAATGTATTGTATGTAGTTTCTTTAAAAGTAACTTTTTCTATCATATCTCCTCCACCTTGATAGGGAGGCATCTTATTAAGTAAATCTCTTTTACCATATAAAACACCAATACCAGTTGGTCCAAAGAGTTTATGGCCTGAAAATACATAAAAATCCACATCTAACTCTTGCACGTCTACAGGTAAATGAGAGACAGCTTGGGCACCATCAGCTAAAAAGTAGGCTCCCACTTCATGAGCCATACTAGCCATTTCTTTAATAGGGTTAATTGTGCCGAGCGAATTTGAAACATGAGCGATTGAAACTAACTTAGTTTTAGACGATAGCATTTTTTTATATTCATCTAAAAGTAGTTCTCCTTTGTCATTCATGGGAATCACTTTCAAATGACATCCCTTATCTTCACAAATCATTTGCCAAGGAACAATATTTGAATGATGTTCCATTTCAGAAATAATGATTTCATCACCCTTATTTAGAAAAGCTTTTCCAAAAGAATAAGCTACCAAATTGATTGATTCAGTAGTACCTCTTGTAAAAATAATTTCGTCAAAGGAGGAAGCATTTAGAAATCTTTGAATTTTTTCGCGCGTAATTTGATATTCTTGAGTGGACTGTAAAGATAATTGATAAATGGCTCTATGAACAGTGCCATAATGATCTTGATAAAAATTTGTTATGGCCTCAATGACACTTTTTGGTTTTTGAGCAGTTGCTGCAGAATCAAAATAAATTAAAGGGTTTCCATGCATTTTTTTTTGTAGCATTGGGAAATCGGAGCGAATAGCAGAAAAATTATATTCTTCCATTTTTACCTCTTTAATTTACAACTTCAGGTGCTGTTGGTTGTATCTCATCAAAAGAATATTTAAAAGGGGTCATTGCTAAAATTTCTTCACAAAAACTCTTTATCAATAAATTTTTTGCTGAAGAAAGATTAAATCCTCTTGTTTGCAAATAAAAAATTTGCTCTTTATCTAGCTGTCCGATGGTTGCACCATGAGAAGCTTTAACATCGTCAGCAAAAATTTCTAAATTAGGCTTACTTTCAATAGTTGCGAGATCATTTAATAGTAAATTTTGATTTAGCTGATAAGCTTCTGTTTTTTGCGCTATTTGGTGTACAAATATTTTTCCTTCAAAACTTGCGTGGCTATTATCATTTAAAATGTTTTTAAATAATTGCATGGAACGACAATGAGGGGCATGGTGTATCATTAAAACATGTGAATGGGACTCGTTAGCCTTATTTAAAAGAGCTAAACCATTCAAGCTAGCCTCACTGTTTTCACCTGTCAAAGAAACTTTATAGTCATAGCGAATTGTTGAACTGCCATTTGTCAGACAGACTACCTTAAAACAACTGTTTCGCTTTAGTTGGGCTCTTGTAGCGTCTAGAATCCAATTGTTAAACGGTTGATTTAATGTACTTTGAAAAAAGTCAACTTTAGCATCCTCTTCAATAGTAAAATCGGTCACAAAATTAATGAACGTATTGACATTTGTGCAAAAATGATGAGTTGTAGCAAAGCTACTTTGGGAAAGTTTACCTGCAAAAACATGGATCCTTGGGCTTACAGCAATGGGGAAATCCGCATAGTAAAGATTTACTATTTGAATGGGAGGCAATATGACACTTTTTGGAGGTATATAAACAAATAAACCCTCTTGTAATTGACCCAAATTTAAGGCGGCAAAAGCGTCTTGTTCTTCCTTTATGCTTTTTGTAATAGAATTTTTTAAAAAGCTACCAAACGAATCTTCGGCTGTATTAAATGTTGAAATAGCAACGGAAGTTGGAATGGCTGTTGTATCAGATAATTCTGGATAGAAAATTCCATTAATGAAAAGAAGATACGAATGTTTACTTTCTTCAGATACTAGATCTTTATACTGCAAATTCTTTTGAAAATTTATGGGGGGAAGGGAGTAGCTTTTATTATACAAATTTCTAAGTTTAACATAGCGGTAAGCTTCTACCTTTTTGCTAGGTAATCCTAATTCTAAAAAGCGATTCCATCCTTTTTGACGCAAATCATCAAGTAAATGGTTTAACTCCTTGGGCTTTTGTAAAGTCTGTAAATGAGCTAAAAACGTATTTTCCTCGATTTCCGTATACACCATTTTTACACATCCTCATGAGTCGTTTGCATTAACCAATCATAACCTCGTTCTTCTAATGTTAATGCCAAAGAAGCATCTCCAGATTGAACAATTTTTCCATCTACCATTACATGTACGAAATGAGGTTTAATATAATCTAAGAGTCTTTGATAATGGGTAATTAAGATTAATCCAAGATCGGAGTTCATAACGCAGTTAACCCCTTGTGCTACAATTTTCATAGCATCGATATCCAATCCAGAATCGGTTTCATCTAAAATGGCTAAACTTGGATTTAAAAGCGCCATTTGTAAAATTTCATTGCGTTTTTTTTCACCACCTGAAAAACCTTCATTTAAATTGCGCGATTTAAATTCAGGTTTAATCTCCATTTGCTTCATTTTTTCTTCTAAAATAAGGGCAAATTCTTCAGGAGTTACTTCTTGTTCTCCTCGAGCTTTTTTTAAAGAATTATAAGACGCACGCAAAAATTCAACATTATTTACTCCAGGAATTTCTACCGGATATTGAAAACTCATAAATATTCCGATATGCGCTCTTTCGTCAGGTTCCATTTCTAAAATATTTTGCCCTTTAAACCAAATTTCCCCTTCTGTGATTTCATAAGAAGGGTGCCCGGCTAAAATTTTTGCTAACGTTGATTTTCCAGCGCCATTTGGACCCATAATGGCATGAATTTCGCCTGCAGCGACTGTTAAATTAAACCCTTTTAAAATGGGTTTACCAGAAATTTCAGCATGTAAATTTTTTATTTCTATCATGAATGTCCCTAAATGGTTAATTATCCTACCGAGTTTTCTAATTTCAAAGCTAAAAGCTTTTGTGCTTCGACAGCGAATTCTAAAGGTAACTCTTTAATTACCTTTTTACAAAACCCATTGACAATCAAGCTAATGGCGTCTTCTTCTGATATTCCTCTGGAGGATAGATAAAATAATTGTTCTTCGTTTAATTTAGATGTAGATGCTTCGTGTTCTACTTGGCTTGTAGCGTTACTTACTTCAATATAGGGGAAAGTGTTTGCTGTGCATTGATCGCCAACTAACATAGAATCACATTGAGTATAGTTTCTAGCTCCTGTAGCATTTTTTGCTATTTTAACAAGACCCCTATAAGTATTATGAGATTTATCAGCTGAAATACCTTTAGAAATAATAGTAGAACTTGTGTTTTTGCCGACATGAATCATTTTTGTACCAGTATCCGCTTGCATTTTGCCATTAGTTAAGGCAACAGAGTAAAACTCACCTACAGAATGGTCGCCTTGTAAAATACAACTTGGATATTTCCATGTAATAGCAGCGCCTACTTCCACTTGCGTCCAAGATATTTTTGAACGATAACCTCTGCAAACTCCTCGTTTAGTAACAAAATTATATATTCCTCCAAGGCCTGTATCTGGATTTCCAGAATACCAGTTTTGAACTGTAGAATATTTAATTTCGGCATTATCTAAGGCAATAAGTTCAACTACGGCGGCATGCAATTGATTTTTGTCGTATGAGGGTGCTGTACATCCTTCTAAATAACTTACATAAGATCCTTCTTCTGCAATGATCAAAGTTCTTTCAAACTGTCCAGTTTCCTTGTCGTTAATGCGGAAATAAGTGGAAAGTTCCATGGGACAATGAACACCTTTGGGTACATAAACAAAAGAGCCATCTGTAAAAACCGCTGAATTTAACGTGGCGAAATAATTATCCCCAATTGGCACCACAGTTCCTAAATATTTTTTTATCAAATCGGGATACTTTTGAACGGCTTCTGATATGGAACAGAGCACAACGCCTGCATCTTCTAGTTTCTTTTTAAAAGTTGTACCGATCGAAACCGAATCAAAAACCATATCAACAGCAACATTCGCTAATCGTTTTTGTTCATCTAAAGGGATACCCAATTTTTCAAAAGTCTTTAAAATCTCTGGATCTACTTCTGATAAGTTATTCAAAGCAGGTTTATTTTTAGGTGCTGAATAATAAGATATGTCTTGATAATCGATAGCTGGGTAAGATCCATGCAACCAATGAGGTTCTTTTGATTCCAACCATTTTTTATAGGCCTTTAAGCGAAAATCGAGCATGAAAGAGGGTTCTTGCTTTTTTTCAGAGATCGCTCGAATGGTCTCTTCGTTTAAACCTTTTGGTAAAGAATCTGTTTCAACAACTGTGGAAAAGCCGTACTTGTAAGTGTTCTTTGCTTGATAAAGTTCTTCTTGGGTTGTCATGTTTTCTCACAATTTGCTTCAAATTAAAGATTTTTTTTATTGATTTTTCTTTAAAAATAGAAAAAATAAATTTTGTTAGTTAAGAACAATTTAAACAATTAGTATACTTTATTTTTTATTACTTTAAAAGTTATTTCAAAATAATACTTAAAAGATCAAATTTCTACAATTTCTTGTAAATTTATAACTATTAAAGCTATTGAATTCAAAAAGAAAAAATCGCTTTTTTTTTAGTTTTTAGGTAGATTTTACCCTACGTAAACATTTCTATTCGAGGTCAAAATGCCCAATCAATCTCCTGTGCCTTATAAGAGGATTTTACTGAAGTTATCAGGTGAAATATTAGTTGGTGAACAATCGTTTGGAGTTGATCCCAAAGCTTGTGATTATTTTGCTTCTATCATTGATAAAATGCAAAAAGAAGGTTTTGAATTGAGTATTGTGATAGGAGGGGGTAATATTTTCCGGGGCAGGCAATTACAAGCGCTTGGTATGGAAAAAACACCATCTGATCAAATTGGAATGTTAGCTACCATGATGAATGCCTTAGTACTAGAACAATACCTAAAAAAGCAAGGTTGTAAAGCAAAAATTTTAACATCCTTAGATTGTCCTAAAGTGGCAGAAAGCTTTCGTTGGGATCTAGCTCAAAAATATTTAAAAGAAGGTTATGTATTAATTTTTG
The DNA here is from genome assembly GCA_000756735.1 of Candidatus Rubidus massiliensis. GTDB lineage: Bacteria > Chlamydiota > Chlamydiia > Chlamydiales > Parachlamydiaceae > Rubidus > Rubidus massiliensis. The sequence goes on along the minus strand of CCSC01000001.1, from coordinate 341,660 downwards.
CAGGTGGAACCGGTAATCCTTATTTTACCACGGATACAGCTGCAGCTTTAAAAGCAAGCGAAGTGCAAGCCGATATTTTGTTAAAAGCCACTAAAGTCGATGGCATTTATAATTTGGACCCTTTGAAATATAAGGAAGCAATAAAGTATGATAGCTTAACCTATAGTGATTATTTAACTCAAAAATTAGAAGTGATGGACGCTACAGCTATAAGTATTTGTAGAAATCAAAAGCTCCCTATTATGGTTTTTAATATGAATGCTTTAGGCAAATTTACATTAAAACAAATTGTTTTAGGAGAGTGTCCCTCAAGTATTATCAAAGCAGATTAACAGGAGAATTATAATGAAATTACCAGATCATGTAAAAGAAGAGATGACTTCAGCAATTGAACATTTAAAAACTGAATTGAAAGGATTAAGAACAAGTAGAGCAAACGCTGGTATGCTAGACCACATTACAGTAGAAGTTTATGGTAGCAATATGCGTTTAAAAGATTTAGCCTCAGTCACAGCTCCAGATTCTAGAACGTTAATGATAACTCCTTTTGATCCAAGTGTCGTAGCGGCAATTGGCAAAGGAATAGAAAAAGCAAATCTTGGATTTAGTCCAATTGTTGAGGCAAACAGAGTGCTTTTAAAAATACCCCCAATGGATGAATCGTTAAGAAAAAACATTGTTAAACAATGCCATAAATATAAAGAAGATGCGAAAGTTTTGGTTAGAAAAGCACGTCAAAAAGGCAATGACACAGTTCGCAAAATGAAATCGAGCTCTGAAATTACAGAAGATCAACAAAAGAAATTTGAAAAGAATATTCAAGAACTAACCGATAAATTTTGCAAGGAAGCGGACGAATTAGCAGAGAAAAAAGAAAAAGATATTTTAACTATCTAATTGCTATAAATTATAGGTTAGATTATTTACTTGAATGCGGTTTACTTATGTTCTGGATAATCTTATTTTGTGTGCAATAAACTATCTCAAGATATAAGCTAACTGAAGAATGGTAAAAAATTCTTTTTTTTTTATTTTATTAAATTTGACCTTGCAAAAAAAAAGAGTAAACGGATAAGATGTTGCTTCTTCTTTAAACAATATAAGAAGAAGCTAAACAATCCGGCCCCATCGTCTAGTCTGGCCTAGGACACCGGATTTTCATTCCGATAACAGGGGTTCGAATCCCCTTGGGGTCATTGAGTCTTTAGCTCAGTCGGTAGAGCATCTCACTTTTAATGAGAGGGTCGATGGTTCGAGTCCATCAAGACTCATTTTTTCTATAATAAAATTTGCCAGAAATGGCAAATTTTATTCTTTATAGTTCAATTCTTTACTTTAAATTCATAATTTAGAATAGTAAGTTACATCGTAAGATCTAATGGTGTAGCTGGATTTTTATGGCAAATGAAAATGAAGATGAACTAGAAAATTCTTTTTTAAAAATTCCTCCAAGACCTTTAGAGTGTGGGGAATGCAAAAAAACTGTAATGATTCGATATACAGAAATCGTCGGTAACTCCATAACACATACAAGCATGTGTGGTGATTGTCCACAATTAGAAAAAAGATTGCATGGCTTAACACCCGCAGAAAGAGCTAGCAAATTGCAAGGGGGAGTTATTGCCTGTGGCGAGTGTGGAACAACCCTAGATGCCCTAAAAATGGGAACACCACTTGGTTGCAAAAATTGCTATGAAGTTTTTGGTGAAATCATTTTATCTGAACTCGATTCCTTAGACAAATTAACGCAAAGGATAAGTGTAGGTAAAAAAAATACTACCCCTATACATATTGGAAGAGCTCCCGGCGAAATACAAGAAATAAATCCTTCCATGAGAATTTTAGCCTTAAATGAAGCTTTAAAAGAGACTTTAAAAAGAGAAGATTACGAACAAGCTGCAAAATTAAGGGATGAGATTAAGGCTCTAACAGATAAAAATGGAGAAAAATAATCCATGGCAAATTCTTCACCCTTTTTAGAAACGCAAAGTAAGCTTTGGAAAACTAATCAAAATAATATTTGGTTAGCTTCAACGATTAGTTTGTTTCGCAATATTGATAAATTTAATTTTCCATCAAAACTCGATTTAGAGAAAAGAAAGCAAATTGTTTCTTTTTTAAGTAAGTCTTTACTAAGTGAGAAATTTTTAGTAAATCCAATATTATTAAAAGCAGAAGAATTATCTCCTTTAGAAAAAGGATTTTTATCTGAGCATTATTTATCCAAAAATAACTTTAATCAGGCGCATACGGGTGAGGGGTTTGTTTTGGATGAAACAGGTCAATTTTTAGCGTCTATAAATTTAGAAGATCATTTACAATTGCGATGGATAGAATTAGAAGGCAATATTGAATTTGCTTGGAATAAATTAGTGAAGTTGGAAACTCAAATTGGAAAAAAATTTGGCTTTGCTTTTAGCCCTCGTTTTGGGTTTTTGACATCAGACTTCCAACAATGTGGCACAGGTTTGAAAATATCTATCTATTTACAATTGCCAGCTTTGATTCATACAGGAAAAATAGAAGACATTTTAGATAAAAATGACGATGAAGCTATTTGGATTACAGGAATACATGGAGATCCTACAGAAATTATTGGAGATATACTTGTCATCCAAAATAATTATGTTTTAGGTGTGACAGAAGAAAATATTATAGCAAGTTTACAAAGTTATGCTACAAAGTTGATCATGGAAGAAAATTCGGCACGAAAAGAATTAAAAGAAACCCAAAATACAACTATTAAAGATATGGTTAGCCGAGCCTATGGAATTTTAGTACACTCCTATAATATTGAAGCTGTAGAATCATTAAACGCGTTAAGTCTGATCAAGCTTGGTTTAGAAATGAATTGGATCCAAGGAATTTCTTCTGAACAATTGAACCAATTATTTTTTGACTGCCAAAGATCTCATTTAATTCTTAATGACAGCAATAAGGTTGTGCAAGAAGATATTATTCATAAGCGGGCAGAATATATACATCAGCAACTAAAAGAAGCAAAATTAGTTGTATAGATAGTAAATGAATAGAGTTTAGTTAATGCTAAGCTCTTTTTTTTAGTTTAAATCCGTTATATCATCTTGAGGAGTAACCAACCATTCATTTCCTTGTCTAACGACTGGCAAAGTAATAGAGCTTGGGTATTTTTTTCCAACAAAAATTTTATTTTCAGCAACATCGTTGGGTAAGTTAGTTTGGTTATTATCATACTTAGGATAGCTAGAGCTGCTAATAGAAACTCTCAGTTTATGTCCTTTAGCAAAAACAATACTTGTTGGCCAAAGATCAATTACACATTTTTGAGGTGTGTTATTTTTTTTGACAAAATGATGAATCCCATCAGCAATCAAAATGCTGCGTCCATCAGGGTATACATCCGTTAAGCGCACAATTACATCGGTTTGTTCAAGATTAGATGAAAAGTAGATCGTTGCTGATAAATCACCAGTAACTTCAATGTCTTGCTTCAGAGGGGGACTTGTAAACACTACTATATCCGAACGGAACTCAATAGATAGTTGATCTTTTGGACCAGATTCCAAAAATAGATTCTTTCCACCTAAAGTTGGGATTGGATTGGCAGGATTATGGATATAGCTATAAGTTTTTTCCTTTAAAGCTTGTTTGTCAGAAATTTCTTGTAATTGATTTAAATAAAAAGGAACTCTCTTGGCAGGAATCGGCCAATTTTCAGCTGTTCTCCATACATTGCCGCTAGATTTTGAGCCATCAAATGGCCCCATTACGTAATAAACAATATTTGGTAAATCTTCTATACCATTGTCTATCCCTTTTAAATAATAATCAAACCATCTTTGTGGTGTAATGTCATAAGCGCTCATTGCGCCATTATTTGGAACTTTAAAATCGCCAAGTTCAGTTTTTCTGGGCCAATGATGAGTCCAAGGTCCAATTAATAGCTTTTGTTTTCCAAGAGCTCCTGACCCCCCATTTTTTTGTCGAGCTACAAATGAGTCAATGGTCCCTTTTAGAAAAGTGTCATACCAACCACCATAAATAAAACCGGGTACTTGAACCTGGTGAGAGACTGGTAAGGAATTAAATTTTTCCCAGAATTCGTTGTAAAGGGGTTGTGACTGGACAAAATCTATAACGCTTTTGTCTTTGGCATAAAGATTAAGCCAACCTTCCACTTGATTTTTTAAAAGAGTACCTTGAGAAAAAATAGCGTGGTGATAAAGGCTTGCCGCTGCTATTCCAATATACTGACACTGTAAAGAAGGGGGAGCCGAAGGAGCCATTAATAACTGTGTAATACCTGCTGCTGAAAAACCAATAGTACCAATTTTTCCATTCGTTATTGGATGCTTTGCCAACCATTCAACCGTATCAAAACCGTCTTGCTCCGATCCCCAACCATCATGCAAAAAGGGGAAAGTTTTTCCTGTTGCATCGAGGGCGCTTCTAGTATCCTGAAATGCCACCGCATACCCAAAATGAGTTAGTTGATGATATTGAAGCCAAGGCTCTGTTTTTCTACCAGATGGGTTGCGAATTAAAATACAAGGTAGATTTTCTTTTTTGTCTGGAGGTAAGTAAATATCAGTCGGTAACTGTGTCCCATCTCTCATGGGAACAAATAGAGTTAAGGAGGGCTCAATAGCGGAACAATTAAAGAAGAAAAATAAAAGAGCACTTACAACTAATTTTAAGCGTAATGAACGCATTGTTATTCCATTTTTAAAACACATAATCTCGAATAAAAATCACCTTTGAGGAAAAAGGTGATTTTTAAGTTATGCTTCAACTGATGCAATTTTAGCGGCTAAACGAGACTTTGTGCGGCTTGCTTTATTGAGTTTATATACCCCTTTTTTTACACCTTTATCCATTAAACTATAAACATCGTTTAATACTTCTTGTGTAACAGACGCATCTTTCTTTGCAATGGCTTCTTCTAATTTTCTAATGCTTGTACGCACGCTTGAGCGAAAAGCTTTGTTGCGAATACGACGTTTTTCGTTCTGATCATCTCTTTTTAGTGCTGTTGGACGTTTTGTCTTTTTATTGTCTTTTTCCTTAGCCATTATTCCTCTGAGGTTTAGTTATTTTTTTAAAAGAGAGATTATAAACGGCAGAAATTAATTCGTCAAAGATTTACTAAATTAAATGAAAGATAAAAAATAAAAAATCTTTTTTAAGATGAAATAATTAAAATTTTGTAGATATCAGTTAAAACTCTTGGAATCATCTACTTTAACCTTTATAATAAAAACTCAAAATTTGTTTATTTATGAAGTGGATCAATAAAAATACTAATACGTTACTAGAAGCTTTAAGCTTGCAATACCCTCAAAGTTCCAAAACCACCTTAAGATCGTGGTTAAAGAGCGGGCGAATATTCGTAGATGGGGTAAAACAAAAGCTTGGTCAATTTTCTTTATTGCCAGGGCAAGAAATTGAAATTTCAACCAAGAAAAAGTTTATAGAAGAAGATTTTTCTATCATTTATGAAGATAAAGATTTAGTAGTTATTGAAAAGCCGGTTGGATTATTAAGTGTCTCGACCAACTTCGAAAAAGGAGTTACAGCTCACTCTTTTTTAAAACGATACTATCGTCCCAAAAATGTTTATGTTGTTCATAGATTAGACCAAGACACATCTGGTTTAATGCTCTTTGCTTTATCTGAAGAGGCCTATGTTAAGCTAAAAGAAATGTTTGAGCAGCATGCAATTGAAAGGGAATATGTCGCAATTGTGGAAGGGAAATTAAATCCTTTAAAAGGTAGCTGGAAATCTTATCTATATGAAGATGCTTTGTATAAAATGCACGAGACTTCAAGCCCTAACAAAGGTCAATTAGCTATTTCTCATTATGAAGTAGTCAATCAAACAAAAAAGTTTACTCGAATCAATATAAAGTTAGAAACCGGTCGAAAAAATCAAATACGCGTGCATTGTCAATCTTCTGGTCATCCAATTATTGGTGATAACAAATATGGTGGGACAATAAACCCAATCCAACGTTTAGGATTGCATGCTTATAAATTAATTTTCACCCATCCCATAACACAAAAAAAATTAACATTCGTTTCACCTGTACCTGACGAATTTAATCAACTTGTACAGCCTTAAACTTTGGTTTAATTAGGGGATAACCTGAACGTTAATATAGTTAAACTTAAAACTTCTTATTTTTTCTCGTTGCAATACAAAGCCTTATAATTATTTTGGATTTCATAAAATATTTTAGCCATTTAGTGTCATTTATCCTAAATCTTAGAGAAAAACCAATTTTTCCATCAAAAAGTTACAAAGAATCTAAAATTTAAGATATCTTCTATAAATTAAAACGTTGTTAAAGAATATGAATAATTCTTGGATTTGGAAAGGTGGCTATTTTTTATTGGCTTTGGTTGCCATTTTTTTTACTTGTAAAGCTATCTTCAAATTGCACGACTACTATTCTTTGAATGTGCAAATAGCTCCCATAGCCATTGAGTTTGTTCCCATTTCTCTAAGCTTAGAATCCTATTATATCAAAAGTCACTACTCATACATTTATAAGAATAAACAATATTCTTCAGATATTATTTTTACAGATTATTACAAAAATCTATATGCTGCTGAAAAACAAATTGAAGCATTTAAAAAATACCCGTGGACAATTTGGATAAATTCTTCGACACCAAGAATTTCCACATTACAAAAAAAATTCCCTCTTAAAGAATTAATTTCTGGAGGCATTTTAATTGGCATATGTATCTATTTTTTAGGTTTAGGGTATTATGTAAAAAACAAATTATAGGAAGATGGTAGTGGCAATAACGTTAAATCATGCAACAAGTAACGGGATCGTTTATCAGGCAAGTTTTGAGCCAGAAAAAGGAATGAACTTGACAAGCTTTAAAATAAACGATTTTGAACTAATCGATCAAACGACAAGAACTGCATTTAACAATCGTTTTTCGGGACTCGGCCCCCTTATCGGACCCCATTTTTACCGCAGGCAAAAAGACACATTACCCTTTTTAAGAAATGAAGATAAATTTTCCCATATAGCTTATGTCAAAGAGCATGGTATTGAAGATCCTTTTTCACATGGTATAGCAAGATATGCGCCGTGGAAATATGATCATGGCAAATGGTGGATTAGCGGTATTTTATCTGGAAAAGATAAATGGAACGATATTTCTTTAGCAGAATTAGAAGGGCAAGATTTTACTATTAGATTCCATGCTCAATTAACTAATCAAGGGCTTGAATTAGACTTAAGTATTGTAAGCGATACAGATTCATTAATTGGGATTCACTATTACTATTATTTGCCTGAAGGGAATGGGGTTGTTAAGGCTAGAGTTCAAAAAACAGTATTAATCGATAGAAAACCAACCATCATACCATCTGATTGGAATTTTAATAAAAATCATGAATTAAACTTTAATTTAGATCGTGACGCCGACTTTACATTTACACCTTTTCCAAATCCAATGGCAGGAGAAATTGTACTTGAAACATCCAAATACCATTTGCTGACTAAATATTGGTCAAATTCACAAGAAAATTGTTGGCAGTTATATCATCCTAAAGACAGTTCTTATGTTTGTATCGAACCGATCTCATCACAAGATCCTCTTCATCCTAATTTAACGGTAAGTCAACTTAAAATAACTTTACTTCCAACTTTGTTGTGATAGTAAAAAAAACTTTCGATAATTTGTTGTCAAGAGTTTGTTTTTTTGTTAAATTAACTTTAAGCTTTTAGTTGCTTAAAAATAGCTGCTCTAAGTTGTCTTAAATAATACTTGAAAACAAAAGATTTTAAAAAAGTCAATATTTCAAGTTCAAGAAGATTAAAAGAGAAACGAATGGCAAAAGAAGAGGCAAAATATAAGTTTTTACTTATCATTTTTTTTGTTTATTTTATTCCGTATTGTAGTTTAGCAATATATAATTTTCAATATCTTGCTTCAGAAGATTTATGGAATATTTTGTCTATCGGCTTACTCATTCCAATCTTTGGCACTTTATTACTTTTCTATAGCTATTTGACTTTTCAAAAAAACGTAACTCTTCAAGCAAATCTAATCCCTACCGACCAAAGCGTTTTACAAGAACTAAGCGATCAAAATGAACAGGCTTTATTAAATGTTCAAGAAGAATTAAAAATTTTACAAGATTTGTTCGATGCAAAAAAGCAAGAGATTGAAGTTCTTACCAAAGATAATGTTGGTTTAAAAAAAGAAAAAGAAATGATTGCTGAACAGATAAAAGAACATAAAAAAGAAATTGAAGCGGTATTAGAAGAAAAAGAGAAAAAGTTTCAAGAATCTATTTTATCTATTAATGATTTAAGAGCAACTATTGAAAAAAAACAAAACTATATTAATCAATTGGAAAGCAAAGTACGTGATTTAAATTATGAAATCAAAACTCTTTTAAAATTAGCCGATTTAGGCATTAAGGATTTAGAAGAGCCAAAAAAAGAAAGCGTTCAACCAACACTTATTAATGAAAATATAGCTTCAGGGCTTCCCCTAAACCAGCAAGTAAAAAGCTGGGAAGATGCTTCAATACAATTAAAAAGATGCATGGAATTAGCTCAAAAGCAATCTTCTTCCAATCAATTCTATGCGAATAATTATCTTTATAAAGAAAGTTCTTTAGATAGTTTTGCTTTAGACTTGAGGACTTTATTTGATAATTTGAGGAATGAAAACAATGCCTCTATCCTTTTTTTCGCACCTAAAGAAAATAAAGTGTTATTTGCTAATCCACCTTTAAGAAAAGTTTTAGGTCTTAATCACGAAAAAATATCTCAACATTTTTTTGATTGTTTAGATCCTTCTTTAGAAAAATGGAATAAAGCAATCGCTCAATTAACCTTAAAAAACGAAGTCAAAACAACTTTTGAGTTTAAAACAAAGCATAATGACAAGATTTACTTAAATGCTTTAGTTGGCGTAATTCCTTCTGGAATTTTTAGAAATCAAGTGATTATTATTTTTTTTGAAAGCGAAACTAAAGAACTGACTTCTGAAGACGAATTATTTTCCTACTCTCTTTCCTTTTAGATTAAAAATTCACTTTGACTAAAATGAGTAATCTATCAAGTGCCAAATCTTGGCAATTTTGCTAACGAATTCTCTTCTTACTTACAAGAATTTTCTAGTACGGTTTGATAAATAACTTTAATAGGCAATTTTATGTAGTTAGAAAAAAATTGAGTCAGGCCATTATAAAAAGATGATTTTAAAAATAAATCGCCCTCTTCTAACTTTTTTAAAGATAGTTTGTTGTTAAGACTCGAACAGGCAAAATGGTAAAAATCGTCTTTATTAAAAATTTTCCAATATTTTTTTCTTAGATATAGATTAGGGGGTATTCCTAATGCGCCTTTAGGTTTAACTTTTGTACAAGCGCTTAAATTTATCGCTCTTTTGGCAAGAAAATACCTAGCTTTTTCTTTTTCACAATAAAATAAATCATAAATTTCACCTTCACCATACTTATCGATAGATGTGTAGTAATGAGAATGATGAATTAAAAATTTTTCTTCTTTAGAGTAAAATTTTTTTTGGAATGTTTTTTGGTGTAAAATCCATACCACCTCAAGCCCGATTTTTTGGTAATCTAACATTCGCTCATGCATTTCGAGCGGAGAAATAGAGGAACATTGTATTTCAAAAACAAGTTTTTGGGACTGCCAGTAAACATCTGCAATACGGTTAATTTCTCTAAAGGGATGTTCTAAGAAACAATCCCTTTCATCAAGTATTTTTTGGATAAATATTTGGGTTTGAATATGTTCGGCCGATTTATTACTTTGCCTGCAATCAGGGGACAAATTTACATGATAGAAATGTTGTTGTCGAAGAGAACCTTTTCTAGGACGCACCTTGTTTTTACATTCTAAACAAAAATATTCCTCTTCTTTTTTGCTAGTATTGACATGAATGATTTGTTTATATTTAGTTTCAGCGTACAATTGCATAATTAAAGCTTGAGAATTATTATAATGTTTTATAAAAAGTGAAGTAATCATTACTTTAGCAGAACTTAAATTTACGTTCATTCTTAGTCTTTTAAGGAAATAGATCATAAAATGTTGAAAATCAATATTGGGCATTTTAACCTTTTGTCAATAAACTTGACAAAAACCCCTATTTTTCCTCATGATAGCAGTCCTCAGAACTTGAGTTTTTCACTCGTAAGTAAAACCATACGATCAGTTTATATATCTGATCCCATCAAGTGCTCAAGTCTTTTATCTAGATCTAGATTTTAAGCTAAGTATATCAATTAGGAAATCATGAATAAATCAAATTATAAAACGAATTTTTCTCAGCAACATCAACAAAAGGTTGATGAGTTGATTTCAATTGCCAAAGAACAAGGTTATATTACTTACGAAGAAATCAATGAAATTCTTCCAATGACTTTTGATTCAGCTGATCAAATAGATCAAATTTTGATCTATTTAAGCGGTATGGATATTCAAATTTTGAATCAATCTGAAGTAGAACGCCAAAAAGAAAAGAAAAAAGAAGCAAAAGAATTAGAAGGTATCCAAAAACGTTCTGAAGGAACTCCAGATGATCCTGTAAGAATGTACTTAAAAGAAATGGGATCCGTTCCTCTTTTAAGTAGAGAAGAAGAAGTTGAAATTTCAAAGCGTATTGAAAAAGCTCAAATACAAATAGAAAAAATTATTTTACGATTTCGTTACTGTAATTCAGAGACCATTTCTATCGCCAATTATTTAATGAATAATAAAGAGCGCTTTGACAAATCTGTAGCGGAAAAAGAAGTCCTTAACAAACAAGAGTATTTAAACTTATTACCTAAGCTTTGCCATTTATTAAAAGAAGAAGATCGAACATTAGAAACTTTGTTGATTAAGCAAAACCAATCAGACTTGAAGAAAAATGACCAAGCTAAAATGGCCGATGATATTGAAAAATGTCGTATACGCACACAAGCCTATTTAAGAAGATTCCATCTAAGGCATAATATTATTGAAGATTTTGGTGAGTTGATTTTAAGAGCTTACGAGAGATTTTTAGAGCTTGAAAAAGAAATTCAAGAATTAATACCAAGAGCTGAAAGAAATAAGTATGCGGCATCAAAACTTGCAGCAGCTTCAAGAAAATTAAAAAAACGGGAACTTGCAGCAGGTAGAACACTTGATGAGTTTAAAAAAGATGTTCGTATGCTACAGCGTTGGATGGATAAAAGCCAGGAAGCTAAAAGAGAAATGGTTGAATCTAATCTACGTTTAGTTATCTCAATAGCTAAGAAATATACAAACCGTGGACTTTCTTTCTTAGATCTAATCCAAGAAGGAAATATGGGACTTATGAAAGCGGTTGAGAAATTTGAATATCGACGAGGTTATAAATTCTCAACCTACGCGACTTGGTGGATTCGTCAAGCAGTTACAAGAGCGATTGCAGATCAAGCGAGAACGATTAGAATTCCAGTTCACATGATCGAAACTATAAATAAAGTTTTGCGCGGTGCTAAAAAACTGATGATGGAAACTGGGCGTGAACCAACTCCTGAAGAACTAGCCTTAGAGCTTGGCATTTCAGCCGAAAGAGTTAGAGAAATCTATAAAATAGCGCAACACCCTATCTCATTACAGGCTGAAGTTGGGGATGGTGGCGAAAGTCAATTTGGGGACTTTTTAGAAGACACAGCTGCCGATTCTCCAGCAGAAGCGACTGGTTACTCTATTTTAAAAGATAAAATGAATGAAGTTTTATCTACTTTAACTGATAGAGAAAGAGAAGTCTTAAAACAACGATTTGGATTAGTTGATGGAAAGCCTAAAACATTAGAAGAAGTCGGTGTGCAATTTAACGTCACAAGAGAAAGGATTCGTCAAATTGAGGCCAAAGCTTTGCGCAAAATGCGTCATCCAACACGCTCTAAACAATTAAAAGCCTTTTTAGATTTATTAGAGGCAGAATAATCTTTTAAAAGTGAGGTGCAATCATTTGCACCTCTTATACACAATAACTACATGCCTAATTCTTTTTCAGAAAGTACTCGTGCTCATTTAAAAATTGATAAGGTTTTAGAATTACTAAAGCCCGATGGGGTTATTTGTAAATCTTTTAAAGGATTTGAAGTTCGAGACTCTCAAAAAAAAATGCTGGAAGAAGTCATTGAGGCTTACAATGATGAGTCCATTGCTTTAATAGAAGCAGGTACTGGTACTGGCAAAAGCCTAGCTTACTTAGTTCCGGCTATTTTGTGGTCTTTAGTGCACCAAGAAAAAACCGTTATCTCCACTAAAACCATTAATTTACAAGAGCAGATTTTACAAAAAGACATTCCACAATTAGCAAAGGCTTTGAATATCTCCATCAAAGCGGTTTTAGTAAAAGGGATGCAAAATTATGTATGTATGAGGAGATTAGAAGAAACCAGGCAAGAAGCTCTTACATTAAGCTTGGATGAGGCTATCGAAGTTCAAAAAATTGAAGCTTGGTGCTATACAACGTCCGATGGATCTAAATCCTCATTACCATTTATTCCAACTTTTGCTATGTGGGAGAAAGTATGTGCTGAGTATGATACTTGCACTAGAACGGAATGCCCCTATTTTCAAGATTGCCATTTTTTCAAAGCACGAAAAGAGGCTCAAGATGCTCAACTTATTATTGTTAATCATCATATCCTTTTCTCAGACTTAAACTTAAGAAGTGATGAAACAATTCCTTCCATCTATCGCATTTTACCAGATTATAAACGATTAATTATCGACGAAGCTCATCATATTGAAGATATAGCCACAGAATTTTTTGGGAGTCGCATAAATTATTTAACAATTCTTAAACTCTTAGGCAGATTATCTGCTGAAAAGGATGGAAAAGATCAGGGAAAAATCCCACTACTTAGACAAAAAATTATAGAGTTTTTTAAAAATCAAAAAACTCCTGAAGATGTTTCTCGCATTTTAACACGCTTGAATTTAGATTTTGCCGTAATTAGAAAGGACGTACAACAATATATTGTAGAACTATTTCAAGGTTTTAATGAATTTTTAGATCAATCTCATCATATTTATGAAAATGAAGCTAGTACTATTAAAGAAAATAAACTGCGTGTCTTAAGCGAGCATATTCAACAATCATCTTGGCAAACATTAATTATCCCTAAAGTAAAAAGATTAGAAGAAGCTTTAAAGCAATATTTGCAAATGATAGATGCAGCTGAAAACGATCTAAAAAGTTTAAAATTAGAAAAATTAGATGAGATGACCAAAGGAATTCGGTTTGAAATCAAAGCTTTAAAAAATCGTTTAGACGCTATACTATGTGCTATTTGTGATTTTTCAATACAAGCACCACCTGCAAATAAAGTGAGGTGGATTGAATCACAGTTATTAAAGTACGGGTTAAATACGTCATTAATCGATGTGGAGCTAGACGTTTCCAGTTCTTTAGCGAAATATTTATTTTTACAATTTCCTACCATTGTTCTTTGTAGCGCCACTTTAACTACTAATCAAAAGTTCAACTATGTAAAAAAGCGGTTAGGTCTAAATCCGGAGTGGATAGGTAAAGAAACTATAGTTAAAGAAAATGTTCATCCTTCCCCCTTCAACTATGAAAATCAAGCGATCGTACTTTGTCTAAACGATATTCCCTATCCAAACGATTCAAACTACATAATAACCATTATACAATCGTTACAGGAGATATTTAAAGCAAGCCAAGGGAATGCCTTTGTATTATTCACTTCCTATAGCATGTTAAAAACTTGTTACGAAGAATTAAAAAAATTCTGTAATAGTCATAAGATGCCTTTATTAAAACAAGGGGATGAAGATCGGCAAACGTTACTCAACAAGTTTAAAACAATCAATAGATCCATTTTATTTGCTACAGATTCATTTTGGGAAGGAGTTGATGTAGTCGGGGATGCTTTAAGATGTGTTGTAATTGTCAAATTACCATTTAAGGTTCCATCAGAACCAATTATACAAGCTCGATCTGAAGCAATATTAGCTGCGGGCGGAGATCCTTTTTTTGAATATTCTTTGCCCCATGCTATTGTTAAATTTAAACAAGGTTTTGGGCGACTTATTCGTCATCATAAGGATAGAGGTTGCATAATATGCTTAGACAAAAGATTGTTTTCTAAAAATTATGGTAAACAATTTTTAAATAGTTTACCTGACTGTCAAAAAAGATTCGTCTCTAAAGAAGATATGATAAAAATGATGAATGAATTTTATCGAAAAACTTATCATTTAACAAAAGAGTGAATAAGGAATCTTCTAACTTTTTTTAAAGTTTTGAAGATCCCAAACTTAATCAATTAATTTATTTTGCTATTGTAGATAAATTGTTTTTATTAAGGATTTCCAATGCTTCTTGATCTGAAATGATTTTTCCAAATTGCTCCCATTGGATTTGTGCAATGTCTTCTCTGAAATTTTTTACTTTTTTATCTAGATGTCCATAACGCAAACCGGCAAAAGGTATATTTCTAGCAGTACAAAACTCTTCAACATCTTTTAGATGTGATGCTTTGTCATTGATAAAAACAATTTTTTTAGGTTTATATCCAATCTGATCCAAGAATTTTTTTAAAGCTTTGCCCTTATGTGTTCCCGCAGTAAACAAAACGCCCCCTTTAAACAAAACGCCTTGACCATTCCAAAAAAAAATTTCATGAGATGTGGGAGCCGTTTTAGTTAAATCAAAATTTAGGCAGTGTAACTGTTCAATAGTTCTGGTTGATAATCCCAAACCTCTTGTGGTAAGACCCATAATAGTTTGTCCTTTATCTTGAAAACTGGCTACGATGGAATAAGTGTGATTTTCAACTGGTGTCACTTTTGTCACATTTTGTATTGAATGCCATTCAGAAAGTGCTTTATCTAAAGCAATCGTATGATTTAATCCCTTTTTTTTATAGTAATTAAGCCTTGCGTAAAACCATTGATCATTACCAAGTTCTTGAGCTGGTTCTAAAAGGGTATTATCTATATCAAAAATAACTAGACATTCTTTGGTTATATGAGAATAAATGTCATCCATTGTTTCGATCTCAAAATTTTCACCGGAACAAAGGGAGATAAAAAAAATAAAGTAAGAAGAAAACCAATATTTTATTTTATGTGTCATTGATGCAACTCCATTTTTGCGAGCGCAAGCATAACAATTATTTAGGAACTTTTCAATATGAGATTACGTCGTTTTTGATAAAATAGATTGGCTGAATACAATGATAAAATTATGTTTTTTTTTAAAGGGGCTTTAATGTGTTTTTGATAAAAAATACTTTAATCCAGTAGCTAATAAAAGACCAAAAATTAAGCCTGGTAAACTTAAAAAAATAATTATCCAAGTAACTATTAAAACAATAGTTTTTGAATTTCCTTCAAGTTGCAAAAATTGATTAAAGTTTTTAAAAAAGGAGAAAATTTCTTTAAAAAAATAGTTACCGAAAACTAAACCTATTAGAAAAGATCCTAAAAAGGGAAAAAATATAAAAGATATAAATCCAATAATTAATACAAAGTAAGAAATTAAAGGATTGTGATTTCCTAAACCCTCAGCCCCTTTATTTTGATTATACTTTTCCCATTGAGTTTTCCATTTTTTTGAAAAACTATTTTCCTGATTCTGAGATGGCTTTTCCATATATAAAAACGTTTAATTTATTATTTATTATTTACTCTATGGATAGCAGAATAATCAATAAAAAAATTTAGATTACAGTTTTGCTGCTTTTTTTTCTCTCTTTGTGTTATATTGAAATCTTTCAACTTTTATTGCTAAATAATTAATAAATAAAAGGTTGTATTCTTCATGTTAAAAAATTGGTTAACATCTGCTACATATATTCTTACCTGTTTGTCGCTATTAATCGCTGCATTTGGTGGCTGGTATTTTCATTCATTAAATCAAGAAGAGATAGAACCTTACGATGCCATGTACATAAAAAAAAATCTTCCTTCAGGCAGTTTTACGCAATCTAAAGAAGCTTATGCTGCCATTAACGGTCCTTTATTTTCCTTAAAATATGTTTCTCCCTCTTTGCAACTGCCTGATTTAAAAAAACATTTGATCTACTATGGAAAAAATGGAAGACCTGATGCTAGATCTGATCGAATTCGTTTACATTTTAGTTTCAATGGTAATAAGACACCAGCTGCTCTAATCCCTGAAAAAAAATATTATCTATTTTATGATAAAAAAACGTCGCCTCCACAATACGGTTTCTTAAACGATGGTCAAGAGAGCCCGTTGTGGCTGACTGTGAGCGATAAAGATAAGGAAGCGGTTATTAATGTGTATATGCAAGATGGTGACGGAACCATTATTCATGAACCTGAGTCTTTAGCTACATTTTCAATTCTTGAAAAAGAATACGTTCGTATGCCAAATAGTAGTTGGTCTTTGGGCAAATACCACGTTGATGGGGGAATACTTGCGCGTCAAAAAGCTAAATGGCATGGTCCGGATAAATTTTTGGAAAGACATGGTGGAGCTGAATATGCAAATGTGATTGGAAAACAGCGTATTGATTTTGGAGAAGGGGAAGATTTTTATTCTGTTTATGTAGGGATGAGTGAAGCTTTAATTTGGAAAAATGATCGATGGCATGTTGTGAAACCTGGCTACGATTCTTTAGAATATCCTTTGTTAACTATAAAAAAAATAGAGGATAGGTTAATGGGTTTAGAATTATGGGATGTTGAAGGTAAAGGAAAAATTATCTTAAACATGCTAAAAATGCAAGAATCTTGGGCTCCCCAAAATATTCAACAAAGTTTTAAATTTTTAGGAGCTAGAACTCGTTCTCAATTTGTATTTGAAGTTAATAAAGAAAGAATATTTTTAAGCCCAAAAGATTGGCTGGTGTTGACTGATAAAGGTTGGAAAAAAATCTCAACATCAGAAGAAATCGATGCTTTTGTGGAAAGAAAAGTCCAAGGACTTTTATTTATCTTCGACGATGTAATTAAAAAGGATGAAAAGCAATTTATAAAAGGCGTTGTATTCAATATCCCTCGTACAGATATGCATGAATTAGAAATACCCATTTCACAAGGAAAAACAGTTGCTGACAACAAAGACAAAATGAAAGGAAAAGGGATAAATGCAAAAACGCTTCAAATAAATGTCAAACAAGCAGAAACTGATAATTCAAGCGAAAAATCTAACTCTGATGATTAATATTCATTAAAGAGCCATGCTAAAGAGAAAATTTATGAAACTAAATACCTCCCTACTTATCCTATTTTTTACGTTTTGCACAAGCTCAATAATAGCGCAAACTATATCTGAAAAAAAAGCTGGTTCTGTAACAAACGCAAGTGGGGATATGTCGCAAGAGATGCATAATTTCTTAAATGAAGTAAACCATGAGCTAGCAGAAGCACAAGAGGACCTTCGCAGTCTTTATGCGCATGTTAACGAATTATATCAAGAGCAAGCTCCAGAATGCGCTTACAGTGAGCTTTTAGATAAAATCAATGAAGTTAGAAGCCATATAAGTATGTTGGAAAATACTTGGAGAGCAATGGGCGTTGAAGCAAATTCAGGGGAAGAATATGCTCTTTGGCACCAACCTGAAACAACATTGGGGCAATTAGTCATTGATTTTGGATCTCAAGACTTTGTTTATTTGATGTCTCCAGATATTGCCTCTATAAAGGTAAGCATTAATTCAAATATACCAATTCCGCGATCCTCTTGGAACGAAATGTTGGAGTTGATTTTAGCTCAAAATGGAGTTGGCATAAAGCAACTAAATCCTTTTTTAAGAACTTTATATCTGCTAAAACAAGACCGCTCTTACATACAATTAATCACTAACCAAAGAACAGACCTTGAATTAATACCAAATGATGCAAAGGCTGCTTTTGTTTTAACTCCTGAACCACAAGAAGCTAAACGAGCTTGGGTTTTTTTAGATAAATTTATAAATCCCGAAACCGTCGTTTTACAAATGGTTGGAAGGGATATTTTGATTATCGGTACGGCAACAGAATTAAAGGAACTTTTAAAATTATATGACTTCGTTTCTGCAAATAAAGGAGATAAAGAGTACAAAATAGTTCCTTTGAGAAAGGTTAATGCAGAAGACATGGCAAAAATATTGTCTGCTGTATTTGATCAATTTGTAGAAGAAGCAAAGAGTTCTGAAAGATCGCCGCCTTTAAATAGACCAAGAAGCGCACCTAACGCACCAATCCCGATTATGCGTCCAAATGGTAGATCCGATGAAGGGGGAGGATTTAACGGTTTAAAGGTTTTACCTTTAGCTCAAATTGCGCAAGCTTTATTTTTAATCGGAACTAAAGAAGAAATCAGAAGGGCTTCAGAAATTATTTGCGAAGTGGAAGGTCATGTTGGAGTTGCAAGAGACAAAGTAATTTATTCCTATAAAACTAAACATTCAGACGCTGAAGAATTAGCAAATGTTTTGCAAAAAATTTACACCTTAATGGTTCAAACATCTCCTATTACTGAAGAACAGGCTAAGACAGTGCCTCCCAAGCAAGCTGCTGCTCGCAATGATTTAATCGATGTTGAACCACCACCAGTTATTCCACAAGGTGTTGAGCAAGCGGGTTATTTAGGTCAACCTTTTCCACCAAGAAACATTTTTGATCCGGGCTATTACCTTGACAACCGCTATGTTGTAGATCCAAGACCTAGAGATATACCAGAAAGAGATCCTAATACCGGAAGAGATAACTTCATTGTAGATTTAAAAACTGGCGCCATTGTAATGGTTGTTGAAGCTGATATTTTGCCAAAGTTAAAGGAGCTTATCAAACGTTTAGATGTACCAAAAAAAATGGTACAAATCGAAGTATTACTATTTGAAAAAAGATTAACGAATAGTACCAATTTTGGTCTAAATCTTTTAAGAATTGGTGGCAATTCAACTTGTCACGAAAAAACAGGTTTTGATTTCTTTGGGGCAGGTAGTATTAAGGGTGTTATTGGTGGGATCACGCAATTTTTTGCTAGCACAAATTCACGCTGTGGTATTCCAGCATTTGATTTAATCTATCAATTTTTTCTAACTCAAGAAGATATACAAATTAATTCGGCTCCATCTGTTTTAACGATGAATCAAACTCCCGCTAGAATTGATTTAACAGAAGAGATTTCTATCGATACAGGTATATATGAGATACCAGCTACTGGAGACATAGCCTTAAAAAGATCTTTTGCAAGAGCACGTTATGGTATTAAAATAGAAGTAACTCCAACTATTCACATGGCAGAAGGAGAAGATGATTTTGATACCGATAATTATGTTAATTTGTTAACAAACATTTCATTTGAAACCATTCAACCAGATGGTAGTGATAGACCTCCTGTAACAAATCGTGCTGTGACAAATGAGGTAAGAATTCCTGATGGACAATCTGTCATAATAGGTGGACTTAGAAGGAAAAATTATTTTGATCGAAAAGAAGGTGTTCCTTTTTTAGGAGAGCTACCTGGCATTGGAAAGCTATTTAGCTATAACCAAACACAAGATCAAGCAACCGATATGTTTATTTTAATTACGCCTAAAATAATTGTGGATCCAAGCGAAGATTTAAATAAATTGCGATGTGAGGAAATGGCAAGAAGGCCAGGTGACATACCTTATTTCTTATGTCAATTAGTGGAAGCTCGAGAAATGGAAAAAAATCGTTTACTCGGAACTACTATGAAAATTTTATTTGGCAGAGAAGAAGAAAGATGTATCGATCGTTTTCCAAATAAAGGTGCTTATGATGGATGTGAATAATGTCCAAAAAGAAAAATTAGATTCTTCAATAGATCATGAACTGGTAAAAAGGGGAATGCTTGGTGGGGATGAGGCAAATCGAGCGCTTGCGCTGCAATTTGGCATTCCAATTTACGATGATTTAACAACCTTTAGCTTACCCAAAGAATATTATAAAAAGGTTCCATACTCTTTTGCCAAGAAGAATACTTGTATCCCCATTAAAGAAGAAGATAATGTGATCTTGGTAGCAATTGCTGATCCCTTAAATTTAGAACCTTTAGAAGAATTGCGTTTAACACTTGATAAACCTGTTAAAGCTATCTTTAGTTCCAAAGAGTCTATTGACAATGCTATACATGAATTGTACAACACCGAGCATGGAGCCGCATCTCAATTAATTGCCGACTTATCGAAATCTGACGAAGTTAGAAATGATGGTGAAATTGAAGTTTATGACTTGTTAGATGATGGCGCGCACTTAGCTCCAATAGTTAAGTTATTAAATTTAATTTTAACTGAAGCAATCCAACAAGGCGCTTCCGATATTCATTTTGAACCTTTAGAAAATACGTTAAGAGTTAGATATCGGATAGATGGAGTTCTTCAAAATCGACACAGTCCTGCCCAAGAATATCAAGCCCAGTTAATGACTCGTATTAAAGTTATGGCAAAATTAGATATTGCGGAACATCGATTACCGCAAGACGGGCGTATTAAACTAAAAATGGGTAGAAGAGAAATAGATTTTCGTGTGAGTACTGTGCCAGTGGCTGGGGGAGAGAGGATTGTTTTACGTATTCTTGATAAGGGCAATGTAATAGTTGGACTTGATAAAATTGGAATGCCATTATCAGTTTTTGAAGAATTTAAAAAGTTAATCAATCTATCGGAAGGAATAGTATTAGTGACTGGACCCACAGGAAGTGGGAAAACAACCACTTTATACAGTGGTATATGTGAAATATATAGTGAAGAAACCAATATTATGACTATTGAGGATCCGGTTGAATATAATTTGAAGGGAATTGCTCAAATTGGAGTTCAACCTAAAATCAAGTTAGATTTTGCAACTGGTTTAAGACACATTCTACGTCAAGATCCCGATGTTATAATGATTGGAGAAATAAGAGATACAGAAACTGCTGAAATAGCTATCCAAGCATCATTAACGGGACACTTAGTATTAAGTACTTTGCATACTAATGATGCGCCTTCCGCTATAACACGACTTGTAGATATGGGTATCGAACCTTATTTATTATCTTCTTCTATTGTGGGAGTTTTAGCTCAACGTTTAGTTAGGAAAATATGCCCAGATTGTCGAGTTCCAGATTATGTTACGGATAAAGAATTACAAAATATTGGTTTGAAGGTAAAAGACTTAAACTTAGGTCATATATATAAGGGTGCTGGTTGCGCAAGTTGTTATCATTCTGGTTATAAAGGTCGTCTTGGTATTTATGAGTTACTAATTGTGAATAATGAAATCAGAAAGCAAATTGTTAAAAGTCCAGATGCGGTTGAACTTAGAAGGATTGGTTTACAATCGGGAATGTCTACTTTATTAGATCATGGCGCAGAGTTAGTAAAGCAAGGTTTCACAACTGTTGCGGAAGTACTTAGAGCTACGCGAGGGGTCGAAGAGCAAGGATAATTATGCCTTTATACCAATACCAATCCATACTACCAACCGGAAAGAAAAAAAATGGAATGGTAGAAGCTCAATCTGAAAAAGAAGCTAGAGGAAGACTTAGAGAGCAAGGGATTTTAGTAACTAAAATTTCTGAAAAAACAGTTTACTCCTCAAAACAAAATTTACGAGGAAATACTTTATTAAATTTTACAATTCAACTATCTCAATTGGTGAATGCTGGTATCCCTTTGTATGAAAGCATTGTTTTATTAGAAGAACAATCGCGTGGAGAGCCATTTCATAGAGTTATTTTAAGTTTAGGCGAACAAATTAAAGCTGGTATGTCCTTATCAGAAGCAATGGCAATGTTTCCTCATAGTTTTGATAAATTATATCGATCTATGGTTCATGCAGGGGAAACAGTTGGTGCATTAAATATTGTTTTAGAAAAGTTAGCTTCTTATCTTAAAAGGCAAATTAAATTAAA
Organism: Candidatus Rubidus massiliensis; assembly: GCA_000756735.1. Taxonomy (GTDB): domain Bacteria; phylum Chlamydiota; class Chlamydiia; order Chlamydiales; family Parachlamydiaceae; genus Rubidus; species Rubidus massiliensis. Next base: position 319,808 of record CCSC01000001.1, on the reverse strand, counting down.
AAAAGAAATTACCACTGCACTTATTTACCCCTCTGTTTTAGGTTCTTTTTCATTACTTATAATTGCTTTATTAATTGGATTTGTAGTGCCTTCCATAGAAGGAATTTTTGAAGATAGGGAATTAAATGGATTTACCCAAAGCATTTTGAATATTAGTCATTTCTTAAGAGAAAAATGGTGGATTTATTTTCCGTTAATTGGGTCAATAGTAGCATTTGCTACTTATAAGCTCCGCTCTTTACAAGGAAAAATTTGGCTCGAGAGAGTAGCTTTGCGCTTACCTCTTGTTAGAACATTGATTGTGCAAACGTCCACTGCTCGTTTTTGTAGAACTATGGCCACTTTATTACAAGGAGGTCTCACTATGATAGACTCTTTAAGGATATCAAAAGAGGTTATGAAAAATGTCGTGATGGAAGAAGCTATTCAAAATGCCGAAAAAAAAATTGTCGAAGGGAGTTCTTTGAGCCAAGAACTTACTAAAACCAAGGTTTTCCCAACAATGGTCACTAGAATGTTGTCTGTTGGGGAAGATTCTGGAAGTATGTTAGAAATGCTAAATAAAATAGCTGATATTTATGAAGAAGAAGTGGAAAAAACTTTACAACGTTTAATGGCATTGGCACAACCTGTTATTTTAATCGTTATGGGACTTATGATTGGCTTAATTTTGATGGCCATTTTGTTGCCCATGTCAGATATTAGTTCATTTACTATGTGAGGTATAAAATGAAAATAAAGAAACCAAAAAAAAGATATATTACTTTGATTGAAATTATGATCGTAATGTTCTTGATAGCTATGATTACTGGAGTAGTCGCCTATAATTATCGTGGAAGCCTTGATGAGGGAAAATCTTTTAAAACAAAAGCTGGCATAGAAAAATTAGAAAATATTTTAAATATGGCAGTATCTGAAGATCCTTATCTGTTAAACGACATAGAGAGTAATTGGAAACAAATAATAGATAAGTCACCCCTTGTAAAAGATAAAGAAGCATTAAAAAAAGATGGCTGGGGCTATGAATATAATGTAACTGTAAATGGTCACGAAGTTGAGGTTGAATCAAAACATCGTAACGCATACGAAGCTTCTAAAAAAAATAGATGATAAAGAAAAGATTTTTGTTTTTTTCTCTTTTAGAAATGATGATTGCTTTTTCTTTCTTAGCAATCATCGCATCTTTTGCATTCGTTAAAATTCAAGAAGTTGTTACCAAACAAAAATTTAATAATGAAGTTTATTTCATTGCCGAACGATTGCGTTTTGCTCAAAATTTAATGTTGATGATGAACAAAGATATAAAAATTACCTTTGAGAGTTTGGACAATAAACAAATTAAACTTACGATGCAAATTTTAGGACAAAATGAAGAGCCTTGGATGAGTAAATATACAAAGCCTTATTTTATAAAAACGATTCGTTATATTAATTTTCCAGATACATTAAGAAATGATTCCCATTCAAATAGCGCATCTATTTTTTTTATGTCGAAGGGTTTTTACATGAGTAAAGCCCTATTATATTTGTCAACTGGACCTGATAAACCAAACAGTTTAAATCGTTATATTCCACTTAAAGGTATTCCCGCAAAAATAGAAATATTTACAAACGAAGAACAGGCTAAAAAACATAGTGTTGAAGATAACACCACATTAAAAAATTTTTCTCAACAAACTCTAAAAGAAATTGTTGAAAAAATAGGTTTGAAATGATCAGACGAACTAAGAGACATATAGTATTACTAGAAGTTTTAATTGCTTTTGCTTTGATTGTTACTTGCATCTTACCTTTAATTAGTACTCATGTTCAACTTGTTAAAATGCAAAAAGAATTACTAAATGAAATAGAGTTAGATCACGTCTCAAACTTGTTTTATGGATACTTGAGTTATCAACTATATAACCAAGCCATTCCAATTGAAAATATTTTGCAACGAAAGAAAGTGGCGTTAAATGTGGAACAGTTAAAGCAATGGCTTGGAGCTAAATCCATTAATTTCCCTTCAAATTACAATGCTTATTATCAATTTGATTACAAAAGAAAACCAAAAAATGAAGCACCTTCTTACGCTTATTTGATAAAAGTACAGTTTATTTATGAAAACCCTACAAAAAATAAAACTATTGATTATTTTTTTGAAAATGTAATGCTGCATCACAGTAAAACAAGTATATGAAGCTGAAAAAACCTGTTTTTACCTTAATTGAAATTCTTATTGCTTTGGGATTAATCTCTTTAATTCTTACAACCCTTGGATTTTATATAAAAATAATAGATCGATCAAGTGTTGTCGTTGAACAGCTGCAAAAAGAATCTTTTAACAGAATTCATATTGAAAATCGTTTACAAGATGTTTTCCATCATACACTATCTCCAAGAGATGTAAAAAAAAATTTTGTGTTTTTCACATCTCAACAACCACATAGTTTGAATAAAAATGGATCAACTAACTTAATATTTACTTATCATAATGAAGGGATGAGAGATTCCCTTTTTGCCAATCAAGTAATTGGAAGATTATTTGTTGATAACAATAAAAACTTATGTCTAGCAACGATTCCTCTACCTGAAGACGATCATGAGATGTTAGATTCTATTCAGCCCGCCCATGTAGAAATATTAATGGAAGAAATTGAAGAAATGGAGCTTTTTTTTTATTATCCCGAACAAAAAAATAAAAACTTATTTTTAAATAAAACCAGAAAAGGATTGCTACAACAACCTTCTCAAATGCTTTTAAAACCAATTGAAGGTTGGATAAATAATTGGAAACAAGAATTTTTTACTTTACCTGCATTAATTAAAATCCAATTAAAAAGAAAAAAAGGGGATGGAGAATTGACTGATTACTACATTTTTTCTTTTCCAAATTCCGATCAAATCTTTGTCTATGAATGAGTTTTTATGAATGTTATTATTTATGTTACTACATTTATTATAATGATTAGTTTAATGACTTATGCTAAATATGAATCATTTTTAACAGTTACTGACACAAAAATAGAATTACATCGTTATTTAAAAAACATAAAAACAAATTACAATAACGAAAGACACAATAAATGGTATAAAGAGATAACTTTCGATTCAAATCAGTCTAGAACAAGCCCTAAACAACCCAACGAGACTATTAGTAAAATTAGTTGGGAAACGTTTGTGAATCTTGATAAAAGAAACCAAAATCTTTCTCATCATGAAAAGATTTTCGCATTATCAAAAGAACTCATCTATACAATTTATAAAGATATCCCCTATTTTCAAGAATTGTTAGAAATAAGGCCTAATATTGTAGAAGAGTTATTATTTGCTATCGAACAACAAGCCCCCATGCTTAAAAACAAAGATAAAATTTCTGATTTAGTTAAAATTGATTTAAAAGAAGAAATTCTAAAAGATTTTTTTTATTTTATTGAAAAAGGCTATTTAAACAATGCTGCTTCTTTAAGTCACATAACAGATGACGTCGGAGATGAGGTAGAAAAGGAAGATTTGCAAGAAGATAATAACAAAACTCGCATTACCCTTTTTAACTATATAAGCCTCAAAAATGGCAAAAAAATCCGAGTTTACCTAGCATCTGAAAAAGTTTTACTAGCCTTATTTCAAAGTCCAAATATTGTTAAAGATATCATTAATTATCGAAATGATCTATTTAAACAATTAATTAAAGCAAAAGACGATAACTCAGATCTAAAAAAACAACTTCAATTAGATTTCGAGCAAAGATTTAAAGATGGGAGTAAATGGACAGATTTATTAAACTTTGACATTTCTAAAACAGATCCATCTTTATATGAATAACTTTCCCGAAGAATTAGAAAGTAAAATAATATCTTTATTACAAGAATATAATTTAAATCATTTAAAAGAAGCCAGATATTCCTTAACAGATCGATATCGGGAGCGTAAAGAAAATCATAAAACCTTTATGCAATCAAATATCGAAAGAATTTCTTATCTTGCAACACGCATGCCAGCAACTTACGCAAGTATTTCTTCTATTGTAAGCCCTATGCAAAACTTAGAAGAGTTTATTACTTGTAAGAGCCTTTTAGACGTTGGGGCAGGGCCTGGTACTGCATCTTGGTGTTTAGCTAATCTGATCGAGCTTAAAGAAATAACATTAGTAGAAAAGGATTTAGAATTAGTTAAGCTTGGCAAAAGCTTAATGAAGAATACAAAAATCCACATATTACAAAAGGCAACTTGGAAAGTTGGAAATATTGTACAAGAAAACTACAATGCCCATGATATTTGCATAGCATCTTATGTATTAAATGAATTATCCGCAGATGAACAGTTGTTATTACTAAATAAATTGTGGCTCTCTACAAACAAATATTTAATTTTAGTAGAACCTGGTACTTCCTTTGGATTTGGTAATATTTTAAGAGCTAGGGATTTTTTATTGTCTAATGGTGCATCGATTTTAGCGCCTTGTACCCATAGCAAAAAATGCCCTATGCAAGAAAGTCTAAAATGGTGCCATTTTTCAACAAGGTTACAAAGACTTGAAATGCATCGGATGGTAAAGGGAGTAAATAAAGGATTTGAAGATGAAAAATATTCTTATTTAATTTTACAAAAAAATATTTCTTCCTACGATCCTTTAAAAGGTAGGATAGTTGGAAATCCTCAAAAGCATTCAGGTCACCTAGCTTTAGAAATCTGTCGTGATGGACATTTAGAAAAACCTACAATTACAAAAAAACATCCCCACTATAAACAAATAAAAAAACTGGAATGGGGCGATGTTGTTGTTCTAGAAGATGTATAACTTCCTTAAAAAAAATAAATATGCCTTTAATCTATATCAAAATATTTAATCTATTATAAGTTAGGGGAATAGATACTTTAAAAAAACTTTTTTTGGTTTTCATAGACCAAAGTCAAACTTTTCAAGTTTTCTTCACTACATTTAAATTTGTGCTGAATAAATTTTTTTATACTAAAATATTCTGATTCCAATTCATTCTTGGTATATAAATTTTCTTGGCACATTCTTGTAAAATGATCGATAAGGAGTGAAGTGTATTCTAAAAAAACAATCTTAGAAAATGGATGGTTATACAAAATCTTATTTAATGCTACCAATTGTAAAGCATTAAATTCTTTGTTTTTTTGTCTTTTTAATTCAAAGATTGAATTCGAAATTTGATTTAAGTAATAAATGAATGATGAGGCAACATTATTGCTATCTTCAAACCTCTCCTCAATTTTTTTTGAAATAATCTTACGAGGCCCCTGTTTTAATTTTGAATTAGTTACCTTTTTTACAGAAAATAAAGATTGGAATAAAAGCATAGGTAATTCGAAAAGATACTGTTCTAGTTTAATCTCTTTATTTTGGATAAACTCTTGTTGTAGATGTGTATCGATAATCAAGACTTTAGCAAAAGGATTTTGAAATATTGTGTTAGTAAATAAAGTAATTAAATGTTTTATATGTGTTTTAAAAATAGTTAGTTTTGTTTGAAGGATATAGATAATTAAAAAGCTATTATAGGATGTTATATTTTTTAAGTCTGAAATTAATTCGATTAAAATATTATTAGTAACCACATTAGCTTGGTTATTTAAAAACAGATAATCTTCTTCGTACAATAAAAAACAAAGTTTTTTATCTTCTTCTTTAGAGGATTTTTGGTTTTTGCAATGAAGTGTATACATTGTTTTGATCGTAACAAACTTATACACTTCGTAAAAATAGCGAGTGTCTTTAATTTTTTTAAAAAGCAAACGATATAAAAGCTTACCACTTATTAATTTTCTGGTTTGTTCATTTTTTATTAAGTAATTAATAAAAATATCAATTTTTACAAAGTTTTCAAAGGTTATTTCTTCTTGTGAATAGATGATAGATTTTATTTTTTTTAGAATTATTTTATAAATTGTTAAAGAAGAAAAATAATTAAATGCTTTTTCTAAAATAGTTATGGAAATGTTATAGGAATTTACAATTTCGTCATAATTATCAAAAAAAAGTTTATTATTGGAATCAAAGGTATAACAATTAAGCAAATTGTTTCTACAAGTAAATAAATTAACGTGAGTCGCTTGAAGATTATCCTCAAAGCCTGAAATATCGTAAATTAAAGATGATTTATCAATTGGAAAATCAAATGGTAATAGAAAAAAATAAAGATCTAAAAAGAATTTGCTAAGATTAGTAAAATCTTCTGGTATTAATTGATCTATAAACTGAATTAAATATCTTTCATATAATTTTAGTTTTGTTTTTTCGATTTTTATTTTACAAGGATAAGTAAAAAAATCTTCATCTAAAGTTATGGAATGTTTAAATTTCCAGTATTGATAATTTTCTTCTATTTCAGGAAGATTTAAATATTTTTTATTTTTGATATAAATTTCTTCAAAAATTTCATTAAATTGTTCTCGTATAAAGAAATTACAAAAAAATTTCCTTACTATATCACAGTTTAAATCGATCGAATTAGACGATTGATCAATAGAGTGTGCAATAAAGGAAAGAAGAATCTCTAGAATAACTGGATTTTTAAACTGTTTAGTTTCTGAATAGAGTTGTAAAATGGGAAAGGCTGAAACTAGACTTGAAAAACTCAATAATATCTTTAAGGTGGGTAAAGCTTCATTTTGGAGGGAAATTGGAGCAACATTTAATTGTTTAATAAATTTTACTGTACAGGAAACTAATTCGTAGTGACTAATTGCATGTGTATTGCCAAGAGATAAGCAATTGTTAAAATATAAATGGAAAATGTTAATGAAAGTTTTTACTCTTGAGTAGATGGTAAGGTTTTCATCGTTTTCTACAGAATGGCAAAGAAGTAAATCTTGTATACTTAGACTAATAGCTTTAATAGCAAGATTACATTTGCTATTAGAATCTTTAATGTAGCAAAGATAATCATTAAAAATATTTTCTAAGAAGATATAATCTAGAATAAATTTTTTTCTTTGATTCGCGTCAAAAATAGTATTTAATAATTGTTTGATGATTTGATCATTTATTACTTCCTTTTTTTTTAATAAAATTACAGATAGTTGCTTAATGAGACAAAAAATAATTTTTATATCATTAATTATAAACATCATTTTATTAAAAGAGTTGATCAATGTGCTTAAAGTAGTTGGATTTAATTCGCAGAGTTGAAGATAAACTGTGAATAAATTACTTATAGCTTCTTCATCTTCAAGTTTTGTAATGGAAATTTTTTTTTCAGCAATTATCGTAAGTATTTTTAAATCTTTTAAAAGAAATATTTCTTTGGTTTTAAGAATGTAGTAGATCATTCTTAAACTTTCTAAAGGGGTACTTTCTAATTTTGTTGCTATCAAGTCCTTTAATAGCTCACTATATTTTCGAAAAAAACTTTCTGAAAATGTCCTATAATATTTTTTTAAAAGATCGTAAGCTTTTGAAAGGTTTATTTTTCGACAGTAAAAAACAATCGCTTTTTGACGTATTTCTTGCAGACTATTTTGTGATAAACAATTTTTCTCTAGGGTGTGTAATAATTCATCTTTTATTGAACAAGGATGTTTTAGTAAAAAATCATTTAAAATATTTTTTTCTTCTTGTGTTATTTTACAAGTGCTTAAGTGGCTTAAGTAAGGTTCAATTAAGAGACTATTTGTAAAGATTAATTCCTTATAATTCGTGATGATTTCATAAAAAAAATCTTTAAAAAACAAAGGGAAATATTTAATTTTTGCATTCATAAATAGTAGGCATAAGTTATGCCATCCTTTTAATGTATATTCATCAACATTGATATTTTGCCAATCTATAGTCTTGATTTTTTTATAGTAATTGATTATCTGAGGTTCTAATTTTACTAATGAAACATAATCATAATAACCATAGAATTTTATAAACAATGCACTATGTGATTCCTCATTGGTGGAAAGTTGTATAGTAACTAACTGCTCTAGTATTGGAAGGTAAAGAGTATTATTACTCGTATTTTTTTCAGTGATTATCTCTAAAAAATTTTCAATTTGTATTAACAAGTTTTCTAAATGTAGGTCTAAAAAATAACAAAGCTTTGATAAAAGTTTACAAGCTAAATCCCATTGTTTAGCTAGCAACAAGATTTGATAAAAATCGTTAAGGATATTGAAAACGATCTCTTTTTGATTATTCGTCAAGTCAACTAGATGACGTTGTAAAAAGATTTTAACGAAAAATTGTAACTTTTCTACACTTTTTAATTGATATTCTGCATCAATTGTTTCTACAAAAGACACCAATTTTCTAAGTATATCAATTTTTTTCTGAAGGGATAACACAACTTCTTGTTTTAAAAAGTCTAAGATCTTTATAGGATTAGTTTCTAATGCAATGGCTTGTTCGGCTAAAGGTTCAAGGGCTTTTTTTTCAACGTAAGGCATTACACTTAAAAGTTGCTCTAAAAGAGTGGATGAGGAATTTTTAAGCTCTGTTTGTAGATAGCTTAGCGTTAAATCTTGGAAGAGAGTTGGGTAGTTTGGTAGCAATTTTGTTTTTATTTCTAATACATTTGTAAGGGGAAGGGTTTGATTGGCGGTTAGTATTTGATTTGCTAAACAAAAGAAGAGTTCTTCAAACGAGATGGTTTTGATGTGAGGATAGATGTTATTCCAAAAAGGAATCAGTTCTATTGCTGGAATTCGTTTGATATATTTTTTAATAATGGGAGTAAGTAGCGTTATTGTTTCTTGCTTTACACGAGAGTTTTTAATAAGTTCTGTTGCTAAAGGTAAAAGAAAAGGGGAATAGAAATATTTTACTAAGTGTAATCCTTGATGAATATGGGTAAATGTTTTTTCAAAACTGGCTAGTTTGAATAGAGCTTTTTCTAACAAGATTTGTAAAAATGGATTGGGAGAATTGTTTTTATAAAGAGTGAGGAGATTTGGCAAAGAGTTTTTGCCATTTTTTTCTTTTAGGAAGCGAAAAAAAGGAGATAAACAATGAGTTTCTTCTATTGATGTTTTACAGTTTAAAATCTTTTCACACCAAAGGATAAAGGCGGGATTTAAATCTCTTTTTTTATAGTAAATAACTTCAGCGTGTTTGTAAAAAAAGGCAACAAAGGTTGTAAAGTGAGATTCTAATCCAAAAATCGTTTCTATTTCTTGTAAGTAAACTTCCATATCCCCATTTTCTAAAAAAGCTTCTTCAGCTTGAGACAAGTAAAGGGAAAAAACAATCGGAAGTTTTGGTTCTAAGAGTTTATTTCTTAGGCTAGCTAAAAATTTTAAGGGATTGGGGATAAGATAAAAAAGCTTACTCAATAAAAGGGGATAAGGAATTTTGTTATCGTTAATTTGCTCTTTAAGAAAAGACCTAATTAAAGGGTTGCGTGTCGCCACTTCTAATTCTTCTAACGAACAATCTTTTATACTGTCTATAAGAAGCTCTAATCGATAGGCTAGCTGAAAGTATAAAGGTAAATGGAGTCGTTTGAGTTTAAAAGAAACTTTTTGGAAAAATAGAGTCGCTTGAGGATGGGTAACTGGTTTATCTAATAAATGAGCTAGCCAAAACAATTTTTCCTCAAAGGCTAATTGTATGGTTAATTCTTCAAAAAGGGGGTAATTATGTTCTAATAATAAAGAAAAGAGTGGTTCATAAGAAACATCTGCTATCTTAACAAAGAGATCTAACAATTTTTGCCTTATATCTTCATATTTGCTTTTCCAAATACAAACAATAATAGCTTGTTTTACTTTAATATCAGGGGTTAAAGCAAAAGCTTCTAATAAAAAAGCATAGCCTTCTTGGGATAGGGTCTCTTTCCAAAGGGGAGAAAACCGAAAGAAAAAAAGAGAGAAAAATTCCCAATGATTTAAGGTCCAGGAATTTAAGGGGAGTCTTGGTTTACAAGGAACAAAAAGAACAAACTGGTCGTCCAAAGCATAAAATTCTTGCGCCCCTAGCTTAACTTGCCTAAAAGTTACTTTTGTTAAGCCTTTTGCAAAAACTCCTTCTAGTGAACACAATTGACACAAGACTGCTTCAGCTTCTTTTAAATGATCTAAACTTGTTATTTTAAGCTCTGCAAAATCTTTCTTTAATTGCTCAAAAAGAAGTTTCCAGCTGTTATCCTTTATGGTAGCACCTAGCAATTGGTATAAGTTAAATAAAAGGGTAAAGCGATAGATTAAATTGTTAGGGGCATGACGCAGATACGTTTTTTTGCAAAAAGCAGAAAAAGTTCTTGTTTTGTCTATATATGAGGGGGGAGTTGGCATCAAGTCCTGGCATTGGTTAAAAAAAGTCTCAGCGATAGTATCTAAAGCCTTTTGCTGCCAAGTAACAAAACCTTTAGATAAACCATGCAAATATCTCCATAATCCCTGTTCATTGATCTCATCCGGATTATATATATAACAAATGCGATATAGACCTAATAAAGCCGTTTCATAAAAAAAGAAAGCATGTTCCCTTTCTACAAAAAAAACCCTTTCATTTTCTAAGATAAGCGCTTCTACGTTGATTAAAGAGTTAGTCAAAGAAAATAAGGCTGTCTCCTTTTTTCTTATGTAAAAACTAAACTCAATAGAGGTGTCATCGTGTAAAACCACGTTCATCGAGCAATAAATGGCTTGCCCATAAAAATCTTTAACGTGACACTTTTTAACAACCCCTTCGTTCATCAGTTTTTCCCTTAAAAGGTCCATCTCCATTTTTAAATCTTGAAGATCACCGTCCCAATTTGACAAAGTAAAACTAAAGTCTAAATCGTGATAAGGATAGGGATCTTCTCTGACAGATGGAAGTTCCGTTGATACATTAGGAAAAGCTCTTGCCCATACATCTTGTACAATCTCTTTAGCGCAAACCTCATTTAAGTAACGAACAAAGCCTCCAGTCATGTAAAACTTGGCGCATTGCTTGATTTTATCGGAAAGGGATTTTGTAAAAGCTTTAAAAAAAACATCAACAGAGGGTTTTGTAAAAATAGAGTCAATTAGATCGACCACGTTTTTTTGATTTAACAATATAGGGTGATCAAAAGTTACATTGACTGGTTTGCCATCTGGCAAGAGTATTTCAGATAAAAGGGGAGAGGTTAACCTTAAAGGTTGTTCAAATACAGGGCAAAAATTTTTTGAGAATGGAACAGATGTAAGTAGCGTTGTCATATGTGCTTTAAGTCGAGTAGTGAAAAAGATTAAAATACTTACCTTTACGATAAAATTGAATAAAGAAATGCAATAACTATTGAGGTTAGAAAATTAAATTTTTATGAGTTTTTAATTTCTTCATTTTGTAAAGAATGAAATTCTTTCATAATTTCATCCCATTCGGATGATGTGGGATCATAATTTGCAAAACGCACTAATTCTCCTAGAGAAACTAAATGGGGAAAAGCTTGATAGATAGTTTTATCGGTATAAAGATTTAATTGATTTAGAACTGCTTCTATTTTTTCTTTACGACTTACATCGGAATTAAATATTTGAGAAATATTAGTTAGTATTTGCTTATTAGACACTATTAAGTTTTCTAACTTTGCTTTTGGAGGGTTCTTTAATAAAAACCATAAATAGCTAATTCCTAAAATGATTAAAAGTAATTCTATAAAAGGAATCGATCTATTATTCTTCAAAAGTTGATTGTATTCATAACTACTATTTATAGAGTCTTCTATAATTCTTTTGTTATCATACGTTAAATTCATTGGGACATTATGTGAAAAATCCATTAATGGTTCGATAAAAATTGTGTCATCTTCTCTTTCTAAAGGGGGCTCGATAAATATTTTTAAAAAAGGTGTGGCTATATAAAATACTTCATTTCCATGAAAAAAAGGGATGTTAAAAAATGTGATGGGAAATTTGCCAGTTCCATAAGGAGATAGTGTAAACTGCAAAGTTAATAAGGTGTTATTATCATCGATTTCTGTGGTTTCTTTCATATCAATTAAGGCAAAAGGAGGAAAACCGTAAAATCCTGTGTCCATTAACTGTGATTTTAATATTTCAGGGTAAACTCTGTAAGTTATGGGATATTGAAGCTTTAGGATAACTTGAAAATTTTGATCTAAGGTAACTTTATCTTTTGGTAAAACAATTTCAGCTAAAATATTTTTGTCAGGATCTTTTTTTTGCCAAGCTATAGAAAAAAGAGATAAAGGGAAAAAGATAAATAGTAAATAAATACATTTCATGGGTTTATTTTTTGCTCTTAAAGTAATTTTGCAAAGCCTGAGCATAATCTTGTTCAGTTGCTATTTGTAAATAATCACCTTGAGCTTTTCGAAACAATTTTTTTTGTTTATTGCGAAGAGCTATTTTCTTAATTTCAAACTCTTGAGAAAATGATGAAGATGAAGAATCAATAAAAACCATTTCGTTCGTTTCAATATCTTTTAAATGAACGATATCTACTCGAGGAAATTCTATTTCTATTGTATCTTCAATGCATATTCCAATTAAATCATGTTGTTTAGAAAAAATTGCCATTTCTTTTTGAGGTAGTTGTGTTAGAAAGTCTGAAATGATAAAACAAATAGATTTTCTTTTCTTTACTCGTGCTATAAATGAAAACAAATTAACTAAGTTGGTTCCTTTTTTTGCAGAAGTATGAGTTAGTATTTTTTTGATAATTGTTAATACATGGCTAATTCCTTTTCGAGCCGGAATATAGATTTCCACTTCTTCTCCAAACAGAACAAGTCCTATATTGTCTGAATTTTTAACTGCCGAAAATGCAATAAGAGCCGCAATTTCTGCAGCTCTATCTTTTTTAGTAACAGTTTTGCCGATTTGCATAGAGGCTGAAACATCAATAGCTAAGAGAATAGACAATTCTCTCTCTTCTTTAAAACTTTTGATAAAAGGTGTTCCAAATCGAGCGGTTACATTCCAATCTATTGCTCTATAATCATCACCATAAATGTAGGGTCTCACTTCTTCAAATTCGATCCCTTTACCCTTAAAAGCAGAGCGATAGGAGCCAGCGATTAATCCATTAATTAAATACTTAGTTTGAAATTCGATTTTTTTTATCTTTTTTACTAAAGATAAAGCTTTATCAATCATAAAAATTTTAAGGGGCTGGAATTTTTTCTAAAATGCGTGTAATTATCTGATCACTACTTATCTCATCAGCTTCCGCTTCATACGTTTTTTTTATTCTATGTCTAAGAACAGCATGGCAAACCTCTTGCACATCGTAAGGCGTTACATAACTTCGGCCAGAGATGAAAGCATTGCTTTTAGCCGCTAATTTTAAAGCAATTGAGCCCCTTGGTGATATACCAAAGCTTAAGTAATTTTTAAATTCGGGAAGACCAAATTGTTCTGGAGACCTGGTGCAAAAAATAATATTTAAGATAAAATTTATTATTTTATCATCTATATAAATTTGATCGATCAACTCCCGTGCGTGCAAGATATCCCCTTCTGTTAGGATAGAATTTATCGCTATTTTTTTTTCAACTTTTCCCATCTTATCTATAATTTCTTTTTCTTCATTAAGATCTGGGTAATCGATCGTTATTTTTAGCAAAAACCTGTCTATTTGAGCTTCTGGTAGGTTATATGTACCTTCTTGCTCAATCGGATTTTGAGTCGCTAGTACCATGTAAGGGTTAGCCACTTTAAATGTTTCTCCGGCAATTGTTATTTGCCTTTCTTGCATCACTTCTAAAAGGGCAGCTTGGACTTTCGCTGGTGCTCTATTGATTTCATCTGCAACTAATATATTTGTAAAGATTGGACCTTTATGGATAGAAAAACTATTTTCTTTTTGATTAAAGATAGAGGTGCCAATTAAATCTGCTGGTAACAAATCAGGAGTAAATTGAATTCTTTTAAAGTTCGAATTAATTACCTTTGCTAATGTTGTTACGGATAAAGTTTTAGCAAGCCCTGGCAAACCTTCTATTAAAACGTGTCCATCAGCTAACAGTGCGATAAAAAGATTTTTAATTAAATTTTTTTGACCGACAATCACTTTGCTAATCTCATGCATCGCAGCAGTAAATTTTTGATTAGCATATTTTATTTGTAACTGTAATTTTTGCGAGTTGTTTTCCATAGTTGAAAAGTAGCTATTGTTAAAGACTTTTTTATACTATGAAATGGTATGTTAGGAAAGAAAATAGTTAATATAAGATCAATTTGGTTAACTGCTTTTTTAGATAACTACAAAAAAATACCTTATATCTAATTTAAGATTGTTCAATCGGTATTAATATTGTAAAAGTTGTTCCTTCGTTAAGTTTAGAATCTACTTTTATTCTACCAAAATGTTTATGAATAATCGTTTCTACAATAGATAAACCAAGGCCTGATCCACCAAGTTTTTGAGAATGAGCTTTATCTACAGTATAAAATCGTTCAAAAATGTGCTCAAGATCAGCTTCAGGAATTCCAATTCCTTTATCAGCTATTTGGATTTGAATTTTATTATCAATCACGTTTAAAGAAATGGTTATGTTTGCTGGATGAGGGGAATATTTAGCCGCATTTTCAATTAGATTGATAAAAGCGTGCTCCATAAGGTTAGGATCGGCTAATAAATGAATGGGTTGAGGCATGGAATTTTTAACAATAATTTCGGCATCGGGGTACATTTCTTTTACATTATCGACACAATTAAAAATTATTTCTTCTAAATCACACTCAATTAAACGAGATTCGGGGATATTTTCAACATCGCTTAATGTTAATAAATCTTTAATTAGCGTAGTCATTCGTTTACAATTGCGAACTATTTTCTCTGTTAATTGAAGGATAGTCTGCTCTGGTAAATCTACATTATCATGTAACATTTCAGCAAAGCCTTGAATAATCGTAATGGGGGTTTTTAATTCGTGTGATGCATTGGCAATAAAATCTTTTCTCATTTCTAAGAGCTTATAATGGCTAGTCTTGTCTTGAAGAACTAAAATGGCTCCCTTTTCATCTTTTTTTGGAGCTGCTACAATGTCGAAAAAAATCTTTTTTTCATTTCTTTTTATATACAATGTGTCGTTCAAGATCTGATTATTTTCTTGGCAAGCCAATAAAAGATTATAGCATTTATGTTGATGAGTAACGCTAAAGCTTTGACCCACTAACTGTTCTAAAGACAATTGAAAGAATTTTAGGGCTGAGTGGTTAGCGTAAGTAACAATCATATTTTGATCAATTGCCACAACACCTTCTAACAGTGATTCTAAAATAGCCATTTTTTCATTTCTTTCAAATGTTAAGGTATCTATGTGCTTCTGTATACGAAAAGATAATGAATTTAAAGTATTAGCCAATTTTATAAACTCATCTGAGGCATTAGAAGAATTTAATTTAATTTCAGGGATAGTGTTAAGATTTCCTTCTTGATAGGGCTTAACAGCATCAATAATCACTTGAATTGGTCGTGTCATGTAATGAATAATTAACCATGTCATTACACTAAATAAAACAAGCACTGCCGTGGCAACAGTTAAAACGCCTGTTTCAAAGTCATGCGATAAGTCGATTATGTAATTATGGGGAAGAGCTGTTCTTAATACATAAGTTTTTCCATGAAAGGTAAAAGACTTTGCTAAGTAAGAAAATTTTTGTCCCAATAGTTCCGAATAATCTTCATTATAACCAATTCCTTTTTCAAAAGCGTCGTTCACTTCTGGATGATAAACTACATATTCTTGACTAAAGCGGGGTCCTAGCAGCCGTTTTGTATGAGAATCGTAGAGAACTTTATGCTGATCAGAGATTACGCTTACCCGATAAAAAACTAGAGCTTTTTGTTCTTTTAATTTTCTAACCAAAGCTTCATCACTTGGAGCTGATTGAATGCGTTCAATAAGTTCAGTCGCGCGATCACACATTATCTTGCGGGAAAGTTTTTCTACAGTATGATTAACAAAGGGGAATAAACCGGCTAAAAATAAGAAAAAAACGATCAAATAGATAAAGAATATTTTTTGTCGAAAAGGGATCATTATAGTTATAAAATCAAAATTAAAAATAAGATTATAATATATTTAATTCTTTTAGTAAATTCATTTAATTATTAATTTAGTTTGTTTTTGAGTGTTAGTTAAGTTTTCATATCCATTTTCTGTTATTAAAATAGTATCTTCTATTCTAACGCCCCCTTTATCCGCTATATAAATACCAGGTTCAATCGTTATTACCATGCCGGGTTTTAAAACCATATGAGAAAAAGGCTCTTTCGTTTTTAAAAAAGGACATTCATGGATCTCTAAACCTAAACCATGACCTAAATTATGAATAAATTGGGGTCCAAACCCTTCATGTTCAATAAATTGTCTAGCTGTTTGATCAAGCTCTTGAATGGTGATTCCAGGTTTACAAGATTGTATCGCTTTTTCTTGAGCTTCTAATACGATGTCATAAAGATGAGAGATTAGAGGGTCTATAGAATCATAAAAGACTACTCTTGTCATATCGGAATGGTAATGTTTATACAAAACACCTATATCGATCAAAACAGACATTCCTTTTTCTAATTTAGCTTTTCCAGGTCGATAGTGAGGCATAGCCCCATTTTTTCCAAAAGCAATGATCGGATTAAAGCCCAAACCTTGCGCTCCGTTCCTTTTCCAAAAAATCTCTAATTCTAAAGCTAACTCTTCTTCAGTTATCCCTTCTTTTAAAGAATGGATAACACGCTCAAACCCTAAAGATCCCAGGTTGGCGGCTTCTTTTAATAGTGCAATCTCTTCATTATCTTTTATCATTCTTACCAAACAAAGAGCATTTTCAATCGGGATAAAGTTTTTTTGACCGAATACTTTTTCTAATAGCAAATAACGATTAAATGTTATGAGATTGCTATCAAAGCCAATTTTTTGGACGCTTTCCCATTGGTATTGATTGTCTAAATAAACTTTGAAAGGACTATGGGCTTTGGCAAAATCAAAATATCTACTATCAACGATTACCTCAACTTTTTCATTCGTTATAAAAAGTTGTCCAGCACTCATTGAAAGTCCAGTTAAATAATATATAT
Organism: Candidatus Rubidus massiliensis; assembly: GCA_000756735.1. Lineage (GTDB taxonomy): Bacteria > Chlamydiota > Chlamydiia > Chlamydiales > Parachlamydiaceae > Rubidus > Rubidus massiliensis. The sequence continues at coordinate 302,863 of CCSC01000001.1, read as the reverse complement.
TTAAGGGGTCATCAATATAAAATCCTTCAAGTCCATTTTTCATATATAGTTGGCGCAGACGTTGTATTCGATCATTGAACATAATAACTATCCTTTGAAAAGTTTTGAAATTTCTTCTAAACTCAATGTAAAGAGTATTTTTTTTCCATTTGGACAATAAAGGTTGTTCTCACATTGAAATAAATCCTGTAAAAATTTGTGTGCTTCTATTGAATTTAATTTTTGCTTAGAAGAAATGGACGATCGAGCCGCTGCGATCGCAATTTTTTTTATTTGTTCGTGCCCGTTCAAATTATCTTTTTCTTCCCACTTAAAAAAATCTATTAAAGACTTTATTAATGTTTGTAAATCAATATTGCCAAAACATTGAGGCAAACTATGCAGTAAATATTTTTTGTTTCCTGTCACAGTTATTTCAAGTCCCATATCATCTAAACGAGGTAGAATTATCTGAAATATTTTATCATCACTTGTATCTAAATCAATAGGTTCTGGGATTAATAATTGTTGGATCGCTATCGTTTGCTTCTCTATCTTTTTTTTTAATTGTTCAAAAATAATTCTAGTGTGGGCAGCTTTTTGATTAATAATAATCAATTCGTTGCTCATTGACTCATTTTTGCTTTCACATAAAAGGTATCCTGGAAGGATACTTAAGATACTTGGGATTAGTTTACTTACCTTAGAATCATTTTTAGCAAATAAACTCGGTTGATGAAACTCTTTATCGATTGGTCTATAAGGCTTTTTATCTAATTCCTTTTCTGAAAAAGGAAATTCATCAGTATTTATAGTATAGTTTGACGTTGTTTCATGAAAAAAACTATTACTTGGTTTAAATTCATACTTTATATCTTCAGGGATTTTAATGGAGGTTAGAGTTTCAAAAGGGTTAAAAGTTTCTTCTACCCATATATTTTGGCTTGTAGATTGCAAACCAGACGAAACAGCTTCATAAATCATTTTTTTTACTATTTCTTCATAACGAAGGCGAACTTCTTTTTTTTGAGGGTGGACGTTAATATCAATCCAATCGGTCGGCAAAGTAAGATATAAAATAAATATAGGAAATTTGTTGGAAGGCAAAATGGTTCCGAAGGCTTCTTTGACATAATAGGAGATTGAGGAAGAAAAGATTGGGCGATGATTTAAAAAAACTATTTGACCCGATCTATTTCCCTTTGCTTGCTCGGGAAAACCAATGTAGCCTTGTATAGAACAATTTTCTTTTTCTAAGAATATGGGTGTGTAGTTCTTAAAATCGGCACCTAAAATATCCTCAACCCTTTTTTGGTGCGACTTGGGCCATGAAGAACAATTCATTCCGCAAGTCCTAAAAATTGTTTTTTCGTTACTAATAAATTGAAAAGTTATTTCAGGATGAGCTAAGGCTAATAATTTTAATGTTTTTTCAATTTCATTCGCGTCATAGTTGGGAGATTTTTGGAATTTACGACGTACGGGAACATTAAAAAAAAGTTGATTCACTTCCATGATAGTTCCAGGATTTGTGGCAACTTCTGCGACTTTTACTATTTTACCCCCTTCTACTTGAACAAGTGTTCCAAGGGTTGAGTCTTTGGTACTAGTTCTAATAGAAAATTTAGAAACGGCTGCAATAGATGGTACCGCTTCTCCTCGAAAACCCATGGTTGCAATCTGTAAAATATCTTCTACTTCTTGAATTTTTGAGGTTGCATGTCTTTCTAAACATAAAAGAGCGTCATCTGCATTCATACCACAGCCGTTGTCTGTAATTCGAATAAGCTGCCTTCCGCCCCCCTTAATCTCTATAATTATTTCATTTGCTTTAGCATCCAAAGCATTTTCAACTAATTCTTTTACGACTGAAGCTGGATTTTCAATTACCTCACCAGCAGCAATTTTATTTATTGTATGGTCATCTAAAATTCGAATTGTAGAAGGCATAGATATTTACGTTATTTAGCAAATTAAAAAACTAGTGATAAGAAGGTTATAATAATATAAATTATGTATTAACATAAATAATTATGGTTTTCATGACAGAAATTAATAAAGGTGCAATAACTATAGTAAAAAAATTAAAAGAAGCTGGATATCTAGCTTATTTTGCAGGGGGATGGGTTAGGGATTTTGTCATGGGTCATCCATCGTCAGATATTGATATAGCCACCAATGCGCCTCCCCATGTTATTTTAGATTTATTTTCTCACACAATTTTAGTTGGATTATCATTTGGGGTCGTGATTGTTGTTATAGAGGGTCATCAATACGAAGTTTCTACATTTAGAAAAGACATCAATTACGAAAATGGAAGAAAACCAACCCAAATTGAATTATCTACTCCTAAAGAAGATGCTATCCGAAGAGATTTCACTATCAATGGACTATTTTTTGATCCAATAACAGAAGAGATCTTTGATTATGTACATGGATTAAATGATATAAATCTACAAATCGTGAGAACAATCGGCGATCCTTTTGAAAGGTTTTTTGAAGATCGCTTGAGAATGATTAGAGCCATTCGCTTTGCAGCAAGATTTAATTTTCATATTGATCTTCAAACTCAAGAAGCAATAAAGGAAAATGCTGAAACACTTTTTCCAGCAGTTGCTATGGAAAGAGTATGGCAAGAGTTTGTAAAGATGAGTAAATTTCCCAATTTTGGTTGGGCGATTAGTGAAATGCATAGACTTAATTTACTTGGAGTAATTTTTCCCGATCTAAAAAAAATACATTTAAACGATATTAGAAAAATAACTAGTGCTTTTGAATTTTTTCCAAAAGAAACACCGACTATTTTGTACATTGTTAGATTATTCCCCAATTATACAAAAGAGGAATGGGAAAATTTATTTTTTTATCTAAAAATTAGTCGCAAAGATTGGATCCTTATTGAATTTTATATTAAAGCTAAACAAGCCATCGAAAAGGAAAAAGTTCAAGAAGATGTGAGTTTGTGGGAATGGGCTCATTTATACGCTAATGATTATTTTTTTCTAATCTTACAAATTGAATCTTTGTACTTAAGTCAGGAAAATAAGGAAGCTTTTTTTGATGTACACCATAAAAGGCAAAAGCAATTAGATCAATTTGTTAAGCGCATTAAAGAAAAAAAACCAATTTTGGATTCTTGTGATTTATTAGAAATGGGAATTAAACCTGGAAAAAATTTTGGTGTTATTTTATTAGAGGCTGAAAAAATTTCTATCAATCAAGGGATTGAAACGAAAGAAAAGTTATTAAAGCTTTTACATCCATCCATTATGCAATCGAGGGAACATGAAAACAATTACTAGCTTGCAAAATCCTTTAGTAAAACATTTCGTCAAATTAAGACAAAATAGCGATTATCGCCATGAACATAAGACATTTTTTATAGATAGTCTAAAAGTTATTGAGGAGATATCTACTGCTATTAAACCATTGACATTACTCGTCACCGATAAAAGCCTTATACCGTCCACCATTTCGCAAGCAACAGATGTTATTATAGTTCCTGAAGAAATAATTCAAAAGATCACAGGTCTAAATCACCCAGAAGGGATTATTGCAGAGTTTACACTCCCTTATTTTGATCGCTTTCCTATTGTAAATACTCATCAAGTTATTTTAGATCATATAAGTGATCCGGGAAATCTAGGTTCTATATTTAGAACAGCTTTAGGATTTGGTTGGCATTCAATCTTATTGACTCAAGATTGTTGTGATCCTTATAATGAAAAGGCTCTGAGAGCATCTAGAGGAGCTATTTTTCATCTTCCTCATTTTATTTTACCAAAGGCAAATATAATCCAAATTTTGCAAGAAGAGGGGAAAGAATGTTTTATAGCCGATATAAATGGTGTCCTTTTAGAGGACATATCCAAAAATAGTAAGCCCAAAGTTATTGTTTTATCTAATGAGTCAAGTGGACCTTCTCCAGAATTTTTAGAAAGGGGAACCAAAATAACCATTCCTATGCAAAGAAAATTAGAGTCTTTGAATGTTTCTATAGCAGGTGGTATAATAATGTATGCATTGAGGCCTTAAATGAGTAAAAAAGACGAATCAAATAAATATGAAAAAGATTGGGTAGCCTGTGATGTTGAGTCACATTATTTTGGCACAGATAGAAAACATTCAAAAAAAGAAAAAAAATTAGCTATTGCTAAAGATCGTTCAAAATATAAAAAAACAGATCAAGCAAAATTACAAAAATCTCAAAAGCAAAAAGTTTACATTCCGACAGATCAAGATAGAAGAGGAAGAGTTATTTCGATCAAGCCGGAAGGATTTTTTGTTGAAAATGAAACTAGTAGTGAAATAATCGTTTGTTCTTTAAAAGGTGCTTTAAAAAAGGAAAAAAATCTTTCCAAAAATTTAGTCACAGTTGGAGATTTTGTTTTATATAACGAAGTTAACAAAACAATAACATATATTGAACCTAGAAAGTCAGTACTTTCACGAGCAGACAACTTGTCTCGAAGAAAAGAACAATTTATAGCAGCTAATGTAGATCAAGTTATTATAACGGTATCGATAGTATCACCTGAAATAAAACCCTTTCTAATCGATCGCTATATCATAGCGGCGGTTAAGGGAAATTTAACACCGATTATTGTCGTAAACAAAATCGATTTATTACAGGATGAAACAAAAGAAAACCCTTTAATAGAAGTCCAAAAAGAAATTTATGAAGAAGTTCTTGCCGCATACACTAAGGCCAAAATCTCAATTATTGGAGTTAGCGTCGTTACAGGAGAAGGCTTAGAAGATTTAAAAAAAATCATGCAAGGTAAGACCTCGGTTTTTTCCGGTCAATCGGGGGTTGGAAAGTCTTCTTTAATTAATATCATTTGTGGAACTGAGCTTAGAACAGGTGAAATCGTTTCGAAGACTAAAAAAGGTTCCCATACAACGACCACTACGAAATTAATCCACCTATCTTTTGGAGGATGGTGTGTTGATACTCCGGGTGTAAAAAGTTTTGGAGTATGGGATTTGAAAAAGAATGAACTTAAGTCTTATTTTTCCGAAATAGAAAAATATGGGCAAAGTTGTAAATATCAAGATTGTAGCCATATTCAAGAAGAAGATTGTGCAGTTATTAAAGCTGTAGAAGAAGGAAAGATATCATTATTGCGTTACCAATCTTATCAAATGTTATTACAAGATCTTGAAGAAGAATATTTAAGACGGTAGATTTAAGCTTTTATTAAAGCTTATGAGGAAAACATGTCTTATATACGATCAATTAAAGCTATTGAAATTTTAGATTCTAGGGGTTATCCAACAATTGAAGTTACTGTCGTAACAGATTTAGACATTGTTGCTAAAGCATCCGTTCCATCTGGTGCATCGACTGGAGAAAATGAGGCTATTGAATTACGCGATGGTGATAAAAATCGTTTTTTTGGAAAAGGTGTTCAAAAAGCTGTTTCCCATGTCAATAATTTGATTGCTCAATATTTAATAGGGGAGTCTGTCATTAACCAAGAACGGATTGATCATTTGTTGATTGAATTAGACGGAACACCCAATAAATCAAAAATAGGTGCAAATGCTATCCTCGGAGCTTCCTTAGCCATAGCAAGAGCTGCTTCTCAAACCCTTCAGTTGCCATTATACCGCTACATTGGTGGAGTTCATCCTTTTCTGTTACCATGTCCTATGATGAATATAATGAATGGAGGCGCTCATGCTGATAATTCATTAGAATTTCAAGAGTTTATGATTCGACCAATAGGAGCTAAATCGTTTTCAGATGCAATTCAATGGGGAGCACAAATTTTTCATACATTAAAAAAACTATTAAAAGAGCAAGGTCATGTGACAGCTGTTGGGGATGAAGGAGGTTTTGCACCAAATTTATCATCTAATGAAATTGCTATTGAGACAATTTTAAATGCTATAGAAAAAGCAGGTTATCAACCAGGTGTAGACGTAACACTTGCCTTAGATTGTGCGGCCTCTGAGTTTTTTGATAAGGCAAAAGGTAAATATTGTGAGAAGAAAAAAATTAAAGCTAGTGGAGCGGGTTTAGAAAGATCTTATAAAGAACAGGTGGATTATTTAGAAGATTTATGTAAAAAATACCCGATTGATTCTATAGAAGATGGTCTTGATGAAAATGATTGGGAAGGATGGAAGTATTTAAACGAAAAATTAGGCAAAAAAATTCAAATCGTAGGCGATGATATTTTTGTCACAAATCCTAAATTTTTATTAAAAGGTATTCAAGAAAAAGCTGCTAATGCCATTTTAATTAAGTTAAATCAAATAGGAACTTTAACTGAAACATTAGAAACAATTCGTATAGCGCAAAATAATGCTTTTAAAACGATTATTTCTCATCGCTCCGGTGAAACCGAAGATAGTTTTATTGCGGATTTAAGCGTCGCTGTCAATGCTGGGCAAATAAAAACAGGCTCTTTATCCAGAACTGATCGAATAGCAAAATACAATCGATTGTTAGAAATAGAAGATGAGTTACAAGGATTAGCGAAATATAACCCTTAAACTCTAATTTTATTTAAACTCACCTCGCTTAAATGATGAAGTTACAAATTTACTTTTTAAAACATCCTTAAGTGAGGATAATATCCCTTTAGTTTTTTAAATTCTAAATTACGCTTAAAAATCATTTGTAGAGATAAGCGTTTAGTTCCTTTATTGACAAGAAATTAAAAACTTAAGAATGATCAAAAATAAAGTAATATTAAATAATTTAATATATAATTAAAGTTGTTTGGGTGTCGTATGATGATAAACAACACAATTGCTTTATTTGGTGAAGCTGAAAGAGGAGAATATCGAAAACCTTACTTTTTTGATAATATTCCTTCTTTAGCTGAAAATCTTGGTAATCCTCCCCCAGAAAGTAAAGGGTTGCACTTTGCTGTTCAAGCCTTACTTTACAAACAAAAACTTCTTTTTTTTAGAGTACAAGAAGAAGGGTTTAGTCTTGAAGATTATTATTCAGGCCTAAATTTGTTGAGAACAATAGATTTCGATTTAAGCATCCGAGCCATTTACTTACCAGGTGTTGGAAATGGGGAAATTATTAACGAAGTTATCCCTTTTTGTAATAAGAAAAATAGTATTCTAATTATGACGGAAAGGGATTTTTACGATTTTGTAACGCATGGAGGCTAAAGAACTTTTATTCTTTAGCCTAAAAAAAAATTATTTGCTTGAAAAATAAACTTCAACACCTTTAAAAGTCGGTTTCATACTTTCTTCCCCATTTCTCCAATTTGCAGGGCAAACATCCCCATATTTTTCAACAAAATTTAAGGCGTCAATCATGCGCAAAACTTCATGAACTGAGCGACCTAAGGGTAAATCATTTACAACTTGATGTCTAACAACGCCTTCACCGTCGATTAAAAATAATCCTCTATACGCAATACCTTCATTTTCGGCTAAAACGTCATAGGCATCTGCAATCGTTTTATTAATATCGGAAATCAATGGGAAAGAAACCCCTTGAATCCCGCCTTTACTTTTTGGGGTATTCAACCAAGCATAGTGACTAAAAACACTATCAACTGAACAGCCTATAAGTTGAGTATTTCTTTTTTCAAATTCTTCTAAAGCATCTTGAAACGCATGAATTTCGGTTGGACAAACAAAAGTAAAATCTAAAGGATAAAAGAATAATACCACGTTTTGTCCCTTAAATTGTGACAAAGTAAAATTGTCTACCATTTGATTATTAATAACTGCCTTGGCGTGAAATTCGGGTGCTTTTTTGCCTACTAATACTCCCATATATTCTCCTTAAATTATAATTATCTTAGATCTCACCTTACCTAAAATGAATAAGGCATACATCTAACTTCAACGTTTTTTAAAAGAATTGTTTATTTGAAATAGGTTTAATTAATTTTAACATGTAAATCCTGTACCATTTGAGCTATATCAAATTAAACGTCCATTTTATGCGTCAGCAGGATTTTGAATTAATCGTTAAGATCAAAAATTTCTCTAGCTTTTGACAACCAAGACTCAGCTCCTATAGTCGTTTCTAAGCCATGACCTGGATATACTTTAGTAAAAGAAGGTAATTTAGCTATTTTTTCTAAAGATTTCCACATTAAATGAGGTCTAGCTGTAGGAAAAGATAGATTTCCGATGGAGCCTTTGAATAATGTATCTCCTGAAAAAAGAATATGATGTTCGCTGTTATAATAGCAAACCCCTCCTGGAGTATGACCCGGTGTTTCAATTACTTGCCATTTTGTATTACAAATATCAATAATGTCATTATCCTTAACATAATGCAGATCCTTTACCGATTCATAAGGAATCCAGCAAGGCAATCCATCAGATCTTGGAGTTTGTAGATTCATCGCGTCAAGCTCATGCACATAAACGGGGGCCTTGTAGGCATGCACAAAAAAAGAAGTGTCAACAATGTGATCCCAATGAGAATGAGTAATTAATATTTTATCAAGCTGTAAGTGATGATGGTTAAGGTAAGAGGAAATTGGATCAAAGCTTCTTGGGGCAGGATCAATAATAACGGCTTTTTTAAAAGCTTCAATAACTAATAAATAGGCATTGGTTTCAAAAGGGCCTGAGGGAAATGTTAAAATATTCATCGCACCGGAGAGGATTCGAACCTCTAACCGCCCGGTTCGTAGCCGGGTACTCTATCCAATTGAGCTACCAGTGCATAAAGAAAAGTTATTATGAGGAAGTTTATAAATATTTACAAGCAATAAAATAACTTTGATAGATATTTAGTAATTTCAACGATTTAAAAGAAAAATAGCAAAGTTTAAGGTCCAGGCATACGTTGTCCAAATTAAATAAGGGAATAAAAGAATACCTGCTAACTTTGAATATTTCCAAAAAGAGATCGTCGTCATCAAAACTAAAATCCAAAGTAATGATAAATCAATTAAACCTAAATAAATGTTTTTTTTATAAAAAAAGAAATAAGACCATAAAAAATTTAAAATAAGCTGCAAAAAAAATAGAAAAAGAGGAATTTTGGCATTTTTATTCGATTTGTTATATGTGTCCAGTATATTCCAAAGAGCCACTCCCATTAAAATGTATAAAATTGTCCAAACAGGAGCAAAAACAGTATTAGGGGGTTGCCAACTTGGCTTTTTTAAGAGAACAAACCAATCGTTAACAGATGTTTTAGTGAAATAACTAGCTGAAATGCCTACGAGTAAAGTAAAAAAAATACATGCGATAAGTAATAAAATACGTTTCATAAAAAGACCTTTATTGCATAAAAGTTTATTTTTTGTTTACATAACCGATAAGTAATTTTAAAAGAGCATTTAAGCTAGATGATCTGCAAGTACATTATTGTGTATATAAATTTCTTTGCTGATTAAGTGCAACAGTTTAAGTTCTAAAAACCTGTCGAAAATAACTTCTTAAATTAAGCATCCAATTATGCTACCGTTAATAAAAGATATATTGAAGCCATACCAAGGTCCAATAACAGATCATTTCAATGGAAAAAAATTTTTTAATAAGAACTATTTTCACAAAAATTTAAAAGATATTTTTTATTGGTTGATGACTCAAAAAAGAAGTTCTTGGCCAAGTTTTTATCCTATTACACCATCCATCCCTCCAAGTAATGTTGCCCATAACGAAATTGCTATTTCATTTGTTAATCATTCCACTTTTCTAATTCAAATCGGAAAAACGAATATTTTAACAGACCCTATATGGGCTGAAAATGCTGGTCCGTTAAAACTTGGACCTAAAAGACACCATAAACCTGGAATAAATCTTGAAGATTTGCCAAAAATTTCCTTAATTTTATTAAGCCATAATCACTATGACCATATGGATTTAAAAACATTAAAAGAAATAACAAATCGGGATAAGTCTTTTATAATTACAGGCCTCGGCAACAAAAATTATTTACGCCATAGAGGCTTTAAAAATGTAGAAAATTTGGATTGGTGGGAAAAAATAGAATTGTTAAATGGTATCAATATCCATTTTCTTCCGGCCATTCATTTTTCGATGCGAAATGTTTTAAATCGGGATAAAACCCTTTGGGGTGGATTTTTTTTAAAATCTGAATTTTTTTCTTTTTATTATGCCGGAGATACAGCCTACGGAAATTTTTTTTCTGAAATACCCAAAAACTTAGGTGAAGCTGATTTTGCGTTTTTGCCAATTGGTGCTTACGAGCCTAATTGGTTTATGCAAACCAATCACATGAATCCAAATGAAGCACTCCAAGCTTTTAAAGATGTACAAGCAAAAAAAATGATACCTATGCATTTTGGTACCTTTCAATTATCAGATGAAGGTCTGGAAGATCCTTTAATAGAGCTATCTAAAGCTGCTAAAGAAAGGATAATAGATAACGATGATTTAATGATTCTAAAACCTGGACAAATAGTTAGGATAAAACATGAAACGAAGTAAAATAGGGGTTTTATTAATTAATTTAGGCACACCAGATTCTCCTTCAAATCGAGATGTGTATAAGTATTTAATAGAGTTTTTAACAGATAAAAGAGTGATTACATCGTCATGGATTTTAAGACAAATTCTTGTGAGAGGTTTTATTGTACCAAGACGTTATAAACAATCAGCCGCTTCCTATCGTGCCATTTGGACTAAAAATGGCTCGCCACTTCTAACACACGGACAAAATTTAACAAAAGCTTTACAAGATTACTTAGGCGAAAATTTTGTTATAGAACTAGCTATGCGATATCAAAACCCATCCATAAAAAAAGCACTAAAAAATATTTTAGAGTACGATTTAGAAAAGCTTATTATTTTTCCATTGTTTCCTCAATATGCATCAGCTACAACGGGTTCTGTGCATGAAAAAGTAATGGACTATTTTAAGAATGAACAGGTCATTCCAAACATAACTTTTGTTGAGCAATATGCCGCTCACCCAGCTTTAATAGATTCTTTTATTGCTGTATCTAAAGAAAAGCTACAAAACCATTACGATCATATTCTCTTTAGTTTTCACGGACTTCCCAAAAGCCATTTAACTAGTTTAGACAAAAAAAACCATTGCTTCAAAAAGACTAATTGCTGCCAAACTCTATGCACAGATAATGCCAAATGTTATTCTGCGCAATGTTATTCAACAGCTTTTGCTATAGCCAATCAATTAAATCTTTCAAAAGATGATTATTCTATTAGCTTTCAATCAAGGCTTGGTAAAGAACCCTGGTTAGAACCTTATACTACAAATACTATAAAAGATTTAGTTTCTATCGGGAAAAAGAAAATTGCCGTATTTTGTCCATCTTTTATATGCGATTGCCTTGAAACGACGTTTGAAATTGGGGTTGAATATCAAGAGGAATTTAAAAAACTTGGTGGGGAAGTATTGGATTTAATACCCGGTTTAAATGATCATCCCGTCTGGGTTTCAGGTCTTGCTAATATAATAAAAGAGTATGCAGGACAATGTGAAGTGGCTTTAAACCCAACTTATTCCTCAGCCTGTCAAAGAGATGTTGATCACATTTTAGCTTGAGATGAGCTTGTAAAAGCTATAATTGAAATAAAGCGGCTACATTGGCTAAATCTTAAGAATTTAGCCATAGAAACATAAGGCTTAGGATCATTCTTTCCTTTGTCAAATTCAGCTAGGATCGCTTGCTTTAAAAATTGTTATAATTCTAACTTGGATCGGTCGAAATTTAAAAACATTATAAAGCTTTATGGTGTTTTTTTATTTCTCTCCATTTTTTTACCATTTGAGCTGCAAGGGGCGCGGCTTCCTTACCCCATGTTCCAAATTTAAGATAGATGACAACAACGACTTCAGGTTTACCAAATCTATCTTTAAACAAAAATGTCTGTTTGTTTTTGGTAGTGCCTTCTTCGAACGCTATTCCCCCAAACCAAATGTGCGTATAAGTATTCGTTCCGGTATAGGGGTCTAAATCTATTGTTTCAACTTTTTCAGCAGTGCTTGTCTTTCCTATAATATCATCTTGTAATTCAATATAATCTCCGATGGCCTCAGGATGATTTTTATATAATCTAGAAAGGGCGCTAAGTCCTTCCGAAAGCTGCCTTTGGACAACTTTAGACATTCCTTCTAATAAAATATTTCTAATCACGGGAGGCAAGAGTATTTTTCTTAAGATAGATGTAGGAAACGATTTAATAACCCATTCTTTACTTAAAACTTCAGAATTTTCTAAATGATTGGTGGGAAATTTAGTGCCAGCCATTTTTAATACAATGTTAGGCTTTAAAATTTTTCCACTATTGGCTATGGACGCTAACATTACGCATGTTTGTAAAGGAGTAACTACAAGACTATGTTGTCCATTTGCCATAGCATAAAGACCGGTGCGATTTGTTTCTAAATCTGCTGGAATTTTTCCAGCTATTTCCCCATTTAGATTAATGCCAGTCTTACTTCCAAAACCAAAACTTTTAGCCGCTTCTGCTAAGTCATTTGGGCTGTGTAAAACATCTCCTGCTAGTAAAGAAAAATAAGGATTACTAGACGTTTCTATAGCACGTATTACATCTATTTTTCCGATGGATGAAATTGCGCTTTTTAAAAGTCTTCCTCCTTTATAGATTTGAGGAATTGGTTTGCCATCTGAGTGGTAACCAACACATAACCCTTTTGCGCTTTTATAAACTTGATCCACTATATTTAAGGGATTAAGTTGTATATAATGAGGATTAGTTTCATTTAAATCAGTGTAGCGTTGCTTTAACGCTTCATAGGCTGTGACTAATTTAAATAATGATCCTTGAGTTGTGGCTTGACGGTATAAATTAGAACGTCCATATCCGTAACCATACAAAGGGTAAAAAGCTGCAGCTAAATGTTTTGTTAATTGTTTATCTTTTCCTCTAATAGATCGATATGTTCCGTATAATGGCTGTGTTAAGTCGTGATAACTTTTCAAAGTTTTAAAATAACGAATTGCCAAATCCTTTTCGATTAAAGAGAGCTCTTTTTTTAGTTCTTGATAAGCATTAAACCATTCTGTTTCCTTATGTGCGCCTTTATCGAGTTCATTGAACCATTGTCTTAAAAATAAGTTATAGTTTTCAATTGTTGATGCTTCTTTGCCAGTTAAAAAAGCGTATGTTAGTTCCCATTTATTCTCTTCCCAAAATACGTTAAATAATTGGTTTTCCATAGAGTCAAAAAAATCTACGTAAGGTTTAGCAGGGAGTTTATTCTTTTTTTCGTGATCACGCAGATTTTTTAACAATTGCTTTTCATTTTGTTTGCGCCAAGCCTTAAAGTCTTTTTCGTGATATTGTTCTTTGACACTTTCTTTTAGAAATTGTTGGATTTGTGATAAATTTGCACAATTTTGCTTATGGGTCTCTAAACTTACCCTTCCAAATTTTTTTATTAAACGGGAATCAAATGATTTGCAATCAACTATTAGTTGACAAAGATCGGTCAATAGAACTTTATCATAATTGTAGTTAATGTTTTTAAAATAGGGATCAAGATTTTTTTTTATAGTAGAAATAATTGCTTGTTTGTCTTTAATACCATTCGATATTAACTCTTCTTCTTTGGTGAAATTTTTTTTTTGGTATTTTTTATGAGGCTCTTGGTCGTAAATTGTATTAAAAGCAGCGTAAAGATTAGATGTATTGAGAGTTTCTAAAAGTAACTTTATGTTTTTTTGTAAATCGATGGCATGATAAACAGTAGTTAAAGAGGAAAATTTTCTTTTTACGGTGTTTTCGTCGGGTAAAATAAAACTTAAATAAGTTTTCCAATCTATAATTTTTTTATCAGTGTAGTAAGCATTTTCTTTATAACTAAAAAGTTCACGCTCTAAGGGGATTTTCTGGTTCCATAAATTGCTTAAATAATTTTCATTTTCCAACCAACAATTAATTCTTATTCTTTTTTTATTCACAGCATCTTGAGGGCCTGTAAAAACAAAATCATTGGGGTCATGCCTTGGATGGGATGCCATAGCTAGAATTTGTCCGTTATTGGGATCCATAACAATAATTCCACCCCCTTTAACCCAAGGTTGTTTTTTGTTTATAAATGGATTCTTGGAATCTATTTTAGAAATTTTTCCTTCTCTAATCGTTTCATTTTGGATTAATAGTTTTTCGGCGTATTCTTGCAGTTCGGCCGATATGGTGAGTAGAATTCTTTGCCCAGGTAATGGAGGTCTAGCTCCCGGTAATTCTCTTAAAAAATTACCTTTAGCATCGGAATAAAAACTTTTTTTACCATGATAACCCCTTAAATCTTGTTCGAAATAGGCTTCGATTCCAGCTTTTCCGACATAATCTGTGATGCTATAGGCTCTAGCTTGTAGCTCATTTAATTTGAGTTCAGCATCATCTAGACTGAGCTGTAACTCATCAGTTGGGTCTTCCCCATGTTTAATTTGTTCAATATACTGTTGTAAAGATTTAATTTGTTGGAGAATATTTTCATATTCTGGTTTATTAATAGCTCCCATATACCCAATAAGATCAGACGCTACTTTTTCCTTTGGATAAAAACGTACAGGGATTCGTTGAACTTGTATTCCCAACCAATCCTTTTCAAGCATCTTTAATCGATAATATTCGTGTTCTGATATATTTTCTTTTAAGACAAAAGGGACTTGACAGTAGAAAATAGCTTTAGAATATATTAAATCTTCGATCCTTTCAGGATCTAAGTTAAGCTCTTGACCCAATAATTGGGACAGTTTCGATATATAATCTTTTCTTTTATACTTTTTAACTTTTTTTCCGTCTACCAGCTCCCACTTAACGGGAGAAATCTGCCGTAAGGGACCATAAACAATGGCTGCATTGTATTGAATTTTGTTTAAAGCTAATGGAATGTTAAATCTATCCCTTATAGTGGCTCTCTTTGCAGGCTCTAAGATCGTTCTAACTTGAGGTTTTCGAAATTCTTCTAAACGAACTTCATATTGAATTACTGATAAATGCCAAATTCTAAAAACAATAAGTAACAAGGCGATTAAAATAATGTTTAATACACGATTAGCCTTCTCAGGTATATCTAAAGAGGGATTTCTAGATTTACTACGATTATATTTCATTTTAGATAATAAAGCGGCTAAGGTGTTTTAATCTTAATACAATCTAATCTTTAATAAAAAAAAGATCGACAAAAAATCTAGTATTTAGCAAAATTTGGCTTTCCTTATCTTAAAAGGTGAATTCCGATTAAGAAAAAGTTGAAATAAATCAACAAGTCAAGCATAATTTCTCTTTATTATGCGCCTGTAGTTCAATGGTAGAACCGTAGCCTTCCAAGCTACTTGTGTCAGTTCGATTCTGATCAGGCGCTTTTTTCCAATTAATATTATTAACCAAGACCGAAATCTTAAATGTTTTAAGATGCCGTCGTCAAATAGAAAGGGACAAGGCTTGGACAAACAACCCCAACAAGTCACTATTAAGGACCTGTTAGAAGCAGGTGCACATTTTGGACACCAGACCCATAGATGGAATCCAAAAATGAAGCGTTTTATTTTTGAAGCGCGAAATGGACTATATATCATAGATCTAGCAAAAACTTTACAACAAATTCGTCAAGCTGTCGAAGTAGTAAAAGACGTTGTGAGTAAACATAAGTCTATTTTATTCGTCGGCACAAAAAAGCAAGCTAAAGCAGTATTGCGCGAACTTGCTGAAATGTGTGGTGAATTTTATGTTTGTGAAAGATGGCTCGGTGGAATGTTGACTAATATGTCTACCATTCGTCAATCTATAAAGAAATTAGAGCGCATCGAAAAAAGAATCGCCATTGAAGATAAAGAGAAAAAGTTAACAAAAAAAGAAATTGCTTTGTTAACAAAAGATCAAATCAAATTAGACAAAAACTTATCAGGTATTCGCTCTATGAGAAGAACTCCTGGATTAGTTATTGTCGTAGATCCTAATAAAGAACATATCGCAGTAGCTGAAGCAAATAAACTTGGCATACCTGTAATGGGCTTAGTGGATACTAACTGTGATCCAGATCCAATTCAATATGTAATTGCTTGCAATGACGATGCATTAAAAAGCGTAAAACTAATCCTTCAAGCTTTAGCACAAGCTATCGTTGAAAAGAAAAATGAAATGACAGTTTCCTATAGTAAAGGGGACGTTGAAGAAGAAGAAGTGTTTGCAAAAACACGCTCTGGTGATTCAGACGATGATAAAGAGGGCTTTTAATATGGCAGTTACAATTACTCCCGACATGATTAAGGAATTACGCGAAAGAACGGGCGTAAGCATTGGAAAGTGTAAAGAAGCTTTAGAAAAAGCAAATGGAGATATTAACCTAGCTATTGATAACCTAAGAAAAGATGGAATCGCTTCTGCGGTTAAAAAAGAAGGAAGAACTGCTAATGAAGGCAAAATTGCCGCATTTAAGTCTTCTCATGGAATAGGAATAGCAGAAGTTAATGCAGAAACAGATTTTGTTGCTAATAACGATCGTTTTAATCAATTTTTAGAAAACATTGTTCAAGAAGTAGCAAATACATCTCCAAGTTCTTTAGAAGCGTTTATGCAGCAGACCTATTCTAAGGATAATTCTCTTACAATAGATCAGTATAGAGCAACTATTGTTCAAGCAATTGGTGAAAATATTCAAGTTAGAAGAATTTTGTCAATGCCAGCGAAGTCAAATCAAGCAGTTGGCGTTTATTCCCATCTAGGTGGCAAAATTTTAACTGTAGCTGTGATTGAGGGTTCAGATTCGGCTGAAACTGAAAACTTAGCTAAGGATATTGCAATGCACATTGCTGCAGCAAGTCCAGAATATCTATCACCAGAAACCGTTCCTGAAAGTGTAATTGAACACGAAAAAGAAATTGCAAAAAGTCAAATTCAGGGTAAACCTGCTAATATAGTTGAAAAAATTATTGCAGGCAAAATGAACGATTATTTGAATACTGTTTGCTTAGTCCATCAAAATTATATTAAAGATGATAAAATGACGATTCAAGAGCTTGTTGATCAAAAATCAAAGCAATTTGGAAAGCCATTAAAAATTACTCATTTTATGAGATGGGCAGTCGGTCAGTCATAAATTCCTTTAGAAAAAGAGGTTTAATAACCTCTTTTTCTAATCATAGAAGTTAACAGTTTGATCTCCATCTAAATTAATTCAAATCGATTAAAATTATTTATTGTCATAATTTAATTATCGCAATTCCCAATAACTTATATTGAATGTGATCTTATTAATTTTTTTAAAATCTTTCAAACATGCCTAAAAATAAATTCCATTTATTCATTGCTTTAGACAACGTTTTAATTAAGATGTAAACTTCAATTTTTAGTATTTAATCTTTTTGAAGTTATTACATTTAACGCTAATAGTTTGCCATTTTCCAATTACCAATTTTTACCATTCGCCTTTAGTTATAACAAAGAATAGAAGAAAATTTAGCTATGGCTAATAAGGTTTTTTTTATTATGTTTTCTAACTAACTTTGTTTTTTAAATTTTGTTAGCTATATTAGTTTGTAATCAAAAAATTATGTTAATGACAAAGAACAAAAATAAGTAATAAGTAGCAAAATTTTCCTATTTTTTTGTTTTAGAAATTCTATTATTTATCAAAAAAAGATGAAAAAATCGATTTGATAACAAAAAAAAATCAAAAAAAAATTAAAAAAAAAATGATATAGATGTAATTGTATAAGTCATTGAATTTTAATTAGATCAAATCTTGTAGATAGCTTTAGATTTGATTGTGCAGGTTTTTTTTGTAATTTTTACGAAAGAATTCTCTTTGAAATTTTTCTGAAATTTGGCAATATCCGGGTTCATGAGCAAAATAGAAAATTTTTATAACAACCATAACCAATAAATAGGTAAACACTATGAAAAAAATGTTCATAATGTTAGCAGCTCTCTTGGCAATAGCAGTGCCAACTGCTTCTCAAGCAATTTTATGGGAAGGCTTCTACGTCGGTGGATACGGCGCGGCTAACTTTCTACAATTCGATAGAAAACACAATAATTTACATCACCACAATAACCGTGTTGGATATGCTTTAGCTGGTGCGATTGGATACAGATGGTGCAACAATTTCCGCTTAGAAGCTGAAGTAAGCTACAGACATAACAAATTACATCGTCATCGCTTTTTCGGATCTAGCTCCTCTGATTTGTTAGGCTCTAGCAGCAGCGGTTTCGGAAGAAGACATAATAGCTATAGAGAATGGGCTTACTTAGCAAACGCTTACTACGATCTCCCAACTTGCTGGTGGGTAAATCCATACGTAGGTGCTGGTATTGGTTATGCTAGCCAAAGATTACATCGCAACAACGGCTTACTAACAAGCGATAGCTCATTAGTTAGCTTAGATAGCAGCAGTTCAGATTTCGGTGGTCATCGTAATAGAAGACGTGGTTTCGCATGGCAAGTTATCGGTGGTGTTGCTTACCCAATCGATGAATGCTTAGAAGTTTCTGTTGAATATCGTTTCCACATGGGAAGACTAAACAGACTTTATAACCATGACATCGGCGCAGCTTTACGCTACTTCTTCTAACAGTTAAAGTCTATAACGACGCGAATCAAAATTCGCGTCGTTGCTATTTAACAAAAATCTTTGTTAAAAACCAAAAATCATAATACCATTTATGTAGTGCAAGTTAGATAAATTTACTTTTAAAAGAAATTAGAAAGGATTAGTTTCTAAACTAATTTTTTTTGCTTTAAAAGCAAAGCTAAATGAATTGTTGCAGATGATATAATAAAATTAGAAAAACCAAGAAACAATTCAATAAATTAACTAAAAAAATTGACGGATTAACTGATCTGATTTCAACTTCTTAGTGAGCACATATTTTTGCCACATTCTAATACGGCAATATCTTGATCACTGACAGCTAGTTGACATAAATTAGCTCGTTTTATCGTTTCATACTCTTTTGGTAACATTGGCAAACTTTTTCTTATAAATAAATCAAACGCTGTAAACCCAGCAAAAAAATGATTAATAGCGCTATTAGTTGCTTTAATTTTTTCTAAAGATTGTCCAATATAAAAATCTGAATTCATTTCCTCTAAATTTGAAAAATGACCGGGCAAAAGAATGATATCATTTGGTAAATTCATTATTTTTTCTAAAGTATTATAAAAATGTATAATCCAGCTGTCTAGCTGTCTTCCAAGATCTGGTCTTGCAAGTGAATCCATAAAAATGCTATCACCACAAATTAAGAATTTATTATCAACATTTATGGCTAATTGTCCCAATGTATGGCCTGGGATATGAAAAAATGTTAACGATGCATTCCCAAGATGAAAAATTTCATCATTAGAAAGAGGGGAATAAATAAAGTTAGCAAAACTTTGATCAAGTGGATTGATAGATTCGTATGGATGTATTCGATAAGGCACATTGAAATAAAGAGATAGTTTTACACCGCTGCTGAAGTGGTCGGCATGAATATGAGTATCTACGATGAACTTTAAATGCAAATTATTCTTCTGAATAAAATCTATATAAAGATCTTCTTTGCTTAAAGGATCTACAATTATTGCTTCTTTGTTAGAAACGATGATATAGCTTAAACAACCTTTAGCAAGCCTTTGAATTTGATAAATGGTACAACGAGTATGAGGAATAGCTGTAATACCATAAAATTGTTCCCAGGCATCCATTCCTCCCATTACATTAGTTATGGGGTGATTTAGGTCTTCAAAAGCCTGACACAGCAATTTAGAAGAATTACCTTTATAGCAAATGGCAAATACATTATTTTTAGGAATTTCATGTTCTTGAATAAAAGAGGTCAGTTTTTTACTTGGATTATCTTTGATAGTCGGATAAGGTAAATTAAATAAATGAAAATTGCTTTTACCTTCTAATTTTATTTTATCAAATGCCTCTTTAGTTCGTATGTCAATTAAATAGATTTTCTCATTGTCTATTATTTTTTTTACAAAGTCGTTAATAGAAATGTTCATACTGTTTATCTTAATTTAAGGTGAATGAAGCTTTTTTAATTGATCTTTTAATTGTTTTGACACTTTTAATTTTGTAAAAATAAAAGCTATTTTTTTGTAATCTATTTCTTGTTTACCTTTTTCGTAAAGCTTTTGTTCAATCATTTCCGCAAAATATCTCAAAGCCAGGTTAACAAAATCAATAGGTTTATTAAGTTTAGACAAAAAAGAAATATTTATTTGATAAAAAAATATATCTTCCAATTCTTCTAAGAATAACTTTAAATTTGAATCAGTATTATAAGTTTTTTTGCTTTGATAACTTATAAGCAATTTTTTTATTTTTTTAAAATATTTAAAAAAAACTATTTCAGAATGAGCTATTCGATGTTCTAAAATAAAAAGAGGTAAACGTACTATATACATTTCATTTTTTTTCTCAGTTGTAGTGATACTTACTTTTTTTCTTAGATTTTCTTCGTAAAAACAATAGTTGATAAATGAGGTATAAGCTCTTTGGTTTACAGTGGGAAATTTATTTATAGAAATGTGGCAAAATAATTGTTGAAAACGATAGATTTTACCAAAATTATTATAATTGATAATGTCTGTCGTAATCTCATTATAAGTATCTTGTGTTATAAAATCTGAATTGGCAATTCCAAGCAACATTTCAGTTTTTTTTAAATATTCAAAATTTAAAATGTTTTTATTTATAAATTGTAATCTTTTAATAATGAGATTTATTATACAATCTTTAAACTTTTCAACTTTACCATGTTCTGCCTTAATATTTATAAGTAATAAGTCGTAAATAATCTTAGCATCAAAGGGTTCTGTTTGGTTAATTACCAAATGATAGATTACTAAACAGATCAATATAAATTTGGAAAGGGTTATTTTATTGTTTTCCAAGATAATCTGTTTTATTTCTAGCTCCAAAACATTAATGAGTGGTAAAGCATATCCTTTCTTAGATAATAACTTTAAGATGAGTGTAAAGTTAATATTCAAGTTTTCATCACCGAATAAAGAATATTCCTTTAAAACCTCATATAGTGAATATTCTAAATGGGTGAAAATATACAATTCATCATCCTTGAGCGAAGATAGAAAGTTCTCTTCAAAAGTATAAATACGATAGCTTAACATAGTAAAAAAACTATGAATTTGTGCTATTTCAGTCGTGTTAATTCTTTCAGGAAAAAAGCTTTCAAATAAATAATTATGATAACTCAATGTGTTAACAATAAATAGACTTAAGTAATGTCCATCGAATAGGTCGTTGCCAAGAGCTTCCCTTTGTCTTTGAGAAAGAATAAAGATGTTTTTCAATAAATTTATTTTTTCTTCATGTGACAATCCTCTATTATTTTCTAATAAGCTGTAGTAATCGTTCTTATAATGGCTTTGCAAGCTATATTTTAGATTCCATATTTCAAATGAATTTTTCAGTTCAGTTAAAGAAAGTTTAAGATATAACTCTTTGAAAACGTCCCTATATGGTAAAAAATTATCAAAGTAATGTTTTAGAAACCTTTTTATAAATGGTTTGTTATTTTGATTTTCTAAAAAAGGTTCTAATTTGCTTTGATTATCAAAAAAATGATTAATTTTGATTCGTAGTAAATTTTCTATGCTGGAAGTTTTATCTTTTTGAATTACAGTATATAGAGTAAATATTTTGTCTATTTGTTTTTCCATCTCTCCAATGGCTAAAAAACTAGAAAGAATATCCAAATAAGTAATTTCCATTTCTAACGAATAAGCTTTGATTAGTAGTTGATAAAGTTTTTCTAATATAATAAACCAATTCGATAGAGTGTCCTTAGACAATATTCTGGAATGATTTTTTAAATATTTAGTTATAAAAATTTTACATTCAATTAACGTTTTTTCATCTTCTTTTATATAAAATAATTGATGATGAAAATATTGATAATATATTTCACCAATTGAAAATAAGAAAGTGGACTTCAATAAATAGAAATCATGTATATGATCGATTAAAGTGATTAATTCTTTGGGAACGATCTTTAGTTCATGAGTAATAGTTAATTCAATTTTCTTTAGAAATGATAAAAAGAAATCATCTGTATAAGTTGTCTTAGCAAAGAGTGAAAATAAAAATGTCTGGTTGAAGTGGATATATTTAAAAAAAATATCTAAATCATAATAAATATGTTTATTAAGAGTATTTAAAATAGTAACAACATCTTCAATGTTAAATGGATTTTCTTTTATAAATAATTGACTACAATAATGGATTAAGCTTTCAATTTCTAAAGAATTAAGTTCAACTTTATGGATTTCCAATTGCTTTATTTTTTTGGACAGATTTTCTATATCAAGATAATAAATATCCCACTGGGTAACCCAATAAAGAATTTTTAAACTACTGGAAGTTTGGTTATTTACTAAAACAGTTTTGATTTTGTTAGAATATTTCAAAAAGAATGTTTTATCATAAATAGTTAAACCTTCCACTAAATTCCCTAAGCATTCGTTATAATTGTATAATGAAAAAAATTCTAAAAAAAGGCTTTCTAAGTATTTTGCATATTGAATTAGATATCCATTTTGATGGAGTTTAGTGATGAGTTGTTTAGATAAAACAAAAGGTTGCTTAAGTACTGTTTGGTTTAGATCTAATAAAAAGTCATTTTTGATTGGAAGTAGATCTGTTAAACGTGTTATTAAATCTTCTAATTTTCCTTTTATGAAATCATAGTTATGGGAAAAGTTATAGGTAAGCTCACATTGAATCAAATAATTTAAAGATTCATTACAGACTATATAAAAAAAAAGTATATTTTCTCTTTTTTTTTCTTTTTCATATAACCTTAATAATTTAAACATTCCCTCTATAAACAGTTCATGTGGGATAAAATTTTTGTAAAATTTATCTACACTATTTATATAATGAAAAATGGTTTTATGTTTTTTTAGCAAATTATCAAATTCAAACCAGCTTATTAAGACAATTGTCTCAAAAATACTGGTTTTATCTAATTGTAATAGAGTAAATAATTCCCATTTAACTTCATTCGATAATTTAGCTAAATCAAGACTATCGATCATTATTCTCTCTTTTATAAAAGTTAAGAATGAATCGATATAGTCGATGTGTTTTATTGCAAACTTTAGCAAACTAGTGATTTCTACAGGCTTATTATGACAGACTAAGATCTGAAAAAAATTTATTAGAATATTTTGTAATTTATCTTTTTCCGTGATTTCAAAATCTAATCGTTGCAATTCTTCTTTTTTTATAATTTCTTGTATTAGGTGAACATCTTTTAAAGTTTCATAAATATCTAATAGTAGTTTTTCCTTCTTCTTTTTAGATAACACAACTTCTTCTTTCAAAAAGTCTAAGACCTTTATAGGATTAGTTTCTAATGCAATGGCTTGTTCCGCTAAAGGTGCAAGGGCTTTTTTTTCAACGTAAGGCATTACACTTAAAAGTTGCTCTAAAAGAGTGGATGAGGAATTTTTAATCTCTGTTTGTAGATAGCTTAGCGTTAAATCTTGGAAAAGAGTTGGATAGTTTGGTAGCAATTTTGTTTTTATTTCTAATACATTTGTAAGGGGAAGGGTCTGATTGGCGGTTAGTATTTGATTTGCTAAACAAAAGAAGAGTTCTTCAAACGAGATGTTTTTGATGTGAGGATAGATGTTATTCCAAAAAGGAATCAGTTCTATTGCTGGAATTCGTTTGATGTATTTTTTAATAATGGGAGTAAGTAGCGTTATTGTTTCTTGCTTTACACGGGAGTTTTTAATAAGTTCTGTTGCTAAAGGTAAAAGAAAAGGGGAATAGAAATATTTTACTAAGTGTAAGCCTTGATGAATATGGGTAAATGTTTTTTCAAAACTGGCTAGTTTGAATAGAGCTTTTTCTAACAAGATTTGTAAAAATGGATTGGGAGAATTGTTTTTATAAAGAGTGAGGAGATTTGGCAAAGAGTTTTTGCCATTTTTTTCTTTTAGGAAGCGAAAAAAAGGAGATAAACAATGAGTTTCTTCTATTGATGTTTTACAGTTTAAAATCTTTTCACACCAAAGGATAAAGGCGGGATTTAAATCTCTTTTTTTATAGTAAATAACTTCAGCGTGTTTGTAAAAGAAGGCAACAAAGGTTGTAAAGTGAGATTCTAATCCAAAAATCGTTTCCATTTCTTGTAAGTAAACTTCCATATCCCTATCTTCTAAAAAAGCTTCTTCAGCTTGAGACAAGTAAAGGGAAAAAACAATCGGAAGTTTTGGTTCTAAGAGTTTATTTCTTAGACTAGCTAAAAATTTTAAAGGATTTGGGATAAGATAAAAAAGCTTACTCAATAAAAGCGGATAAGGAATTTTGTTATCGTTAATTTGCTCTTTAAGAAAAGACCTAATTAAGGGGTTGCGTATCGCCATTTCCAATTCTTCTAACGAACAATCTTTTATACTGTCTATAAGAAGCTCTAATCGATAGGCTAGCTGAAAGTATAATGGTAAATGGAGTCGTTTGAGTTTAAAAGAAACTTTTTGGAAAAATAGAGTCGCTTGAGGATGGGTAACTGGTTTATCTAATAAATGAGCTAGCCAAAACAATTTTTCCTCAAAGGGTAATTGTATGGTTAATTCTTCAAAAAGGGGGTAATTGTGTTCTAATAATAAAGAAAAGAGTGGTGCATAAGAAACATCTCCTATCTTAAAAAAGAGGTTTAACAATTTTTGCCTTATATCTTCATATTTGCTTTTCCAAATGCAAACAATAATAGCTTGTTTTACTTTAATATCAGGGGTTAAAGCAAAAGCTTCTAATAAAAAAGCATAGCCTTCTTGGGATAGGGTCTCTTTCCAAAGGGGAGAAAATCGAAAGAAAAAAAGAGAGAAAAATTCCCAGTGGTTTAAGGTCCAGGAGCTTAAGGGAAGTTTTGGTTTACAAGGAACAAAAAGAACAAACTGGTCGTCCAAAGCATAAAACTCTTGCGCCCCTAGCTTAACTTGCCTAAAAGTTACTTTTGTTAAGCCTTTTGCAAAAACTCCTTCTAGTGAACACAATTGACACAAGACTGCTTCAGCTTCTTTTAAATGATCTAAACTTGTTATTTTAAGCTCTGCAAAATCTTTCTTTAATTGCTCAAAAAGAAGTCTCCAGCTGTTATCCTTTATGGTAGCACCTAACAATTGGTATAAGTTAAATAAAAGGGTAAAGCGATAGATTAAATTGTTAGGGGCATGACGCAGATACGTGTTTTTGCAAAAAGCAGAAAAAATTCTTTTTTTGTCTATATATGAGGGGGGAGTTGGCATCAAGTCCTGGCATTGGTTAAAAAAAGTCTCAGCGATAGTATCTAAAGCCTTTTGCTGCCAAGTAACAAAACCTTTAGATAAACCATGCAAATATCTCCATAATCCCTGTTCATTGATCTCATCCGGATTATAAATATAACAAATGCGATATAAACCTAATAAAGCCGTTTCATAAAAAAAGAAAGCATGTTCCCTTTCTACAAAAAAATCCCTTTCATTTTTTTTTATAAGCGCTTCTACATTGATTAAAGAGTTAGTCAAAGAAAATAAGGCTGTCTCCTTTTTTCTTATGTAAAAGCTAAACTCAATAGAGGTGTCATCGTGTAAAATCACGTTCATCGAGCAATAAATGGCTTGCCCATAAAAATCTTTAACGTGACACTTTTTAACAACCCCTTCCTTCATCAACTTTTCCCTTAAAAGGTCCATCTCCATTTTTAAATCTTGAAGATCACCGTCCCAATTTGACAAAGTAAAACTAAAGTCTAAATCGTGATATGGATAGGGATCCTCTCTGACAGACGGAAGCTCTATTGAGACATTAGGAAAAGCTCTTGCCCATACATCTTGTACAATCTCTTTAGCGCAAACCTCATTTAAGTAACGAACAAAGCCTCCAGTCATGTAAAACTTGGCGCATTGCTTGATTTTATCGGAAAGGGATTTTGTAAAAGCTTTAAAAAAAACATCAACAGAGGGTTTTGTAAAAATAGAGTCAATTAGATCGACCACGTTTTTTTGATTTAACAATATAGGGTGATCAAAAGTTACATTGACTGGTTTGCCATCTGGCAAAAGTATTTCAGATAAAAGGGGAGAGGTTGAAAAAAGGGTTGAGTACGAGTAAGGAAAATTGTTGGATAAGCAAGATGTAAGATCGTAAATCATAATAACTTATGGTTAATAACCAAAGAAGAATAAGAAAAGGGGAAGTTATATTCAAGGAATTTTTAAGATAAAGGAGGGAAGAGAGTATAATTAATAGAAAAAATGAAAAATCAACTATTCTTTTTTAATTCTTCATACTTTAAAAGAAAAAAATCTTTATCTTTGCTAGTAAAGGAATTTAATAAAAAGATTTTCCCATCAACTAAGTCAAAAATAGCCTTTTTCTGATCGATTATTTGAAGTAAATGATTATAGTATTGAGAAAAAAAAGCATTTGAAGCAAAGATTTTTGTAAGAATAAAATTTGTGAAAATAACAAAGCTTTCATTCGTACTTTTTGAGTTTTTTATCAGCTCTACACCACTATCTATAAAGTTATTAGTAAATTTTGTTATTAAGGAGGACATTAACTGTAACTCATTTTTTTTGATGATAGCTCTGACAAGGATTTTCCAACCTAAAGGAAGTTGGTTCAAATTAATAATAAAAGAATGAATAGTTTTAATGGGTTGTTGCAATAGTTTATTTTTTATAAAATTTGTTATTTTACTTTTATCTAAGTAAGTATGATATTGGATAAACAGTTCTTTTAATTGATTAAAGGTATAGTTTCTACTAAAAATTTCAGAGATTATGATTTTAAATTCATCCGGATTTTTTTGTGGCAAAGCAAAATAAATGAGTAAATGAGAAAATTTTAATAAATCATTATCGAAAAAAAGTTTACTATTAACAATCCATTTTGAAAAAAGTAGTTTATTTTGCTTTTTTGATATAAAAGGTATGGGGATGTGCTTCTTAGCAAATTCTAGATAATTATAAAAATTACTGAAATTATTAGCATAAGTTAAATAAATGTCGTCAAAATAAACACCTATCAAACCTTCTTGATATAATTTTAGAAAAAAAATTGTGTAAGAGGCATTTTCACTACTTTTTATATAGTGATTTTGTAAGTAGCAAATAAGTTGCTCTACTAACTTATAAACTAAAATAGTTTTTGATTTTTGATTTAAATTAAAAAATTTCTCTAAAAACGATAAAACGCATTCAAAATAAACAGGTTCTAACCCTTTATTACTAGTCAATATTTCTAAAGTGAGGGAAAAATAATAGGAATAATTTTCTTTTTTATTCAATATCAAATGGGAAAATCCACATAATGCAAGTGGACTTCTAAGCTGTATAAAATATTCTAAGGATTGAGAGTTTAAAAAAGAAGATTTAGTATCTAAATATTTTTTAAAATAATTATAATCTGTTTTGTTATGGATGATATGTTTGATCAAATCTATATAATTGGCAAAGTTTAAATTACTGAATAGTTCATTTTCTTCTAACTGATGCCAAATTTCTTTTACATAAATGCTCAATGGATATGTATTAAATATAGAATAAAAAATGTCTATTAAATAAGCATTAAAATCATCTATTACAACTTTTTGTTTTTCGATTTTAAAAAAAGTAACAAAAGAATCTTTTGACAAGTTATAAAGTTCTAAATGAAGTTCTTTTTTATGTTCATGAGATAAAAAAGGATTTTCTAAAGTATAGATTTTTATAATTTTATGGATAAACTTTGACCATAACTCTTTTTCATGACTTTTGCCATACACTCTAATTAATTTGATTTTTTGCCATGCACTCAGTAAAAAATTTAGTTCATTATTTTGATTTCGACAAAGTTCACTTAATGCATTGGCAGGGTTATAACTATAAAGGGTAACAATGTACCTTAAAATTGTTTCATTATCACAATAAATAAAACATTTATTACGCAATTCGTTAAAAGCCAGATTGTTCGTTTTTAATTTATAAAAATGATAACAAATCATATTTAGTGTAGAACTGGAATAAATTAAATAATTTAAATCCTCAAAAAAAGATTCGGAAAATGAATTACCATAGAGTAGGTTAAAAGATTTTTTTAAATAGATGAGCTTTTCTTGAGTATAATGGGGATAAATTAAATCCTTAAACAATAAGATAACACATTCATAATCTAATTTTTTTTCATTAATTAGAGCTTGAATGTATAATAAGTGATAGCTTAATAACGATAAGAAGCCGTAATTTTTTTTTAGACAAAATTTTATCAAAGATTGTAAATCAACTTTGCGAGCATTTTTAGGTTTAGCAGAGAATTCTCTAATAAAAAAATTATTCATAAGCAATTCGATTATTCTAAAATCTAAAAAATCTTGATTGATTGCATTTTGAATATTTTCTATTAGAGCATTGATATTTGGATAGGGGCAGTAACAAGTGGTATGATTTGGATGAAACGGCTCGTAACAAATACTAAATAAATAAAATAAATCAGTGATAAATGTTAGTTGTCTTTTATCATAAGTATCTATGTATTTAGTCACATAATTTTCTATAAAAAAATGGATCGCTTCTTTTGTTGTATCGGGATCAAAATAAGAATAGGTTACAGATAAATAATAGTAAAAAAATTTTAGTGCCTTATCTTTAGAAAACTTCTCTAACATCTGACTTAAGTTTTTTTCAAAATAATTTGCTTCCTTCTTGGCTTGTGTTTTAGTTTTTTCAAAAAAAATTAAAGGCAAGTTATCGTTGGGTGTATATCCTAAAGTTAAAAATGAAATATATTTCCACAATCCCATATGATTGACAGTGTCAATATTTACAAAGGTAATCTTTTTACATAACAAATCCTGTAGGACATCGATTTGTCTATCTTTTGCCTTATTAATAAGGGGATAATTATTATCCTGTTGATTATTTAAAGTTTCGTATGGGATTAATATCGTTAGCGAATCAAATAAAAATATTGGTGATGAATCAACTAAATTGGTTAATGTTAAGTCATACTGCTTTTTACCTATTGCAAAGGTGATTCTTATGTAACCTTTCCCTTTTTCGTCGAATTTGTTATGGTTTGTAATTTCATTTCCATTAACTTCTTTTAGTAGGTTTCTAAAATGATCTGTTATTTTATATAGTTCGCCCGGGTTACAATCAATCAACGACCATAGTAAATCATGATCGTTAAATAAATATCCTTCATCTTTTTGCTTTTGTAAAATTACAGCTAATTTATAAAAAATAGATCTTGAAAAACCTCCTATAATAGTTAAATAACTATTGAATGAGTTTAATTTAAAGTGATCTACTACAGAATTGATTAAATCGCTAAACTTTAAATTGTGAGCAATTTTTTCGTGAATAAAATCATTTATAAGATTGTAGATCTGAGGATAATTATGGTTAGAAAAATTATTAGGAAAGCTTAAATAGTTTGTTTCTTCGCTATTAAGTATTTGTTCAAGATTTATAGTATTGAGAAATAATTTAAACTGAATTTGGTTCATAGAATTATTGGAGATTGAGGAAGGAGTATAATTCTAAATTCTTGATTAAAGCAAGAATTTAGAATTATGGAGATAGCTTTTAAGAATCAATGATGCTGGTAAGGATGCTCTAAATCATTTGCATCTATATCATCGCGATATAGCATTTCTTGTAATCCAATGACTTTAGATTCTCTTTTATTAGCGCCTTCTTGTCTATTGTTAAAGGCTTCTGTATTTTTAGCTTCACGACTGAAGGCAACTGTTTGATAGCTTTTGTAGTAGGGTTCAACGCGACTGTGCCAATAGTCAATTCTTCTATTTTTAATATCTCCAGCGTAGTAAAAGGCAGTGCCATCTTGAAGCAAAGTCCAACCCACATATAATGGATCGCCATAGAGTGTCCAATAGCTTTCATAATTTATGTAAATTTCTAAATCACTTGGCGTTATAGGGCGAGGTAAATTTTTTGCTAAAATAGGGTCACTATTAACATCTTCCAAAAAACCTTCCACAAGATCTACCAATGCTTCACGAGCTTCTCGAACTTCTACAATATCTTGTGAAATAAATTCCATGCGAAATCCATCTATTTTGCGTGCAATTTCATCATGATATACATAAGAGTGTTCGAGATGAAAACGCATGGGTTTTCTTATTTTTTCCGCATAAGTAATCATAATGCGGGTAGCTTCTTGAACATATTCCTCTTCGCCTTTTGGTATCCGCGGATTTCTTTTTCCGCAACATTTATGCGCGGGTACACCTCCAAAACGTTCAGCCAATCGGCCACAACTAGTTGTGAGGGATATAAAACATAGCAAAAAAAGTAAGGTAAAAATACGCATATTGTGCACTATTGTATTATGTATCAAAAAATAATCTAAAAATTTGCATCTTTCACGATAAATCGGTCCAATTTTAAGGATATATGATTGAAATATATTCGTTAAATTAATCATTTAAAATTTTGTTCGAGCTTAACTATCCTTAAAAGAATTTATTTAGAATAATAACATAGGTTGGAAAATTCCCCTATGAATAAATTTTCATTATTTATTACTAAATAGCAAATGGAACCTTGATTTTATTTAAGAGAATAATAGGCGATGTTCCTTATACCACAAAATAAATGATTCAAGTCCTTTCTCAATACTTGTTTTGGGGCTATATCCTAATTGAGTTTGAGCATGTGTAATGTCTGCAAATGTATTTTCTACATCGCCAAGTTGCATAGGTGCAAATATCTTTTTAGTTGTTTTACCCATATATTTCTCAAGTAATTCTACAAAATAAAGTAAAGATACTGATTGATTATTGCCTAAATTAAAAATTTCATATGATGCTTCAAGCTCAATGGCAGAAATAATCCCATCTGTTATATCATCAATAAATGTAAAATCTCTTTTCATCAAGCCTTGATTATACAAATAAATGGGAGTTTGTTTATCAATTGCATCTGCGAATGAAAAATAAGCCATATCAGGTCTGCCATAAGGACCATAAACGGTAAAAAAACGAAGACCAGTTACTTTTATATTGAAGAGATGATGGTAATTAGCGGCCATTAATTCGTTTGTCTTTTTTGTCACACCATAAAGGCTTGCCTGTTTGTCCGTCACGTGGGTTTCTTTAAAGGGTATATCTTTATTTAAACCATATATTGAAGAAGAAGAAGCGTATACTAAAGGAATATGAGGAAAACTTCGGCAGATTTCTAAAATAGTTAGAAACCCATGGATGTTGCTATCAATGTAAGCAGATGGATTTTCTAAAGAGTATCTAACACCCGCTTGCGCTGCTAAATGCACAATATTTGTTACGTTGTGATCTTCTATAATTTGTTTAAGACCAACGCTTAGATCTTGCTGGTAAATTTTTACACCTTTTTCCTTCAAAATTTTAGCTCTTATTTGCTTTAAGGCGGGATCATAATAAGTATTAAAGTTATCAATACCAACTACATTAAATTTAAGTTCTACTAGTTTTTTCGCTAAATGAAATCCTATAAAGCCGGCTATTCCAGTAATAAAAATATTTTTCATAAGTGTTAGTTTAATTTTGACAATAAAAGTAATTATACCTAAATTACAGCATTTAAATAACTATTATTCATTAATTTATGTTAAATAAAACTAGCCCTAAAGTTATTGCAGCATTTGATTTTGATGGCACACTAACCCATAGGGATTTATTCTTTCCTTTTTTAATCTATGCTTCAAAAAAAACTTCAATTCCAACAAAACTATTAAAAATTATTCCTAATTTTATCCTTTATGGCTTAGGAAATCTAAATCGGCAAGAAGTAAAAGAACGTTTAATTTATGAGTTTCTACATAAAAAATCAAAAAAAGAACTTTATTCAATTGGAGAAGAATTTGCAAAAGTTGTTATTCCAAAGTATGAAAGAGAAATTACATTAAATTGTTTAAAATGGCATCAAAGCCAAGGTCATGAGTGTGTTATTGTAAGTGCAGGTTTAAATTTTTACCTTCAACCTTGGGCATTAAGTAAAGGGATAACATCTCTTATCAGTAGTGAATTGAATTTTGATGCAAGTGATGCCGTTATTGGAACTTTAAAAAATGGCAATTGTTGGGGTGAAGAAAAAGTAAAAAGGCTTATTGATCGTTATGGCAATAAAGATAACTATATATTATATGCTTATGGTGATAGTAAAGGAGATGAACCATTACTTCAATTTGCTGATTTTGCTTATTACAAAAATTGGCCAGTAACCAAAAATTTATAAAATTATGAAAAAATATCTTCCATTCATTCTATTGTTTTTTTTAAGTTTCAATAGTCTATTTTATTTTTGCTATTCTCAAGAAGAGAAAGAACTTTTAAAGGCAAAAGTTAAGAAACTCAACAAAGTTGAATTGGCTATTTGTTGCATATTTAGAAATGAAGCCAGATTTTTAAAAGAATGGATTGAATTTCATCGTTTGATGGGAGTTGAGCATTTTTATTTATATAATAACTTAAGTACTGATAATTACTTGAGTATTTTAGAACCCTATATAAAAAAGAAAATACTTACATTAACTGAATGGCCTTATGAAAGTCTCAACGGAAATGATTGGAATGAAATTCAATGCAATGCTTATCAAGATGCGTTAGCAAAAGCAAAAAATGCTAATGTTAAATGGCTTGCCATGTTAGATTGCGATGAGTATTTATTTCCTGTTAAAGAAAAAAACTTAGTAGATTTTTTAAAAAACTATAAAAATTTTGGGGGTTTAGTTGTTAATTGGCAATTTTTTGGAACTAGTTTTACCCCTATAATTCCTAACAATAAAACACTGATTGAAACATTACGATTGAAAGCCCCGCAAGATTACCAAGAAAATAGATATGTAAAGACTATCTTTCAACCAAAAGCTGTAATTGAGATAAAAGATCCACACATTCCTAAATTCAAACCTAATTGTTATGCAGTTAATTCTAAAAAAATGAGAATTCGCAATTCAAGTACTCCAGAGGTTGTGATAGATGATATTAGAATTAATCACTATTGGAGTAGAGATGAAGAATTTTTTTATAATGTTAAGTGTGCCAGAAGGCAAAAATGGCAAGAAGGGTTTGATGGGCAACTAGCTCGTCTTGCAAGCATAAATCAAGTTGAAGATTTTGAAATTTTAAAATTTTTACCACAACTAAAAGTAAAATTAGGGTTTCCGTAAAAATTTTCTTAATTTCTCATTATGAGTTTGTATTGACAAATACTATTTAGGCTGAATAAGATCCTTACTTAAAACTTTTTTGCTTTAGTTTTATTCAATTTAATTATTGAATTTATCAGTTATAATAATCGCTATGAATAAAGTATTAGGATAAATAAAAATCATTTTAGAGGACATATGAAAGGTATTGTTTTAGCAGGCGGAAGTGGCACACGCCTTCACCCTTTAACACTTGGGGTATCAAAGCAACTTTTGCCAGTATATAACAAACCAATGATTTATTATCCCATATCAGTTTTGCTTCTAGCTGGGATTAAAGAAATATTAATCATTACAACACCCGAAGAACAACATTTATTTAAAAGATTATTAGGCGATGGAGAAAAACTTGGTTGTCGCTTTACTTATGCAATACAACCACAACCAAAAGGTTTAGCGGAAGCTTTTATTATTGGAGAGGAATTTATTGGAGACGACCGAGTTTGTTTAATTCTTGGTGATAACATATTTTACGGTAACCGATTACACGAATTTTTAAATGCAGCAGTAGCCAAAGAAAAAGGAGCTACACTATTTGGTTATGAAGTTAAGTCTCCTCAAAGATACGGAGTGGCAGAGGTAAATGATGAGGGTGTTGTTATTTCTTTGGAAGAAAAGCCAATGCATCCAAAATCAAATATAGCAGTTACTGGGCTATATTTTTACGATAATGATGTAATTCGCATTGCAAAAGAGATTAAGCCATCAGGTAGAGGCGAGCTAGAAATCACAGATGTTAATCGTGTATATATGGAAAAAGGATTAGTTTCCATGCATGTAATGGGAAGAGGTTTTACATGGCTCGATGCTGGTACTTATGAGAGTCTAATGCAAGCGAGTCACTTTGTTCAAGTTGTTGAAGAAAGACAAGGGATGTATATTGCTTCTTTAGAAGAAATTGCCTACCATCAAGAATTTATTACGGCAAAACAATTAAGAAAACTTGGCCAAGATTTAGGAAAAAGCCCTTACGGTCAATACTTAATTGAGTTATCTGAAAGAAAGATTGAAATAACCGTTTAAGGATCAAATATGAAAATCAAAAGAAATGTACAAAATATCCTAGTTACTGGTGGTGCTGGATTTATTGGCTCTGCGTTTATCAGATATTTGTTACAAGAAGAGAAAAATTTTGACGGATTTTGTATCAACTTTGATTTATTAACATATGCTGGCAATTTAGAAAATTTGAAAGAAGTTGAAAATGACCCTCGTTATTTATTTCAAAGAGGTGATATTAGAGATCAAAATTTAATTAATCACTTATGTCAAGAACATCAAATTGATACAATCATTCACTTCGCTGCAGAAAGCCATGTCGATAGGAGCATTTTAGGCCCTCAAGCTTTTATTGAAACTAATATCATGGGTACTTTTTCTTTGTTAGAAGTTGTTCGGCAAAATCCCCATATACATTTTCATCATGTATCAACAGACGAAGTTTACGGTTGCTTAAAAGAAACAGGTTTTTTTGTAGAGGAAACACCATATTCTCCTAATTCACCTTATTCTGCTTCAAAAGCTGCTTCGGATCATCTAGTTAGGGCTTATAACAAAACTTATGGGTTATCTACTTGTATTTCCAATTGCAGCAATAATTATGGACCCTATCACTTTCCTGAAAAATTAATTCCCTTAATGATCATGAATTGTTTAGAAGGTAAGCCTTTGCCAATTTATGGGAATGGATCTAACGTTAGAGATTGGTTATTTGTTACTGATCATGCTGAAGCCTTGTGGCTTTTATTGCAGCAGGGAAGATCTGGGGAAACTTATAATATTGGTGGAGAAGAAGAAAAAACAAATAAGCAAGTCATTGAAGCTATTATTTATCACCTAAGCCAAAAGTTTTCTATAGATCAAGAAAAATATTTAAACTTGATAACATATGTAAAAGATCGCCCAGGACATGATTTTAGATACGCTATTGATTGCTCGAAACTTAAAAATGAGCTTGGCTGGAAGCAAAAGCATAATTTTGAAACAGGGCTCAAAGAAACGATTGATTGGTATTGTAATAATTTAGATTGGGTAAGAAATATTCAATCGGGTAACTACCAATTATGGATGGAAGCAAACTACGCAAATCGGTAATATTAACCGAAAAATTTTAGTGGGATGATAGATTAATGGATAAAGACCCCTCTATACTAATTATTGATCCTAAAAATATTCAAAAAGAATATTTAAAAGATTTATTTAGATATAAGGAATTATTTTATTTTTTTTGCTGGAGAGATACCTTAGTAAGATATAAGCAAGCAATATTTGGTATTGCTTGGGCTCTAATTAGGCCAATCTTACATATGCTTGTGTTTACATTAGTTTTTAGTAAAGTAGCTAAGCTTTCTTCAAATAATGTTAATTATCCACTGTTTGTATTAGCAGGAATGTTACCATGGCAGTTGTTTTCTAATGCTATTATGGATTGCTCAAATTCTATTATCAATAATTCTCATCTCATTACAAAAACTTATTTCCCACGTATGTTAATTCCTGGAGCCCAGATTATTGTGCATTTTACAGATTTTTGCGTGGGAACAACGGTTTTATTACTAGCCTTAATATTTATGGGATATGGCTCGCTTTTATCTATTATATTTTTCCCTATTTTTATAGCTTTAACACTAATTCTTTGCTTAGGTTGTGGATTGTGGCTAAGTGCTTTAACAGTCAAGTATCGTGATTTTAAATTTATCGTACCCTTTTTGATACAATTTGGAGTATTTGTTTCACCAGTTGGTTATGGAACGTTTTCTATTCCTGAGAAATATCAAATATTTTATTTTGCTAACCCAATGGTTGGAATTATCGATGGTTGTCGATGGTCTTTATTTGGCATTACTTATCCAGGTATAGCCTATTCAATTTTGTTTTCTATTATCATTAACTTAAGCTTATTGATTACAGGCTTTCGTTATTTTAGGAAAATGGAAACAAGCTTTGCTGACGGAATATAACCATGAAAAATATGATCGAAGTTTCGAATGTTTCTAAAAAATTCCTTATTCATAAGCAAAAAAGCTCTTATGGAACATTAATTGAAACTATTTCAAATGGGATGAAACAAGCATTAAAGAAAATATCGAATCCATTTAAATCAGTGCCAAGCCCCTATGAAGATTTTTGGAGTTTAAACGACGTTTCGTTTGATATCCAAGAAGGGGATAAATTAGGTATTATTGGCAGAAATGGCGCAGGAAAATCAACTTTGTTAAAGTTGCTATCTCGCATTATGGTACCGACGAGCGGCATCATTAAAATTAAAGGTCGTGTAGCAAGCTTGCTAGAAGTAGGTGTTGGTTTTCATCTCGAGCTTACAGGTAGAGAGAATATTTACCTAAACGGCGCTATACTTGGAATGACAAAAAAAGAAATTACAAAAAAATTCGACGAAATTGTTGAATTTGGAGAGATAGCTTCTTTTTTAGAAACCCCTGTAAAAAGATATTCGAGTGGAATGTATGCTAAATTAGGGTTTGCTATTGCGGCTCACGTAGATCCAGATATTTTAATTGTAGATGAAGTTTTAGCTGTTGGTGATTTAGCCTTTCAAAAAAAATGTTTAAAAAAAATGAACGAATTAGGTACTCAAGGAAGAACCATACTTTTTGTGAGTCATGATCCAGGTTCAGTTCTTTCACTTTGTAATAAAGGTCTTTATTTAGAAAAAGGTAAAGTTAAAAATTTTGGATCAATTGAAAATTGTATTAATCATTATTTAAAAACTAACTGTGGACCTAGCCTTTATTGGGAAGGGGAAGTGGGCGATGAAATTATTACAATTCATAGAGCTTATCTACAAAGAGATGATTTAACACGTGATTTCTTTTATCAGGGAGAAAAAACAAAAGTAAATATTGAATATACTATAGATAAATTTTCTGAAGATCTAATTTTAGGAATTAACGTATATAATTCAAGAAATCAAATCGTGGCAAAAACGCATATTTATGACGACTTGAATAATCTTAATAAATATCGTACTCTTGGTAAACATAAAATTCATTTTACATTAGATGCTGGAATGTTTCATGAAGGTGATTACCGAGTTGTCGTTACAGCATTGTTGTATAATCAAAAATTAATCACACAAGATGAAATTTCACTAAAATTTTCTGTATATCCACCTTCAACAAATATTCGATTTAAAACGGAAGGGGAAACAGCATTTTTAGGTTCTCAATGGTGTGAGTCTGAAGTTGTTTGCACAGTCTGAATAGTAAAAATTTGTAATAGATAAAATTTTAATTTTTAGTAACTGTAAGTTGATTAAAATTAATTTATCTAATTCAAGGTTGACAATTGTCAATAATTCTTTTTACTTTTGTAAATTGGATATAGCTGAAAAGAATTGTAAGAATTGCTTTTAAAAAAAGATAAGTTATTTCTAAAAGCAATTCTTTAATAAAACATTGAAACGTTGCTAAAAAAAGCTCATTCCCTTTATTTAGTCAAAGCAGTCAAAATTCTTCTTTTACCAGTAAAAGGGGCTCTACCGTGCATAGCAAGTACGTTATCAAGTACCAATACATCTCCTTTTTGCCAAGGGAAATAGATCGTATTTTTTTCCAAAACTTCCATAATATGATAGATAGATTCTCTTGGAATTTTTGTGCCATCAGCAAAATAAATTTCATGCAATCTTGTATGGGGTCTGGCATAAACTAATTTAGCACCCATATATTTCCAAAAACCGAGTAAGCGAGGATTAAAATCATAAAGATGGATTTGGTTAAACCAAACATTTTCTTTGGTTTCGGGATGTTGTATTGTAGCTTTTGTGGTTTGGCTAATTTTTAACCAATTATTTTTTTCCCAAGAAAAATCAAAATTATTTTCTTTACACTTACTCTCAACTTCTCCTTTTGAATTTGTTTCGAATACTTGCATCCAAGTTTTATGGGAACGCTGAAATTTGTTTAAAAAATCAAAGAAAGGGCTTTTTTGATAGTAACAAGAAACGTATTTTAATCCTTTTTGATCTA
This sequence comes from Candidatus Rubidus massiliensis, assembly GCA_000756735.1. GTDB lineage: Bacteria > Chlamydiota > Chlamydiia > Chlamydiales > Parachlamydiaceae > Rubidus > Rubidus massiliensis. Next base: position 264,780 of record CCSC01000001.1, on the reverse strand, counting down.
AAGTATTTCTAACAACAGGATCAACTTGTCTGTAAATTTCTCGAGCATCTGCAATAATGGTTTCACCATTTTGTTGTGGGGGAGTATCGCAATAAAAGTAAATATGTTTTGGATACTTTTCTATAAACGATAATTCATTATGAAGTAAAATTTTAAAAGATGGAGGTGCCTCTGTAGATGTATACACTTCTCCTTTAACTTTATCTCTTGGACTATCTCCCCCAATATAATTAATAAAACGACCAAAATTTAATTTTTCAATTAATTTTGAAAATTTATCCGATGAATCTACAGGACAATTGCGGAATAACAACCCACCATGCTTTAAAAGCTGCTGCTTAATTTCAGGCAAGTTTCCCTCAATGGAGTCTAAAAATTCTTGAAAGGTTTTTATTGGTTTTTTAGGTTCAATTAATAATGGCAAAAGATTTTTACTTAACGGTTTTGTTATGAAGTTATCCATTTTTTTCCTATTTGAACAGATTTTGTCGAAGCCATTTTGTCGCTAGCCATTTTTCCCCTTTCGTTACAGGAGATCCACCATGTAAAGTCTTAGGATCAGTTGTTCCATCTAAATTACAATCAAAAAATAGTAAAGCATCCCCTTTTTTTGGAGTAACTGACAAATTAGCCGTAGGAAAAATTGTCTCTCCTCCCTCTTCTGGAGTATTTAAATACATTAAAAATGAAGCCACTCTTTGTCCACCTCTTTTATAATGAGCATTTCCACCAACTGTTCTATCGTCAAAATAATCGTGGTGAGGTTTGTACTCGCCTCCTTGTGTGTAGTGAAGAACTTGAATGTTTTCTCCATTCTCTCTTGGTATCAAAGTTAGCAAGGAAATTCTTTCTTCTATGTTATCTATGACGGGATCATTCATATTACCTGGAAAAAACATTCCCTGGCTTGTTCTAACGTCATCAACTTTACTTTGCTCTGAATTATTATCAACTACTGTAGATCTTTGTAAAAAAGGTTTTGATAACGTGATTATATGGTCACATTCCTCTTCAGTTAAAAAATTATGAAAGACAAAAACTCTAGGCGACCAACTTAAAACTTCGATAGGAGGTTCCATCTTTTGATCATCTTGCTTAAGTTGCTTATCTTCTAATTGATAACTGTAAGCAAATAGTAAAGTGGCAAAAACTGCGCAGGATAATATTGTGGCAAAAATTTTCATGCTAATCCTTACATTTAGTTTCAAATGATATGATATTTTTTAAAAAATAGTTTCATACTATTTTGTAGAATTATTAGGTAGAGATTATTTATTTTTCTTTACCTTTTATTCCTTATGATATGAATTTGTTTTTTTACCTGAAGGTCTAAAAGGATAAATAGCTCTTTTTTACATAAATACTTATAAAATTAAAATATTTTTTATATTTCCATAGCTAATTCTTTGAAAGCATCAGGAAAGTGATAGACAATATCGCTTGCCAACATGCAATGAGCAGTTTTTTTTCTTTCTGCATATTCACCTGCAACACCATGAATATAAACGCTTACAGCACATGCATGACTTGGAGCAATTCCTTGTGCTAATTGAGCGGCAATCAATCCTGTTAAGACATCTCCACTGCCAGCTGTTGCCATACCAGGCGTTCCTCTTGGGCAAACTAAAATTGGTTCGTCTGGGTGAAAAATAAAAGAAGGTCCACCTTTTAAAACAATAGTAACGTTCTTTTTTTCAGCATATTCTTGACATTTTTGCAAAAAGCTTTGATCGATGAATTTCACCGGATCTATTTTTAATAGCCGCTCCATTTCTCCTTTATGAGGAGTTAAGATGCTATTTTTTGGAATCATTTGATCATTTTGACTTAAGCAAAAAAGAGCATCAGCGTCTATAACGCAAGGTTTATCTATATAGGTAAATATTCTTTTTATAAAACCTTGCATTTCATCATTTCTACCAAGTCCTGGACCTATATATACTGCATCACATTTTTCTAAATAATCTTTTAGTGAATCTAATTTGTCTAAATCAAATGGTGTTTTAATTATTTCGTACTTTGCATTTGAAAGCTGTGTTTCTATCCCTTTTGGATATAGCAAACGGGTAATTCCAGCACCTCCTGCTAATGAAGACCATGAAGATAGCAAAGCCGCTCCTGGCATTTCTAAAGACCCACTAATTCCAAGAACATATCCTCTTTCATATTTGTGACGATTCCGTTTTATTGGAGGCAAAAAGAATTTTAAAAGTTCAGAAGTCATCATGACCATAGAGGTCTTTGACTGCTCAATATAAGTTTGAGGTAAACCAAAATCAACTTCTTCTAAAACTCCAGTGTGATTCCATCCCTCATTAATAAAAAAACCAGTTTTTGGCAAACCTAAAAAAAATGTTTTTTTGGCAATGATAGCATCTTCTTCGACAACTCCAGTTTCTCCATTTAATCCTGAAGGAATGTCTATGGAAAAGATTGGTAAATGGGAGTGATTTAATAGAAAAATTAAAGAGGAAAAAGGCTCTTCTACTTTGCCTTTAAAGCCCGTTCCAAAAAGGCCATCAATAATAACACCGTCTGTTGGCAAGGCTAATTCATCTATATTTTGTATAAATTTTACTACTCCACCTTTTTCTTTGAATGTATAAAAATTTTTTTGACAAAGTGCGGAACAGCTTTCGATTGGAAAAGTTTGTAAAGCAATAACTTCATAATCACTTTCTAATAGATATTTACCGCATACATAAGCATCGCCAGCATTATTACCTTTTCCACAAACTAATATAATCCTTTTGGATAAGCTATTTTTTTCTATATAGTTTTGAATACCCAAAGAAATTCCTCTACCCGCTTCTTCCATAAATTCAGCGTCTGAAAAACCATCTTTATAGGAAAGTTTTTCAATTCTTGCCATTTCACCTGGATTAATCACTCTCATCAGTACCTCAAACTTAAGATAATTGCCTTGACTCTTCTACTATAAAAATTCTTCTATAGGAATGTATTATATTTAGATTTAAAGATGTTCTTCCTTTATAGCTCTTTCCATTAATAACCTTACGGCATCTTTTGGATTTAAATTCTTATAAATGATTTTATACACAGTTTCTGTGATAGGCATTGGTATATTTAATTTTTGACTTAGTTGCAAAGTTGAAACGCATGTGTAGGAGCCTTCTACTACCATTTCAATTTCTCTATGTGCCATTTCTGGGGTTTTGCCTTGGGCTAGCAAATATCCAAATCTATAGTTTCTACTCATCATTGAACTACAAGTAAGGCAAAGATCACCCATTCCAGATAGTCCGTAAATGGTTTCTTTTTTGCATCCTTGGGCCTCTGCTAATTTACGAATTTCATGTAAGCCTCTTGTCATCAATGCAGCTCTTGAACTAAAACCGAATCCTAAGCCCTCACAGATACCACAAGCAATTGCTATAATGTTTTTTAAAGCGCCTCCATAGGCAACTCCATTAATATCATTATTAGGATATACTCTAAATGTCAGGGTAGTAAATAAATCACACACAAATTTAGATGTTTCGCTTCTAAATCCAGAGCCTACAACAGAAGTTGGCAAACCCTTTGCTACTTCTTGAGCAAAGCTTGGCCCACTTAAAAATCCAATGTGATTTAAGAAAGATTCTCCCAATACCTCGAGGGCTACAGCTGGCAAGATTAAACCACTATTTTGCTCAATTCCTTTAGAGGTAACCACAACTGGACAGGGAGACTTATTAAAAAATTTTACTTGTTCAAAAACATTTCTAAGGCCGGCCGATGTCACAGCTTCTACAATGCAATCTGCTTGTTCAATAGCTTCGTTTAAATCTAATGTAATTTTCATGTCAGCTGGCAAGGTTTGGCCTTTTAAATAGGGATGTTCTTTTCCTTGTTTTAAAGATTGAACTAATTCAGGATTTGTTGACCATCCAGTAACGGAAAATCCTTTTTTACTTAAAAGTTTTGCTAAACAAAAGCCCCAACTCCCTAAACCTAAAAAACCAACTTTCATAAGTACCTTACGTGTATAGGTGTTACTCATACATCATTTACTAGTATAATGCAAGGTAGGAGGTTGTTAAATGTGGGAAGTAGTGAATGTAATGGATGGTTCTTAAAAAAAAATGAATTAACCAAAATTATTTAGTTAATTTCTTTAAAACTTGGAACATAACCTGGCTGAATTGTTTTTCCCTTCCAAAATTGTAAAAGCTCATCCGTTGGGTAATAAAATTGAGGATCTAATTCAAAAAAATTACACATGACCTCTTTTTCAGTTACAGCTGCTAAGATTTTTTTTTCTCTTTCAAGAATGCTTTTTTGTACCATCTTAACACTGTCATTGCCCTCCTTATTTTTTAGAGGAGCAAATGTTTGCCATCGAGGGTATTCAAGGATGGCAACTTTTGTAGCAAAAGGGATTACATCAAAAATATAATACTCAAATTTATAACCATTTAGTTTGCTATCTATAGGTTTTAATTGCTTATGTAGAGGGATTGTTTTTGAAGATATTTTTTTTATAAAATTCATAGTAAACAAAAAACAACTAATATTGGCATAATGAAAAATCATTTCATTTTCTTCTAAATTTTTATCTATTTCAGAATACTCTACTACTTTAATTTTTTTGCCAATTTTTCCTATGACTCCAACCTTTTCTTCCTTGCTAATTCTTGGAATTACTTTAACGGCAACTTCAGCATGAGTTTCTTGTAGTATTCCTAACAATTCCATATCAAAAGGGTCTGCGAGAACATTATCGATTAGAATGAAATTTACATATTCAATTCCTTTTTTTTCCCATTCTATTCCAAGGCCACTTTGCCAGAATTTGTGCAATGCTTTACCATTACCATCGGGTGCTAATGCAAGATTATCATCTGAATCGATAATCAAACTACCTTCATCACTTAAATAAGGCAATTGATCTTGTACAAAAAATGAAACTTGATTCTCTGCTAAACCAAAATAATTATGAGCCTTAAAAAAGTTTTTTGTTTCTAAAAAATTTTTAGGAGAAGTCATTACAGCAAGGGGTAGAGGATGCTTAGAATATATTGACGCTGCTAAAATTTTTTCACAAAGTAACTGAAATAAACTTTTTTGTTTACATATTGTTATCGGGTAAAACCCTTTTGGTGCATTACTACCAAGCCTCGTTCCTTGTCCACCAGCTACAACTAAGCAACCGACTTTACCTTGTTTTAGTACTTTTTTTCCAAGCTCTATTCTGGAAATTTTGCCACTTTTTTCTACAAAATTAATGGGCTTTAAATCACAAAGTGATTTATTCGTTTCTTTCAAAACCTTTTGCTGTTTTTTTATCAATCTAAGATCAATTTTTTCAATTTGGTGAATGAAAGATAACTGTTTTTCCAAAGTAAACTTTGATACTTGCGTTAGTAAGGATAAAGATTGCGTTGATTTAATTTTTTGGAAAATTTTTGTTGAGAGATTTTTTAATGTCATTTAGAAAATTTTTTTGTTTTTTTTCTTTGATTATTTCAAGCATTTTTCTTTTTCTTATTGCTTGAATAAGCATATATTTTTTATTTTCAAAATTTTCTTTTGCTTTTGTTAAAGCCTTATGATGATCTAGCAATTGCTTATGCAATACATCCCAGTAACTACCTGAAATGGAACTAGTTTGAGTTTTAATTGTTATGAGCTCTTTTTTTAAAATTTGGAGTTTAACATTTAGTTTTCTCAAATTTTCTTGAGCTGCAACAAAATCCTTTATTGCTAATGCTTCTCTATTATGCCTTTTCTTTAAAAGACAATCAAGATCTATAAAGTATTCATTCATAGACTATTTACCTTAAATAACTTTTAGCTTTCCAGTGACTACTCAACTTAAACTTATCTCATAATTCATTAAGTGTCTTACAATGTAATTTTAAGGTCGTTATTTGTCAGAAATAAACATACTTAAGTCAAATTACTACAGTAAACAATTAAATATTATTAATTTGTTAAAATGTTTTTATAGCAAATATAATTCTTAAATTAATTTATTATGTGTCTAGTAGCATAGTGTATCTATAGAACGATTACTATGTCTAATAATGAAAAAAAATAAATATGGCAATATTTTTCTCTTTGAAGTTTATTAGTACTATAAATTCAATAAACTTTTTTTATCTTAAAGAATTCATTTTTTAGAGAAAACTCATGAGATTAATTTTAATAATTCATGGTAAACTTCTTCAATTTCAATGTTTTTCATACATTTAAAATCAATTGGACATGTCCTTTTAAAACAAGGCGAACATTCTACTTTTTTGTGTATAACAGTTTCATTATGATATGGACCCGTTTTTACTTCTGAAGTAGATCCGAAAATAGCTACTAAAGGTACTTGTAATGCCGAGGCAATATGCATAGGACCACTGTCGTTAGTCAAAAAGGCATTACATTGAGCAATTAAGGCCATTAGTTGTCGAAGGGTCGTTTTCCCAGCCAAATTTATAACATTTTTAGGTAAGGATTGGCAAATATCACGCACTAAATTTGAAGTTTGTGAATCTCCAAAAAAAACTATTGATAATTGATGTTTTGATAAAAGTTTTTGACATAAAGCGGTGAACCGCTCGGGAGGCCAACACTTAGCTGATCCATAAGCTGCCCCTGGATTAATTCCGATTATAGGCGCGTTCCAATCAATACCTTCATTATTTAACAACTCTTTTGCATCAAATATTTCTTTTTCACTTAAAAATAGTTCAGGTTTATTGTTAGATAAGTTAATTCCTAACGGTTCAATAAGGCATTTATAGGTTTGTATTAAGTGCTGGTGTTCTATATTTTTAGGAAAGGGAATGGGATAATTTAATAGCCAAGAGCGATTATGACCTGTGTAGCCTAATCTGTTTTTTACTTTACCACGATAAAACCACCATGCAGACGAAAAAGAATTGGGAAGAAGAATGCCTAAATCATATTGTCCTTTTTGCAAGATATCAATTAACTCAAAATGGTGAATGCGGTGAATCCAACCATTTGGTTTTTTAAATTGCAATACTTCATCTACAAATGGATTGTGTAAAAATAGTTGATGAATAGCTCCTTGGCAAAGAAGAGTAATTTTTGAATTTGGATATTTTGTTCGTATATCTTTAATAATAGCGCTTGCCATGATACTATCACCAATCCAATTAGGCATTCGAATGATAATATTTGAAGGTGTCGGCTTTAAGTTAATCTGCATAATCGCTTTGCTTTTAATTAAAATCCAATTTAAAAATAGTTTTGGAAGATTTGGGATAAATAATCTAAGTTTAAGATTAATATTCTTACAATTTTAATAGTAGGAAATATTCTGGACAAACAATTTATTTTCATTTACTCCATAAGCTTTAAATCTTATTCTCAACAGCTCTTACATAAGGATATAAGAATAGATCGTCTTGTAAAAATAGACATTGAAATATGATTTTATGGTTAAATTTTAAAAATCTTGTGAAAATAAACAAAAATATATGAGTCAAACAAATCATTTAAATACTTTTGCAATAGAAGATAAAAAAAGACTTGAAAAGCAGTTGCTTTTTTTGCATGAAAAATATCGAAATGTAGAACAACAGCTTAAAGTATCTTTAGAGCAAGAATCGAAATGGAAAGAACAATTACTTAAATTACGTGCTGTTTTACAAGACAAAGAAAATAAAATAATCGAATTAGAAAAGTTTGAATTTGGTCTAAAACGTCTTACAAAACAAAATATTGAAAGGGATCATACGCTCGAGAATCTATTAGAACAAAATAAAAAAAACTTAGCTATACAATCACAATTAGAACAGCAATACAATATTGAAAAGGCACATGTAGAAAAGTTAAAAGAAGAGGGGAAAGAATTACACCTAAAAAATAAAGTGTTAGAAGAAATGCTATTTGAGTGTAATGAGACTGAAAAAAGAAATATTTCAAAAATTGAGCAATTAAAAGAAAAATTAGACTCCCTTCAAGCAAATTATTATGAAGAACAAAGATTAAAACTTGATGCTGAAAACGAACTGGAAAATATTCGTAGGCAATTTGATCAACTAAAAGAAAAAGTAAATAAAAACTTTGAAGAAAAAGTACAAAAACAATGCCAAATAGATGAGCTGATTGCAAGATTAAACGATGAAAAAAACTCTCATCAGAAAACAAAAGAAGAATTAAAAGAAAAAGAACTTATTCTTAACGAATCTAATAAAGAGCTTGAATCTATAAGATCTACCCTTGCTAAAACAATAAGAGATGTGAAAGATTTAGAGGGAAAATATATAGAAGTTGTGTCTCAAAAATCGCAAATTCATAGCAAAATGACACAATTGCAAAAAATATTGGAATTACAAAAAAATGAGTTAAGGGAAGTTGGAGAAAAGCTTCAGATTGCTCTTAAAAATGAACAAGAAAATGCTCTAATTTTCGAGAAAGAAAAAGATTCTTTGCAACAGGAACTGCTCTTAAAAACTGAAGAAATCCACGAACAAGCTAATGTATACAAAAAAATAGAAGGTGTTTGCCAAGAATTGCAAAAGGAGCAAGAAAATTTAAATCAAGAACTTATAAATAAACAGCAAGTTATAGAAAATTTAAAATCTGAAATTATTCAATTAAAAGAATCAATTATTACCCTCGAAGAAGATTTGCAGTTAGCTCAACAGCATTTAGCTAAAAAGGTCAAAGATCATGCCATTTTACAAGATAGTAATGATTTGCAAAAAGAAACATTAAATGGATTAAACGAGCAAAATACAATATTGCGAGAAAAAATTGATGATTTAAATCTTAAAATTGATTCCTACCAACAAATAGAAAAAAATGGTAATGAGCAGATTAAAAATTGGGAAAAAAAATATGTCGACTTGCATGACAAGTGGCAAGTCTTAAGTAAAAAAATTGATCAATATAAAAAGATCGAAGAAAAGCATTTACAAATGCAAAGTCTATTAGAAAAATTTAATGAATTATTGATAAACGAAATCTCCACGCCAAATGTTAAAGCGGAGCTTAAGTCAATTGTCAAACCGGATGAAAAGCTTATTTTAAATGAGGTTTACTCTGAAAATAAAGAAGAAGATAATTCTCTAGCTTTATTTTCTCAGAGTTCCAAAAATACATCTATTAGAAAATCTCTATTTGATTAGGTTAGATTAGGTTTGATTAATCATGAAAAGTAATGAAACAATTATTATAGGGATTGATCCTGGAACTCGCGTTACAGGATATGGGTTAATTGCTACAAATGGTAGCCATTATCGTGCAATTGACTACGGATGTATAAGACCTCCACCATCGTTAGCCTTATCAGATAGATATTTAATAATTTATCAGTCATTACTGCAAATTTTAGACAATTATTTACCTCATGTCTTAGTTGTAGAATCTCAATATGTTGATAAAAACCCAAGAAGCGCATTAACCCTAGGCGGCGCTAGATGTCTAGCTATTTTGGCAGCAAAAATTCGTTCATTAAAAGTCTATGAATATAGTCCCACAAAAGCTAAAATAGCAACTGTTGGATGGGGAAAAGCTAGTAAATCACAGGTGCAACAAATGACAAAATCTCTTTTAAATTTAAAAGAATTGCCTCAACCTCAAGATGCAGCTGATGCTTTATCATTAGCCATTTGCCATGCCCTTAATTTGCATTCTAAATGTAACTTGCAAAAGGAAATTTAAATGATCCATTTTGTTGAAGGAATTTTGCATTTTGCCTCACCAATCTTTGTTGTGATCAATGTCAATGGCATTGGATATAAAATATTTATACCGGCTCATATCTATGAACAACTTCCTCCTCTTTTAACAAAAATACATCTGCATACTTCTTTTGTCATAAGAGAAATGTCACAAACTTTATATGGTTTTTTAAGTGAATCTGAACGAGATCTATTTGAAGTGTTAATAACGGTTTCAGGCGTTGGTCCCAAAACCGGTGTTAGTATGATTGGACATCTCCAACTAAAAGAATTTTTACACGCAATAAAAACTAGCGATGTTATGTCACTTTGTAAAGTGCCAGGCATAGGAAAAAAAACAGCTGAACGGTTGTTAATTGAATTAAAGGATAAAATTAATTCAATCAGTTGCCTAGAAATACAAAGCTATATGGTAGACACTATAGATAAAAAAGAATCTGCTATTGTTAAAGATGCCTTAAATGCTTTAATTCATTTAGGTTATTCTCAGCAAGTAGCCCAAAAAGCTATCAAAAGTTCTTTAAAAGAAAACGATTCAGCTGATTTAGCGACGTTAATACGCTTAGCTTTAAAAAATGTTTAAATCTTTGTAAGTTAATTTTTACTGATTGATCATAACTGTTTATTACCAATCAGTAATTCATCTTAAGAATTCACCCTATGCCAAAAAAACGAATGATCCAGTGCTAAAGCTCTTCAAAAAAAATCATCCGTTTTCTTGACGTGTAAGAAATTAAGAGGATTTTTTTTGAGCGATTTCTTCTACACACATTTTTAAAGAAACATCCCATTGGGGTGGATAAATCCCAAACGTTTTTTGTACCTTACTCAAATCTAACTTAGAATTTTTAGGTCTTTTTGCAGGTGTAGGATATTCTTCGGTAGTAATGGGAGATAACATCGCGGCTTTTGTAAACTGCAAAGAATGTTTACCTTCTTCAATTATTGCACGTGTAAAATCATACCAGGTTGTATGTTTTTGCGATGTTAAATGATAAGTTCCCCAAAGGTTTTGTCTTATCTCTTCTTTTTGACTCAATGTTATAGCCAAGATTTGAGCTGTAGCATCGGCTAAAAAGCGAGACCAGGTTGGTGCTCCTACTTGGTCATTAACAATTTTTAAAAATTCTTTTTCTTGCGATAAACGTAGCATAGTTAGCAAAAAGTTTTGTCCCCTAGATCCATATACCCAGCTTGTGCGAAAGATAAGATGATCACAACCAGTGTGTTGAATTCCTAATTCTCCATCTAGCTTAGTTTGCCCGTATATGCCTAAAGGATTGGGGATATCATCTTCTGAGTATAACCCATCTTTAGTACCATCAAAAACGTAATCAGTGGAATAGTGGATTAAGCAAGCATTCAACCTTTTTGCTTCTTCAGCTAAAATTGTTGGTGCATCAGCATTAATTTTTTTTGCTAAGGATGCCTCAGATTCAGCGCGATCAACGGCCGTGTATGCCGCTGCATTAACAATAACTTGTGGTTTAAGCTCTCTTACAAAATCCTTAAGTTTAGAAACGTCTGTTATATCTAATTCGTTTCGATCAACTCCGATCACTTGTCCGAGTGAAGAGAGACTTCTTTGTAACTCATAACCAACTTGTCCCAGATTTCCAACTAATAATATTTTTCTCATTGGTATTTTTCAGCCTCTTTAAAAGATGTTCCATTTTTATCTTTAGCCGATAAGATTGGCTCTACTTCTAAAGGCCACTCAATGGCTAAATCTTTGTCATTCCAAATAATTGAGCGTTCTGCAGAAGGATCATAATAATTTGTTGTTTTGTATAGAAAGTCCGCATATTCACTCATCACTAAAAAACCATGAGCGAAACCTGGGGGAATGTATAGCATGGTTTTATTTTCAGCAGAAAGATAAAAACCTTGCCATTTACCAAAAGTAGATGAACTGTGGCGTAAATCGACTATTACATCATAGACCTGACCACTAACAACCCGCACAAGTTTTCCTTGGGCATTATGAATTTGATAATGAAGACCTCTCAATACATTTTTAGGCGATCTTGAATGATTATCTTGTACAAATAGTTCGTCAATACCATAATTTTTTTTAAAATCTCTTGCATTGAAACTTTCGAAAAAAAAGCCTCTTTCATCGCCGTAAATTTTGGGTTGAATGAGTTTTGCATCTAAAAGAGTGGTTTCTAAAGTGTCTTGATTCATTTTTTTCCTAATAAAATTCAAATTAAGCAACAGTCATCAAATAAATAGATTATCTATCCCATCTGTTCGCTCAAGGTTAAAGAAATAGCCTATCTACTAAAATAATTTTCATCAAGGGCTTGAAGTAAATTATTTTTACGATTAAAAAAAACTTAATTAAAAACTTTTTGCTTTAACAATGATAAAAAAGTGGTGTGTTATGAAATGTTATTTTGTAGATGGCAAAGGGGTAAATAATTTAAAAAAATCTTCAAAAGACTTTAAAGGTAATCTTAATGATCACGACGTATTGATTAATGTTAAAGCTTGTTCTTTGAATTATCGAGATTTACTGATTGCTAATGGAGAATATGGAGGTAAGGAGTTTGAACCCTTTATCCCTTTATCGGATATGTCAGGTGTCATCGTTGAAGTTGGCAAAAAAGTTAAAAATTTTAAGATCGGCGATCGCGTTCTAAATGCTCCTTTTAAAGATTGGATAGCTGGTACATTAACTTCTCAATGGGCTAGGTCATCCATTGGTTACAGTGGTATTGATGGTACATTAGCCGATTTTATGATTTATCCAGACCATGCTTTAGTTCATTTGCCCGATCATTTAGATTTTTTTCAAGGCTCAACATTTACGGTAGCGGGTCTTACAGCCTGGGCTGCTTTGATCACTCACGGTAAAGTATTACCCGGAGAATTTGTTTTATTACATGGTACTGGTGGAGTTTCTCTTTTTGCAGCTCAACTTGCAAAAATAGCTGGAGCTAAAGTAATCCTAACAAGTTCTTCAGAAGAAAAGCAGCAATTTGTTAAGAAAACACTTGGAGTTGATTATACAGTTAATTACAAAGATAATGAATGGGTTAAACAAGTCAAAGAAATAACGAAAGGGCTTGGCGTCAACGTGGTTATCGACGTGGCTGGTGGTGAGATTTTAAGCCAAACTTTAAAAGTTTGTGCCTACGGCGCTAGAGTTGCTGTGATTGGACGACTTGATAATCATTTGACGCAAATTGATATCATAGATTTATTAGTGAAACAAATTGCCCTTAAGGGAATTTATATGGAATCTGCTGAGCAATTACATTTATTAATGAAAGCTGTAGAATCTTCGAAGCTAATTCCAATTGTTGATAAAGTATTCTCATTCGATCATGCTAAGGAAGCTTATAATTATTTAGCTTCTCAAAAACATTTAGGTAAAATAGTTATTAATGTTAATTCCTAATTAGTTAAAACAAATAAATAAGCATCTTGAAAAATTATGTAAAAATGTTACTAATATAAGATTGTTTACCAGTTCAATAACCTATTTTTTGCAGCTCTTTTTTTTCTTCCGCAATAATTTTATCATAATTTTCTTTTAACAAGGGATGATCTGGATTTGCTTTTAATAAATAAGCTGTTAGCTCTTTAGCTTTTTGCCAATTCTTTTCTTCGTAGGCTTTTTTAGCAAGGTAAGATTTTGCTATATTGGAATGATCTATAATACTTAGATAAATTTCTTCAGCATTTTTATTATCACCTTCTTTTATAGCAATTTGTGCTAAAGTCTCTTTACCTAAAACGCTATTTGCTAATAAACGATTATATTCAATCATTTTTTTAGCCATTTGTATCGAATTATCATCTAGATAGGTTTTGGTAGCAAGCCAAGCCGCATGCTTACCCGTTTCATTTTCAATGATAGCAGCTCTTTCAAAATGCACAAGTGCTGATTGCTTATTCCCTTTTTTTAAAAAAAGTTTACCAATTAAAATATCTAAACTCGGCATAGGACTTTGTATTAAAGCATATTCCAATGCATCTAAATCGCTTCTATTTTTGGTAAGAGCTTCTGTGTATTTATATGAAATCCACTCTGGTAAATAACTATCATTTTGTTTTGGGTAAGAGAGCCTTAAAGCTGCTTCATTCCAATCGGCAGCCAAAAAAAGAAAAGAATAGATATAATTATTTTCGAGAATGGAATTTAAAGGTGAGTAAATATGCTCGTCAGATTTATGTAAACTTGTTAAGGATTGAAAAAAAGGATTGGCGTTATCTGAAAACCTTTCTGTTGGCATTGGACGTCTTAGTTTATAAGCCAAAACATACTTAAGGGCTAAATCTAAGTCGTGATCCCAAATTTCTTCTTGGAAACTCTTATTATGCACTAATTCCCAGGCTTTTTGATCAGAACCCTCTTTTAAAGTTTGTAGTAAATTAAGCCAGTAAATTGATTGTTCTTGATTTTTCCATTTAAAGCCTTCTTGAACATTATTATAAGCTGTTTCATTCCAAAACTCATTTTTATCCAATGTTAGCAAGTATTCTACAAAAGAATGCATTTTGCCTTTTGGAATTTTTGTGATATTAGGTGTTGGTGTAAGAGGTTTGTAAACTTTATCCCAAAAAAGAGCTTTTGACCAAAGAAGATCAGCTGATGCAAATTGAGTCATCTTTTGCCAGATAGGATAAGCTAAAGCTAATTGTTTGTTTCTAACATAAAATTCTGCTAATTGGTCTTGAAGATAAACATTATTCGGTTGCAATTTGGCAGCAGTTTCAAATTCTTTATTTGCCACTCTTTTTTCCCCAGCAGCTTCAGATAAAAGGCCCATATAAGTGTGAATGTGAGGGTTTAAAGGGTCAATATTCTTGGCTACCTCTAAAAATTCCCAGGCTTTATGGGGGTGTTCTGAAAAATAAATGAAGGCCAATCGTAAATATCGATCTGCGTCAGATTTACCTTCAAAATTAAAGCGGTGAAGTAACTGTAAAGCTTCTTCCGTTTTACCCTGATACAGCATTGTATCAACGTCGATCAAAAACCACTTATTTTCTTGAATTTCTTTACCTCTCCAACTGTCTCTAATTTTTTCTAAATTATTCGTATCGTTTTGAAGAAGGAAAAAATCGGCTAATAAAATGGAAGCGAGTTCATTTTTCTCAAAAATTTTCGGATAGGAAGAATAAAGCTTTAGCAAAATCGGTAAATTATGTTCTTTTTGTGCAATCTCTATGCCAATTTCGGCCCATCGATTTTCTAGTAGGGTGGGTGTGGCATCGAAAAGATGAGACGAAACAATAGAAGCAGCTTCTTCTATACGATCCTGCTTTAATAAACCATCAACCGTTGCTAAATCAACTATTTCTAATTCTTTTGGCTTTGAAATGGTCTTAGAAGAGAGCTCTTTTGGATAAATTTGTTTGTGAATATATACTGCAAAGACGCCTAAAATTGCTAAACTTAAAACAGCAGTAAATTTCTTCATTCTTTACTCCAAAATTCTTTGTCGTTTTTTGCAAGTCCCGTAGTTCTATTAAGTTTTGTAAGAGTTTGCAAATATTTTTTCTAACTTTGTTTTATAACTTAACTATTGCAAAAATGGAAGTAGAAATTTTTTTAAGTGTATTAATAAAAAAAATTAGCTTTCTTTAAAGAGACCCAAGAAAGCTAATTTTGTCGTTTGTGTCTTAAGCTCTTTTAAGGATAATTTAGATATCTCCAGGATATTTTTCTCCGGGAGGAAGAGGATGGGTGTAGTAGCTTGGAGGAGCGCTAGGGTGTGCTCTTCTTACTGGATTTGGGTCACTATAGCCTCTTTGATTTTCATTGTAAGAGGGGCGATATTGACTTGGATAGTATTGGTTTTGATCGTTATAGGGCTCTTTAACATAAGGACCATTTTCTGTCTGGGCGTTCAAAGGTGAAAAGGGCGTTGATCCAACGATTACAAAAGCCATTAAAAACAATAGCTTTTTCATATTTTTCTCCTTGTTAACTATAAGGTTTAACCCTTGGGGTTCCGCGGGTTAAAAAATATCATCGCTTGAGGGACCTCCCTTTAAATTACGTTATATACCTTCATTTTCCCAAAATGAATACTTAAAATCAAGAAAATCAACGGCTTGTGACGTGGATCAATTGTCCAAATAAACATACTTTTAGGTTATGATTCTTATTCATTTCTTAATAGACATATGCTATGATTGCACCTTCTTTAGAGGTGTTTATGACGACTATTAAAAGTGTGTTACAGTTAGACCCATCTTTTGTGGTAAATGAAACCAAATTAAGTTTATGGCAGCCCATAGGCATTGCGTTAGGAATCATTTTTACCGGGGTAACTCTTATTAAAATAAACCCTATTGTGGGGGCAGTTGTAGTTGGAGTGGGAAGTACATTTGCAACGTTAGTTCTTATTCGTTATATCTGGGCCAGATGTGTTGTGAGTAAACAGCAAATACAACAAACGACATCGCAGTGAGGGGTCTTTTTGTAAGTATTGACTTATTTGTTCTTTATTCATTTTTCCAAAACTAATTATTTCTTTATCCGTTAGACGAAACACTATTTCTTGGCTAAGAGGTGTAAATTTGTTTAAATTATTTTTACATTTTAAAAACTGATTATGTCTAAAAAACAATCGAATGCAAAGCGCTGTCATAAAAATAAAAAAAGCTGCTAAAGCATATTTATATAAATTTTGTGCTTCATAAGACTCAAAAAAAATAGCAAATATGTTTGTGCAAATCACGATTGTAAAAAGTAGGAGGGTAATCACTAATTCATAGGATGATTTGAATAAAGGGCCAACGATTCGTCTAAAAAATGACGGCGAAATTTGATAGGCCAAAAATTCTTCAAAAACGTTTTCATCAAAAGCCATACGGGCTGCATGACAACATTCATGTTCTAATAATTCATTTTTATTATAGATTTTCCATAAAGTTTTGTTTTGCTTAAAAGTGCTTCTCAGTTGCAAAAAGGCACCGATAGGAGAGGTGCTAGTCATTTGGAAAATCCACGCACAGGCTCCATGCCAAGGAAATAATTGATAATTGCTATACATTACAAGTAGCCAAGGGAGCGAGAAATTATATGGTTTGATTACCTCAGAACATTGCTCTATTTCAAATATTGGATTTGCAATTGGTATATTTTCTTGTGATAAAGTCTGCCTTAAATTTTGATTATATGAGATCCGTTCCAGAAATTCATCTTCTGACTCATTAGGCCCTGGAATAAATCCTTGATAATTAAGTTGTAATAATTCTTTGTTACTCAATGTCATAAAAGTAAATTTTCACACAAAATTAGATAAACTAATTGATGCCATTTCCCCTTTTTTGTATGCTTTTTTATAAAACGAGAGAAAGGTTTGTTTAAACCTTTAAAAGTACTATAGTAAGATTAACCAAATTTGGACACTATTATGTTTGAAAGTTATGAAAATTTTTCCGATGAACAAAAAAAGATTTTAGAAAAATATGTTTCAAATACTAATAGTTCAATTTTTGCTTTAAAGAATCTTCCTGAAGTCATCAAAGGGGCTTTATTTTCTCGCTATTCCCGCTCCAATTTAGGCTTGCGATCCTTACTTTTAAAAGAATTTATTGGTAATACCGAAGAATCTGAATTTGCTCTGATAGCCGGAGATGGGGCTAATCCAGAAAACCAAATTTTGGCTATTCAAAAAGCGCAAAATTTTTATGATCGCATTTTAGACGGATATGGGGACGACTCTATCGGTGAATTGGGGGGAGCGCATCTTGCTATTGAAAACATTTCTATGCTTGCCGCTAAGGTGATTGAAGACGCAAGGATTGGAGGATCACCTCTTGAAAAATCGACCCGTTACATTTATTTTGATCAAAAAGTGAATGGGGAATATTTATTTTATCGTGAACCCATCTTAATGACATCCGCTTTTCGAGACGCTTATTTAAATACTTGTAATCATCTTTTCGAGACATATAGTAAATTAATTCCCCCACTAACAGTTCATTTTGAAGAACGCTTTCCGCATGATCCTTCGGTTTCTAAAGTTGCTTATACGGCCGCGGTTAGAGCTAAAGTATTAGATTGTCTGAGAGGATTATTACCAGCTAGTACCTTAACCAATATGGGTGCTTTTGGAAATGGTCGTTTTTATGAACAACTTCTTCATAAACTGCATTGTAATAGTCTCGCCGAATTACAAGAAATCGGCAAAAAGATGCAAGAGGAACTTGGTAAAATTATCCCCTCTTTTGTTCGTCGCGCCAATTTAGAACACAACACCCATAAACGTTTTAATCAGTTTTATGGAACTATGGAAACAGAGCTTGCCGTTGTAACGAAAGAGCACACCAATTTTTCTGAACGTTCGATAGATCCAGGTGTTCGTTTATTATCCTATGATAATGATGCAGTTATAAAAGTAGCGGCTGCCTTACTTTACGCCAATAGCAATAAAGGCTTATATGAATTGTATGAGTATTGCAAACGTCTACCGGATGAAGAAATAGCGCGTATTTTAGATGCTGGATGTGCGGCAAGAGAAAATAGACGGCACAAATCTCCTCGTGCTTTGGAACAAGCGCGATTTTCCTTTGAAATCATCGCTGATTTTGGCGTTTATCGCGATCTACAAAGACATCGCTTATTTAGTCAGGAAAGACAGTTATTGAGTTGTGATTACGGATACAATGTTCCCGATGAAATAGTGGGAACAGCTGTAGAAGCCGATTACCACCTCGCCCTTCAAAAAGCAAAACAAGTCTATGACACGATCGCTACCGATCTACCAGAAGAAGCTCAGTATGTAGTTCCTATGGCCTATAATATTCGTTGGTACATGGAAGGAAATCTTCGTTTATTTCAATGGATGTGTGAATTGCGCTCTTCGGCAGCTGGTCATCCTAATTATCGTTACATCGCGCAGTCAATGGCGAAACAAATTTGTCAAACATTTCCGATTTTTGAAAGATTCTTTAAGTTTGTCGATTATAATGGATATGATATAGGTCGCATGGGACAAGAACAGCGCAAAATTGAAAAACAGATGAAAGCTTCTAAGTAACTGGTTATAAATTCATTAACCTCAAAAATTAATCCATTCTTAATACTAAATTACTATTATTGTTAATGAATGCTTAAATTTTTTTTTGAGGTTTTTATGAGTAGTCCGATTCAACCAAAAAATCCTAATACATATGTAAATGCCCTGCACCCTAATCCATCAACTCAAAGCATTTCCCCTCCACCGCAAAACAATGTGAAAGATGAAATAAGCCCCCATACTCAAGTGAGTGAGGCTGAAGTGACGAAAGAAAAAGTTACTCAGCTTCGGCAAGCCTTTCAAGCTGCCAAAGCCGAACTGAAGGAATATACAAAAACGGCTCTTGCCCCTTTTGACTCTAAATTTAGCGAGAATTTTCCGGCTACAAGGGCAGTTTTAAGCCTTATAAAAAAAGGTGGTTTGCCTCAAGAAGAATTAAATGAGATTGCCCAAAGTTTGGTGAACGAAGTTTTCTTACAACCAACTAATAAAAAGGCTTTTGAACCGGGCTCGACCGAACTTGTAGCGTTTGATCTCTTGAAAGCCTGTAATCCCACTTCTTTAAAAGTTACGGTAAAAGGGGATGAGGTAAATCAAGGGTATTTAATAAAAGTGTTGCAAAAAATCCCTGATTTAAAAAATCTAGATTTGAGCGGAACAGCTATTAATAGATATACTCTTCGTTCTGTTCTTTCTCCCTCTATAACACCTCTCCTAGAAAATTTAAATATTCAAAATTGCAAAGGATTTAGTGACCAACGAGCTTTTTCCATTATTTACCGCAATATTGCTCAAAGAGAAGAGGAGCAAAGAAGAGAGTCAACTATAGAAGCGGGCCTTGGAAAAAGAACATTCGCTACACCTACATCTAGTCTTAAAACCGTCACCATGGATATTACACAAAAAAATGAAGACAGTTTTGTGGGACTTCTTAAAAAATACAATATTGCGTTGAAGCAATAACTCTTGCGTATCAGATAGGTACATGTTATGATGTACCTATCATGAATAATTTATCCAATTATCAAATTTCTTTCTTTTTTTGGTGGCCAAAAGGCCGTATATAATCTTTTTTCTCCATTTTTAATTTAAATTTTATTCAACCTTCAATTCAAAAGATTTTATGAACCAAAAAAAAATTTCCCAAGGAAGTGTATTAGGTGCCATTTTATTAGTGGCGGGGTGCAGCATCGGTGCTGGAATTCTAGGTTTGCCCGTTTTATCTGCTTCAGCTGGTCTAAAACCTACTATATTAATGTTTTTTTTCAGTTGGGCTTTGATGTTAGTAACCAGTTTATTATTGCTTGAAGTCAATTTAGGATTTACAAAAGAAGTTAGTATTGTTTCTATGGCAGAAGAAACTCTTGGAACTGTTGGAAAAGCCGTTAGCTGGTTCGTTTTTCTATTTCTCTTTTATTCTCTAATGGTAGCTTTTATTGCTGGTAGCGCTGAGTTATTTCACGATTGTATGCAAGATTTTGCCAACGTTCCCCATTGGATAGGTAGCTTTTTTTTAATGGCGGTTTTTGCCATCGTTCTTTACTTAGGAACACTAGCTGTTGATCGTTTGAATCGATTGTTAATGTTTGGCTTAATCGTAAGTTATGCGTTATTATTATTTATAGGTTTCCCCCATATTGAAGTTGAACGATTATATCACGTTGATTGGAGCGCTTCTTTAATCGCCTTACCTGCAATGATTGTATGTTTTGGTTATCACAATTTAATTCCAAGTCTTACGACTTATTTAAATAAAGACAGAAAAAGACTGATCATTACATTAGTTCTGGGTAGTATTATTCCCTTAATTTTATATCTGCTATGGGAAACGTTGATGTTAGGTCTTATCCCTATAGGCAAAGATATCCAAATTGCCATTCAAGAAGGAGATATGACGACTAGTTTGCTAAAACGAGTCTCGGGTCAATCTTCTGTTCTACAAATTGCACAATATTTTGCTTTCTTTTCAATCGTCACCTCTTTTTTAGGAGTTGCCTTAAGTTTTGTAGACTTTTTAGCAGATGGATTAAAAATACCGAAAAATGCCAAAGGAAAGGTTTTTTTGTGTAGCCTTGTACTTTTTCCTCCCTGGATTTTTTCTATCATAAGTCCCCATCTTTTTTTAAAAGCACTAGGTTATGCTGGAGGATATGGAGCTGTTGTTTTATTTGGGATTTTACCAGCTTTGATGGTGTGGTCAGGACGTTACTTTTTGAAAAAAGAAGAAAATCCTATTGTTCCTGGTGGAAAAATAGTTTTAAGCTTAATAATTATGTGTTCTTTAGGAGTTTTTGCTACTCAATTTTATCTTTCAAATTTCAAGGATTAAAAAATGGAATCTGTTACAAAAAAAAGGATATTAACTGGTGACCGTCCTACAGGACTACTCCATTTAGGCCATTATGTCGGATCGTTAAAAAATCGCGTTTTGTTACAAGATCAATACGACTGTTATTTTATTATTGCTGATTTACATATGTTAACAACAAAACCGACCAAAGAAGACATTATGCAAGTTCGTGAAAATAGTCGCCAAATGGTATTAGATTATTTAGCTTGCGGCGTAGACCCCAAAAAGTCATTAATCTACCTTCAGTCGGCGCTTCCAGCTGTCTACGAACTTAATCTTTTTTTTGAAATGTTAGTATCTCTAAACCGCTTAACGGGTTTGCCAAGTTTAAAAGAAATGGCAAGAAATGCTCACATGGATCCTGAAAGCGTACCCTTTGGTCTTGTCGGTTACCCTGTTTTACAAACAGCCGACATTTTAGGGCCAAAAGCGCATGTAGTTCCAGTTGGAAAAGATAATGAAGCGCATATCGAGTTGGCGCGAGACATTGCGCGCCGCTTTAATAGTCATTATGGAGAAGTTTTTCCTATGCCTGAAGCGCAATTGAGTGAGACACCTAATTTAATCGGCACCGATGGAAAAGGTAAAATGAGTAAATCGGCCGGTAACGCGATTTTCTTAAGTGATAGTCCTGAAATAATTAAGAAAAAAGTAAATGGAATGTTTACCGATCCAAATCGCATTCACGCGGATGATCCAGGAACCGTAGAAGGTAATCCAGTATTTATTTACCACGATGTTTTTAATGCTAATAAGGATGAAGTCATCGACTTAAAAAATCGGTATGTAGAAGGCAAAGTTGGCGATGTTGAAGTAAAGCGTTGTTTAACAGAAGCTTTGCATCAGTATTTAAAACCCATACAGGATCGCAGAAAGGAATTAGAAAAAGAAAAAGGATTAGTAGAACAAATCATTTATGAAGGGACTTTAAAAATGATTGAAATTACCAATCAAACTTTAAAAGAAGTTAAGAGTGCCATGGGAATTGGAGGCACTTGGAATAAAATTTCTCGCGTTGCAAGGGATCGACAACATTCGGCTTCTTCTATATAATATTATGATATAATCATTTAAGTGTTTGAGTATGTTTAATTTAAGTTCAGAGTATTCTCCAAAAGGTGATCAACCAGAAGCGATTGAAAAATTAGCTAATGGAATAAAATCGGGAAGGCGGTCACAAGTATTACTTGGGATCACTGGCTCTGGAAAAACTTTTACAATGGCTAATGTTATTCAAAAAGTGCAATTGCCCACCTTAATTATTGCTCATAATAAAACATTGGCCGCTCAGTTATACCAAGAGTTCAAAACTTTTTTCCCCGATAACGCAGTCGAATACTTTGTATCCTACTATGATTATTATCAACCAGAAGCCTATATTGCTAGAACCGATACTTACATAGAAAAAGACTTAGCCATTAACGATAAAATTGACAAAATGCGTTTAAGTGCAACTCGCTCCTTACTTGAGAGAAGGGATGTGATTATCGTATCATCTGTATCTTGTATTTATGGTTTGGGATCACCTGAATATTACCGTGGCATGAATTTAACGGCCAAAGTGGGCGAAAATAGACGACGGGATGACATCCTCCTTCACTTAGTCGAGATGCAGTATAAGCGCAACGATTTCGATTTTGCTCGCTCCACTTTTAGAGTAAGGGGAGATGTGTTAGATATTTTTCCAGCCTATGAGGAAGACATTGCTATCAGGATTGAATTTTTTGGGGATGAAATTGAACAAATCAGTGAAATTGACCCACTAACTGGAAAGACGCGTAAAAAAATTGAGCAAATTACGATTTATCCAAGTTCTCACCACGTGACACCTGAAGAAGTGCGTTCAAAAGCGATTGAGACGATAAAAACAGAACTTACCGATCGCATGGACTATTTTGAAAAAGAACAAAGATATATTGAATTACAACGGATCCAGCAGCGGACAAATTATGATGTAGAAATGATAAAGGAAGTTGGTACTTGCAAAGGCATTGAAAATTATTCTAGACATTTTAGCTATAGAAATGCGGGTGATCCACCCCCCTGTTTGTTAGATTATTTTCCCCCCGATTATTTAATGATTATCGATGAATCACATCAAACTATTCCACAATTACACGCAATGTGTAATGGCGATCGGGCTCGCAAAGATGCTTTAGTCACTTTCGGTTTTCGTTTACCTTCTGCTTATGATAATCGACCTTTACGTTTTGAAGAAACTTACGCTCGTATGAACCAAGTTGTGTTTGTTTCAGCGACGCCTGGTGAATGGGAGGTAAAAGAATCTGAAGGGGAAGTCATTGAGCAATTGATTCGACCAACAGGTCTTTTAGATCCAATTATTGAAGTTAGACCAGCCGTTGGGCAAATAGATGATTGTTTAGCCGAAATTCGCACTCACACAGCAAAAAAAGGAAGAGTTTTAGTCACTACCTTAACCAAACGTCTTTCAGAGGAATTAACTAATTATTTACTCGAATTAGATGTAAAAGCCAAATATTTACATTCAGATATTGATACAATTGAAAGAGTTCAAATTATAAGAGACTTAAGAAAAGGGGATTTTGATGTATTGGTTGGGATTAATTTACTAAGAGAGGGATTAGATATACCTGAAGTTTCTTTGGTTGTTATTTTAGATGCAGATAAAGAGGGCTTCTTAAGAAGTCAAACTTCCTTAATTCAAACTTGTGGTAGAGCGGCGCGCAATTCTGAAGGGCGGGTAATAATGTATGCAGATAAAATCACAGACTCTATCAAAAATACACTGGAAATTACTCAAAATCGCAGAGCTTTACAAGAAGCTTATAATAAACAGCATGGCATAACGCCAACTACAGTAAAAAGAGAAATAGCTTTATTAGTTGAAGAAGAGGAGTTAGAACAAGAATCTGCGACCTATAAGTCAAATATGTCATCTAAAAAAGTAGCAGAAGAAAAGCAGATCTATTTATCACCTGATCAAATTCGGGCTAAAATAGCTCACTTAAGTGGGGAAATGAAAAAGGCCGCCAAAGAGTTGCGCTTTGAAGATGCGGCTTTCTTTCGCGATCAACTAAAAAAATATCAACAACTTGAACTTGCTTTAAGTTAATCAAAATTTGTTATAATCTTTGCGATCCTTATCTTTAAAAATAGGATCTATTTATGACAATCTACAATGAAATTTTAACTCTTACAAACTGGCCGAATCAAACCGAAGTTACGCCTGTACATATTTGTAAAGCAGTGGAAAATTTAAAAGCTTTTGAAATACAGGTGCTTTCTACAAAAATTTGCGATACAATTTGTAGCAACTTAGGACCTATTGCCAAAAGCTATATAGCGAGCAAAGTAAATAAACAATCAAGAAATATATTAATTACTTACAAGTTATTAGCGCGAGATGCTATTGAAAACAAAAAAGAAGTTTTTTCTAACGAAGAAGTCGCTTCTTTTTTACATATTTGCAATAAAAAAGTTACGGAAGCGCTATCAAAAGTTTTTTCAACTCCCATCCTTTTTGTAGAACAAGGCGTTAGTTGGGCTTTATCAGAACATGAACAGCTAGGAATATTGGCTGAAACTTTGGCAGAGATGAATAAAGCACTCACCTTGGTAGATATACCAACGCGCTATACTGTTACTCTCCATGTGAATCTGGAGGAAACCCAAAAAAATAAAGAACTGACCTTTCAGCTTATTCAAAAAAGTGAAGGATGTATATTTCATGAAGAAAGTTTTACTATTAAAAGCACCCTAGAGCATTACCAAAAAATTGTGCAGGAGATGAAATAGTTATTTATTGTAACTACCACATTGTGGACAGCGCGTAATTTGCTTAAAGCAATCATCTAAATAGGGGTGATTGCAATATTCACAAGTTAATAGCTTCTTTTCAGGGCTATAAACAACCCTTTTTTTTCTAAAATGTTGATAGGTCCATAAAGATAAAATGGATCCTAATGTTAATAACAAATAAATTGTAATAGCAGCATCGGGCGAAATTTCAAACATAAAATCATTTAATCTATTGTAATTTCCATCATACCCATCGAGACTGGCTCAACTTGAGACAGTTGGCTAAAATGTATTTGTTGTAAAAAGATTTCCAGCCATTTGTTTTCTTCATCAGTTAAGTTTTTAGTAGTATTACTTTCTAGGATTTTTCCCGTTTTTGTACATACCATTATCTCTATAAAAAGCTTGTTAAAAATCATTGTTGGATTTTGGCTTAAATTTTCAACATTATTCATTTCAAAACTTGCCGATGCAATAGGACCGTAGAGTTGTATTTTTAGATGAGTATCCACTTGTTTTGTAGAGGAAATATTTGTAGATCCATTTGCATCAAATGATGTGTAAACTATAGGGAAATAGTCATCTATTACAGGAAATGGAGTTGGCATAAGGTTTTCTTTGTAATTTGAATCTATTAAGGTCTTTTCTATAATGATAGTGGAAATCAGTTCTCTATTTTTAGCTAGAGGCACAATAGGTGCCACGTGGAACAAGATTATAAATGTAATATGTATGACAAAAGCCAATAGCAAAGATTTTAAAAAAAGTGGTGAGAAAAAATTTTTCTTTTTATCTAAAAACAAAATCCAATTTTTTGGCTGAGAGGTTTGTTTAATAGATAAAAAAGTCATAACTTATGAAGGTGAATTAGAGGATTGATAAACTAATCGTATTTGAGGACAACATTCTTGAGCAATTGTGTAAATTTTCAAAAAGAAACCATAATCAACCTTTTGATCAATATTTAATACGATATTACCTTTTTTTTGAGGAAGAAAAGCCACTTCTTTTTTTAGAACATCTTTTAAACCAGATAATTCAACGATCGTTTTTTTTGAACCAACATAAATAACATGATGAGCATCTACAACGACCATTAATTGTGTTGTTAATGGTAAAGTGTCTTGAGCAATTTTGGGAACCTCAATGTGTAAAGACTTTAATGGCAAAATTTCAGATGTCAAAATAAAAAAAATAAGAAGTAAGAAAATTACATCTACAAGGGGAGTTAAATCTATAAGATTTAGTGCTGGTTTTAATTTAGTCTTAAAATGCATAAGATTGATCAACTAATGAAGAATCAATTAATAAATCGACAACTTCTGACGATGTTGTTTGAATTTCCAAAATAAACTGCTCGATTCTATGAACAATGTAATTGTAGGCTATGACTGTTGGTATGGCAACCACAAGACCGGCAGCTGTAGTAACTAATGCATATTCCATAGCAGCTCCAAGATTTGTGGCAGATATATCCACGAGATTACTCATACGCATTTCACTAAAAGCTTGGATAAAGCCAATAACCGTACCGAGTAATCCAATTAGTGGAGTAATATAGGCTATAATAGACAAAATTTTAGCATTTCTTTCAAGCTCGGCAATTTCAATCATCCCTCTTCGTTGCATAGCAGATTCTATTTGCTCTTTTCCTTTGGTATGTTTTGATAGACCGGCTTGTATTACATTGGCTATACAGCCACCTAATTCCTCACAAATTTGTATTGCCTCAACAATATTTCCATTTTTTATGGTATGTCTCAATCGTATGATAAATTGATTTGTATCTAATTGAGATTTGTTTAAAAAAAGAATCCTTTCGATAAAAATAGCGCAAGATAAAACAGAACAGATCCCAATAATTAGTAAAATTATATTCCAGTTGCCATTTGAGAAAAAAATATTCGCTAAAATCTCCGTCATAAATAACCCTTAAATTTTCTAATAAATCTTAATTGTCAAGATAGCTATTTAAACGCTCCTTGGCTTGTTTTGCCCAAAAACCTTCTTTTAAAGCTAACGATTCTAATTGTTTACGAGCAAATTCTTTTTTTTGCATCTTTTCATACAAAAGAGCTCGCAAATACATCCCTTTTAATCTTATAAATGATGCACTCTCATCATTTACAACGTTAGATAGATTGAGCAAAGCTAAATCATTTTGACCCATTTCTTCAAAAAGTTGGCTAATGGCAATCTTAAGTGTTAATCGTTCATCGTCGGAAAAAAAACTTGGAGATGAAGCTTCTTCAGCCATTTTCATGTACTCTAAAGCTTGATTATATTCTTTATTTTTAAAATAGCTTTTTCCTAACGACTCGTATGTTTTTGCTAAATAGTAACCTTTAGTGATGTTTTTTTCTTGATAAATTTTTTCCATGCGAGAAAGGATTGTTCGTGATTTTTCAGATGGATTTTCGTCTCTATAAAAATTGGCTAATAGATATTGACTTTCTTCCCAAATGGAAAAATAATTCGTATCGCAAATTAAAGGGTCCAATTCTTCTGTTAAGATCATTAAATCCTTTTTTGCTAATTCAAAATAGGCTGATTGATCTTCTTTGAAACCTTTTTTTGCTAAGAGGTCTTTTATGATGGCTTCTTCTAACTTCATTTTATATTTAAGAAATAGGAAATCATCTTTCCCTCTAATTTTAAAATTAGATCCATTTTGATAATAAAAATTTTCACCATTTTGGAAGGCATGTAAAGCTTTTAATAAGTATTTTCTAGTCCCTTTTTCATTCAGCTCACTCTTTTTTTTATAATTTAAACCAAAAAAATAATAAGCATACATAACGTATGGTGAATGGGGATAAAATGTAATGAAATTTTGCAAATGTTTTATAATATCTTTATTTGCGTTTAGATAATCTTGGAAATCATAATAAAAAAAATAGGCTTCGGGAGCATAATTTGAATGTGGAAATTTAGTGAAAATTTCCTTTCTTAATTCTCGAATACTACTTTTTTCTTTGCCTAGCTTTTCGTAGGCTAAGCTTAAGAAAAAAAGTTCATCTGCATCTTGAACCTGTTTCTTTGCTTTATTTCTATGAAAAAGCTCGATACTTGTTTGATAATTAGTGAGGTAATAATGAACAACGGCCTCTAGTTTTTCAAGTTCCTCAAGTCTAGGTCCTGTGCAAAATTTTTTGCCATATTCAATAGTGCTAAGCGTTTCATTAAACGAAGATTTTTTTTGCTGTGCTATAGAGAAATCAACTTGCACCAACAGTAAATAAAGGGTTTCTTTATTAATTGAATTTGATTCTAGTTTTTGAAGGATCTCTTTTAAAAGATTTCTTCCTATTTCTTTTTCTTCTAAGCTCCCATTAATATAAGAATAAATTTGATCAAAAGTTTCCGAATTTAAAGGGTTAGCAAAAAGATTTAATTCGAATTTTGAATTAATAAGAATAAAAATTAAAAAAAAATAATAGAAAAACCTGATTATTATTTTCATAAGTTTGAATTGCGATAATTTTGCTTCAAGATAGCCTAGAAAGTATATTTTAGTATATAATGCTTATGTTTTTTATTTTTTCTTCAACTAAGATTAAAAAAAAATAAAAGAAAATTGTTGCACAATATATCTAAAGTAAATATTCAGTTAATTGTCATGAAATACTTATTTTAAGGAGGAAAAAACCACATGGCACTCAAAGAAACCGTAAAACAGTTAAAAGAATTGTTAACACACATTACTTCTGACCTAGAAAAAGCTGATAATGGCAACAAAGCAGCTTCTCAAAGAGTAAGAACTGGAACTGTGAAATTAGAAAAAATTGCAAAGCTTTATAGAAAAGAATCGATTAAATTTGAAAAGCAAAATAAAGGCGTAAAAAAATCATCTTCTTCTACAAAGAAGAATAGTTCTACAAATAAGGCTTCAGCAAAAAATTCTTCCTCAAAAAGTTCTTCTTCTAAGGGTTCAAAAGCAAACTCAGGTGCTAGCAAAGCAAAGGTAAAAGCGAAACCAAGCTCAAAAACTCAACATAAGACAGCAGCAAAAGCAAAGCCCCTATCTTTGAAAAAACCAACAGCTAAAATACCTACTAGAAGACAAGGCGCTAGATAATACTTCCTCGAGCGTCAAAAAAAAGTGATGTCGGGGAGGCCCTAAATAGCCTCCCTTTTTCAAAATTTTTCTTTTCCTCTTTTTTTCTTCAACATTGATCTATAATGTTTTTTAATTTAAACTTCTTAAGTTTATTAATAGCTGCCATTTGGATAAGTAAATATGTTGAAGCAACCTGAATTCGTGCAAGTTAAAATAGATAAATTGAATCAAAATGGGAACGGCGTAGGAAATGTTTCTGATGAACGTGGTCGAAATCTGACAGTAGAAATCCCTTTTTCTACTCCTAATGATGAATTAAAAATCAGTTTTAGAAAATACAAAAAGAATTACGTTGGAAAAATAGAAACAATCGTTAATCCAAGTCCTGAAAGGGTAGAGCCTAAATGTATTCATTTTGGAACCTGCGGCGGATGTCGGTGGCAAAATCTTCCTTATCAAAAGCAACTAGAATTAAAAGAAAATAAAGTAAAAGATCTTTTTAAAGAGTTAATGAATGATCAAGTAGAATTTAGACCTATTTTAGGGTGTGACATTCCTTGGCACTACCGCAATAAAATGGAATTTACTTTCTCAAGCGACTCTTACGAAAAAAAATATCTTGGCTTAATTATGGATTCAAGCCGAGGAAAAGTTTTTAATTTGACAGAGTGTCATTTAGTTAACCCCTGGTATGCTAAAGTAGTAAATGCAATTAGACAGTGGTGGGAAGAATCTGATTTAAAAGCCTATCATCCCAATTCAAATACTGGTTCATTAAGGGTCTTAACGGTGAGGGAAGCATTTAGAAGCGGTGATCGTCTTGTCATGCTAACTGTATCTGGAAATCCTGATTTTGCTTTGTTAAATCGGCATTTGCAAAGTTTTGTTACAGCTGTTAGAGAAACAGCCGAAGAAAATGAAAAAGGGGGTAAGCTTTCGATTTTCTTAAGAATTCAACAAGCTTTAAAAGGCGTATCAACTAATTTTTATGAAATGCATTTATATGGTTCTGATCATATAAGGGAGACGTTATACGTAAAACAATCTGCTTTTGATGAGCCCAATGCTTATCATTTTACCGTAAGCCCAACTGCCTTTTTTCAACCAAATACATTAAAAGCTGAAGAAATTTATTCGACTGTTATTGAGCTTGCTAAAATTAATCAAGATTCAGTTGTATACGATTTATATTGTGGTACTGGGTCTTTTGGCTTATGCATTTCAAAATATGTGCGTCAAGTGGTTGGTATTGAATTATCTCCAGAATCTGTAGATGATGCAAAGACAAATATTCGCAATAATGATGTGAAAAACATGACCATCATTTCGGGCGCTGTTAGAAATGTTTTGCCAAAGATAACCGTAGAAAAAATTTACCCAGCTCCAGATGTGATCTTAGTGGACCCACCAAGACCGGGTCTTGATCCTGATGCTCGCAAAAATATTGTTGAATTAAATGCCCCAAAAATCGTGTATATTTCCTGCAATCCATTAACTCAAGTAAACGACATAAAAGAATTTATCAATCAAGGCTATGAATTGAAAGTAATTCAACCCATCGATCAATTTCCACAAACTATTCATGTAGAAAATATTGTATTGCTAGAAAAGAGTTTGTCATGAAATTTTCAGTTACGAAACAAGATGCAACGTCGTCAGCTAGAATTGGTAAGTTAGAAACATCTCACGGAGTAATTGAAACTCCCATATTTATGCCGGTAGGAACAAGAGGTGCTGTCAAAACCTTGACCAATCAGCATTTGATCGATATTGGGGCTCAGATCATTTTAGGCAATACATATCACTTGATGCTTCGTCCTGGGATGGAAATAATGGAAAAAGCTGGTGGCTTGCACCGCTTTATGAATTGGAATAAACCGATTCTTACTGACTCTGGAGGATTTCAAGTCTTTTCGTTATCTGGGCTTAACAAAATTACTGAAGACGGGGTGTATTTTCAATCTCATATTGATGGTGCCAAATACTTTTTAGGACCCAATGAAAGTATGCAAATACAAAAAACGTTGGGTTCAGATATTGTTATGGCCTTTGATCAATGCCCCCCTTACCCATGTAGCGCTTTAGAAATGGAGCATGCTCTAGATCGAACCCATCGATGGGCAGAAAAATGTTTACAATTTCCTTTGCAAGAACACCAAAGTTTATTTGGCATTGTCCAAGGTGGTGTTTATAGTCAATATCGCAGACAATCCGCACAAACCCTTGCTGCGATGAATTTTCCAGGTTATGCTATAGGGGGATTATCTGTCGGAGAGCCCGCAGCTTATATGTATGAAATGGTTGAAGAAACAACAGCATTTTTGCCACAAGAGAAACCTCGTTATCTTATGGGAGTTGGCACACCGCGCAATATGATTGAAGCTGTTATGCGAGGTATTGATATGTTTGACTGTGTTATGCCAACGCGCAATGCACGCAATGGTACAGCTTTTACATGGGAAGGGAAAGTTAATATTAAAGCGGGAAGATATGCGCAAGATTTTAGTCCGCTCGATCCCAAAACCAATTGCTATACCTCCCAATTTACTAAAGCGTATATTCGTCATCTTTTAAATGTAGAAGAAATAACAGCTTTAACATTAGTAACTTTACAAAATCTGGCCTTTTATCTTAATTTCATGGAAGCAATTAGAGAAGCAATTCGTAGTAACACCTTACAAGAATTGTATAATAAAACCTGTGAAATTTACCCTATATAAGGAATGCAAGATGAAAAAGATAGCCCTTTTCTTATTAACCCTGCCAGCCGTTGCTTTTGCCCAAGTTCCAAACGAGCCTCCATTGCCAAATCAAGGTTTCCAGATGTTTGTGATGTTGGGAATTATTCTTCTATTTTTCTATTTTATGATGTGGAGACCTGAGCAAAAAAGAAGACAGGCTTTAGATAATCTTAGAAATTCCATGAAGAAAGGTGATAAAGTGACTGCCATGGGAATTGTGGGTACAGTTGTCAAAATCCAAGATCAAACCGTTATTTTACGCATGGTAGATGGCTCCAAAATAGAAATGTTAAAAGGCGCTATTTCAGAAGTGATTCCATCAACTGAGGAAGAGCAAAAACAAATTGAAAAAGAAACTAAAGTTTAATAAAGATCAATTTGTTATCTAATTCGTTTGAGCTATCAGAGGCAATTACAAAGTTTAGCAAAAGTAATGTTTTGCTAAACTAATATTTAGTAAGACTTTTATTGTAAGTAGATAGATTAAACATCTGTCAAAAATGTTACTTTTCATATCGGTAATAAACCCAATAACCGTTTAACGTCATTTTTTGAGGATAGGGGACTGCTATAACTTCAATGCGAAAATCGATCCTATCTAGATGAACAAAATCGGTTATAACCTCATCAAAAACATCTTCACAGAGATCTTTTTCTTCATCAGAAGGATTGTTGTCGCAAAAAAAATAAAGATAAATAACATTCCCTTTAAAATCGACAGCTACAGCTCTTAAATTATTAAAAACGTGTCCTAATAAAGCTCGTTGGGCTGATAATTTAAGATTATAAATTTCAATCATTTATTTAATTCTGAGTTTATTTGTTTTAGATATTGAATCGTAGCTTATTCTTTAAATTGAGCCTTTCTCTTTAAGATGAAAAATTTTGAGCACTAATTTCTAATTATCATATCCTTGGTTTTCAATGGTTAGTAGGGGCTTTCATTTAATTGACGCTTTATTGAGATAAAAATCGTAGGAATTTTTTTCGCAAAAATTAAGATTTACATTGGCAAAGATAGATTCTTTAATTGAATTTTTTCAGTTGTTGATTTTTCATCTGAGAAGCAATATATCCGATATAGAAAGAGCTGCTCGTAAAGATTGTGAATCATACTATCTGGTTCAATAAAAACTGTCGTCATATACCTCACCAAAAGCTTTTTTCAGCTTTACTTCAATTGTCTTTAAATGATCCAAAAAAACAAATTGGAATTATAAGAATTTTTAAATGCTTATCATATTTGTCTTTAATGTGTTTTTAGCTCGTTAGAGCGTTTGTTTAAAGCTCACGGTGACTGAAAAGGAACCGTGGGTAAGAAAAATAACAAAAAGTCAGAGCTCAGAATTTGCTTTAGCAAATGAAGAGCGACTCAAATTATAAAAACAGCTCATTCAACAATTAAGATTTTTTATTTTTAGTTTAAGAATTCGGCTCCTCACGGCTATTTCACTTAAAATAATAGTAGTCAAAAGAGGATTTATTCCTTAATCTTCACGATGTTCAACCCAATCGCGCTAACAGACCATTAGTGACCATCAGCATCTACGAATAAAACCTTTTTATAAGAAATAACCTTCTCATAAATGTTAGTTGTTAGAGTCATTTTTCCGAAGCTCCCTTTTAATCCACTAAACGTAATAATCATTTACTCCTTATTTAATACGTATCAATTACACATTGTCACCAATAATGAAAGTCACGTTGTATACATTTTTATAAAAGCATATTATGTAATAAAGGGGGAAAGACTATGAATGAAAATAAAAAAACACATCGAGCTAGGGAAGCTAGATTAACAATAGATTGTTCTGCAGATCAAAAAAAGAAAATCAAAATGCTTGCCGCTGAAAAAGAAATGACTATCACAGATTTTATGCTTCAGCTTGTTGAAGAAAAATACTCTTGGTGTCCAATAGGTTTAAGTCATATACCAAATGAAGAAAGTGTAAAATCTATAGAAGCAAGTGAAAGAGGCGAAGGATTAAAAAATTTTAATTCAATCAACGAATTATATAAAGATTTGGGAATTTAATGCGCAAATTTGAGTTCTCTAATCAATTTAAAAAAGATATTAAAAAATCTCAAAAGCAAACTTCACCAAAAAGAGATTTAGAAGAACTTAAAAAAGTCATGAATATGCTTGCAGAAGACGTTCCATTATCATCTGAAAAAAAAGATCATAATTTAATTGGCAATTGGAAAGAGTATAGAGAATGTCATGTACAGCCAGATTTTCTTTAATATATAAAAAAGATAATCAAGAAAATATAATTAGATTTGAAAGATGTGGTTCTCACTCAGAACTATTCAGGTAAGTTAGTTCTGAATCTTATTATATATACGTATTAAGTATGTATCCATTGTATTTATTATGCGTAATTATGATGTATTTTTGCATATTAGATACGTATTGTTACGTTATTCAAAAAAGTTAATTATAAAAAAATATGATAAACTTAAATCTATCAAATCAAATTTATATCCATAATAACATCAATTATTAGTCAAGATGACCAACTTTTTACGATAGTTTATGCTGAAAAAGAAGACGTTGATGAAAATTTACAAATAATCTCTGATTATCAAAAAATGCAAAATCTCTTAATTCAAGAAGAGAATCTACAAGATATAGCAAACCTATAAAATAATTAATTTAATTTAGCAAATTAGTTATTTTTCTTTAATAATTCTTTCTTTTTATATATAAACCTCAAAAAAGATTTACAAATTAAATACTATGTTAAATTTTAAAAATATATTTTTATTAGCCGTTATGAGTTTTATTTATGGTGCTTTGATTAAAGGAGTCATATTTAATTACTTAGATAAAGCGGAATATAAATATGACATAAGATTAAAAAAGAAGTTTCTAATCCCATGTGCATTATTACTTTATACAATCGTTATATTCTCTTATTTAGTTCATTTGCTACTTTTTCGGTAAATTCATAGCCGCAGCTTTTTTTAAAGCTGCTTTCTTTATTACTTTTTTTGCTTTTTTAGTAGATGTTAGAGCTTTAAGATTAATTAAGCGGTTGGCGTTTTTTAAATTTTTTACAGCTATTGCGCCTTTGACTTTATAACTGTAGTTTCGTATTGATGCTTATCACAATAGCTAGTGGAATAACTATTCGAAAATAGAAATAAAAAAAAGCTATAAAGACTTTTAAAAGACATAAATAACACATTGTAAGTTTAAAGTTATGACAATTGAACAGATTTTAGCTTTTATGCCAATCATTTATTTAGTGGCATTCAGTAAAAAGATGTATAAATTAGTTATATTATCAAGATTTGCCACTAGAACTAAAAGGAATTGGAATTTATTCTTTGGAAAATTTCTCAGACATTTTTTCAGAAATTTCAAGGACTTGTTGTAAAACCTCTAAGAAAGTTGTTTTGCTAGAGTTAACATTTTCAATGGTACTCATGTAGGTCTCAAGATAAAGAAAAATAGTACCTATTATCCCAAGAAGGGATTGTACATCTAATTCCTGCTTTCCATAAACCTGTACGGTGCGAAACCGTATTCTCTTATGAAATAAGTCCACTTCAAATCCTGGAATATCTAAGAGTGTATTAATGAATAGGATAAGATTAGCTATATTATCCCCTTGTTTTTCTTCTAAAGAAAAGGGGAATTCGTAGATAATTTGCAAACGATCAAAAGACGCTTCAATTGCTATCATTTGCTTTAACTGCTTGAGTTGACTTTGTTCAAAAGCTGTGAGATGAATAATGATAGGACGTTCTTTATAGTCTTGCCCAAAAACTAATTTTAAGCGATCAAAAGGGTAGTTTTCTTGGAGTTTATAATCAACAAAATCTAAATTTAACTGCTCAAAGGCGTTTTTAATAGTTGTTAAAAGAGTAGACACAGGCTTTTTTTATGTGGTTTGCGGTTTAATAATTTGGTTATGTACGTCTATAAAGTCTTTGTAATCTCTTGCATACATGCCGAAGAAACTTCTTATCGCCTTTTTTACACTTTCTGCATTAAGTTCGCCAGTTTTTTGATAATGATCGATTAAACGAATATGAAAAGCTTCTTTTAAGGGGCCGTCTATACCACTTTTTCCAACGATCTGGACAAAATGAGTGATTTCGTTAAGGAAGGATTCTAAATTAACCAAATCTTGAGAGGAGCCTTTTGGATTTGATGTAGAAGGTGAGTTTGAAGTTGGTGTATTTGTTTCAATTGGCTGTTTCTTTTGTTTCGATGGAGTTTTATGCATTAAAAACAAATCATTTACAAAATCAACCGCCGCATGATTAGCCAATTTTTCTTTAATTTCAGTCATCTGTTCTTTTATTTTCTCATGCTTCGCCTTGAAGGTCTCTAATTCTTGTTTATATTGTGCTTGTTTTGCTTCGGAAGTAGGGGAGCTTGGCGTTTGCATTCTATTGACTTTCCACTGCATGAAATTTTCTTTTAATTGGTAAAGTCTTTCTTTCAAGTATACAAAAAATAGACGAATATTTTCGGAGTAAACCGTTTTCATCAAGTTTGGCTTAACTCTAGAAACAATAATCATGCCCACTAACCAAAGAACAAAACTAATCCCAATGGCTACAATGATAGGAATAGCTAACATTGTGCTACTCAAAACTAAAACGCCCACTAAGGCTAAAATGGTGAAAACTATGCTGCTAGCAGAGGTTAAGATAGTAAAAGAGGAACTAATAATAGTACTGATCCATTCGAACTTACCTTCGGCTTTATTTTCAAAGCGAACTTTGGTTAAGGCAATTTGATCTAAAGCTTTGGGCATAATTTGCTTTAAAGTTTCGACATGATCAAAATAAGCTTTAAAAAGTAATTCTTTAAAGCCTGGCTTTAATAGACTTAATTCATTAGGAGTTGAGGAAAGAATTTTTTTGGCTATGTCAGTCGCATTTGAATATTGTGAATAAAGTTGCGGACTTACAAATTGCTTAACTAATTCAGGTAGGTTTATTCCATATTGTTTAAAATATACTTCAATATCTTTGGTCTCGGCAACGTAACTTAAAATATTCTCAAACTCTACTTTTTTTTCAGCCTCTAAAGCGTCTCTTTCTTTTTTTTTGTTAAGAAGATAGTTGTCTA
The DNA here is from genome assembly GCA_000756735.1 of Candidatus Rubidus massiliensis. Lineage (GTDB taxonomy): Bacteria > Chlamydiota > Chlamydiia > Chlamydiales > Parachlamydiaceae > Rubidus > Rubidus massiliensis. Next base: position 228,117 of record CCSC01000001.1, on the reverse strand, counting down.
TAGCTTCTTTATTTTGTCTATCGACTTTTGTGATTGTCAAGCTAGGTTTATTTATTTTTTGCTCTAAATGGCTTTCATATTCTTTTTTAACTTTTTGATTTTTAGCTCCCTTAACTAAGGCAATCGTACTTGTGGTAATGCCTAAAGCTTCGCTGATCATGGGTAAATAGGTCACAAAGGGTTTAGCTTGGGCTAAAATGTCGAATTGGTGTACATGTTTTGTAATCCACTCAAAAACTTTAGGGATATTCGTTAATCCAAAACTTGTAATATCTAAGGCTGTAACAACTTCTTCTAGAGGTAAATTCTTTTCTTGAACTGCGACCATCGCTTCAAGCTCTGCGATTTTGCTGGTTATTTTTTCTTGGATTAAAGGATTTGTAGAGGATTCATTTTTCAAGAGATTTAAATATTTCTTGGCTTTATTCAATTGAGTTTTTGTAATAATGGCGTTAATAACGGAATAGACTACATTTAATCCCCCTTGTATTTCTTCCGTATATTCGATCACATTTTGAAATTTGGATACCTCTAAATCTTCTTTTAGAGGAAAAACGGGACGATTGTTCAATATATTTTCACAAATGTCTTTGACAGAATCAGTGTATGAGGCGTTACTTAGTACGATAGATAAATAATAATTCGCGTAATCTTGGTAATAGTTAATTTCATCTTGCGTACTATTAAAAGTAAATATTTCTTGTTCAATTCTTTCCAGTAACTCAGGACCTGTTAATATTTCTTCCCTATTTAAAGGATTGCTAGAAGGTCTTTGTCCTTTATATTCAGATATTAGAGATGCATCTTGGAAAATGGTGTTTTGGGGGTATAATTGGTAAGGCGTTAGCTTATTGGAATGAGAAATAGGGTTAGAATTCATGTTTATACCTTATTACTAGGATTGACAATAGAATCTTGACTTTTTGGATGGAGAAGTTGTTCTAGATGAGTCAGTCTTTGTAAAAACAATTGAAGAGCGCTCTCAAGAGATTCTTTTTGAAAGTCTAGTAGGGAAATATACTGAAAGTACACCAAAGAGTTAATCGTGGAATCATAACCTATGGATCCTTTTCCTGTTTCTTTTCCAAATAAGTTACATTCAAGAGCTAATTGAAAATGTTGTTGAGGTTTGAAATCTAAGTCATTAATTAAGGGACTATAGATACATATATCAGTGCCTACTTCATCGATATTAATAAGATGAGAATCGTTTAGTCGCAAGGTAACCCTACCTTGATCTTGATCAAGGGAGAGAGCTCTATTCGGAAGGGTTTCTAGTAATTGCTTAAAACTTTTCATAATATATCTAATTATTTCGATTTGATTATACAAAAAGTTTATTAAGAAGATGTAAAAGATAAATTAATCTTCGAACTGAACAGGGAAAGTTTGAACCTCCCAATTTGGAGGTTATACCATGTTTCAGTCCTATGTGTTGTCCAAATATAATTCGAACCCTGAAGAATATGTGGTCAGCTATCAAATCTTCTTAAGATTTATTTTGAGGCTAATAAGAAATTTATTTTTGATTAAAAAAATAGATATGAAAAAACGCCCCAGATTGTTATCTCTGATGTTCATTCTAAAAAACTACAGGAGATAACAATGGAGCGCACTTCATATTCTACGTATTTTATTGGAAAAGGAAAAGAATATTCTTTTGAATTTAAACTCGATGCTGTATTTGCAGCTCAAGAAATTGGCATAAAACCGACTTCAAGAAAATTTAAAGTGGCGCCAAATACCGTGAGAGCTTGGTTAAGAAAGTTTAAAGCCCATGGAAAAAAGGGACTTGAAGACTGTAGAAAAGGACCTAATTTTATCCCTAATAAGATTTCTAAAGAAGAAGAAGAGCAAATTATAAGTATTCGTAAGCGATCACCTTGTTTTGGTCCTTTAAGAATAAAACATTTTTATCCGTTCATTAGATGTTCTTTAGGAGCAATTCAAAGAGTAATACGTTCTCACGGGTTAACTAAGAAAAGAAAAAGAGTGTACCAAAAGAGAAGAGATTTGAGGGAAGTTAAGGCAAAACGAGCTTCTATGACACATTTACAAATGGATGTAAAGCATTTAAGGGATATTCCTAATTATTGGGAACAAATGGATGTTTTGAACTTACCAAAATACCAATATACTATTCGAGACACTAAATCTGGAATGTTATACCTAGGATTTTCTAATGAGCTCTCAGAATTAAACGCACGAACAATGGTAGATTATGTATTATCTAAAATAACTCCATTTATAAAACTTGAACATCAACAAATTATTATACAAACAGATAATGGTTCGGAATTTAGTGGATTAGCTAGAAAAATAGAAACAGCTCCTTTTAGACAGATGATTGAAAAAATACACAAAGCTAAGCACGTGTACATAAGACCTGGTCATTGTAACGCTCAGGCAGATGTAGAAAGTTCCCATGAGTTGATAGAAACAGAATTTTATGATTTAGCGAAATTTGCAAATAGAGAGAATTTCTTAAGCCAAGTAGAGTCTTATCGTTTATATTTTAATTTAAGAAGACCCAATTTTTATAAAGGTAAAAAGACACCTGCAGAAATTTGCATAAGTGATTGGAATACAAACATTTCTTATCATTTATCATTGATAAAAACGATTGATCTGGATAAAGTTAGTTTATTCTCTTATCAAAAGGTTCAAACTATCCCTAATTTAGCCGGATAAATTAATCTTAATGCACTCTATTTCGCAATTCTAAAACCTGTAAATTGATCCACATGAGAGGCAATCATCGGTAATCTATCGGATACTCTTAATTCACTACTCAAACTATCATAACATCCACCTTTGAGGATTTTTTGATCTCCAATGGATGGACCCTGAGGGTTGAAGTAGGTGACCATTTGGTCGTTATAAGGGGCGTACCAATCTTGGACCCATTCATACACGTTGCCGCTCATATCATAAATACCATGAGGGCTTATAGCATTCTCAGTCTTTTCTCCGTTGGTAAGGATATGTACACCGTTATAATAGCCAACTGAGGTTGTTTTAACTTGTTCACCCTCTATTAAATTGGCTTCTACTTTATAATTTGCCCAAGCGGGGGTAATCGTATTTCTACTAAATCCATATCGATATTTTTTTAAGGCATGTGTATCCATACCAGCCGCCATCTCCCACTCAGCCTCAGTTGGTAATCGATACCCTAAATCTTGCGCGAATAAACTTGCCCCAAACCAGCTAACAAAAATGACTGGGAAATCATTTTTGTGGTTAATCACGGTAAAAAAAGCTTTATTAAAAGCGATTTGACTTAAAGGATTACCACTTGTCGTAACAGCTATTAAATTATTATTTAAGTCAAAAATGGAACCCTTATTTTCTCCTTCTTGATGATAAATGATTTTTTTTTCACGCAAGGCTTGATTTAGCCAAACGGCAAATTGTTCATTGGTAATGGGATATTTACTTATTTGAAAAGAGTTTAAAGATACAATTCTTGATGGCATTTCATCATTTTTCCCTTCTTTAAAAACGTCACCTAAAATTACTTCGCCAGCCGTTACAGTGATCATTTCAGGTAATGTCTTGTGAAGAACTACGACTTCTTGTTTTTTAACGTCTTTGATTGCTAATTCCTTTGCATCGGGTGTTTCGAATCCTTTTAAGGCAGTAAATTGTAAGGTATAAGATTTTTCAGAAATAGGTAAAGCAATCCATTCCGTTGGGGAAGAATAATCACCCAATAATTTTCCCTGTTGAAATATTTTAAAGGATGCAAAGGGGTGATTTGTAATAATTTGCACTAAACCTTTGTCACTTGACGAATAGGGGTGATTTTGGTAATCAGCCCGAATTTCTTTTTGTTGACCATCTTTTAAAAATAAATGAATAGCTTGAGGCACTAACAGTTTATCGCCCGTATTTTTTGAAGCAAAAGATAACAAATAGTTACCATCTGGCAAATGATTAAAAAGAGCTTGATTGCCGTCTTTTGTAAAACTCATTAAATTGTTTTTATTCATCAAATGAAAAAGAGAGTTGTCATTATTCGAATAAACGATCACAGAGTTGTTATAAGATAAATTAGGATTTAGAAAGGTTTGTGAATCTTTAACAACTTCGATTACATCTTGAGAAAGCACTTGATCTGCTTGATAAGTGATATGGTAAAGTCCTGTCGGAATGGGGGGACTTATCCAATCAGTTTTTTCTACGTTAGCTAATTGAAAATAAAGAGGGGTTTTCAATCCGGTTTGTGGTTTTAAACAGATTGAAAAATTTTTGATCGGATTTTTTAAACGGGTACTCAAACGCAGCGAACCATAATTTTCTTGCGTTTTTAGTATTGGTTCAGAATTTGAAATTGGGTTTTCCGTAAAATAATTGGTTAATTTATGAAAATGATTTTTGGAAATTAAGGCATTTAAAGCTATCCGATTTCTTTGCGTGATTGGAAACTTTAAGTTTTGAAAAAATTGTTCTATCGAAGCTACTGTCGAATTAGAAAAAGGTTTATAGGTTAGCAAGGGATCTAAACGGTGATTTAAACGAATGACAATATTTGATTTGAGCGATTGCTGTGCTTTTAAGCTTATGATTTTTTCTTGTAACCGTTCAAAAGTGCCATTTTGATTTGGGTAAGCAAATAGTAAGCTATAATTACCAGGTTTTAAATTCTTGACTACCACCGTTCTTTTGTTTGCTTTGGTATTATCTACATAGCATGAAGCTCTCGGATAAATGGTGGCATTAAAATCGTCATCGATTAGCCAAAAACGGACATGATTTAAAAACTCACAATCGTGTCCTTCTGCTCGATAAGAAACTATAAATGTCGCTGGTTGATCTAATTCTTTTTCTGCATTTAAGAGAAAAGGATTAAAGAGATAAAAGAAAGCATAAAGATATTTCAAGGATGTGTTCATTCGTGTCTCACCAAACATTTCTTAAGAAAATAGTGATCAACCTGTTTTCATTCAAGAAATTGCTATTAAGTGATAGACAAAATTTGAAGGCAAATACACAAAAGCCCAAGAATTAATCTGTTTTTTATCCCTTTTTTGGCAAAATCATTTGGTAAAAATCAAATGCATTGCCATTGCCATCGATTGCTTTAAAGTCTCTTCGCTCTTGCGTAATCTCTGCTAAAATAAAATGATTGATCGACTTAGCTTCCGCTAAAAACCAATGCTTTTTATCAAGATTTACTTTGCGAACATTATCAATCGACCATGCGCCATCACCCAAGTAAACTGTGCCATTTGAATCTAGTTGATTGTTTTTTAAGGCATAAGTTCTTTTATAAGTATGACAATGATGTTCAAAGGCTATATCTAAATGATATCTATCAAAAAGAGGAACCCAATATCTTCTAATTAAGCTGCTTTGTTTAAAAACATATGATCCCCGCGATGGGTAGGCGGGCACATGATAAACGGCAAATTTATGTTGTTTATCCTTTCGTTTTTGCAAAGCTTGTTCGAGCCAAGCACTTTGAAATTGACCTATTGCATTAGTGTGTCCAGAATCAAGTAGAAAAATGGATAAATAATCACCGATGTCAACAACATTATAACCGGGAAGCCCAGGCATTGGAAAAAGGGTATAAAAAAACTTGGCTTGGTTAGGTGTTTGCCCAAACCGTCCATTGGTTTCATGATTGCCAATTACAGGAAGAAGGGGAATGAGAAAACCATCCGTTGTGATCATAGTTTCATCCCAAGCTTTTAGCCATTCAATCCATCTCAAGCCTTTTTCTTGCAAAAACCACAATTTTCTACCACTATAAGCTATATCACCCCCAATTAAAACAAACGATGGATTTGTTTTAGCTGCTTGGAGATTCATTTTTTTAAATACGCTCGTATCCTCTTCATTGTACATATCTCCGCCTACGACAAACCGAAGCGTTTGATTTAATTGAGAAGGTAGAGTTTTAAATTTTGATAAGTTTTGATCGTTATCGATTGTAAATGCATAAGAACTATCTGGTTGTAACTCAATAAGTTCGACTCTATGCAAGTAGAAGGGTAGATTATCGGGAAGGGGTTTAACAAGGGAGAATTGATAAAACCAATCGTTAGAATCTATTTGATGAAAACGAAGTTCTTGGGGTTGAGGACTTTTACTCAGCCAAGAAATAGTCATTGTTGTACAGGGATCAGATTGCCAAGTTAAAAACATTCCTTCTCTTGCTTGAAGAGAAGGAATGAGTAACATAAGAAATAAAAATAGATACTTTACAGTTTTCACACTACACAGTTGTCTTTTGGTGTACAATTTGTTCTGTTAATTTTTCTAAGATGTGATTTGTACGGTTAATAAAATCATTTAACGCATTAGGATCCATTTCTCTTTGGGATAGTAAAGCTAATTGATACAATTCTTTTACAACCTCTTTAGATAAATCAGGATGACTATCATGCAACTTTCTTGCCATGGATACTAACGGATTATTGGTATTCACGACAAATGTCTTTTTACCAAATAGATTCATTCCACTAAAGCCATCTTTTGGACCCATAGAAAGCATATAATCTCTCATACGCCTTTGTTGCTCATCAAGCATAACAAAACCTGGCAGAGAATCACTGGCTAAACTTTTGGCTTCCACTTCCACTTCGGCTTCATCTAGTAAAGATTTAATAAAAGAAGCAATATGGGAAGCTTCTGATTTGCCTTCTGCATCCAATATGTTTTTCTCTCGATCTTTATCTAACAAATTGTCATCGATACTCGCATCGATTCTTTGGAAGGTAGCTGGAGTTAATTTTCTTTCAATAAATTGCATTAAGTAAGGATCGATTGGGCTTGTAGCACAAAGAACATCAATCCCTTTTTGCTTATAAAGTTCTTGGAAGTGGGAAAGGTGAGTTGGATCTTTCGTATAAATGATCTTATTATTTGTTTTATCTTTATTTAGATTTAAATATTCATCTACAGTTATCCAATTGCCTTGAGTATCTTTCCAAATGATGATGTCTTTCACTTTATCATAAAATTTCTCATCTTCTAATACACCCATCTTCACAACCATTGAGACATCTTCCCAACATTCGATAAAACGATCTTTGTCATTTCTATAAAGGGTATTTAAACTATCAGCCACTTTTTTAGTGATGTGATTAGATAACTGTCGAACTGTACGATCCATTTGTAGATAACTTCTCGATACATTCAATGGAATATCTGGACTATCAATTACCCCTCTTAACGCCATTAAATAGTTAGGGATAATATCTTTACAATTATCTGCTACAAACACTCGATTACAATAAAGCTTTACGGTATTTTTATTTACATCAAAGTCGCGGCGAATTTTTGGGAAAAATAAAATGCCCTTTAAGTGGAAAGGATAATCAACATTTAGGTGTACCCAAAATAAAGGCTCTTCTTCCATTGGGTATAAATAACGGTAAAATTCTTTATATTCTTCTGGAGTGCAGTCACTTGGAGCTTTAATCCAAAGGGGTTGTTGTGTGTTGATTTTTTCTTCCCCAAGATAAACGGGATAAGGTAAAAAGGAGCAGTAATGGCTTAAAATTTGCTTTAATTTAGCTTCTTCTAAATAGTCTTCATTATCTTTATCTATATATAAGGTGATTTCGGTGCCGCGTGCACTGCGAGTTCCTTTTTCTATAATGTATTCAGCGGAGCCATCACAAGACCAAAAAACAGGTTCTGCATTTTCTTTATAGGATAAAGTATTAATTTCTACTTTTTGCGCAACCATATAAGAAGAGTAAAAGCCGAGTCCGAAGTGGCCAATAAATTGATCGCTTTCTTTATTGGATTTGTATTTATCCATAAATTCTTCCGCACCGGAAAAAGCAATTTGTGCGATATATTTTTGCACTTCGTCAGCGTCCATACCAATACCTGTATCGGTAAAGGTTAAGGTTTTGGCTTCTTTGTCGATCTTGATCTCAACTTTAAATTCTTCATCATTTGCTTGCGTTTCCCCTTGATCGCGCAAAATTTTAACTTTATGGATCGCATCGCACGCGTTAGAGACTAATTCTCTTACAAAAATGTCACGATCGGAATAAAGCCATTTTTTGATAATAGGAAGTATATTTTCACTGTGAATTTGAAGATTTTGTTTACTCATACTATTTCCTTTTAAGTGTAAAATAAAGTTTTTCATTTTAAGTTTTGTGTCTAATTAAAAAAAAACTGCTTAAAGTGTTAAACACAAATTTTTAAAATTTTAAGATTACTAGCAAAGAAGTGAGCCATTTGCTAGTTGAAAGTAGAATTATAAAGTTTCAAACCGATCAAATCAAGAAGCAAATTGCGATAAAATCTAGGAAATAAAAAAAATAATTAGAATATATATTTAGTTTATATAGTCTTTACAATTTCTTAATTAATTTATACTATACTCCTCTTTTTTAATGATTTAATAGTAAAATTATTATGTTAGTCGAAGTAAATCAATTTCTTTTACATTCAATTTCTAAACCAGTAATGGAAGTAAAATTTCCGTCTGGTGATTATTACAATGGTTCAAGTATTGGTAAACCAAATCTTGGAAATGTAATGTGGCTTCATAATATACATGAAGACAATCATTTAGAACAGCACGTTGCTACTCTATTAAAAGTTCAACAACAAATTATGGTCTTTAGTCAAGATCTTGAAACTAACCAGAAAAAAATTGATCAGCTACAGACAAATATTATTGAAAACGCACAACAAATACGTAGCTTAAGTCGAAAAATTTCTTCAAAAATGGATGAAATTTCTACTCATGAGCGTGATATTCAGTTACAAGACATTAGTATAACTAAAACAATAGCCAAATTAGACAAAAGAATCCATGTAGCTTGGGTTATTGTGGCCGTTATCGTAACTGTAGCGGCTTTAAGTGTTTTTATTGCTCCTCTCACTATTCCATTAACTCTTTTTATTCTTTCAATTTTACCATTTATAAAAATTGGAGTGGCAATAGCGGTTATTACTGTGATTGCTGGATTAATCGGCATTACTATAAAAAATCGTAATGTTGCAAAAGAGGCTGTAAAAACCATTGAAGGTAAAGATAGATTAATAACTGAAAAGCAAAAAAATATTGAAGAAACCGAAAAATTGGAAAAAGAAAGAAATAAGTTATTGAATGATCAAGAAAAATTAGAGGGAGAATTAAATTTTGAAAAAGAACAAATGGTAAATAATTTTAAAAAAGTAGCTGAGATCAAAAAGCAGCTAAACGATTTTAAAACTCAATTCGAACCTGTTGTAAAATTTTGGAAAAATAAAGCAGAAGAAACAAGTGTTTATAAACATGCTTTTGAGATAAGCGAAGAAATAGCAAGAATTTATAACTCCTGTTTACGTGCGACTAATTCATATCTACAATTATCAAATATTCTGATGAAAAATGATAGTAGTTCTAACCACAACAGTCCCATCATATAGACTTAAAATTTAGGAAGATTAAATCATGCAAGAACTACAAACATTTATAACTAAACAAGAACAGTTTTGGAATAATACAACTTCTGACACGATAGTCTTAAGTCCAATCCAAACTCGCCCGGATAAAGGTCAAGAAGCGGTTAATGTAAAGGATTATATCTTACAAACTAAGGAATTAGTCCTCAATTTTTTAGCTAAGCAAAAAGATGTAATTGCTTTAACAGAAAAAAAACAATGCACCTTAGATAATCAAATAACCGTTCTGAAAAAGAATAATGACTTGTTAATAACAGCTCAAAATGAGGGGCGCAAGGGACTGAATAAGTGGGCTAAATTGTTACTCATAGCTCTTTCTATCACAATCGTTTCTGCTCTTACCTTAACAATAATCCAGTTATCTATTTTTACTGTGGCTCCGTTTATTGTATCTATTGTATTGCCAGCTATTATTTTGTCTGGTTTAGCTTTAAGCCTAGGAGTGGGTATTGTTTTTGTAAAGCAAATTAAGCGATGGTCCCTTAACGATAATAAAAATACCGAAACATTCGACAACTATTCTTTGCAATTGGTGCAAAAAGAAAAAGAAGCTTTTTTTGATCAATTAAAGCAAAAACATGGCAAAATAAGCAACGTCTACAGTGCGCTCTTTATGGATAAAAGACGTGACAAACATGAACAAGTGCAAGCTGATACTGCAGTTTTAAAACCATTTATAAATAATCTCGATACGCTTATAAAAGTTTGTTTTCCCCATAAAATTTAAAAAGCAAAAAATATATGAATATAAACAGTCACCTCATTACTTATTGTGATAATCAACTTAAATTTTGGAAGGATGTAGATCCCAAAAAAATGCCCTATTTACAAATAGAAGATGACAGTAATCTTACAGTCTCTTCTCAAGAATATATTCGAACAGTAAAAGAAAAAGCTATTGAATACTTAGGTAAACAAAAAGAATGGATTCAATTGACTGAAAATGTAAAAGCAAATAAGCAAAATCTATATTTAAATAATGATCAATTACGTACTACCTGCGCAAATCAAAATAGAGAACTAGAAAAAAAAATAGAAGAAAGTTCAAATAATCAAAAGTGGAAAAAGGTTATAGCTATCGCTTGTTCTATTACAACTATCTTTGCCATAGCTTTAGCTATTGTGAGCTTACCGATAACTTTGCCGTTTTTTATCCCTTTTTTAACCTTAGCTGTAGCTAGCTTAGCTGTGGGTTCAGCCATTATTACCCTCACCTTAGCAATCATCCACCGCTTTAAAAAAGAATCTTGTGTGAGTAAGCCATCTGTTATCAACGATCAACAATTTGTAACGGCAATCTCTACTGCAGAAAACAGCCTCATTTCCTTAGAAAGTGATATAAGGAGAATTGGAGCTTCATTAACCTATTCTGAAAAAAAGATTAAGGATTTAGATAAAATTATAAAATCTGAAAATGGTAAACAATATACCAGTAATCTTAAAGCTCACTTAACTAATCTTTTAGATATTTTCAATCCACAGCGCATTAAAGTTTAAAGGTCAGCTAGCCTCCAAAAAATGAAAAAGTTTTTTTTGAGGCTATTCTTATTATATTGTTATACAATTTTCAAATTTAATGAGAACTTTATCGATTATTAACGATAAAAGGTTATTTTTTAACTAAATAAATAAAAAAATTGTATTAATAACCTTACTTAAAAAATATAATGAATATTATCCCTCCTAAAAATCCAATAGATGCTTTAAGCGATGACTATACCATTATCCAAGCAAACAATGAGCTTGAATTAGTCAACGCGAAAATAGTTTCTATTACAAATGAGTCTCTTCGTCCTGACTTGTCGAATTTACCAGAACGCTTAAGAAAGCTTAAAGAGGATTTGCCGGTCTTTAAAGAAAGTCAAGAAAGTAGAATCACTACTTTAAATCAGTCTGTGTTTGCTCAACAAATAGACAAATCAGCTACTAGAAAAAATGTGATACTATTTTTTAAGGTTGTTATAGTAGTAGCTGTTATTGCATTGGCAGTTTTTGCCCTTATTGTTGCAGCACCTTACTTACCAATTATTATCCCTTTTATCTCCCTTTTTTCTTTAACTATTAATGCTGGTATTATTAGTGCACTAATCGCATCTATTATCACTTCGGCGATTATTGTCTCTAAACTTTCTAAAAATACTAAGCAAAAACCGCAAAATGAGCTAGAGCGTCCCCGACCTATAAGTGAAGATAAGGCAAAAATGACTGAAGCTGGAAAAGAATTGTTCCAATATTTAATAAATATAAAAAAATATCAAACCTATCTGACAGATTTTTATCGCAACAATATTTTTCCGAACAACGAGGAAAATAAGGAATGGAGAGAAAAATTTGATTTAGCGAAAAAAAATTTAGAGGAAAAATGGGCATTCGTTAATAATTATTACATGGCTTTGCAAACTATAATCGATATCTACTAGTTATATTGACCGGATTGTTGCAAAAGTTTTGCTACTAAAGCCGTCCAGCCTGTTTGATGGCAAGCCCCTAATCCCTCACCCGTTTCTCCATGAAAAAACTCATGAAAGAGAAATAGATCTTTCCAATGTGGATCTTTTTGAAAAAGGGGATTGGTAAAAATGGCCCTTTTACCATTTTCATCTTTTTTAAAAAGAGCAATTAAACGTAAAGATAGCTCCCTTGCGATTTCTTCTAAATTTAAATAATTACCAGAACCAGTCGGGAATTCGGCTTTAAAACTTTCTCCATAATAGTGATGAAATTTTTGCAAAGATTCGATGATTAAATAATTAATCGGAAACCAGATGGGGCCTCGCCAATTGGAATTGCCTCCAAATAAATCCGTTTGGGAGTTTCCAGGTTGGTAATCGACGCAAAAGCTTTGTCCATCAATCAAGATTTGGCATGGATTTTTCTCATGATATTTCGAGACGGAACGAATCCCGTAAGGTGATAAAAATTCCTTTTCATCTAACATGTAAGACAAAATGGAAGCTAACATGTCCCGATTCACCAACGACATCATTCTTCTTTGAGAGGCCCCTTCTAAATAGATGCAATCCATATTTTTGCTAAGAGATGGTCGTTTACTTAAAAACCAGGCGACTCTACGTGCAAATACAGGCATCTTTTCAAACATTTCATCCGTTAAAATTTCCACGGCAAAAAGAGGGAGTAAGCCCACCAAGGAACGAACCTTTACATATTGAGAATTACCATCAGGTGTATGCAACATGTCGTAGAAAAAGCCATCTTCCTCATCCCATAGAGGTTTTCGATTTGGCATAGGTTGTGTCATGGCGGTCGCGATTCTCAAAAAATGTTCAAAAAACTTTGTGGCAAGATCCTGATAAGCTGGGTCATTAAGGGATAATTCTAAAGCCATTTTCATCATTCCAATGCTATAAAAACCCATCCAAGCCGTCCCATCAGATTGATCAATGCTGCCTCCGAAAGGTAATTTGGCGCTGCGATCAAATAGGCTAATGTTATCCATCCCTAAAAAGCCACCTTGAAAAACGTTTTTGCCTTCTACGTCTTTTTTATTGATCCACCAAGTAAAATTGATAAGTAATTTATGGAAAATTTCTTTTAGAAATTTTGTATCGGGCTTGCCCGTATTTTTTTTATCGATTTTATAGGTACGCCACGCGGCCCAGGCATGCACGGGCGGATTCACGTCGCTAAAATTCCACTCATAAGCTGGCAATTGCCCATTGGGATGCATGTACCATTCCCTTGTAAACAGCTCTAGTTGCCTTTTTACAAAATCGGGATCAATGAGAACTAATGGTAAACAGTGAAAAGCTAAATCCCAGGTAGCATACCAAGGATATTCCCATTTATCAGGCATGGAAATCACATCGAAATTGACTAAATTATCCCATTCTTTATTGCGCTCATTTATTCGCTCGTGCTTTTCTGGGTGGGATGGGTCTCCTTTTAGCCACTGATCGACGTCATAATAATAAAGCTGTTTATTCCACAATAGGCCAGCAAAGGCTTGTCTTTGCAGTTTTTTTTCGTCTTCATCTAGGTCTTTATTTTGTATTTGTTCATAAAAAAGATTAGCTTCTTCTATCCGTTGATGAAAGATTTGGTCGAAATGAAAAAATGGTTTTTCTAACTTTTGATTACTTAAACGCAAAGTAAACACTTGCTCTGATTCTCCAGATATTATTTGCTCATAAACAAATGCCGCTTTAGTTCCTTTTTGGTTAGGATTTATGGCGTTCTTATTTTTTTCTACTAAATAATTTTGAAAGGCATCTTTGACATAAGGTGTAGCATTTGGGGTAGCGTAAAGCTTTTGATTATTGGTTTCATTTTCAGTAAATATTACTTTAGGGTTACCTTTAGCAAATAAATAGTAGTCACCAGTACCGGCATGTTGAATTTGAATCGCTTTATAGGACTCATTTAAACAAACCTCTTGCATGCAAGGTTTTTCAAAGACATCTTCCATGGGGCCATGAGGATAACCCCAACTCCAGGTATTTCTAAACCAAATGGTTGGCAAAAGCCAATATGAAATGTCGTTTTTGGAGCGATTATTCACAGTAAATCGAATCAAAATATCTTCTTCTTTAACTTTGGCATATTCAATAAAAACGTCTAGATAGTGAGAGTCATTAAAAATCCCAGTGTCAATTAATTCAAATTCAGGGTCTAAACGATTTCTTTTTTTATTTTCTTCTATTAGCTGATCATAGGGGAATTTATGAGCCGGGTATTTATACAACATCTTCATATAGCTATGAGTTGGCGTGCTATCAAGAAAGAAAAAATATTCTTTTACATCTTCTCCGTGATTGCCTTGCGCGTTGCTAAGCCCAAAAAAGCGTTCTTTTAGATGAGTATCTTTGCCATTCCATAAAGATAGGGAAAAACAAATGTATTGGTTGCGATCTGAAATACCGGCAAGGCCATCTTCATTCCAACGAAAGACTCGGGAAGAGGCATGTTCGTAAGGGAAATAGTCCCAAGCATCTCCTTTTAAGCTGTAGTCTTCTCGTACTGTTCCCCAAGCACGGTGACTTAAGTAAGGCCCCCAATTTTTCCAATTAGCTTCTTTGGTATGATGTTGCTTTAAACGGATAGCTTCTGGATTCATAACTTAACAATTGCTTTAACGTTTCTTTCTTGTTGTTTAAGGTGTTTGAGATTTACTTGCACGAAAAAAAACGGGCGCGTATACCTGGGGTATAAAGAAATAATTGCAATCACCTTCAAATTTTGTAAGGTCTGAAATGAAAGAACTAATTAATCCTGCGATAGGAAATATTTTTTCCGACATCGATCCCATCCTAAGCCTTTACGCCATTGCCGCTTTTATAATAATTGGGGTAGGTTTAGCGAGCATGATTTTATTTACCAAGGCAAAGTTTGTAACAAGTGATTTATGCACTATAGAAATCAATAATGATCCCGCGTTGACAAAAGTTGTCGCAGGTGGCGGCACTTTGCTTAACGCATTAACTTCAAATGGCATTCCTATTCCCTGTCCTTGTGGTGGAAAAGCTACCTGTAAACAATGTAAGGTGCAAATTCTAGAAGGGGGGAGCGACCCGTTAGAGACCGATAAGGCAACTTTTAATAAAAAACAGTTAAAAGAAGGTTGGCGTTTATCTTGTCAAGCCAAGGTAAAAAATTACTTAAAATTGCATGTTGATATGCATGGTCCTTCGAAAGAATGGGAAGCAACCGTTATAAGCAACGATAATGTCGCTACTTTTATTAAGGAATTGGCTGTTGAAATTCCTCAAGGAGAAGAAGTACCCTATCGATCTGGAGGCTATCTACAATTCCACGTTCCTCCTTTTAAAACTAATACTAGTGATTGGAAAGGTACGATGGATCCAAAATATTTTACCGATTGGGAAAAATACCAAATGTTTGATAAAGAAATTGACTTTACCCATTTGCCAACCGGTAATGATGAAGTGATTCGGGCCTATTCGATGGCGTCTTATCCGGCAGAAGGAAGAAGACTTTTGTTTAATATTCGTATCGCAACTCCACCATTTATTGCAGGCAAATTGGCGACTAATATTCCATGGGGTATTTGTTCTTCTTACACATTTTCTTTAAAACCCGGAGATAAAATTCGAATATCTGGTCCTTATGGAGAATCGTTTATGATAAACGATAATCGAGAGTTAGTTTTTTTGATAGGTGGAGCTGGATCCTCATTTGGAAGAAGCCATATTTTGCATTTATTTTACACGGAGAATACAAAACGAAAAGTCTCTATGTGGTATGGGGCTCGCTCTATCAAGGAAAATATTTATCAAGAAGAATATGAAAAATTAGAAAAAGAATTTCCCAATTTCAGCTATAATTTGGTCCTATCGGAACCATTACCAGAAGATCTTGAGGCAGGCTGGCCAAAAGAAGACCCTATAAAAACAAACTTTTTATTCAAAGCGTTTGAATTGGGTCAGCTTAAAGAAATGGAAGCTCCAGAAGAATGTTTGTTTTATGTCTGCGGACCTCCTATGCATAATAAAAGTGTGTTAAAACTTTTAGATGACTATGGCGTTCCAAGAGAAAGCATTATCCTCGATGATTTTGGTAACTAATAGTTATTTGCATGAAAGTACAAGTCGAACAAATCAACCCCATTATCGGGGATATAGAAGGTAATGCTTCTAAAATTTTAGCTGGAATAGCAAGGGGTATTACCAATCAGGCCCAAATTGTGATTTTTCCAGAACTATCTCTTTGTGGGTATCCACCAGAAGATCTACTACTAATGCCCCATTTTATAGAAGCGATTGAGTCGTGGATTCCAAAATTTGTAGAAGCTTCTAAAAATATAACAGCGATTATTGGTTTGCCAATAAGAAATCATATACAAACAGAAAAAAAACTATTTAATAGTGCTGTAATTATTCAAAATCAAAAACTGTTGGGTTTTTATAATAAACATTTATTGCCCACCTACGATGTTTTTGATGAAAGAAGGTATTTTGAAGGGGGGCATTGCTTATCCACTTGGGAAATAGGAGGTCTAAAAGTTGGCATAACGATTTGTGAAGATATATGGCAGTATAGTCATCTACTGCAAGAAGCCTATTATTCAACCGATCCGGTGGTGACATTAAAAGAAATGAAACCAGATTTACTAATCAATCTTTCAGCCTCTCCATTTACACTCAATAAATTCTCTACAAGGCTAAAAGTATGTCAAAATGTGGCTAACTTTCTTGAATGTCCGGTGGTATTGTGTAATCAAGTGGGAGGAAATGATAGTATTATTTTTGATGGAAGAAGTATCTGTGTCGATGCAAAAGGGGATATTGTTACCATTGGCAAAGCTTTTGAAGAAGACTCATTCCAAGTGGATTTTACCAAAAAAAACAATCTATTTTCGAATTTGTCTAAGACGGAAGAACTTTATTCTGCTTTGATATTAGGAATAAAGGATTATTTTTCAAAATTAGGCTTTAAAAAAGCTTGCCTTGGATTATCTGGCGGCATTGATTCAGCAGTTGTCGCTTGCTTGGCCAAAGAAGCTCTTGGTAAGGAAAATGTGCTTTGCCTTTTGATGCCTTCTCGCTTTTCCTCCGCAGATAGTATTGCCGATGCTAAAGCTTTAGCTCAACGGTTAGAACTATCGTATCAAATAATACCCATAGAATCAGTTTTTGAAAGTTATTTACAATTATTGAAAGAACCATTTGAAAATACAGCTTTTGGGATTACTGAAGAAAACCTTCAGGCTAGAATTCGGGGAATGCTATTAATGGCTTTTTCCAATAAATTTGGGTATTTAGTGTTAAGTACTGGCAATAAAAGTGAAATGGCTATGGGGTATACCACATTGTATGGAGATATGTGTGGAGGACTTGGGGTAATAAGCGATGTAACTAAAGGGCAAGTGTATGAGTTGGCTCATTTTATTAATCAAAACCATGAAATAATTCCTCGGAACATCATTGAAAAAGCCCCTTCAGCTGAACTTCGCCCCAATCAAAAAGATCAAGATAGTTTGCCACCATATGACATAGTAGACACGGTTTTACAAAAATATGTGGAAGAACATATGTCTCCCGAATTGATTGCTCAAAAGTATAATTATTCCCTTGAATTAGTAAAAACTTTAGTTAAAAGAATTCATCAAAACGAGTATAAGAGAAGACAAGCTCCTCCAGGTATAAAGGTGTCTGAGAGGGCGTTTTCAGTAGGGCGACGTTTTCCAATCGTTGAAAAATGGGTTCAATATAATCCGGTTACTACACACCAAAGAGAGGGGTAAACGCTAGTGGTTCAAAAGACTCATTCATTTTTATCGTTAAGGTTTGTAAAATAGTGTTTTTTATACCGAAAATATAAATGGAAAACTATAAAAAAACATATACTGGTTTTGTCATCAGTAACGTATTCAACGCTCCCTTATGGGCCATGTACAGTTTACTAGTTTTTATTTTTTATAAAGATTTACATGCCACCCCTTTACAGCTAACACTTCTCATTAGTATAAAGCCTGCCATTGCCATTTTGTCCTTTTATTGGAGTTCTATTATTCATAAAAGGCCTGATTTGCTAAAAAAAAATATATTTTGGGCTACAGTAGTCGGTTTTTTTCCTTGTTTTTTGTTTCCGTTTTTTGAAAATATTTGGTTTTACATTTTAGCTTACGGCTTATATATGATGGCCATAAGAGCTGTTATTCCAGCATGGATGGAAATTTTAAAAATTAATGTACCAGCTAGTGAGCGCAGCAAAGTGTTTTCTCATGGCTCTTCTATTAATTATTTAACTGGCTTGGCTTTACCGATTTTTGTTGGGCATTGGATGGATGTAACCCCAGGTATTTGGCGTTGGATGTTTCCCATTGCTGCTATTTGTAATAGCGTTAGTCTATTTCTCCTCATGAGTATTCCCTTAGAGCAAAATGCCCTAAAAGCTGAGAAAGATGAAGATTTTTCCCTTAAAAAAGCGATTGTGGCTCCTTGGAAAAATTTCTACGTTTTAATGAAAACACGTATAGATTTTACTCATTTTCAAATTATTTTTATGTTAGGTGGCTTAAGTATCATGGTAATGCAGCCAGCTTTACCCAATTTTTTTATTGAAACTCTTCATCTTTCCTACACAGAATTAGCCATTGCTATAACAATTTGTAAAGGACTTGGCTTTGCTGCTACTTCAAGGTTGTGGGCTAATTTAATGAATAAAGTAAATTTGTATGCTATTTCCTCTTTAGTCACTTTGTTTGCTGCCTTTTTTCCCATTTTACTCATTTTTGCAGAAGGGAATTGGATTTGGTTTTACATGGCTTACTTAATTTACGGCATTATGCAAGCCGGCAGTGAAATGAGCTGGAACTTATCTGGCCCCATTTTTTCCAAGCAAGAAGATAGCACGCAATATAGTGGCGTAAATGTTATGCTAGTCGGTTTAAGGGGATGTGTTGGTCCCTCAATTGGGGGGTTATTATGTGCTTTAACTAATTGTCAGCTACCTTTGCTGGTAGGTTGTACTACCTCAATTATTGCTTCCCTATATGCCCTATATTGTTCTAAAAAATTTACTACAGAGCCCCTTTATCAAACAAAAAATTAATTTTTTTTAAGCCTTTTCCCAAGAAAAAGGGATAACATCTTCGATAAAAGGAGTTTGGTGTCGTAGCATCATTAAGCGATCAAAGCCAACCGCTACTCCTGAGCAGTTAGGTAAGCCTTTTTCTAACGCACTTAAAAAATATTCGTCGATTGGTAACTCTTTCTTTCCATTTTTTAAACGTTCACTATTACTGATCACAAAACGTTTTCTTTGTTCTTTAGCATCTGTTAATTCGTGATAACCATTGGCAAGTTCAAGCCCTTGGTAATATATTTCAAAACGTTCGGCTACGAATTCATCCTCTATTTGTTTTTTGGTTGCTAAGGCACACTGACTGGCTGGATAATGTTGTAGTATACATAAAGCCTTTTCGCCAAGTTGTGGTTCTATACAAGTGGCAAGGAGGAGATTTAAGAGTGCGTCTTTGCCGTCCTCTTCAATACCTGGATAAGTCTCTATCTTTTTTTCTTGGATTAACTCTAACAATTGCTTTTCTGTGGTATGAACATAATCTACGTTCAAAAATTTTTGAAAAGCTTCACGGTAGCTAATCACTTGCATGGGTAGAGGACCTATAAATAATTGAATTAAGTTACACGTTTCTTGACTCATTTGTTGCAGTGTAAAGTCCAGACGGTACCATTCGATCATCATAAATTCAGGGTTATGTTTGTTTCCACATTCCCCATCTCTAAAGACGTGAGCTAATTGGTAAATATCGCCCATTCCTTGGGCTAAAAGTCTTTTCATTCCATATTCAGGAGAAGACGTTAAGTAGCGTGTCGTTTGGTTGTTGTAAAGAGCGGGTAGTAAATCGATATGGGTATCAATAGAGGCAAAAGTCGTAGCTAATGGACAATCGACTTCCAATACATTTTTATCAGAAAAAAAAGCGCGCACTTGAGCTAACATGTGCGCACGATCTTTTAGGACTGAAATTTTAGAAAGGTTTTTAGGTACTTCTAGAAACATACTCTCCAGTTCTTGTATCAACCTTAATTTTTTCCCCTTGTTCAATAAAAATAGGGACTTGAATTTTTGCGCCAGTTTCTAAAATAGCAGGTTTCATAACACGTCCGGAAGCTGTATTTCCTCTATCACCTGGATTTGTTTCAGTAATAACTAATTCTAAAAATGTAGGTGGTTCAACCGTTACAGGATTGCCTTTATAAAATATAATATCATAAACTAAGTCGTCTTTAAGCCACTGAATATTGTCGCCAATGCTGTCTAGTGGAACTTTAACTTGTTCAAAAGTGTCATCATCCATGAAATTGACACCATCATTTTCTTTGTAAAGCATTCTCATTTTTGCTTCCACAACATCTGCTACATCAACTTTATCGCCTGATTTGAACGTTTTTTCGACGACTCTATTAGTCATCAAATGCTTTAATCTTACGCGATTGAAAGCTTGTCCTTTGCCCGGTTTTACAAATTCGTTAGATACAATTGTATAAGGTTGTCCTTCAACTTCAACTTTAACGCCGGCTTTAAATTCATTAGTACTTACTTGTGCCATAAAAATCCTCTTAAAAATAAAGCATTTAAGATACCAAATTGAAAATAGATCTGTCTATCCGTTTTTTAACTTTATAAATTTAACTAAAAAAGTTATGGATAATTTAACGAGGTATAAATAATTTATAGTTGAAAAAACAAAATTAAAATTTAATGTTTGCTTAATTTATTTAATTGATATACTACTATGTGGCCAAAACAATATAAAGATTACAAACCCGATGAACCTTTAATTAAGCGTCGTGTAGAACCGAGTAAAGGGATTATCGGGTGTGAAATGCATGAAATTAATGGATGGGGGAATTCTTACCACCAAAAACCTAAAAAAAAGAAAAAAGGAATAATAACCCTATTTCTGGAAGCAATTTTTAAAGGTTAAGATGACGATTCAAAAAGGTGGTAATCATACTTATCCAATCATAATTGACTACATTCTTTGTCCAACTTGTAATTTTATAAATGAAAATCGATCAAGTTATAATTATGTCTTAGGAAATCTTCAAAAAAATGTGAAATGTGAAAAATGTGGGACAACATTTTTGTATAAGAAAAAAAGAAGAATTGAATTTGGCCCCTTATTAAATGAACCATCACCCCCTGAAGTTAATTGGGAAGATTAGTATGTTAGAAAATGAAGACGACTTGATAGCA
This sequence comes from Candidatus Rubidus massiliensis, assembly GCA_000756735.1. GTDB lineage: Bacteria > Chlamydiota > Chlamydiia > Chlamydiales > Parachlamydiaceae > Rubidus > Rubidus massiliensis. The sequence continues at coordinate 206,985 of CCSC01000001.1, read as the reverse complement.
CCTGAAGAGGGCTTAATTCCATTTGATGATCACGAAGAAAAAATAGCATTAGATACCTTAGAACGATACTCGGGTTGTGATGCTAATATGTATCAACCTTATCTGTTATTAACCAATTTTCCAAGATACGTGCAATACTTTGCGCAAAAAAGAAATGTGCCAATCTATGAAGGATCCATGTTTAAAGTAGCCCATTCTCCAGAAGAAGGGGTCAGTATTTTAGATTTTAAAATTGGATCGCCAGCTGCTGCCTTAGTCGTAGATTTGTGCGCTCATTTACCGGTAAAAGCAACCCTATTATTAGGTATGTGTGGAGGTCTTAGAAGGCATTATGCTGTAGGGGATTATTTTGTTCCCATTGCAGGCATTAGAGGAGAGGGGACATCTGACTTTTATTTTCCATCGGAAGTACCAGCTATGGCAAATTTTTTAGTGCAAAAAGTCGTGACAAATGTTTTAGAAAAAGAACAGGCACATTATCACGTAGGAATTACCCACACAACTAACAAACGTTTTTGGGAATTTAATAAAGAATTTAAAGAGCGTTTAAGAGCTTCTAGAGCCCAAGCTATTGAAATGGAATGTGCAACACTATTTATGTCTAGTTATTATCATAAACTGCCATTAGGTGCTCTATTGCTAATCTCAGATTTGCCTTTAAATGCTAAAGGGATTAAAACTAAAGAAAGCTCTGAAAAAGTATATATAACACATACATCTGATCACGTAGAAAAAGGTGTTTTGATTATGAGAGCTATGGATAAAGCCTTAGAAGGACAAGCAAAAGGAATTTTTAGAGGGAGCCGGAAAAGATTTGAAAAAAAAGATATTTAACAACTTATGGCTACATTTAACGACATATCTTTGTTGCTAAATGCTCGTCCTCAATGCCTTTTTCATGAAGTAAATGATTTACTTTTCATTGTAAACACTATTTTCAACAATACAGTTTGTTTTAATCACTTTTGGGAAAAACCTGAATTTTTTATGAAGTTCGATAGAAAATTTCAGGCTCTACCCATTGATATTAGTTTTTCATCTCCATTTTTAAAAAAAATAAATGAAATTTATTTATTGGCCATTGCCAAATTTCCTAAATTGAAAGTTGATTTTCCAATTCAAAAATTGGTTTTAGATAATGAGTCTTTTTCTCAATTGGGCGTTATCTCAAAACATTTATCAAGTTTTTTTTATGAGAAAATGCAATGTAATTTAGATGGTGAGATTGTTTATTTTAAGTTAAATGAGTTTTTAATTTACATTTTTAAAGACTTTAAAGAAAAACCTGATCAAAATGAATTGAGAAAAATCGTTAAGGCTTATTTTAGTTTTGAAGATGTGATAATCAATTCTACAAATTGTATTCCAGTTCTATATCTAGCTCAAAGTTTAAACTTTCAAGACTTATTAAAAAAAGTAAGAGGGTTTATTTGCAATTATCTAGATAAGCAACTGTTAAAAAAAACGTTAAAGTTTGCTATAGATAATAAAGATTTTCTTCTTTGTTTAGCTTGTGCCAAATTTATTCATCAAAAAAAAATACAGGATAGAAAGCCTTTCCATTCTAAAAAAATCATGCAAAATGGATTTTTTCAAGAAATATTAGAATTTATTTATGTTATTCAAAACCTTCATTGGCATGAAAAAGATAATTATTTTGAAGTTGTTTTTGCAAACGTCGAAAAAGAAAGCGTCTCTTATTTGCTAGACCGTTTTCACGCGTCTATACCTTCTTATCCTATAAAAGTTACAGCTAGGGTATCAACCGAACAAATTATGATATTTTTAGATTATTTAAGCACACATCGGAGAAATTGTTATCCTATTTTTATTGCTTTAAAGCATGTATCGGTAAATCATTTACGAAAGCTTTTAGAGCGCATTAGAACAGTTTCTTATTGCACATCTTTAGATGTAGAGTTGCTACAAATTAATAATAAAGCTTTTGATTTTTTTTATGATTTAATTGAAAAAAATCCTAATTTAAAAACATTGCGTTTACATTCATTTCTTTTCCCAAAAATAAATCATGCCTTTGAAATATTTGTAGAAAAAGTTAAATTTTTTCAGGTAACACATATCTATTTAGAAGATTTTTTACTACCCTCTCAAATTGAATGTATAGTAGATGCTTTAAAGTGTAACAAATGTATTAAAAATCTTTTTGTTCAAAGCCAAGAAAGAGATTGGGAGAATTTTGTAAAGAACGTTTTTAATAAAACAAGTCTTGATTCTATCGTAATAAACGAAACAAAATATATTCGATAGCTAATTGCAATTTAGCAATATTTAACAATTGAATTTGCTAAAAACTTTTCATGGCTTGCATGAGTTTATCTTCTAATTCTTGAGGCGTTTTGAAAGGTTTTAACAAGATTTTTTTGGTTTGAACATCTCCACCCTTTTTCTTTTCCATAGTCAGGGATAATTTATCCTGTCGCAAGAGTAAAAAGCCATGACGTGATGCATGTACTTTTACTTTAGATAAATGATAAAGCCATTTGGTTTGTAAAGGAGGGGTTCCAAATCTATCTTGTAATTCTGACCAAATAGTATCGATCTCTTCCGGTTCAATAGCTTCTCCCAAACGATGGTAAATTTCTTTTCGTAAATTGCTTTCGTTTATGTACTTTTCTGGGATTCCGTAGTCAATAGAGGGGAATTCTAATTTTGTATCGACTAAAGTGCTTGGAATTTTCCCTTCTAAAGCCAAAATGGCTCTTTTCAGCCATTTACAGTATAAGTGGTAACCAACTTCTGATACATGCCCTGATTGCTCTGTTCCTATTATATTCCCAGCACCTCTAATCTCTAAATCTCTCATAGCAATTTTCATGCCACCGCCATAACCTGAAGTTCCAATTAACGCATTTAATCGTTTTCTTGCCATTTCAGATAATGATCTTAAATTTTTTACCAAAAAGTAAGCATAAGCTTTTCTAATCCAGCGACCAACTCTTCCTCTTAATTGATATAAATCCGCTAAGCCAAAGGTGTCAGCGCGGTCGATTAATATTGTATTCGCGTTTGGAATATCAATACCACTTTCGACTATGGTTGTTGCGACTAAAATATTAGCTTGCCCATTTTTAAACGAGTGAAATGCCAAATCTATTTCATCACTACTCATTTGACCATGTGCCACAACAATTTTGGCTTGGGGAAGCATTTTTTTTAATTTGTCAGCCACTTCAAAAATAGTTTCTACTCTATTGTGAATAAAGTAGGCTTGCCCATCTCTTGCAAGTTCTCTTAAAAGAGCTGTTTTTATGGTTTGTTCGTTGGAGTCTGTTAGCAGGGTTGTAATGGGAAGGCGATCTTGCGGAGGGGTGCTTATAACGGACATATCTCTTGCCCCAATCAAGGACATATATAAAGTGCGAGGAATTGGGGTTGCAGAAAGGGTGAGGCAATCGACGCCAATTTTAACTTGTTTTAAATGCTCCTTGGCTTTAACTCCAAATCTTTGCTCTTCATCAATGATGATCAAACCTAAATCTTTAAATACAACATCAGAACCAATCAAACGATGTGTGCCAATAATAATATCAAGCGATCCTTCCGCAAGCTTTTTTAAAGTCTCTTTAGTTTGTTTGGAAGTTCTAAAGCGGGATAAAACCCCTATACGAATCGGAAAGTTTGCCATCCTATCACAAAAATTTTCATAATGCTGCATGGCAAGAACAGTGGTAGGCACAAGTATGGCCACTTGTTTATGTCCGTCAACGACAGCTTTAAAAGCCGCGCGCATGGCGACTTCCGTTTTGCCATAGCCAACATCCCCACAAACTAAACGATCCATATTTTTGGCAGATTGCATATCTTGCTTGATATTGCGAACAGCTTCTAATTGATCTTCCGTTTCTACAAAAGGAAATTCTTCCTCAAAACTTTTTACATCAAAAGAATCTTCTGGATAGACATAACCTGGTTTTAAAGATCGTTTGGCATAAAGATCAAGCAACTGAGAAGCGTAACCTAAAATTGCTTTTTCTGTTAATTCTTTGGTTTTTTTCCACTTTGTATTTCCAAGTGAATTTAATTTGGGGATTTCTTCACTGGCGCCAATATATTTACTAACTAAATGAGCTTGATTTAAAGGTACGTATAGTTTGGCTTGATCAGCATATTCGAGTGAAAAAAATTCGCTTTCGTTGCCAAGATGATTTGGCTTTTTTTCTATACCCAAATATTTGGCTATGCCGTTGTTTGAATGGACAACTATATCTCCCGGATGTAAGTCATACATTTCAACGACTGGTGCGTGATAAGTGCTTCTTTGTTTTTGGCGCCTTAATTTGTATCTTTTTGTGATTTCAGTGTATGGAAAAATTATAAGCTCAGAATCTGGATTCACAAATCCGCTTGATAAATAGCCAATTTGAAAAGTTGCGTTATTGGGTAATTGATAAGAGGCTTCTTCAATTCTTTTTTTAAATTGTTGCTGTTCTGTTTCATGAGTACTTAAAAAAATAGTCTGAAAATTAGAATTGGCAAGACGAGATAAGTTATTTAAAAGATCTTGTCCTGTAATAACCTGGCTATCAGTCTCTTCTGGCACTAAAAAAGAAGAAATGGGTATAAATGGGTGATTCCAACGTTCAGCTTCAAGTTCTTTGCCAAACATTTGAAAAATCAAAGTATATAAAGGGCTTTGATTTGAATAATAATGTTGATTTTGGGAAGAATTTTTTACACGCACTTCACTTAATTCATCAATGGCTTCATGGCTTAAGTAAATCTTTTGTAAAGGGGCACACCGATCTAAAAAGTTTTCAAAAGATAAAAAAGTTCTCGGGGCTTGTCCTAAAATATTAATTAGGGAAGTGTACCTATCTTCAATGGCTAAGAGGTCGTCAAAAACGACAATAGTTTGAGGACCTAGGTAATCTAAAATATTGGCTAATTGTTCTTCTTGGTTTATTAATTCTAATTCTAAAGCGGCTGTTATGTCACACTCTTTACAAACTTGAATAGATTTTTGGCCAATGGGGTCGAAAGTTCTAATTGATTCTATCTCATCTCCCCAAAATTCAATGCGGAAAGGATCTGGAGAAGAGACTGGAAAAATATCGATAATACCGCCCCTTAAAGCCATTTCCCCTTTGTCAGAAGCAACCGATTTTTTTTGATACCCCATTTCTTGTAATTTTTTGACCAACATTTCAAAAGAATGCGTTTGCCCGGTTTGTAAAGAAAGGTATGATGTTGAAAATTTGCTAGGGGGTATTAGTTTTTGTAAAACGGCCTGGACACTACTTAAAATAATAGTGGAACCTTGCGCATTTAACAGATTTTTTAAAGCTGTGTATCTTTCTCCAACAACATCGGGACTTGGTGCAATTTTTTCAGAAGGGAGCGTTTCCCAAGCGGGAAAATCAATAATTGTCCGCTCAAAAAAGTAGGGGAAATCATTAAAGAGTCGCAATTCCTCAACACTTGCGCCTGTTAAAATGAGGATATTTTTTCCGGTAACTTTTTGTGCTAATGATAAAACTAGTGCCTTTGTAGAATTCCATAAGCCTTCAATGACTATAGAATTATCGTTTTTTAAAGCATCTTTTAACTGCTGTAACCGAATTCCTTCAAAAGCACCATTCTCCACTTGAAACCTATATTAAATATACTCTTTCGCTTTGCATAAAGCCTCATCTAAGCGCTGAGGATTTTTTCCCCCGGCTTGTGCCATATTGGCTTTGCCGCCACCAGTTCCTTCTATTAAAGGAGCAATCCCTTTAATGATAGTATGCGCTTGTATGCCTTTTTGAACTAAATCGTCGCTAACTTTGGCAATGATTTGGCATTTTTGATCATATTCAGATCCGACAACTAATACGCCTGTGCGAAAACGATTGGTGACTTCGTCAATAAATAATCTCAATTCATCAGGTGGCAAAGAGACTTTAGAAGAAATGAATGGTATTTCCTTAACGATTTCTATTTTTTCAACTAATCGTTTTGCTAAGTTTTCAAGCTCACTTTTTTTGACGTTTTTTAGATCAAGGCTGAGTTTTTTATTTTCTTCCAATAACCTTTCAATTTTTTCTAAAATTTTAGGGGAAGGAACTTTTAATAGATCTGCAATCGTTGTGATTGTGGACTCAAGATCCTTAGCTAGATTTTCAGCTTCTTGTCCAGTTACAGCTTCAATTCTTCGAATACCAGCTGCAATGCTCCCTTCTTTTAGGATTTTGAATAAGCCGATGTTTCCCGTTTGGGAAGTATGTGTTCCTCCACATAACTCTTTTGATTCGTCAATATCAATCACTCGAACTTTATTGCCATATTTTTCATCGAAAAACATTTTAATATCATTTCGAGATTGTGCTTCTTCATAGCCAATTTCGTACCATTTTACAGGCTTATTTTCTCGAATTTTGGCATTAACAAGATCTTCAAGTGTTTGAATTTCTTGCTTAGATAAACTTTTATGGTGGCTAAAATCAAAACGTAAACGATTTTCATCAACAACGGAACCCGCCTGTTTGATATGTTCACCTAAAACTTGATTTAAAGCCCAATGTAGCAAATGGGTGGCGGTGTGATTATTGGCAATTTTTTGTCTTCTTGAAGAATCAATGCTAGCGTTTAGGTAATCACCCACATTAATTTCATTTTTTTCCATTTGTCCAACATGCGCTACAATACCTTTAAAAGGTGTGATAGTGTTGACCACTGAAAATAACTTGTGCTCTGATCTTAACATCCCTAAATCGCCAACTTGACCTCCCATTTCAGCATAAAAAGGGGTTTTATCTAAAATAATCCATCCTTCTTGCCCAGTTTTTAATTGAGGTACTAATTGACCTTCATAAACGATTGCTAAAACTTGACTTGAAGTGTTGTGTAGAGTATAGCCTACAAATTCAGTTAAACCATGTTTTTCAATCACTTCTTCAAAAATGCTTTCATTAGCGATTTGTTGAACTGTTTTTTGAGTTGAACGAGATCTTTTTTTAGCTTCTTCTTCTAATTCCTGATAACGATTGAAGTCCACTTGTAAGTTGGCATCTTTGGCAATTAGGACAATTTCTTCAAACGGAAAACCATACGTGTCTTTTAATTTAAAGGCCTCTTCTCCACTTATTTGTCTTAAATTACTTGAAGAAGCATGGTCAATAATGTTTTGTAAAATATTGCCGCCCCGTTGAAGTGTTTTTAAAAAAGCTTCTTCTTCTAAATGAAGAATTTCGGTAATTCGGTTTTGAGATTTAACAAGTTCTGGATAATCTCTTCCCATAGTTTCCATAAGCCTTGGATAAATATCTGCTAGAAAAGGCTTTGTAAACCCGAGCGTTTTTCCGTAGCGAACAGCTCGTCTTAAAACTTTTCTTAAAACATAACCTCTATCTACGTTACTTGGTTGCACGCCATCTGCAATGGAAAAAGATAAACAACGCAAATGATCGGCGATAACTCTAAAGGCTGGAGCTTTTATGGGATCATTTAATTGATAAGTGACATTTGACTCTTGCTCGATTTTATCGATCAGACTTCTTAATACATCCGTTTCAAAGACACTATCTACTTCCATTTTTAAGCTTAATAAACGCTCAAGACCCGCTCCCGTATCGATAGAAGGTTTTGGTAAGGTAATAATTTCGTTTGGTGATAAACGATTGTATTGCATGAATACTAAATTCCAAAACTCTAAAAATCTTTCTCCATTTGGATCTTCAAGGGGAGATTTTGCCTCTCCATATTTATCTCCTCGATCGTATAATAATTCTGAGCAGGGTCCGCAAGGTCCAGTATCCCCCATAGCCCAAAAATTGTCTTTTTCTCCAAAACGGGTGATTCGGCTTTCAGGTACGTAAGCTTTCCATAATTCAAAGGCTTCATCATCTTCTCTAAAAACAGTCGGCCAAATTCTATCAGGATTTAAGCCAAATACTTTAGTTGACACTTCCCATGCAAACTGAATCGCTTCTTTTTTAAAGTAATCTCCAAAAGAAAAGTTGCCCAGCATTTCAAAAAAAGTTAAATGACGAGAGGTGTGTCCAACATTATCTAAATCATTATGCTTTCCCCCGACTCGAATACATTTTTGACTAGTAGCTGCTCGGGTGTAATCTCTTCTTGTTTTTCCTAAAAAAACGTCTTTAAACTGATTCATTCCAGCGTTAGTAAAAAGTAGCGTTGGGTCATCGTAGGGTACTACTGGTGAGGAGGAAACAACTTGATGTTTGCGTTCTCTAAAATATTTCAAAAATTCTTGTCTTAAAGTTTGGCTTAACATATTTTCCAAAAAAAATTAATAAATAAAGGATTGATTATACAAGATTAGATTGGGGCTTGTCTAGAGCAAAACCCAAACTTTGATTTCTTATAAATCGTTAAACCATAAGACGACTTGTACAGGCTAAAGGGTTATGTATGGTCTCCACTTGCTTAGAGGTTGTGCGATCAAAGCAGTCGTAAACGGCGTCGAATACTTTGGAGCAAATCGTTGTCACGGATTGAAAAAGCACAACTACGGGTCTTGTGGTTAAGTCAGCTGTATCTAAAAATTTATGGATACCTTCAATAAACACTTGAGCTGAGATCTTATTTTCTATATGCAGCCCTCGAAAAATAGCATCTATCGTTGTTTTATTTTTGGTAAGTTTTTCTTTTAATAAAGCTTTATTATTATGTAGCATTTCGCTCCATTTGATCGTATTCATAACGCACTCTTGAACAGCTTTATCATCTGCATAAAAAGCTTCATAAATTTCCCATGTAGCGAAACTTAAGGCAACAAGTTCATTAAAAAATTGCATAGTGATCGATAAAATTTTATAAATTAAATGAGACAATAATTGAGCTTTGCAAGTAATGGATAAACTCTTCTTTTTTTCCAATTCAATCTGATTTAATTGATAGCTAAAAATAACTTTTTTATATTTTTGGCATAGCTTTTGCAAACCTTGTATTTTTTTTACACAATTTTCAAAGCACTCTAAAATCAAAAAAACTTTAGCATAGGTTTTTAAAGTTTTGTTATCGACTGTGTAATACAAAATATTTCCCACCATGTAAGGAAAAATATTTTGTGGTTCCATGTAAACTTTCGTACGTTGAATAAATGCTTTGCCTCGATGGTACAAGCAAATTATTTTAAGACCGATCTTTAAGCCGCTTTGTTGCAAGCCATTATCAGAAATTTCTTGTACTGTCGATGTGATTAAAGAAAAAACATTCATATTAGACTCCTCAAAAAAATATGAATAATTTTTTACAAATACTTGAAATTTTTTTTCTATTTATTTCTCGACATGCCTTGACTTTCAATAAAAAAAAAACGAAAATCCACCTTTTATAAAATTTTTTAAGGCTTAAGAAAAATATGTCCCACACTAATCATTCAGAAGAAAAAGAAAACTTTAAAAAATTAGATTCTGAATACAAACTGCTTCTTAGCAAAATTGCAAATACAATTCGCGGTTTATCCATGGATGCTGTCCAAAAGGCCGATTCAGGCCATCCTGGTATGCCTATGGGATTTGCTGAAATTGGTGCTTATCTTTGGGCAAACCAAATGCGATACAATCCAAAAAATGCTAAATGGGCTAATCGGGATCGTTTAATTCTATCTGCTGGCCATGGCTCAATGTGGCTTTATTCAGGATTGTTTTTATCCGGTTATGGATTAAAAATGGAAGATATACAAAACTTTCGTCAACTTCATTCTTTAACTCCAGGCCATCCCGAAGCTGAAATGACAGTTGGTGTAGAAACGACAACAGGCCCGTTAGGACAAGGTTTTGGTAACGCAGTTGGTCAAGCGCTCGGGTTGAAAATATTAGCTGCCAAATTTAATACCAAAAATCATGAGATTTTTAACTCTAAAGTGTATTGCGTTGTAGGCGATGGATGTATGATGGAAGGGGTAACTTCTGAAGTTTCTTCATTAGCTGGACATTTAAAATTAAATAATTTGATAGTTCTATATGATGCTAATGAAGTGACACTAGATGGACCTTTAGCAGAGTCTAACTCTGAAAACACAAAAATGCGCTACGAAGCTTATGGTTGGGAAGTTTATACGATTGATGGCAATAACTTGGATGAAGTCCATGAAGTGTTGACAAAAGCTAAAGAAAATCAGCAAAAACCTCGCTTAATTATAGCGCATACGATTATCGGAAAAGGGTCGCCTAATAAAGCTGGAACTTTTAAGGTTCATGGCTCACCTTTGGGTCAAGAAGAATTGATTGCATCAAAAAAAGCTTTAGGTATTCCATTAGATCCTTTTTATGTCCCACATGATGTGGCTGAATTTTTCCATAAAAAGATAGCGGATGATGTTCAGTTAGAAAAGGAATGGCAGAAAACCTTTGATAGTTGGGCAAAAGAAAATCCAGAATTATTTAAAGAATATGAAAGCATGGAACATAGAAGAGTTCCAAGTGATTTAGAACAAATTTTAAAAGACTTAACCATTAAAGCACCCGTTGCTGGCAGAAAGGCATCTCAAGATGTCTTAAATGTCTTATGTAAGCAACTTCCACAGTTATATGGGGGATCAGCTGATTTGTCTGTCTCTGATTTAACAATGATGAAAGATTTTCCAATCATTGAACCGGGTCATTTTCAAGGGCGTAATATTAAATTTGGTGTGCGCGAGTTTGGAATGGCAACCATGGCAAGTGGTTTATATGAAACTGGGTTTATAACTCCTTTTATTGGTACATTCTTAACCTTTTCAGATTATATGAGAAATGCTATTCGTTTAGCATGCCTTATGAAAATACAAGTGATTTATCAATTTACCCACGATTCGATTTTCCTTGGAGAAGATGGACCAACGCATCAGCCAGTTGAGCATTATGCCGCTTTAAGAGCCATTCCTAATTTACACGTAATTAGGCCAGCTGATGAATATGAAGTTAAAATGGCATGGATTGCTGCTTTAGAATATGAAGGTCCAACAGCTCTGTTGCTTTCAAGGCAAAATCTTCCTGAATTAAGCGAAACTCATGTCTCTTATTCAGAGGGGATGGCAAGAGGTGCTTATATTATTAAAAAAGAAAAGAAACAACCTGATTATACCCTAGTTGCAACAGGATCAGAGGTTCACTTAGCACTAGAAGTTGCACAAGAATTGGAAAATTTAGGTAAAGATGTGAGAGTGATATCTATGCCTTGTTGGGAGTTATTTGAAAGACAAAATGCAGAATATAAGCATTCAATTTTTGGTGGCAACTTAGGCAAACGGGTAAGTATTGAAGCGGGCGTTGACTTAGGTTGGTATAAATACATTGGTATGGATGGTATTTGCATTTGTATGGATACTTTTGGGGCATCTGCGCCTTATAAAGACCTTGCTAAAGAGTATGGATTTACGCGTGAATCTATTCTAGAAAGAATACTATAGGTTTTTTTATGACGATGGCTACACAAACATCTTTATTATTAGATGCTTTATCTTTAAAAAATAATAGCCATCGTCCTCCCATTTGGTTGATGCGCCAAGCTGGTCGCTATATGCCAGAATATAGAAAAATTCGGACTAATTATTCATTTTTACAAATGTGTCGAACACCTGAATTAGTGTACGAAATAACAAATTTACCTCTAAAAGCATTTAACTTAGATGCCGCCATTTTATTTTCAGATATTTTAGTTATTTTAGAGTCCTTTAAAAAGAAATTTCAATTTATTGAAAATATTGGACCTGTAATTGAGCAGCCTTTATCTATCCCATCCGATGTTGAAAATTTACAAGCTCTTCCTGCTAATAAAGCCCTTTATTACGTAAAACAAGCCATTGTTGAATTAAAAAAAGATTTAACAGTTCCTTTACTTGGCTTTTGTGGAGCTCCTTTTACTATTGCAAGCTATTTGATTGAAGGTAAATCATCGCGAGATTTAAAGAAAACAAAGCAATGGCTATTTCAAGATCCAAAATCATTTTTTCTTCTTCTAGACAAAATCACAGATGCTTCAATTGACTATTTAAATTTGCAAATAGAAGCTGGTGTGGATGCTATCCAAATATTTGATTCATGGGCCAATTGCTTAGCCTTTCCTCAATTTCAGCAATGTACGTTAAAGTATTTAGAAAAAATAATGAAAGGCTTGTCATCGACTCAAGTCCCTTTAATTTTCTTTTGTAAAGGTTCATCTGTATTCTATAAAAATTTAGCTTCATTAAAACCGCAGGCTTTAAGCATAGACTGGAATGAAAATCTTGCCAACATTCGGCAAAATTTAGGATTAACTATAGCCCTACAAGGAAATTTAGATCCTTATGTTTTGTATGGATCTCAAAGCATTATTAAAACTCAGGTAGAATCGATCCTTGAGTCTATGCGTGGTGATAAAGGATTTATTTTTAATTTAGGGCACGGCATATTGCCCGATATTCCTTACCAAAATGTACAGTTCCTCGTAGACACAGTAAAAAATTTTGTTTAACTACTTGTTTTAAGTGAAATAATGAAAAAAAAAATCATTATTCTCGGTGCCGGGATTTCAGGCCTTGCTACTTGTTGGTTTTTAAAACAAAAGTTTCAAGATCAAATTGAGATATTAGTATTAGAAAAAAATTCTCAAACGGGTGGTCTTATAAAAACCACGTCCGAAACATTTTTATTTGAATGGGGCCCTAGAAGTTGTCGCACAAAAGGCAGTGGCCTCTATACCCTTCATCTAATTGAACAACTTCAATTACAAGACGAACTCATTAAACCAAGCATTAATGCAAAACAACGCTATCTATTTTGGAAAGGAAAATTGCGACAAATTCCAAATAGTTTTCTCAATCTTTTAAAAAGTCCTTGGGCCTATCCTTTACTCCTAGCTCCCATAAAAGATTTGTTCGCAAAAAGGAAACTAGATGATGAAACGATTGACGCATTTGCTAGACGTCGTTTTGGAAACTCTTTAGCCCCGATTTTTATGGATGCTCTAGTTACCGGTATATATGCGGGCGATAGTCGTTCTCTGTCTATAGAAAGTTGTTTTCCGAGTTTAAAGAATCTAGAAAAGAAATATGGCTCTATTATTATTGGCGCTATAAAAAATAGACAAAATGATCATATTCTTTCTCCCTTTGTAAAAGAATGGTCCAAACAACCTCTCTTCTCCTTTCGAAAAGGTATGGAAACTTTAACCAAGTCATTAGAAGAAAAATGTCGGGAACACATAAAGGTAAATGCGTCTATAGATAGTTTAAATTTTGATAAACAAAAAGGGCATATACAAACCGAAACAAAGGATGCGTATATAGCGGATCTTGTTATTTCCACAATCCCTGATTTTCAACTTAAACAAATACTTGGCTATTCGCAATTTACACCTGATCATTACACTTCAGTCGTTGTTGTTTGTGTGGGATTTCTCAAGCCCGTTTTACAAAAAAAAGGATTTGGTTGTATAATTACTACTTGTGAACAAATTCCTTTACTTGGAATTGTTTGGGATTCCGATGTTTTTCCAGAACAGAATAATTACACTGATGAAACGCGGTTGACTTTGATGCTGGGAGGGGAAAGGGATGCAAGTTATGGAAATAAAACAGATGAAGACATTCGAAAAGATGTCATCCATTATCTAAACATCATATTATCTATAAAAGAGAAACCAACTTCCCTAATAATTAAACGCATTAATCGATGTATACCTCAATTTGAAAGAGAGAAAAAAAAACAAAAAGAACAATTTATTCAAATGGTGAGTAAATCTTACAATAATTTAAAACTACTTGGAAGTAATTACTGTGGAGTGTCAGTAAACGATTGTATAAAAGGAGCTTTTGATTTAGTGGAGCAATTGTCTTTTTAACGAATCGAAGTTTTTAAAGAAGACCCACAATACAAAAAAGCCACCCTAAAATTAAAAAAATCCCTCCAATTGGTGTGACTGCGCCCCAACTCTTTATGCCAGTTAAAGCTAGCAAATAAAGAGATCCTGAAAAAATGATTATACCAACGATAAAACTCCAAGCTGCAGTAATAAACCATGATGAGGCAAAGTGAAAGGATAAAAGAGCAATGCAAAAAATAGCTAATGCGTGATACATTTGATATCTTACACCAATTTCAAAGATTTGTTGGCTTTCAAGTTGAAGATGATGTTTCAATATATGAGATGCAAATGCTCCAAATAAAACCCCTAAAAATCCAAATAAAGAAGCAATTAAAACAATTATTCTAATTGAGGATAAAACTTCCATAAACACCTAAAAATTAATAAATAAAACTTTAATTTAGTCGGAAAATAAGAAACAAGAAAATTTAACCGTTTGAAAAAAAAAACTCTCCAATCTACATTTAGATGAGGGTGCCTTGACCTTAAATAAGATAAAAATAACGAAAACATTTAAGGTTAATAGTTTAGGTCTTTTTCTCTTAGGAAAAAAAGAAAATTAAAACTTTATAAGAGTAAAATAATATGTTTGATAAATTTACTAATCGTGCCAAACAAGTCATCAAACTCGCAAAAAAAGAGGCACAAAGACTAAACCACAATTACTTAGGGACAGAACATGTTCTTTTAGGCTTGCTCAAGCTTGGACAAGGTGTGGCTGTCAATGTATTGAGAAATTTAAATATCGATTTTGAAACTGTAAGAAGTGAAGTTGAAAAGCTTGTGGGTTATGGTCCAGAAATTCAAGTTTACGGCGATCCAGCTCTTACTGGAAAAGTAAAAAAAGTATTTGAGTTTGCCAACGAAGAAGCTGCTAACTTAAATCATAATTACGTGGGTACTGAGCATTTATTGTTAGGATTATTAAGGCAAACGGATGGAGTCGCAGCTCAAGTATTAGAAAACTTAAATGTTAATTTAAAAGAAGTTCGAAAAGAAGTTTTAAAAGAATTAGAAACATTTAATTTACAATTACCACCTTTGGGTTCAGGCGCGCCACCTAATATGGGACAAAATCAACCTGGAAGTACAGGTAAAGGTTTTGAGAAAAGTAACTCTGGTATGTCAGACAAAATGCCAGCCCTAAAAGCTTATGGGCATGACTTAACAGAAATTTGCCGCGAAGGCAAAATGGATCCGGTCATTGGACGTAAAGATGAAGTAGAACGCTTAATCTTAATTCTCTGTCGTCGCCGCAAAAATAACCCTGTTTTAGTCGGTGAAGCCGGCGTTGGAAAAACAGCCATAGTTGAAGGGTTAGCGCAAGCGATAGTAAAAGGGGAAGTTCCAGACAATTTGCGTAAAAAGAAGTTGATTACTTTAGACTTAGCTTTAATGATTGCCGGTACGAAATATCGGGGTCAGTTTGAAGAAAGAATTAAAGCGATCATGGATGAAATCCGCAAAAACGGCAACGTACTACTTTTCATCGATGAATTACATACCATTGTTGGAGCCGGTGCGGCAGAAGGTGCGATCGATGCTTCTAACATTTTAAAACCAGCTCTTTCAAGAGGGGAAATTCAATGTATTGGAGCGACAACGATTGATGAATATCGCAAACACATTGAAAAAGATGCAGCTCTTGAGCGCCGTTTTCAAAAAATTATCGTCCAGCCACCATCTGTGGAAGATACGATTGAAATTTTGAGAGGATTAAAAGACAAATATGAAGATCATCACAAATGTATCTACACAGGTGCCGCAATTAGTGCAGCTGCGGTTTTATCAGATAGATATGTTCATGGTCGTTTTCTACCAGATAAGGCGATTGACCTTCTCGATGAAGCTGGCGCTAAAATGAGAATTGCGATGATGAATCAGCCACAAGAAATTACTCAACTAGAGGCTTTAATCGAAGAGGCAAAAATTGCCAAAGATCAAGCGATAAGTAATCAGCGCTATGAAGAAGCTGCAAATTTACGCGATAAAGAAAAAAATCTACGTGAGAAATTGCAACAAATTCGAGATCAATGGGAAGTCAATAAAGAAGAACATGAAGTTATTGTTGAAGATGAAGATATAGCTAATATTGTGGCTCGACAAACTGGCATTCCTGTCAATCGTTTGACTGAAGGGGAAACTCAAAAAGTCCTAAAAATGGAAGAAGTTTTAAAAGAAAATATAATTGGACAAGATGATGCTGTTAAAACGGTTTGTAGAGCCATTAGAAGAAGTCGCGCTGATATCAAAGATCCAAAAAGACCAATTGGAGCTTTCTTATTCTTAGGGCCTACAGGTGTTGGGAAAACTTTACTTGCCAGATTATTAGCTATCAACATGTTTGGTGGAGAAGACGCTTTAATCCAAGTGGATATGTCAGAGTACATGGAAAAGTTTGCTGTAAGCCGTATGACAGGTTCACCTCCAGGCTATGTAGGGCATGAAGAAGGGGGGCAGTTGACAGAACAAGTTCGTCAAAGACCCTATTCTGTAATTCTATTTGATGAAATTGAGAAAGCTCATCCAGATGTGATGCATATTTTCTTGCAAATTTTAGAGGAAGGTCGTTTAACCGATTCCTTTGGTCGAAAAATAGATTTTCGCAATACTATTATCATCATGACTTCAAATATAGGAGCCGATCTTATAAGAAGAAATACTCAAGTTGGTTTTGGAATTGCGGATGAAGATACTTTAGATTATGAACAAATCAAATCAAAAGTTTTAGATGAGTTAAAAAAGGTTTTAAAACCAGAATTACTCAATCGTTTTACCGCTACCACTGTTTTTCATCCTTTATCAAAAGAAGAATTACTCAAAGTTATTGATATAGAATTAAAGAAATTACAGGAACGCTTAGAGCGACGTCAAATTTATATTGAATTAGATCAAGAAGCAAAGAAATTTTTAGTGGAAAAAGGATTTAATCCAAAAATGGGTGCAAGGCCTATGCGTCAAACCATTGAAGAATACCTTGAAGATCCTATTGCTGAAAAATTACTTCTTTATCCAAATGAAGGAAGACGTTGTTTAGTAACGGTTGAAAATGATCAGTTAGTCTTTACTGACAAAGAAGTATTTAATATACACAAAAATAAAGAAAGCAAATCTAAACCAATTTCTGCTTCAACTTAATTTCTACAAACCTAACCTATTTAAATAGGTTAGGTTTTTTTTCTTTTTCTTTATAAATCATTGTTTATATAATCTAGTTTTTTTATTTATTTGTTTATAATTACATAAAGCAAAAAATAAATTGGGTATTGTCATATAGCAAAAAATGTAAGCATTCTTCTATTGATAAAAGGCTCAATTTTATTTTGTGTAAGGTAATTTTATACAAAACAAGTAGAATATTATTATTTTTATAGATGGCTTCTTTTAACAAAAAATTATTTGCTAGATTAGGTTGCAAAGAATGACAATCGGCTAGTCGCTTGCACCAAAAGCATTTACTGAAAACCTATTCTACAGAAAAGCCAAAAAAAACCGGATTATTATGAAAAAAAGTTTATATTTTTTATTTACTTTTGTTGTTTCCATGCCATTAATTATATATGGTGGTTTACAAGAAAGTAATAGCAAAGCCAAAATGGTGGGTAATTTACAGATAATTCAAAACATTTTTGAAGATTCTTACGCACCCTCTTTTTGGAAGAAACAATTATTTGACTGGGATTTAAAGCAAGAAATTCATCAGGCACAAAGAGAGATTCTGGCACTAAATAGTCCATGTGTTGATCAATATCAAACCATTTTACGTAACTTCTTTACATCTACTTGTGATCATCATGTAAATGTTTTATTTCACAATAAGGCCATGTCTTTTTTGCTATTTGATCTTATCCAAATAGACAATCGCTATATTGTGATCAATTCCTTAGACTTTCCATCAGATGAAGAAAATGATGAGGAGTTAACATTAGAAGAAAAGGAGATGAAAAAAAGCCTTGATATATATAGCAAATTAAAAATTGGGGATGAGGTCATAGCGATTAACGATGAACCTATTGAAGAGGTATTTAATCGTTTTAAAAAAAACTATTTCAAAGAAGATTCTTTAACAAACCAACGTTTTGCTGAAATATTTTTTACCAAAAGGTTTGCTTATACGGGAATGAATACCCCAAAAGGAAAAATTTCGATAAAAATAAAAAATCAAAATGGGGCTATTCATGAATATGAAACCACATGGTTGCATCTAGATGAATTGATTGAACAGCCAAAACAGTTAGGGCTAAAAAAAGATCCAATCTACGCCTATAGTAAACTACCTTTTTTAAAAAAGAAAATGTGCTTGCCTATTTTTGAGTGGCAAAAAAATTGTCAAAATGAATTAAGTGCTTATTTGACTAAAAACTTTTGTAAAGATTGCAAAGCGATCGATCACCCTTTTTCTATCGGAAAAAAAGATTCTTCGCTTCCACCTCTTGGCAAAATACTCTTTAAAACAGATGAAAGCTATAGTTACGATGCCTATCTTTTTGAATTGGAAAACGGAAAGGTTGGCGGATTTATAAGAATTCCTAACTACATGCTAGGTGAAGAGCAAAATATTTCTGAATGGCAAGAATTGATCTCTATTTTTGAACAACAATCAGATTTTTTAGTTATTGATCAACTAAACAATCCTGGGGGATCGATGTTTTGTCTATATGGAATTCTTTCCTATCTCACCGATAAGCCCATGCAAGTGCCTGCTCATCGAATTAGTTTAACCCAAGCTGAAATCGTTTCTTATGTTGATATTTTACAAGAAATTGAAATACTTGAGGAAGCTCCTGAAGAGGAAATAAAAGAGGCCTTAGGAGATAGTATAGAAGGATATAATATTGATCGCACATTTATCAAAGATTTAAAGACATTTTGTTTAAAGGTGCTTGATCAGTGGAGGAATGGTAAAACTTTAACAGACCCTTTATTTTTATACGGTGTCAAGAATATTTACCCAAATCCAAAAATTCATTATAGCAAACCTATTTATGTTCTTATTAATGAGTTAGATATTTCTTGTGCTGATTTTTTTCCTGCAGTTTTACAAGATAATAACAGAGCTACTTTAATTGGAACTGGTACTTCAGGTGCGGGTGGTTATGTAAATTCGGTTTCATTCCCCAATAAAATGGGTGTTGCGGCCTTTTCTTACACTGGATCTTTAGCTTTAAGAAAAAATAGTAAACCAATTGAAAATTTAGGAGTAACTCCAGATATTCCTTATACTTTGACTCAAGAGGATTTGACGAATAATTTAATTGATTATAGTGCCTTTATTAAAAAACTCCTCTTAAGATCTTAAATTTTTATCCCTTAATAGTTTTATCTGTTAAGGGAGATTTAAACCCAGAATGCAATACTGAAAATAACTAATTTGAGTAAAAAGCCTTGTTTAGTTACTGCATGTATCTTTCTTGGAAACATGTTTGTTAATTAATTGAATGTGCTCTCTATTCTTTTTCTTAAGATAGATTGTACATATTGAATACTACCCAAGTGCTCTCTAAATAATTTAGAGTGCATAAAAATCCTTTAATGAAAAAGAGTAATATGCATGAAAACATCACAATTGAACAGGCCTGCACTTGACAATTGAACGCTTAAGTCTCTCGTCAGGGTCAAAGACCCTGGCTATTCGGAACTTATCCTTCCACTGTCAAGTTGGGCTTTGTTCAATCGTGATTTAGGGGCGCAACTTGGGTTTTAAATAGTTTTATCTAGGAAGAATAGAAGCTTCCCAATTTTTAACGTAATCGAGTAAGTCTTCTTTTTTAGGGCAAGTCTGAAAAAAATCACAAGATCTCGGATAATTTGTTAGATGGGCAATTTTTGCTAACAAGTGCAAATGCCTTTTATCATCACAAGCAAATAGAAAAAATAGCGTATGTACATTTTTGCCATCTAGTGCACCATAGGGGATTGGTTCTTTTAGAAAAACGACTGAAACGACGTCGTGGTGGGCATCTAGTAAAAAATCTCTTGTATGAGGAATGGCAACCCCATGATTTAAGGCTGTTGGTTGTAAGTTTTCTCGATCCAGTAGTAAATCTGTTAAAACATCCTTATCTAAACTCAAATCATTAGCCATAATACTCATTGTATTACGAATCACTTCTTCTTTAGATTTTCCATTAATATCATTCAATACTCGACCTTTATGCAAAGCCCTATATAGACTAAACTGCTTTGTGCCGCCTTTATTTTGAGTATCACTTAATTCTTCTTCAGAAATGGTTTGTACATTGAATTCAGCCTCTTCGCTTGAACTTAACTTTTGCCTAAGAACCCAATTTTCTATTTCAACTCGACTAAATCGATATTGATGATTGATTCTATAGGCAGGAATTTTTCCATCGGAAAGCCATCGACGAATAGTTGTTTCAGAAACATTTAGAAGATCTGCAACGTCTTTTATTTTAAGATCCATAAATCCCTCATACAAGCATCAATTTAATCATTTGTAAATAGTTGGATAATACCTTCTGACGAATTCAACGTTAACATTTTTTTTCGTTTTTCTTCATTTTTTATTGCTAAGGTTAGATTAGAAAGTATTTGCAGATACTCTGTTTGTTTATCATCTGGTCCTCCGATCATGAAAACTAATCGGACTGGAGAAGAATCTATAGAGTGCCAGTCTACACCTTTGGTTAAAATCCCAATAGCAATAAAAAAATTTTCTAAACCTGAAACTTTAGCGTGGGGAATTGCTACCCCCATTCCAATACCTGTAGAAACAACTTTCTCTCTTTCTATGATTAAATCGTAGAAATTCAAAACTGAATCTGGAATTAATCCTTTTTGGTAAATAGTATTTACCATTGTTTGAAGAACATCGTCTCGATTTGTTTCATTTAAAAACATGACAAGGTCTGGATTGAGATATTTTGCAATTTTAATCATTGATCGTTAAACCCCAGTGTGACCAAAACCACCTGATCCCCGATTTGTTTGAGCTAATTCTTTGGCGATAATAAACCGAGCTTGAACCACCTGTGCTATAATTAGCTGCGCAATCCTCATACCAGGTTTTACAACAAAGCTTGATTTACCATGATTAATTAAAATGACACCGACTTCGCCACGATAATCAGCATCTATAGTCCCTGGAGTGTTTAAAACGGTGATTTGGTTTTTTAAAGCAAGTCCGCTTCTTGGTCTTACTTGAATTTCATAACCTTCTGGAATTTCAAATTTTAAGCCTGTTGGAATTAAAGCAGAAGAACCAGGTTCTATTACAACGTCTTGCTCAAGACATGCTCTAACATCTGCTCCTGCGGCGCTATGGGAAGCGTAATATGGTAATAAATCTTCTTGCGCAGTTTCTGTTAATACTACTATTGGTTCAAGGCTTTTCATAATTTATCCTAATTTAATTTCTTATCTCTTTTGGACTTAAAAACATTAATATTTCTGCTATTTTTTGTTTTAGATCATGTCTTGTAACAATACAATCTACCATACCGTGTTCTAATAAAAATTCAGATTTTTGTGCTCCTGGCGGTAATTGTTGGCCGATCACTTGTTCAATAACTCTTGGGCCTGCAAAACAAATAAGAGCATTAGGCTCAGCTATTATAACATCGCCAAGCGATGCAAAAGATGCTGTAACTCCACCGGTGGTTGGATTGGTCAAAATGGAAATGAAAGGAATTTTTGCTTCGTGAAGTTTTGCTAAGGCTGCAGAAGTTTTTGCCATTTGCATAAGAGATAGAATAGATTCTTGCATGCGCGCTCCACCAGATGTTGAGACAATAACAAGGGGAAGTTTTTCCAAGAGAGCATGTTCCATAATTAAAGTTAGTTTTTCACCAACAACCGAACCCATTGAACCCGCCATGAAATTAAAATCCATAACTCCTAAAGCGACTTTTTGATCAAAAATTGTACAGGTTCCAACAAAAACAGCTTCTTCTCGCCCTGATTTTTCTTTAGCATTGGATATTCTGTCGGCGTATGCTTCAGTATCTACAAATGAAAGAGGATCTACTGGCTCTATATCGTTAAATAATTCGTTGGTGGTGTCTTCATCTGCTAATAATTTGATTCTCTCTTCTAGGGATAATCGGTAATGATAATCACATTTTGGGCAGCAGTTTTTATTTTGCTGCAATTCATTAGCGTGGATCAATTCATTACAATGCGTACATTTTAACCATCCACTGAAACCATCTTTTTTTGTGGTTTGAATTTTAATTTTTGGTTTATTGCGAGAAAATAATCCCATTTTAATTCCAATATTATTAGTAATTCTTTGATTTTAAAAAACTTAACGGATAATTACAAGTTTAATTAAAGATCTAATAAACGCAAAAAAATAACCATAAGATTAATTTAGATTCTTTAAAAAAAGAATCTAAATTAAATGGTAGAATCTTAAGTTAGGTAAACTTTTTTTTCTAGTTTTTGTTAGATATTTTATCGAATCTTTCAGCAACATTGGCCCAGTTAACTACATTCCAAATTGCTTTAACATAGTCGGGGCGAACATTTTTATACTGAAGATAATAAGCATGTTCCCACACATCGATTCCAAGAAGAGGAACTAATCCTTTAGTGCTTAAAGGATCTTGATTATCGCAAGTGGCGACTTCTAACCTTCCATTGCTTTTATTATATCCAAGCCATACCCATCCAGAACCTTGAACCCCAGTCCCTTTCGTGCTCATCGTTTCTATTAGTTTTTCTAATGATCCAAATTGTTGATTTATCGCTTCTAAAAGTTTACCATTAGGTCCTTTTCCGCCACCTTGGCTGACTGGAGCTAAATTAGTCCAAAAAATGCTGTGGTTAACATGTCCACCACCGTTAAATTTAATGGCAGATTGTAAAGCAATCATGGCTGCAACATCATTATTTTTTTCAGCTTCTTCATATTGTTCTAAAGCTTTATTTAAATTATTTACATACGTTTGGTGATGTTTAGTGTAATGCAACTCCATAATTTCTTTACTAATAAACGGCTCCAAAGCATCAAAATTATAAGGAAGTTTGGGTAATTCAAATTTATGAGACATACATTCTCCTTAAAAATGGTTTTAATCTTAAAGCAACTTAACCTACGGATAAAAATGAATAAGCCTTTTTAAAACTTTCTTGCACCTTCTATAAAAGCAATTTCTTGCCTATATCAAAACTACAATTATTTTTACTCGTAAGGTAAGTTTAAGTAACTTGTTTTGAGTATCTTTTTAAAAATTTCTTTCAACTTGGAAATTCAAAGCAAATTGCTATTCTTACACTTCTTCCTATAATTTTACAAGTTTGAGCTTTTGTTCTGTTATGGGGCCAATGGGAGTTAATTTAATCCCTTGTGGAATAGAGGAATAAAATTGTTGAAAAGCATCGACACATGATGGACTAGTAAAAATAATTTCATCAAATAGGTTCAAATCATAAACGATAAAGTTAGGGTTTACTTTAGTTGAGTAAATGGGAATATCGTAAAGCGGGATTTGATTTTCTTTGCAAAAAGTAGATAAAACAGTTCTTGATAAAGAAGAGTGAGGCCATAATAAGTAATGGATAGGGATAAAGTTTGGTAAAACTTTTAATAACCCTTCAGTAGTCTCTATATCTGAGGTATAAAAGGGGGTTATACCAAATTGAAGTAAGCATTTGCTTGTTTCTTGGCCAATGCTTAAAACTTTCTTTTCATTAAGCTTATTAAAATCCAATTGATAATGTTTAAAGATCTGATATAAATAGCGCACAACATTTTTACTACTGAAAAAAACATGGGAAAATTGATTGAATATTTTTACCATATGTTGGCAATCTTTACGATTTATAGGGAGTATTTCTGTAATAATAATTGGATTGTGCAAGAAATAAGGGTTAGGGGATTCAATGCCTAAATAAAGAGTTTTTTTAGTTGTCATAATGAAGGCAAGCAAACAACTGTTTCATCTCTTCATCTTTTTCTTGGCCGATAACTGCCAATCTTCCTTGCATGGGTGTTGTGTCACCCTTTAATTTAATGCGGTTAAGATGTGTTAAATTTAGACGAATTAAAGCAGCTTCTGCTATAACCACGCCATCCACTTCTTTTGTCATAACCTTTTCTAAACGTTGTTGTATCGTGCCTCTGATATCAACAAATGTAAAGTCAGGTCGATACTGTTTGACAAGTTCTTCTCTTCTTGCAGACGAAGTAGCAACGATAGCATGTTTTGGTAAAGAATCTAGGGTTTCATTTTCACGCAAAACTAGACTATCTGCGCAATCAAGACCTTTTGTGAACGCAAAAACTGCTAAACCTTCTGGCAAAGGTTCTGGTAAATCTTTGGCTGAATGAATAGCTACGCGGCATTTGCCTTGCAAGATAATATCATCAATTTCTTTTGTAAAAAAATTTGTTTTATCTAATAAACGTAAAGATGTTTTTAAGTCTTTATCGCCAGAAGTTAGGAAGTAATTTGGAATAAATTCTACGGCGTGATGTTGACTCAACTCCGTTAAAATTTCATTTACTTGCCTTTTTGAAAGCTCCGATTGTCTTGCTGCAACGCTTATAGTAATCATAATGTTTAAGAGCCAAAAATTTCTTGTATTGCTTGATCTACTGAATCTACACCAATTAAAGTAATTTTTTCTAATATTTCCTTATTCAAGCCCTTAATATTGCGTCTTGGGATGATGGCTTTTTTAAAACCTAAATGAATAGCTTCTTTTAAACGGCTTTCCATTTTTGAAACATTTCTAATTTCGCCACCAAGTCCAACTTCTCCTAAAACTATTAAATCAGCATCTAGCTGAATATTTCGCATCGATGATGCGACTGCCACAAGTATGCCAAGGTCAATGCCAGGTTCAGTAATCTTTAATCCTCCCGCAATTGAGACAAAAACATCACAGCGATGAAGAGGATAACCCATTCTTTTTTCTAAAACGGCTAATAGTAAAGCGAGACGATTTTGATCAAGGCCGGTACAGCGTCTAGAAGGTGTACTAAAAAAAGTTTCTGTAACTAGAGCTTGACTTTCTACAAGAATTGCGCGAGAGCCTTCTAAAGTGGGGGTAACAACAGATCCTGCCATCTCTTTGCTACGTTCTTCTAAAAATAATTGAGAAGGGTTTCCAACTTCAACTAAGCCTTGGGCTCCCATTTGAAAAACTGCAATTTCATCTGTTGGGCCAAAACGATTTTTAACTACGCGTATCATTCGGTAGTGATTTTGCTTATCACCTTCAAAATATAAAACAGTGTCAACTAAATGTTCTAATACGCGAGGACCTGCAATTTCTCCCGATTTTGTTACGTGTCCAATTAAAAAAGTTGTAATTTTTTTGCCTTTAGCAAGATGCATGAATTCCGTTGTTGTTTCACGAACCTGTGAAACGGAACCTGGAGCAGATGTAATTTCGCTTTTATAAACAATTTGAATAGAGTCTACGATTATCACATCTGGATTAACATGCTCGATATGGGTTTTAATGGCATTGAAATTGGTTTCATTTAAAAGCAAAAGATTATCGGTCTCAATATTTAAACGAGTCGCCCTTAAAGAAGTTTGCTCAATAGATTCCTCACCACAAACATAAAGCACCAGAAGACCAATTTTTGCCAAAGCTTGTGAAATTTGTAGCATGAGAGTAGATTTACCAATTCCTGGATCTCCACCTATTAGATTTAAAGAACCTGGAACTAAACCTCCACCAATTAAACGATCAATCTCTTTGATGGAAAGATGAATTCTTGGAATTTCTTGAGAAGAAACTTCTTTTAAACGAATAGGTTTACTTGTTTGAAACAATTCACCTGTGAAACGAGTGGCATTTTGAGGAATTTCTACTTCTTCATGTAAGCTATTCCAATTGGAACATTGAGGGCATTGTCCACTCCACTTAAATTGCTTATGCCCACATTCTGAGCAATACCAAACACTTTTTACCTTTGTGGCCATGTTTCATCCCATTTAAGTTCTTTCAACGCTTCAGATGCTGCGGCTTGTTGCGCTTCTTTTTTCGAATGTCCAATTCCTGTAGCGATTTCATGATTTTGTACGATTACTTTTATAGTAAAGACTTTATCGTGATCCGGGCCTGTTTCACTCACAACTTCATAAATCGGAGGTTTTTGATATTTTTTTTGGCAATAATCTTGTAAAATGGCTTTCCAATTTCTCAAAGGAGTTTTTATAATTTCTTCAACATCTTTTTGAAAATGGGAAAAAAAGAATTTTTTAGCCGCTTCTAAGCCTCCATCTAAATAGATTGCTCCAATTAGGGCTTCAAATAAATCTGCTAATATTGATTCTCTGCCTTTACCATCATTCATTTTCTCTCCTTTTCCAAGGAGTAGAAAATTACCAATTTCTATTTTTTTTACATAAGTTGCGCAAGAGGCAAATTCTACTAAACGAGAGCGTAAAAAAGAAAGTTCACCTTCTGGTGTATTTGGAAAAAAATGGTATAAGTATTCAGAAACAATTATTCCTAAAATGGAATCTCCTAAAAACTCTAATCTTTCGTTATGAGCTGTTTGCCGACGATTTTCATTTACGAATGAGCGATGAACAAAAGCTAAACGGAGTAAAGAGGGGTCGGTGAAGTGGTAGCCGATCTTAGCTTCTATCGATGGAATGTGGTTGATTAAATTTTCATAAGAATTCATAAGGTTTAAGATAGCTAAATTTTCTATTAATTTCTAGCTTCTTAGTAGATTTGTTGTTATTCTTGATCCTTAAAAAAACTAATATTGGTTGATTGAGTTTATAAATTTCTTTAGAAATTGGTAAAAGGTGAGTTGTTAAAAACAACCTAATCGTTTTTCAATTATCTTAAAGAAAATTATTTACTCCTTGATAAACCAAAATTTAAACCGTAAAATTTAAAAATCCATACTATTTAAAAGTTAACTTATGAAATTTACCATTGCTTCTGAGCATAAACATTTTTTTAATAAAGAAAAATGCATTGAATTTAAAAATGTTATAAGCGAAGAATCTTGTGAGCAAATACTTGGAGAAATCTTAAAAATCTTGCAAAACAAAAATGAAAATAGTCTCACCTTTACTCATTTAAGTTTTTCAAAAAAAAGCATAAAAGAGATAGTCTCCCAAGGATATAATTTAACAGCCAACGAGGATAAACTAAAAAAGCATCCTTTCCAAAGAAGACTTGCAACTATTGTAAACGAGCTTACCGATATTAAACCACTAAGGCTTGGGTTTGATCAATTTGTTTGTGGCAGTATTTCTAATGGAAAAGAAAATTCTTACCTGGAAATTAAAAATTTGAAAGACTTATCAAGTGTTACAGAAGTTGTGTGTGGGGCAGTTTTGTGCCTTCAGGGAATAGAAGACAAAGAGCGTTCAATATTTGCTATGCAAACTGGCAGTGTTTTATTTATAAATCCTGAAGCCGAATTACCTTTTACAGATTTAGTAACTTTGCCAAATTATTCTTATCTTCTAATTGTCTACACTAAAGATGCGTCAGTTTATATCTTAAACGATACGGATCCAAACACTCATGAACTTAAAAAACATGGTTATGTTTTCGGCGACAGAGTGCTCGATAAAACTAACCCTGTTATTCTAAGGTAGCATAAAAGTTATGTCTATTTCCATAATAGATTCGGGTTTAAGCTTGGCTCAGCGTACTATGGAAATGGATGAAAATTTGCTCAAAGCAACTTCGACTAAAGTAATCCTTCATTTTTATGAATGGGAATCTCCGACTATTACCTATGGTCATTTCATGAAATTAGACCCATTTTTAAATAATTCTTTAATAAAGCAAAAAAGGATCCAATTAGCTAAACGACCAACCGGCGGAGGAATAACTTTTCACGATTCCCATTTTACATATTCTATTTGTATTCCTTCAAACTCGGTTTATTATAAATTATCTCCCTTAGAGCATTATAAACTGATCAATGAAAATGTTTTAAAGGTCATAAAAAAGGTTATTCCTTTAGATCTAATCTCTCTTTATGAAAATGTGGAAAGTTGCGCTGATTCTGTACTAGACAAATTCTGCATGGCGAAAATTTCCCCTTACGATATTTTGCTAAAAGGAATAAAAATTGGAGGAGGAGCGCAACGAAGAACAAAACACGCTTTTTTGCATCAAGGATTTATCTCATTGTCTTTACCGGACAATGATTTTTGGAGAGATATTTTTTTAAATAATTCTCAATTAATACCAAACTCCATACAAACAAATAGTACTTATCTTTTAAATAGCACATTGGAGTTAAAACCTTCCGCTCTAAAAGAAAAATTAAAAAAGTATTTTATAGATGTTTTTAGTGAGCTCTTTTAAAAAAAAATAGTTAGGGATTGTTAGAATCTATCATTGTCATCTGATGGAGTATTTTTAAACTCTTCATAATAAAACTATTAAAAACCTAGCTGCCAAAAAAAAGTCAAAAACTTCTTAAACTTTTAAGATTAGATAAAATATTTGAGTGAAAGGACTTTTTTTGCTAGGATTGATCTTCATATCTTCCATAACGGAGTCGATACATGTTAAACTTTTTTCGCAAATACCAGCGAGGCTTTTTTATTGTAGTAACAGTTGTTACCGTCATTTCATTTTCATTTTTTGGAACATCAAGCACCTTAAATACAAATTATGCAAACGATCAAGTAGTCTTTAAAGCGATTGACGGATCCTCTATTAAGCGATCCGAAATTGAACAAATGGCAAATTTTATCAATACTGATGTAGATGGAATTCAGCAACAAGGAATTTGGAGTTCAAATTTTTTAAATGATGGTGTTTTAAAAAAAGATATTTTAAAAACTGGAATTGCAGAAGTTTTAGCTAGTGAATTCAATCCACTAATTACAAGTGAATTGACCGATAAATTAGAAAAAGAAAGAAAATATAAGCCCTACTCTCACCCCGAAGCTTCTTTTATAAGTGTTGAAAATAGCTGGAGTTATTTTGCCCCAAAAATTAGAGACTATTTTTATCGATTAAAAGAAATTCAATCACCTTTAGAAAATGATGCTTTCGCAACAAGAGTAAATTTATTTTTAGAATCTCAAAATATTTCCCCTTTGATGTTGCAAAGAGTTTTGCAATTTCAGGAACAAAATTATAGTTGGGTAAATCCTGATCAAAATATTCCTTATACAGATATGTCCTTGTTTGGATACCATAATTTTGAAGATTGGTTTGGAGTAAAATTTACTCGTCTTGCAAGTGCTTTTATAATCAATGCCGCTAAGGTTGCTGAGCAAAAAGGGTATAAAGTTAGTCAAAACGAAGCTTTAGCCGATTTAATGCAACAAGCTACAACAAGCTTTAATCAAAATATTAATAATCCGTATCTTGGTGTTGCCAATGCATCTGATTATTTTAATGAGCAATTGAGAAGGCTTGGAATGACTCAAACCCAAGCTGTTAAGTTATGGCAGCAAGTATTACTTTTTAGAAGATTATTTCAAGATATAGGCAATTCCGTTGTTTTAGATCCAATCTCCTTAAACGGTTTGCATGAATACGCCTCACTTATGGTTGAAGGGGAACTTTATGCTTTGCCTCCAAGCTTGCAGCTCGCAAATTTCAGTGCCTTGCAAAATTTTGAAACATACCTCAAAGCGACTGCTAAAAATTATGATCCTTCTAAATCTTTAATGTTGCCAACTGAATTTCATTCGATTGACTACCTTTCTAAAAATTATCCAGAATTAGTAAGAAAAAGATATTTAGTTGAAATTTCCAAGATAGCCAAACCACAATTTAATGCAAGAGTTGGTATTAAAGAAATGTGGAATTGGGAAGTTTCCGATGAAAATTGGAAAAAATTACAAGAAAATTTTCCTGTTTTAAGTGCAAAAGCCGCATCAAGTAGAGAAGAAAGATTCAAAGTTTTAGATGAATTAGATGAAATGACAAGAAGAAGAGTTGATCTATTCGCTAAAAATCAAATCGTTGATCAACATCCTGAATGGATTGAAAAAGCGTTAATTGAAGCTCAACCTAAAGAAACTATCGTGGCATTATATGCAAAAGGAAATAATTCTTATTTTGACGGATTAAAAAATTCAGATGAATTAATGAAGCTTTTAGATAATGCGCCTTTAAATATCTATGCCAAAGAACTTGAGAGTTATACTCCAGATCAAAAAAATTATTATCGGATAAAAGTTTTAGATAGAGATAAAGATTGGCAAGTAGCTACTTTTATCGATGCTGATAAAGAAGGCATTTTGACTTCTATGGTCGATAATGAATTGCAAAAGCTTTACAAAAAAAGCCCTAATAAATGGCAAAAAGAAGATAAAACAGCAAAGACATTTCAAGAAGCGAAGAATGAAATTGCTGATGAATATTTTAGTGGTGTAATCTCTTCGATTAAAGATAGTTATGCAAAAATAAATCCATCAGAAGTTTTGCCTCCTACTTTTTTAGGTGATTATGCAGCATCTCTTCGTTTATATCCGTATATGCATCATGCAATGGAAGAGATAAAATCGAATCCACAGATCGAATATTTGTATGTGACACAAGATAATGAAGAGAATAAAAACGCTTTATTACAACCACAAAGCCTTGCAGATCAATGGAAGCTTACTAAAACTAGTGCAAATTACAGTCGCGAAGACATTAATCCTAAAAAAGCCAACCTTGAAAATGCGTTAGCTTTAGATGATGGACAATGGACTTCTGTATATCATCCAGTAAACGGAGATTTATATTTCTTTAATGTTAAAAAGAAAAGTATGCAAGAAAATAGCAAAAACAAAGAAATTGCTTGGAATGAAGCACAACAAGCATTAGTGCAAGAATCTCAGCGCAATTATACCAAACATTTTCTCCAAAACATTAAAGAAAAGAACGCCATTGTTTTAGATTATTTAAATCATAATTCCGATGACAATAATTCAAAAGGAAGTGATTAATCTATGTTTAATGATGACCTATTTTCTTTAAAACCTGCATCTTTTTTTCAAATGAGTGCAGATTGTAAACATATTGAAATAGGTCCATCGCATCCTTTTCCACAAATCAGCAAACAAACTAAAAAGGGGTATCTACTTCCTGATACATCAGGTTTATGTGGAGAACAGAAGTTTGCTGATGTTTATATTGCCTGGAATCAAGAGGGGATTGAGTTATTATTAGAAGTTTCTCAGCCCTTAGAAAAAGTAATATATCCCGACTTTTCTAAAGGGGATAGCTTTGAAGTTATGGTAGACACAAGAGATGTCAAAACTTCTGGTTATAATACAAAGTTTTGTCATCATTTCGTTTTTCTACCCGAACCAATTGAGGGTAAGCAGGGGATGGAAATTACTCGCTTCCGTCAAGAAGATTCGCATGAATTATGCTCACCCGACGATTTATTGGTTCAGGCCAATCTCGCTTCAAAAAAATATAGTTTATCTGTATTTATACCAACTCATTGTTTGCATGGTTTTGACCCACAAAATTTTGCCTTCATAGGATTTACTTACAGGGTCAATCGTTTTCAAGATCTTCCCCAACATTTTTCAGCTGTTTCAAAGGATTATCAAATTGAACAGCAACCTTCTCTTTGGGCGTCTTTAAAGTTAGTTAAATAATTTGAATGTTGTAATTAAGATAATTTATGGAGCAAATTTGTCGACGGTCATCTCCAACCTCAAGTATTTTTCATCTTAGATTTTAAAACTGCTCAGGTTATTTTTATCATTCCATACGAATTTTAAACTAAATTCATATGCCCTATGATTTTAAATAAGCGATATTTATTCAAATTTCACAGGTTTCAATTTAAATTTTTAAAGTTTTTTTTCGTCTATTTAATTTTTTTTAAACTATTTGTATCTAGGGGAAAATAATTGCTTAAGGAGCAATCATCTGTTTTATGTAAATTCAAGAAATTAACCGAACATTTGCTAAAAAATCTCAAAACCTAGATGTCCATTTTTATGTAACTGGGGAGTTATGTAAATGGGCATTAAAAGAATCAATTTTGAAGAACGAGAGTTAATTTCAAATCTTGTCTCTCAAGGCAAGGGTGTTAGGGAAATCGCAAGACATTTAAGTAGAAGTCCTTCAACTATTTCTACTGAATTGCGCCGCTTCCACTTAAAAAGGGCTGATTATAAAGCAGTTGCGGCTCAAGAACACGCTTGTCTCATGAAAAGAAAAGCCGGCAGAAAGAAAAAAATAGATCAAAGATTTATACCCATTCTTCAAATTCTAATTAACGATAAATATTTTTCTCCACACCAAGCCAGTGAATTTTTAAAACATCAATATCCAAATTTAAAAGAATTTCATGTTTCGCATGAAACTATTTATCAATTTATATATGCCTCAGGAATAAATTTCAGATTGAGAAGAAAAAGAAAATGTCGACGAAAGCGAGGGAGGTATAAGCAAAGACCATTTATAATTCCAAATAGAGTTTCCATTCGTGAAAGACCAAAAGAAGTTAACTCAAGAGTTACTCCGGGCCACTGGGAGGGTGATTTGATTATTGGAAAAAATCACCAATCTGCCATAGGAACATTAGTTGAAAGGGCAAGTCGATTAGTAAAAATAGTTTGGATAGGTGAAAAAAGAGATTCAGAATCAGTTTTGAATGCATTTGCAAAAAGCCTTGAAGAGCTTCCTTCACATATGAAACAGAGCCTAACTTATGATAATGGAATTGAAGCGTATAAACATGAGGAGTTTACGAAAAAAACTGGAATGTCAGTTTATTTTGCAGATCCTGGATGTCCATGGCAAAGAGGCACAAATGAAAACACTAATGGCTTAATTAGAGAATTCTTTCCAAAAAGCACTGAATTAGGTATTTACGATAAGCTAGATTTAAAAAGAGTAGAGGACTTATTAA
Source organism: Candidatus Rubidus massiliensis (assembly GCA_000756735.1). Classification (GTDB taxonomy): domain Bacteria; phylum Chlamydiota; class Chlamydiia; order Chlamydiales; family Parachlamydiaceae; genus Rubidus; species Rubidus massiliensis. Next base: position 174,404 of record CCSC01000001.1, on the reverse strand, counting down.
ATGAACGCCCAAGGAAAATCTTAAATTTTGCCTCTCCAAAAGATGTTTTTAATAAGATGGCTTCTTTATAAATAAATTTATCGGATTAGCAGAGGGTTGGAAGTTCACGGCTACTTGTATTCTGGGATAAAATTCACCGTGTCCCTTCGGGCAGAAGTTTCACGGCTACTTGTATCTGGGTAATTTAGACTTACACTTTTTTCTAATAGTATTCCAGTAAAATTTTATTATTTCTTTATAAAAAACAACTAAAATCCATGATTTATAATTGGAAATGGACATTTAAGATTTTTCCATAGAGATAAAGTGTTCGGATAGAAATTTGAATTCACCTTATCTGATCAGTTAAAATAAATTTATTCAATCTTAACGAAATAAGATTACAATTTTTTTTTTAATTGAGGGTTTTTATGTCTGTTCAAGCTTTAGGTTATGCAACTCCTGTTATAACCAATTCTTCTTACAATACCACAACAAAAATTTCGGTAGATAATAAGATACTTCGATATGAGGCTTCTAAGTTAAACCTTAAAAATAAAATGATTACTTTTATCGATTCCCAATCAAAATATTTAGATCATCGCATCCCTAATAATCTTTTTCAAAGAAAAGTGGATCATTTTTTTTCTCTTATTGAGAAAATATTTAAGCCTTTAGGTGACTGGATAGATAGAAATGAAGGAGGGCACTGGTTTAAACAATTAGCTATTTTTTTAGCAAAACTTCCCTTAAAGGTAGGAAAAAATTTATTAAAAATCCTTTATACAATTGTGCACACTGCATTTTATGCACCGATTCATCCTCTTCAAGCAATAATAAAAATGGAAAAACTAATTGTTGAGCTGGTCTTTCGGTTAATAGAGCCCGAAACTTGGTCTTCAATAGGAGCTGGTATGATTGGATTTTCAGCAGGTCAGTTTGTTGTAGGTAATCCTATTTCTGTGATAGGTTTTTTAATCGGTGGTGTATGCTTGCTTAGCGGTTTGAGTTTTGGGACATTATTATCAGCTTTAAAAGCTGAAAAAAATAAAGTAAAAGAGGGTGTTCTAAACAATCTTAAACAACATGCAAAAACTTGTGTAGAATCCATGTTGACAAGCTTTGTTCTAGGGTTAATTATAGGAGCTATTCAGAAAGCAATTTACAAAGAGCAAACCACAGATTATAGAATCAATTCTCAAGAAGAAGCGAATAAATTTGCAGATGATTTTATGAAGAATAATAATTTGCCAACAGACGGAAAGGTAACGTTACATTCTGATGGATCGGTAACAATTGAATGGAAAGGAATTCCAGAAAAATTCAAAAAGTTTTCGAGAGATTATGGAATAAATGGTTATCATAATCCATCTGATTATGAGATCGTATATGATAAAGTTTCCTTAAAGATAAGCCCAACTGAAATTATGGAATTTCATGACTTTAACATTTATTTTACTAAATATTATCCAAAGTTTCTCAGGGCACAGTTTAAAGGCGTTCCTCAAACATCAGCGACTTTTAAATACACATACCCAATTCCACCAATGACTGAAAATATTGCCATTTTAGCAGGAGCAACTTTTTTGGGAAGTCAAAGGATTACAGTTTAAAAAAAGCGCTTTAATATATTTGCTAAAAACCTTTACTCTTTATTCTTTTTAAAAATTTATTATGGCAAAAATGTATTAGGAATGATTTATAAAATTCTACTTTCTAACAATTAAAATATATAAAAATCTAACGTACTATTTTTAATGCCTGCCATAGCGTTTCTTTTGCCATAGGGATTTTTTTTGCCATGTAGTAATTAGCTACAGCAACTTTTCTTTTAATTTTTTTAGGGAAAGATATATCGGTTCCGGTCGTTTTTTTTAATTTTAAGGAATCTTTAATATTTAAAAGAAAAATAGCCTTAGGGTTTGTTCTTAAAGCTAGATACATCATTACTACTTCTTCACAACCACCAATTGGTATCGTTTCTTTGCCTAAAATGATACTCCCTTCAAATCCATTATCGATCCAGGAAGGCAAGGGATAGTCTTTTAAAATCTTTATAAAATCAAAATGCAAAAGAGCTGCTGTATTGTACCAACCAAGTCCAACAATGGTCCCATTGTTATTTAATGGATCGATACACCAACCATAAGCAAAAACCCCCTTTTCTACCTCTTCTAATCCTTTTTTAATTAATTCAGGATTTACAATTACTCCTAAAGAAAGTGTCAAAACCAAACTATCGGGAGGAGTTAATTGTATTAATGTATTTAAGGCGTTGCTAAATGAATGGAGATTGGCCGTAATAATTTTTATATGATTATTGTAATATTTTTCTATTAACTTAATGACTTCATCATCAGGATTAGTTTCAATAAATAGAGAAATTTCATAATGAGTTAATTCCTTTTTAAGTAAATTAATTAGAATAATTAATTTTTCTAACTCAACTGTAATATCCTTTCCCCACGCCCTTATCCAGACAGTTAATTTATTCATATTAATTTTTTATTGCTTTAATTAAGTTTTAAATGTAATAATTGATGGCATGAATACAAATAGTTTAAATAATACCTTTTTAATTATTAATAGAGTTGTCGAAAATAACGACGTTAATTCTATTTGTATTGCTATTTCTTCTTTTTTTCTATTTATCCGCTAAGGCGGATAACAATTTTTTTTCTTCATCATACATTTTTTTATAACAATCTAAAAATAAAATCATTGTTATACCAAACGCTTTAGATAAATAGTTATCAGAGCGGATAAATAATTATTTTAAAATTTAAGGAATAATATGTCCTCAGTAGAATCAAAAAGTCCCTGGACTGTACAAAATTTTTTCACAAATATGTCAGCGGCAGCAGTTGGTGTATTCCCTTTTGCTGAGATGTTTCGTCAAAAAGCTTACCAACAAATGGGGCAAAAGGCTCCGAGTTTGGATTTAAAAAATAATCTTGCGAGTAGAACAAAGGTAGCTAGTGGATTTGGTCCAATGGTCGCTCTACAAGTTATAGTGGAAGAAGATATAAAACTACGCTTGTTTGAGAAAAATGGGCAAAAAGCCTCCGATTGGCAAAGTGGAGTAGCCTCTTTAAGTTCAGCCGTTTTAACGACTCCCTTAATGATCGCTTTTAACGGTGTTCTTGCCAAAATGCCCTTAAAAACTGCTTTTAGAAAAATGAACAAGACACAGGTTGCTCTCACAGTCTTAAGAGAAGCTGTTTTCTTATTTTCTATGTCGTATAGCAAAAAGGCTAGTAAATACGTAGAAGAAAAGACCGAGAATAAAGCCGTAAATCATATGGCAAATGTCGCAACAGTTGGAGCGGGTGCGTTTTTAAATCATCCTATGGATACATTTTTAACTAGAACCCAAAATGGTTTAAGCTTACATCCAACTGACGCTTATAGAGGTGTAGTAAAAAGGGTTGGAGCTGTTTGTGGCACAGTTTTTGTTTATAAACAATTATTAATGTTAAAAAATACTAAAGACTAACCAGCTAAAGGTCTGTAAACTAGAATTTACAGACCTTTCTTTGACTTTTTATAGCAAAATTGCTTTATTACATATCTTATGAAAAAAAATTTAGGATATGTATGCGAAAATATACCGATTCTCATGAATGGGCAGAGATGTTAGAAGACCAAACTTTAGTTGGGATTACCCAAGAAGCAAAAAATGAACTTGGACAGGTTGTTTACATAGAATTTCCAAAAGTTGGTACCATTTTTAAGCAAGGGGAAGAAATGGCTATATTGGAATCAACAAAAGCCGCTACTGATATTTATGCTCCTCTTTCTGGAATTGTCAGTGAAGTAAACGAAGCTTTGCGCCAAAATGTAAATTTATTGAATGATTCTCCAGAAAAGCTCGGATGGCTCGTTAAATTAAAACCAAACAACTTAGCGGAATGGGATTCACTCTTAGATGTAGAAGAATATAAAAAAGATTTTTCCCAATAATATTTTTAAAATTCATGCCAGCAATAGCCACATTTTTTTGCGAGCTTTGGAATGTTCATTTTACATTCAGAGCATTCTTTTTGTGTCGGAACTTCCTCTTCGCCTTTACTTCGGCGAAGTTTGTTCATCGCTTTGATTATAAGAAAAATGGCACAGGATACAATTAAAAAATCGATAACGTTATTAACAAAAAGCCCATATTTTAACTCAACTGGATCTTTATGAACTCCAGGAATTTCTAGTTTCCATGAAAATTGGCTAAAATCTACTCCTCCTAGCAAAAGCCCTAAGGGAGGCATGATTATATCTGAGACTAAAGAACTGACCACTTTTCCAAAAGCCGCTCCAATAATAACTCCAACAGCTAAATCCACCACATTACCTTTTAAGGCAAATGTTTTAAATTCTTCTAACCATTTCATAAAAACCTTAAAAAAAAATTGTTTTTGATTAATTAAGAACAAACCTTAATTATTTCCTTTTCATTATAAACTAATTTTTTTATTTTGATATTTTCAAGAATTTATTACGTATAACTAATGTTAAGGCTAAAGATAAAAAAATTTAGACATCTTTTGCTATGTTTGATCGTTATCATGGTATGTCTACAAAGTTGTAATCCATCTCCGGATCCAAGTTTTACTTGTGAAACTGCGCCTTGCCCTCAATTAAGATGGAAAACACCTTGTCATTTTGTCATGCCGGTGGATCGCCCATTACTCGGGATTGAAGATGGAGAAAAAAAATTAACGTTATGTGACTTGATAGATGTATCTTTAAAAAATAACCCAAGAACGCAGTTAGCTTGGAGACAAGCAAGATCGGCCGCTTACCAAGTGGGGGCAAGAGAAAGTCAACTTTATCCAAATTTAACTTACTTTGGATCCATCAATTTGTTGAAAATCCATTCAAATAATGCGACAGGTTTTGGCGTATTAAATAATGGGGGAAGAACAACCAATAATCCAGATCAAAATACCGTCGATCCAAACAACCCAAATACCGATCCTTTAAATATAAACCCTTTAGAAGGTTTGACGGCTTTTGCTGTTCCAAGAGATGACTACAGTCAAGTTTTAATACACAACCTAGCTTTAACCTATCTTTTATTAGACTTCGGAGGTCGATTTGCTGATATTGAAGCTTCTAAGTTAGCATTGCATTCAGCGAATTGGAATCATAACCAAATGATTCAAAATGTCATTTTAGATGTACTAAATGCCTATTATGCGCACGAAAATGCCGTTGCCAATTTGAAAGCGAGAGAGCTTGATCTTAAAGATGCAAAAGTAAATTTTGAATCTGCAAAAGCTCAATTTGAAGCGGGGGTTCGAAATAAAGTAGATGTGTTACAAGCTCAATCAAATTTAGCGAATGCAGAACTTAATTTAGAAACCTATAGAGGAAGAGTAAAAACGACAATGGGACAATTAGCAACAGCTTTGGGAATACCCGCTAATTCTCAATTAAATGTTGAGCCATTACCCGATACATTACCCTCAGATACTATTAAGGAAAACGTTGAAGAGTTAATGGCTATGGCAAAAGCTGAACGACCAGATTTACAAGCAAGCTATGCTGATTTTTTGCAAAAACAAGCGCAAATACGCGTTGCCGATTCAGCTGGCAGACCAACGCTGCAAGCAATAGGTTCGGCGCAAAGTTATGGATTTATTCATCAACCGATATTAAATAATCGCTTTGTTGCAGGTGGTTTAATGCTTCAAGTCCCTCTATTTGATGGTTTTTTGCGCAGACATCAAGTGCGAAGAGCCAAAGAAGATGCGAGAGCTGCCTATGAGACGTATGAAGATAAACAAGAAAATGTTTACTTAGACGTAGTTAGAAGCTATTACGACTTTAAAACAGCTATTGAAGCAGTCAGATATAGTGAGGATTTGTATGCCTATAGCGATGAATCTTATAAAGCAACTTTAGAAGCATACAATAGCGGAGTGGCTTCCATTGTAGAACTATTAAATACGCAAGCTTCATTGGCAGATGCAAGATCTAGAAGGATTGAATCTCGAACTCAATTTGTAACTGCTTTGGCAAATATAGCTTATTCAACAGGAACATTATGAAAAAAATAATTTTTTTTCTTTTAATTTTACTTCAACTGAGTAGCTGCCAGAAAAGGGCAGGTATGAAACTAGAACGGAAATACTCTGTTGTTGTAGCACCAGTCCAAACATTAGACGTGCCTTACTTTTTAGAAACGATCGGTTCTGTATATTCGCCAACTATTGTGCAAATTACACCTCAAGTTTCAGGGAAATTAATGGATGTTCATTTTGGTGAAGGTGATGTTGTAAAAAAAGGGGAGCTTCTATTTACCATTGAGCAAGAGCCATTCATAGCAAGTTTAACGCAAGCGGAAGGGATTGTTCAGACAGATGAAGCCCAAGTTAAATTAAACCAAATTACAGTTGATCGATATAAAGATTTGGTGAAGAAAGATTACATCTCTCAGTTGAATTTTGAACAATATCAATCTAATTTACAATCTTCCCAAGGGCAGCTTTTATCGGATAAAGGGCGTTTAGAAACAGCAAAGATTAATTTGGGTTACACCAAAATTTTTTCACCCATCAATGGAAAAATTAGTTATTACAATGTGTATCCAGGAAATATTTTAACTGCTTATCAAAACGTTCCTTTATCAGAAATTAGGCAAATTGACCCGGTTGAAGTGCGTTTCACTTTATCCCAACAATTGTTTCAAACTCTAAAAGACAATCAATCTGAAAGTCAGTTAAAATTCCTTGCTTTTTTACCTGATAAAACAAGTTTAGCAAGAGAAGGTGATGTGTTTTTTGTCGATAACCATATTGACGATGCGACGGGTACCATTTTGCTAAAGGGAAGAATAAATAATCCCGATTATACATTTTGGCCAGGACAATTTGTGAATGTTAAATTGCTTTTACGGACATTGCATAATGCACTCTTAATTCCAACAAAAGCGATTCAACAAGGACAAAACGGAAAATACGTTTTCGTTTTAAAAGGTGATAAAACGGTAGATATGAGAAGCGTTGTTACAAGTCAAGTCATTGAAGACAAAACGGTCATCAAAGAGGGATTATCGGATAAAGATATTGTTGTAGTAGAAGGGCAAATAAATTTAAAGCCAGGTTTACAGATTCATAATGTTAAGAATTATGGTGAGTAAACGATGAACTTCTCTGAACTATTTATAAGAAGACCGGTAATGACAATATTGGTAATGGCCTCCATTGCAATATTGGGATTAGTGGCTTATAGCAAATTGGCCGTTAGTGATTTACCAGACGTTAATTATCCAACTATTAATGTAACTGTATCTTACCCGGGAGCCAGTCCCGAAACCATGGCAAATTCTGTTGCTTTGCCTTTAGAAAAAGAGTTTATGGCAATTCCGGGTATTTCAGAAATTATCTCTACTAATTTACTTGGGAATACAACCATAGCTTTGCAATTCAATATAGATCAAAATATTGATTTTGCTGCTCAAGACGTTGAAGCTGCAATATCGAGAGCTAAAACCAATTTACCTCGCGATTTACCCAATGAACCGGTATATCGTAAAGTCAATCCCGCTGATACACCGATCATTTACCTAGCTTTAACTTCCACGAGCTTAGAACAAAGTGAATTGTATAAGTATGCTTTTAATTACGTTGGGCAACAAGTAGCTAGATTTCCAGGAGTTGCCGAAGTAACTGTTTATGGATCTCCATTTGCTGTAAGAATACAAGTAGATCCAGGGTCTTTAGCTTCTAAAGGGATAACTCTTGTCGATGTAGGACAAGCTGTAGCGCTATCAAATCCTTACTTGCCTACAGGTCAGATCGATGGCGATTTTATTTCTAAAGTGATTAATGTAGATGGTCAGTTAGTTAATGCAGATGAATACAATCCCTTAATCGTTGCCTATAAAAATCAAGGACCTGTTCGAATTTCAGATGTGGGACAAGCTGTAAATAGCGTCCAAAATGATCGTTTTAATATTCGTTATATAGACAAAGAAAAAAATCAAGCTGCAGCAGTTGTTGCGATTCAAAGGCAACCTGGAGCTAATGCCATTAATGTAACCGATGCAATTAAAAACTATCTTCCAACCATTTTAAATGAATTACCAGGTTCTGTTGATTTAAAAGTAATTTTTGATCGCTCAGAATCAATTAGAGAATCTGTTGAAGAAGTGGAATTTACATTATTTTTAGCTTTCATCCTCGTTGTATTGGTCATTTATCTTTATTTAGGTCAATTAACTGAAACAATTATACCATCCCTTGTTTTGCCAATGTCAATCATTGCAACCTTTGTCGTAATGTATTGGAAAAACTACACTATAGATAATCTTTCATTACTTGCCTTCACATTAGCTATTGGATTTATCATTGATGATGCGATTGTCGTATTGGAAAATATAGTCCAACATATTGAAAAAGGAGCTACCCCTTTTCATGCAGCCATCGAAGGATCTAGGCAAATTACCTTTACAATCATTTCTATGACTTTGTCACTGGTGGCGGTCTTTATTCCTTTGCTATTCATGGGAGGCTTAATAGGAAAAATTTTTCAACAATTTTCAGTGATTTTGATGGTAGTAACCTTAGCGTCAGGAATAATATCTTTAACCTTAACCCCGATGCTAAGCAGTCGATTTTTAAAAGCTCGTGCACAAGATAAAAAGAATATCGTTGAACGTTTTGCTGATCGATTAAACCAAGCCACTTTAAATTGGTATGCGCCTAAATTAAAAAAAGTTTTACCTTATCGCTGGACCGCTGTTGGATTATTAGCCCTATTTGCCATTTTAGTGATTTTGCTATTTAAAACTATACCAACAAACTTTATTCCCAATGACGATATAGGTTTTATAACCACTTATAGCCAGGCAGCAGAAGGAACATCTTCCTTTCAAATGAATCGCTACCAGTCAGATCTTGTAAACTTAATTAATAGTAATCCAGAAGTTGAATCTATTGTTTCATTAGGGGCTTATCCTCAAAATAGGGAAGGGATTAACTTTATTAGACTAGTTCCTAAAGATCAAAGAAAAACATCTTTTGAATTTATTTATAAACTTTATCAACAAATAGCCACACTTCCCGGGTTTAATACCTACGTTAAAAACGTACCTTTAATTGATTTATCGATTGGATCAGTAAACAGAGCAGAGTATCAATTTGTCTTGCAATCTTTTGAAAGTGAGCCCTTATATAAAGCCGCTCAGGAATTGATCGATCAAATGAAAAAAGATCCTATTTTTTTAGATGTTTCAAGCGACCTTGCCATAAATACACCTCAAATTAATATGAAAATCTTGCGCGATAAAGCGTATACTCTAGGCGTTGATGCTTCTGACATAGAAAATACACTGCTTTTAGGGTATTCTGGAAATAGAGTGTCTAGGATCCAGTCCCCCATAAATCAATATGACGTTATTGTGGAGCTCTTAAAGCCCTTGCAAAAAAAAGCCAGCTCTTTGGACTTATTATATGTAAAATCAAAACTAAATAATAACTTGGTTCCTCTAAACGCAGTTGCGGAATGGTCAGAAGGAATCGGTCCATCTAGCGTTACCCATCTCTCCCAATTACCAGCTGTAAATATTAACTTTAATGTGCAAAATAATGTCCCTTTAAGTACCGCTTTAGACCGTTTGCGTGAAATCGCCGATGGGATTTTGCCAACTAATGTAAGAGGCTATTTAAAGGGTAGTGCAGAAAGCTTTGAAGCCTCTATTAAAAGTTCTGCTTATCTTTTATTTTTTGCAGTCGTTGCCATTTACATAATTTTAGGGATTCTTTACGAAAGTTTTATCCATCCTATAACTATTTTAACTACCCTCTTACCCGCTATTTTAGGAGGTCTTGCGACACTTTGGATTTTAGGTATACCTCTTTCTTTATATGGTTATCTTGGTTTGATTTTGTTAATTGGTATCGTTAAAAAGAACGGTATCATGATGGTAGATTATGCCTTAGACAATATCCGTGAAAAAGGACAAAACCCAGAAGAGGCCATCTATCATGCAGCTTTAGCAAGACTTAGACCAATTATGATGACAACTATAGCAGCTATATTTGGGGCAATCCCTATAGCATTTGCTTTAGGAACAGGAGCACTATCTAGAAAACCATTGGGTTTTGTGATTATAGGAGGATTACTTTTCTCACAAGTGATTACTTTATTTATTACGCCTATCATTTTTTTAATTCTTGATAAGTTTAACCGAAAATATGCCCCCAAAATTTTAAATGAGTAGAAGGGAAGTTATGTACAAAAAGGTCTTAATAAGTTTTTTTATTTGTATTGCATGTGTACACAATTATAATGCGGATGAAACCCTTGGTAAGGGCAAATATGTTACAACATTACCACCAGGTGGTGGCCTACCTATCAATGACAAAAATCAAACTATTAAACCCTATGTAACAGACGATTTTTCAAAGCCAATTGTAACGAACAAATGGTGGTCTTCCTTAATTTGGAAATTTTTTTCAGGTAACAATTTTTCTCAAAATATGTTTTCCATGCCTCTTGCCTACCAAGCCACTAAAAACGGATTGGAGCTTGGATATTTAAACCAGTTTTATGTGACAGATTTTATCGTACAGTTATATAAGAATAAGACCCAAGAATATCATTACACTTATACACATGATATTATTGTGGGTGTAAATGGAATGAATCCTCCCGATGTGAAAGTTAAAGACTATACAGATTGGACAGTTACAGCCACATGGGAAAATAACAACCGCTCACTCGATGCGATTTTAGGGGAAGGGTTGCCTTTTGTTTATTTTACGGTAAAGGGAGATAATGCAACTTTGAGTTTTGCTGCCAAACCTACGGTTTGGTCTAATAATAATGGAGTGATAGGTTTAACTGTTAGTGGACGACATTACGGAATCTTCGCACCAGCTGGTTCTAATTGGACAAACGTTGGCACTAATAATATGCAGTCTAATTTGAATGGAAAGGATTATTTTTCGATTGCTGTTTTACCTGATAACAATGCTTCTACTTTAGAATTTTTTAGACAACGCGCTTATGCTTTTGTAAAGTCAACTTCAGTTGAGTGGGATTTTGATGAAAACTCTTCATTATTAACCACAACTTACAACATTGAAACAGAGTTAAAAGAATCTGGAAATAATAATATCAATCAGACTTTGATAGCCTTGAGAAGACACCACTGGCTATATTCCAAAGATGAGTTAACAAATTACACTTATGCATCACCAAGAGGCACTCTAAAAGTTGTGGCGGCTTCTAGCTTTTCAACACAACAGACATTTAATGGCTTAATGCCAGCTTTACCTTATTTTGCAAAAGATGGTGTGGATCAATTTTCCGAAGCGCAATTGTATAAATATATCGACGATATCTATAAGTTATCATCGACCGCAAGATGGAATAATATTTCAAGTGCAGATACTTATTGGTATGGGAAAGCCTTTGGCAAAATTGCACAATTAATAAAAATAGCTGATCAAATTGGTCATACACAAGCTAGAGATTTATTTGTTCAAGAAACAAAAAATCGCTTAAATGATTGGTTCGATGGTAACTATCCCCAAGTTTTTTATTACAATGACACTTGGAACTCATTGATTGGCTATCCTGCAAGTTATGGATCTGATACAAGTTTAAATGATCACCATTTTCATTATGGTTATTTTATTCAAGCGGCAGCAACCGTTGCCATGTATGATACAGATTGGGTAAAAGATGAAAATTATGGGCAAATGGTAAAACTATTGATCCAAGATGTATCTAATTGGGATAAAAGCAACACCCAATTTCCGTATCTTAGACATTACGAAATCTTTTCTGGACATTGCTGGGCAAGTGGATCAGCTTTATTTGCTTCAGGAAATAATCAAGAATCTTCATCAGAAAGTATGAATTATTCGTCTGCTTTAATCTTATGGGGATCTTTAACCAATAATAAAACCATTAGAGATTTAGGTATCTATCTTTACACAACAGAAGCGAATGCAATTCGAGAGTATTGGTTTGATGTTGACAATCAAGTTTTTCCGGAAAAATTTATTGAGCCGACAGTTGGCATGGTTTGGAATGATGGAGCGGCTTATGCGATTTTTTGGGCAGGTTATGTGGAAGAATTACATGGCATTAATTTTTTACCCATGACGGCTGGTTCATTATATCTTGGACATTACCCAAGTTATTTAAAAACCAATCAAGATTTTATGAATTCAAATGCTGGGGGAAATAATGTTTGGAATGATATCCATTTAAAGGTTAAAGCTCTTTACAACCCCTCCATGGCTATTGATCAATTTAATGCTAACCCCAATTATACTTTAGAAGCTGGAGATAGTTATGCCCATACCTATTATTGGATCCATAATATCAATCAGTTAGGAAGTTTAAATACATCTATCACGGCTGATTGTGTCCATTACGCGGTTTTTGAAAAGAATGGAATGAAACAATATTGTGCATTTAATTCTTCCAATATGCCATTAAAAGTAACCTTTTCCGATGGTTTTACTATGAATGTAGCGCCATTATCTTATGTAGCTAATAATGAAGGGATATCACCGCCTAACAATTTATTAACTATGCAAACCATTGATGATTTAGAAAATGGGATGGCAAACGTCAATTTTGTTGTTAATTTGGATTTATCCCAAGTGACCTTTAATTATAGCGTTAATAATGGACCTGTTAACAAAATTAAATTAGTAAATGACAATAACAATTGGAATTACTTGTTAACAAAGTTAGCAGATCAATCTGTTATCGATTATAGTTTTACATATGTCTATAATAATCAGTCTTTTACAACCGATCCTTATCAACATGTTTACCAAAGTTTAGGAGAGAATTCTAACTTTTCCGCAATTTTTCAACCTCTTGTCAATGGGCAACTAAAAGTTAATTTCATTCCTGTTGTAGAAGCCTCTTTAGTTACAATGACTTATGCGGTCAATAATGGAGCTAAAACCACAATTTCTTTAAACCTAGCAAATGACACTTGGTCCTCAACTCTGACTGGGTTAATCGCAAACGATGTGGTCAATTATTCTTTTCAATATGTGATCAACGAAAAAACTTATTCTTCTAATCAATTGAGCTACACATTCGGTGGTTGCAGCGCTGTAAACTTTGGTGATAATCAGGCTTATAAGCAACAAGTTCAAAAAAACTCCCAATCGGGGCAGATAACAATCACTTTTATGCCAACAGTTTCTTCTAAGTATGTGGATATACACTATAAAATTAACGGGGGAGGTCAACAAGATTTTAGAATGAGTGGAAGTGGAACCTCTTGGACACAGATCATTAACAATCTAAAATCAGGGGATAATTTAACCTACTATTTTACGTACGAAGCGAATAATTTGTCAGTCGATACGATACCTTTTAGCTATCAATATTGAGAAATAATGAGCATAAAACATTTTGTTTTCCTCTCTCTTTTATTGATTACAAGTGGTTGCAAGTTTTCTGAACCTGACTTGCCGCCACAAATTGATATGCCTTGTGAATGGAAAAATAATTCCATACAAGAAGAGCATCCTGAGACTGTTCAATATTGGTGGGAAATTTTTCACGATGATCAACTCAATCAATTAGAGCAAATAGCCATAGAACGCAATCAAATTATCTTTGGAGCTGTATCGAGAGTCAAAGAAGCTCGATACATGGCTATGGCTACGCGGGCCGACTTATTTCCTTTGATTACTACAGATCCAAATTATATGGAAACGAGGCAATTAGTTCGTTTTTCTGTGCCACCTGTTATACCCAATTCTCCTAAATTTGTAGTTTATCGTAACGTGATTAAACAATACACGTTTCCAATTACCTTAAATTATGAAGCAGATTTGTGGGGGCGATTTAAATATGGCTATGAAGCGGCGTCCTTAGAAGCTGATGCTGTAGAAGCGGCATTATATGGTTCTTTGTTATCTTTAACGACTGAGCTTGCGGAAGATTACTATCAACTCCGTTCTTATGACACTCAAATAGATATTTTGAAAAGTACTATAAAGACTCGAAAAGAGGCTGTTGACATTTTATCGCAAAGATATGACGCAGGATTAATTAATTATTTAGATGTTACTCAAGCAAAGGTTGAACTGAGAAATGCTGAAGTTGAACTGATCAATGTTGAGAGAAATCGAGCGCTTGTAGAAAATGCCATTGCTCTTTTAATTGGGGATTCTGCCTCTGATTTTACTCTATCTCATAACCCTTTAGGAACCTATTTGCCAAGGATACCCGCTGGAATTCCGTCTGAAGTGCTAGAAAGAAGGCCCGATATAAGACAAGCTAGGAAATTGTTAGAAAGTCAAATGAAAGAAGTTTTAGTGGCAAAAACAGCCTTTTTACCCTCTATCCATTTGACCGGTGCCTTTGGTTATTCTGGGCCTTTTTTAAAAAAATTAATCTCTCCTCATGCTCATTACGAGATGGTAGCAGCCTTTATCTCTCAAATCATTTTTGATGGGGGACGAATTGCCAGTAATTACCGCGCTTCATTAGCAAGATTTGAAGAAGCCGCTTCGAGCTATTTTCAACAGGTACTTGTAGCTTTTCAAGATGTGGAAAATGCTTTATCCAACATTGAATATTTCGATAAAGAGCTCGAAGCATTAACCTTACTTGTGGAAGCATCGCAAGAATCATATGATATTTCGACGCAGCGTTATCAAAGTGGCTTGACCGATTTTTTAGATGTTGTAAATGCAGAAAGATCTTTATTAAATTCTCGACGCACGAAGGCGCAAATCCAAGCTAATCAATATATTGGGCAAGTCGAATTGATTCGTGCCATTGGTGGCACGTGGAACAACATTGGTCAATGCGATAGCTGTGATGAAGATGAAATTATTGTGGATAACCCCTTGGACAGTGATTGCTAAAGTATAATTGCTATAAATCCATTGTTGCCTATCAATTGCATAAAACCTCGTAAAAAAAACTTTATTTTAATTTGCCTCTTTTGTTTAATGGCTTTACTCAAATAACCAAAGGAGAATAAATGTTAAAAAAAATTTTAATCTGTTTACTTTTTGCCTTTTGTTTACAAAGCAGTTTGATGGAAGCGTCTATTGCTACAAACGAAAATAAATCTGAAAAAATATACGTTAACGAAGAAGATGTTGTTATTTCCGATCAAGGCGTTTTTTTTGCAATTGATGCCATAAACCAACTCATTAAAGTGCCCTGTTTACATGTAGATCAAAATGGCTATTTTGTTACAACGATGGATATGCCACCCGGTATATACGGAAAGTGCAAGCATTGTGGCAGAGTTTTTTGGATAACATGCGAAAACCCGGAGTGTTTACTCAACAAACGCTAACATTACTATAAGCATTACATATGATTAAAAAAAGTCTTAGCTATTTATTGCTCAGTCTATTTGTTTTAGGTTCTTTATTTTTTTACATAAAGAAAGAGGCTATACCATCCTTTAAATTTGCTATTTCTCAAACAGATAGGTCTTGGTTAACGCAATTTTTTAAAGATGTAATGCTTTTTGAATCGGGGATTTATACCCTTTTTGGTTCTAAACCGATGATAACCATCATCCTTCCTAAATATACACAAGAAGAAATGGAAAATATTTATCAACAGATGAGTGAGGAGGAGAAACAAGATTTATTTCAGGTGGAAGACTACGATTTGCCCAATTTGTGGAAAAAATGGGAGTTAGTCCAAGAAAAATTTCCCATTTCGAATAAATATATTTTAAAAAAAAGTGAACTATATTCTAATGACAAAATAGATCTCATTTATTTTGTCGATATCGTCAAAACAGCCCTTATCATAGAAGATAATTATACTTACTTTAAAAAAATTGTTGGTTTTGATTTTCATCCGTTGGAAGCTGTGTTAGAACTAAAAGATGAAGCGCATTCCCCTTTTTGGCAGGCTTTACATAAAAAAAGCAATGCTTATATTTTCGGTTTACTACTAGGTTTTGGTAAAACCAACGCTCTCCTTTTTGAATGGAAACATTTTACTAAAAAAGATTGCTCTTACTACGACTTTTGCCAAACGATACCAACCTACGATTTTGCCCCTCCACCCAAAAAAATTGTGCGCTATTCCATAGATGAATTTAATTTGCCAGCCTTTATCTCATTTGAAGAAAAGGATAAGGTTGTAGAGAAATATAAGAAAGAGCGGGATGAAATAAAAAAAAGGTTTAAAAATAAAGATTTTTTAGATGTAGTGATTGATGCTCTATGTGAATAACGAGAAAATAATGAAAATTCTTAAAATGTTTTGCCTTTCTATTTTGGTATTATGTCAATTCGCACTATTAAATGGTTCAGAAAATAATTCTTCTAAACCCACCATACTTGTATTTTGTGCCACGGGCTCTTTGGGTTCTGCCATTGCGTCTAATTTAGCCAAAGATCACAATTTAATTCTTTTAGGACGAAATCAGGACAAATTAAATCAAATATCTGAAACCCTTCAACAAGAGTTTACTCATAAATTTATTACTCAAGCTGTTGATTTTACGGATGCGGATAGTTTAGTAAGCTTTGAAAAGAAACTAAAAAAAGAAAATATTATTCTTGCAGGAATTGTTGTATTAACGCCAAGACCTCACTTTGGAACAAATCTCTTACAAGAACAAAACAATTGGTTAGATTTGTTACAAACAACCTTTACAGGTCCTTTAGAGGCATTGAGAATAGGAGTGTCTCATTTAAAAGAGGGGAAAGTGGTCATCATTGCAGGCACAACTTCTATGCAATTAATGCCTGAATATGGCCCAGCTTGCATTATTCGTAGAATGTGGACGACTTATTCTAAAGCCTTAGCCCATGCCTTAGCTCCTAAAAATATACAAGTAAACAGCTTATCTCCAGGCGTCGTATTGACTGATTTTCATGCTAAAAAAATAGAGACAAAAGCTTTACAAAATAACCTAACATTTGAGGAGCAAATGCAAAAGGATTGTGCAGCTATCCCTATGAAAAGATGGGCAAAGCCTGAAGAAGTGGCGCAAGCGACTCGTTTTTTTCTCAGCAAAGAATCAGATTATATTACGGGTGTAAATCTCTTGCAAGATGGTGGAACAACTGTTAGCTATTAAAGAACTTTGCCCATGTTGATTCATGGGCTTTTATGAGTTTATACGTAGCGATGAAGAGCTTTCATTATGATTGTCATAATTCCTCCAAGGCATGCCCCCCACAATAAATCGATGCAAACAAGTCGCAAAGACCAGTTTTTAATGACCGCTAGATTCGTAAATTCGTAAACCCCGTATACGACTAAACCATACACAACACCCCACATAAAGCCTTCAATATAATTTGTTTGAATAGCATTTTGAAAAGGAAATGCGTACAATCCTCCCAAAATAAATAGGTAGGTCACAAAACTTGCAAAAAGATTGGGAGAAAATTCATTACCGGAGCGTTTTGCTAAAGAACCAAGCTCATCTCTATAAAATTTTCCCATGAGCCAGCCAAGCCAAATCGCATCAATCAAAACAAGTAATAAAAATGAAATTAAAATAAGCTTTAAAGTGTGCATCTTTATTTTCCTATACTCAAAACTTGAGTTTTTATTTTTAACCTGAACTTATAAGTTTATAGCAAAAATAGTTGAGTTTCTTAAAACTGGGGCAAATTTAAATTTAATTTATAAAAAGTTTATAGAAATCTATTTAATTTTTCTTATAATGACTTAAATAAAATTATCAAAGAATTATTATGAATAATCCTGCTATTTTAAGTTTATCATCCGTTGTGCCAAATGCAAACCTACCTCAAATGAAAATATTGGAAAGGATGATTGAAATTTTTGATTTATCAGAAGAACAAAAAAATAGTTTTCAACGTTTATACGAACAGTCGGGTATAAATAAAAGGCATTCAGTTCTTTCTGAATTTTTAACTCCAAAAGATACTTGGGAGTTTTGGGGTAAAGATTATCCTAAAACAGTTCCAGGTACAGCTAAAAGAAACAAAGTTTATAAGGAAGAAGCACCAAAACTTGCCTTAAATGCCGCTCAAATAGCTATTTCTAATTGGAAAGGAAGCCCAACAGATATTACACACATCATTGCCATTTCCTGCACGGGACTTATGGCTCCTGGGATTGAATTCATTCTACAAAAGGAACTTGGCTTAAAAGACGACATTTATCGATATGGAATTAACTTTATGGGATGCTTTGGTGCTTTTAAAGGATTGTCATTAGCTAACACGATTGCTAAAGAAAGCAATCAACATCGCATTCTTATTGTCTGTGTTGAATTATGCTCGTTGCATTTTCAAGCTGAATTAACGCAAGATTACATTTTAGGAAATTCTTTATTTGCAGATGGGGCAGCTGCTGCCATAGTTGGCATTCCAAAAACAAATGAAGAACCTTTATATACGATAATTAGAAATAACAGTTTATCTCTTAGCAATTCTGAAAATAAAATGACCTGGGAAATATCAGACCAAGGCTTTTCCATGAAGCTATCTTCATTTGTTCCTGGATTAATTAGTCGCAATATCAAAGAGTTTTGTAAACGAATCTTAGGTCCCATAACTTCAGTTCAAGAATCTTTTTGGGCTATTCATCCTGGGGGAAAATCGATTATTCAAGCGGTAGAAAGGGGACTTGATCTTGTCAAAGACCAAACGAATTCTTCATGGAATATCTTAAGGGACTTTGGAAACATGTCGAGTTCCTCATTTTTATTTGTATTAGAGCATAACAAAAAAAATGATCATAGCTATCCGTATACAGCAGGTGTCGGTTTTGGACCAGGTCTTTCTATGGAGGGCATTTTATTGCAAAATGTTTAAAACAAGAAGTTTAGATAAAGAATGGATGGATTTAGGATTAAGCCATTACAGCTTAGATCAATATAGAGATTGTTTAGTACAATTAAATAATGTTGGAAAATATTTAGGTGGTGATCAAGCAACTTTTAATTCATTAAAGGTTTTAAAAAAAGTGCCCAAAAGTATAGCTGATATAGGTTGTGGGGGTGGCTTTATTACAAGTAAATTGGCAAGGTTTTATCCTAACGCAAAAGTGACTGGAATTGATATAGATAAAGAAGCCATTCTTTTTGCAAATGAAAATAATAAGCAACCAAATTGTAATTTTTTTTTAAATGAAACAACTGATTATTTAGATAAAAACTATGATGTCATTTCAACTTGTTTAGTATGCCATCATTTTACCGATGAACAAATAATAGCTTTTTTAAAAGAAGCTTATCAAAAAGCAAACCACGCCATCATAATAAATGATCTTCAAAGATCAGCCTTAGCTTGGGTTTTATTTGGATTAATTAGCCCGATTTTGTTTCAAAATAAAATGATTACGCATGATGGCCTTTTATCGATTAAAAAATCTTTTACCCGTAAAGATTGGCTCAATTATTTACAAGAAGCTCACATTCCAAAGAATCAAATAACCTTGAAATGGCATTGGGCTTTTAGATGGGTGTTAACTATTGAAAAGGAATGATATGAAGGAAAAGGTTACAATTGTGGGAGCTGGGGTGGCAGGGCTTTCATCAGCTATTCGTTTAGCTCAAAAAGGGGTAAATGTAACTGTTATTGAAGCGGGAAAGGGTCCCTCTCATAAAATTTGTGGTGAATTTCTCTCACCTGAATGTATAGCTTTATTAAATTCATGGGAAATTTATCCCTATTTAATTGAAAAAGCTCAATTTTATTTAGCTGATAAACAAATTGAATTCTCCTTTCCATCTCAAGCTGGAGCCCTTTCCCATTTAAAGCTAGATGAGTTACTCATTGATAAAGCAAAACAACATGGAGTTGAATTTCTCTTTAATACAAAAGTTAAAGAAATAGAATTTGCTAAGCAGCACAATAAACACCATAAAATCATTTTTGAAAATAATACACATTTCTTAACAAAAACGCTTTTTTTAGCTACCGGAAGGTGGGGTGGTAAACAAAAAAATAATGGAGTGTTTGTTGGGATAAAAGCTCATTTAAACAATTCTTTAATGTCAAATCAATTGAAAATGTTTGCCATGCCTGGCGCTTACGTAGGCTTAGCAAAAGTGGACGAGAATACAATTAATTTTGCGGCATTAATAACAAAAAAGAAGTATCAAAAGCAAAAGAACATTGAAAATGTGCTAAAGTATTTATGCTGTAATTCTACAGAATTAAAAAAAATGATGGATCAATCTAATGTAGTAACAGATTGGATGACTTGTGAAATTCCAAAATTTGGCATAAAGAACAATAGCTTCTATCCAAATGTTTACTATATTGGAGATGCCTTTGCTACCATTCCTCCCGCTTGCGGTGCAGGTTTATCTTTATCAATACTTGGGGGGTGTTTAGCTGCGGAATGTTATTGCCAGTATGATGCAAAAGCCTATCATGAAAATTGGCAAATTATTTGCAAAAAACCTATACGAGCTGGAAAAATGTTTCATCATATTTTAGCAAATCCATTTTTAGGAAAGCCGTTAATAAGATTAACGAAAGTTTTACCAAACATTCCAGAATTGTTATTTAAAAAAACTAGAATAGTCAATCACATAAAATGTGAGTGAAAGTAAAAAAAGTTATAGGTATAAGAATGGGTCCGCACATTTTTACACCGACGAAAAGGTTATTATAGCCTTCACAAAGAAACAAATGACCTTTTTCTTGATGAGTTGCAAAAACAAAACCTAAATTATACAAAATATTTCCTGCAACAATTTTAATAGCCCCCTTCCCGACCAAATGTAAACCTTTTAGATCGGTGATGAAGGGGCGATAATCGTTAAAGTAAAGATTAATTAGGCTCATTTAGGTAATTCAGTGAATTGAAAGGTGTTACCGTCATCATCCTTAAAAAATTGTAATTTGACTTTTCCAGGGATATTGAGAATATCTCCAATTAGGTTCACATTTTTTTTCACTAATTCATCTCTTGTTTTTTCAATGTCATCCGTTAGCAAAGAAACAATAGCATTTCCTCCACCTTCCACTCTGATAAAAGGATTTTCTTGAACAACACCTATCGTAGTCCCATCTTCAGCTTTGAGTTGCGCCCAACCAAATTGTTCATTAAAATCATCAACGCTAAATCCTAAATTTTCAGTGTAAAATTTTATGGTCTTTTTAATATCTTTGCTTACTAGTAAACTTGGTCCTATCCCTTTTAAATGCATCATAACCTCTTTTTTTTTCTTATATGCTTTGACAAATTTTTATTTACAACTAAAATAATTAGCCTCAACTTTGATACGTTACTATTTTCCAGAAGAGGAAACGTTCTGAAATACTGATCGAAAGTTTCTGTATTTCAATAGGAAAGCTTCTTAAGTTTAGGTTCAAGAATCGATTTTATTTTTAAGCCAAAGAGCATCTTTTATAGCGTCACTTTTAGCTGTATTATCAAAATAGCAAAATACGGCTCCCGTTTCTTGCCATTTTTCCATTTTCTTTTTCCAATTATTTAATCTTCTCGTTCCATAGCTACCAGCATAAGCTAATTTAGGTCCATGTAAACGTATATATGTAAAGTTTGCTGTTAGAATTTCGGGAGATAGTTTTCCTTTTAAATCAGTAATGCATAGAGCGCAATTTTTTCTTTTTAATTTTTCATAAACTTCTTCTATATACCAAGAAGAATGTCGAAATTCTAAGACACATTGTTTATCTGATGGTAATAAATCTAAAAAATAGTCCAGCCGTTCCAGATTTATTTGAAAACTGGGAGGAAGTTGAAACAAAATGGGTCCTATTTTATTTTTAAAAAAAGAAATTCTTTCAAAAAAAAATCGTATACTATCTTCTACTTCGTGAAGCCTTTTTCTATGAGTGATATATTGGCTTGCTTTAACAGAAAAAAGAAATGTATCGGAAACTTGATCGACCCAATTTTTTATAACTTGTTCTTTAGGCATATGATAAAAAGAACTATTGATTTCGACCGTTTGAAAGTAGTTGCTATAAAAATGTAAACGTTCATTTTTTTTTAAAGTTTTAGGATAAAAAACTTCGTTCCAATCATCGTAATACCAACCTGATGCTCCAATATGAATTTTATTCATCTTTTTCAACTAACCGCATTTTTTTAAATGAATTTTTGCTTTCTTTTTAAATAAATATGGTTGCTTGGAATAAATTCTTCCAAGCAACCATTACTATATTACTCTCTTTAAAGAGTCATCTTTAAGGTCAGTGTGGCTTATCCGGCCGTATAGGTGAATGTAGATTTTGTTGTATCTACAGACAGCCCACTTGAATTATGGTAAGTAAAATAGTAAGTAATTTTATCTCCATTTTTCAAATTTTTAAGAGTATAATTCCACGTCGTGCTACTACCAGTTGGTTTATTCATAACCAAACTTTGCTGGCTTTGCGTATTCACTACATAATGAATGGCAACATAATTAGTAGACGTAACAGGTGTGAAGGTAAAATAAGCAGATCCATTACCTAGCTGTTGTATTTGTGACGTGTAATTGGGATTAGTAACAACAGTTCCACAACCAACATATTGGTAATTCTCTTGGCTTGAGGTGTATTGTTGTCCACCAATTGTATAACTAAATGTATAGACTATTTTATCGCCATTTGCTAACCCGCTAATCACCGTTGACCAGCTACCATTGCTATTGGTTAGTGTAGCCGTTTTTGAGGCGCCACTATTAATAGAGTAACTAGCAGATACGCTAGTTGCGGTACTCATGGGGATAAAATTTAATTGCAATTGTCCATTAGCTAATTGTTGAGGAATTTGATAATACCCAGTACTAGTTCCTGCTTGTCCAGAATAAGTATGAGTATATTGGCTTGAGGTGTAAGTTTTACTACTATAAGTGTAGGTAAACTTATAGGTAATAATATCATTTGCTTTTAAGCCTTTAATAGTCCCATTCCAAAGTCCATTACCTAATGTCAAGGAACTATCAGCTGTGGTACCTCCGTTAACTTGGTAAATTAACGTTACATTTGAAAGCGTAACATTTGCGGTAAACGAAAAGTTTGCTTGTCCGTTTGCTCCATCAGTTACATTTTGCAAAATAAGAATGTCGCTGGCAGGCGGAGGAGCTGCTGGAGGTGGTGACGCTGGTGGTGGGTTTGCAGGAGGTGGGGAGGTGGCGGTGGAGGCGAGGCAGGAGGTGGCGGTGGAGGCGATGATGGTGGCGGTGCAGGAGGGGGCGGTGGTGTGGCACCTCCTTGACCCGTTGTGCGGTAGGAAAAAGCTGGTACTGAAAGCGTTACACCGTCAGAAAACGTTACATTCCTTGTTGCGTTTGTTGGATTGAAAGCCACGCGATTGATTGTGCCATTTTTTGTGAAAACAGCATAATGAGGACTATTTGCTGTAATAGTCGTATTCACTTGTCCTAATTGATTGAGGTTATGCAACCAATGGTAAGTGTGTGCTTTACTCTCTCCAGTTTCGGGATTATAATTAATGTTACTTGCAAAAGTGTTTAGAGCTGTTTTTGAATCATAGAGTACCTGCATACTTAAAATTATATCTAACCATGTGCTTAAAGAAAGCCCATTGTTTTGCATAAAAGCATAATTTTTTGCTAAGTAAGATGGATATTGACCTAAATAAAGAGAAGCTGCAGTAATTGGTAAAAAATTAATACCGTGTACTTCGTTGACAGTACCCCCCCAAAAATTAGCATAGGCACCCCCATCACCCCATAATATTCCTAAAGTGGGTTCTGTAAACTCTTTTGGAAACACTTGATCATCAACATCAAACCAATATTCTCTAATGGCATTTATTTCAGTCGTATAAAGATAAATCCCTAAATCTCTTATCGTTTTATTATTGGTTAGTCCCCCCAACATAACTAAAGCAGAAGAGTAGTTGATAGATTCTGAAGAAGATTCTTGGTTATTACCAGATGCAAATAATGCGGGACCGCTTGCCCAGCCATGACCTGCATAAACATCATAATAATGTAAGAAAGGAAATTGTGAATCATTTCTGTCCCAATTACTTACATCCTTAATTAGCATTTTTACAATGCCTCCATAATTGGCATCAGCTATCCAACTTTGGTCATATTGTGCAACAGTTGCTGCGGCTTGGATAAAATAGCCATAGTGGAAATGGTGGTCATTTAAATTATTATCTGAGCCATAGCTTGCCGGATATCCAATAATTGTGTCCCAGGTTTGGCTATAGTAAAATAAGGTAGATCCTGTTCCTCTAAACCAATTTTGTAAACGTGTTTTTGTTTCTTGGATAAATAAGTCTCTAGCTTGGGTGTGTCCCACTTGATCAGCAATTTTTATGAGTTGAGCGATTTTCCCAAAAGCTTTGCCATACCAGTAAGTATCAGCAGAAGTTGCTATGCCATTCCAACGAGCCGTTGAAGATTGTTTAAAAACTTGATCAACATAACTATATAATTGTGCCTGAGAATATCCATCAACTCCGTCTTTTGCAAAAAGAGGAAGAGAGGGAAGAATACCATTGAATGTTTGCTTAGTTATGAATTGATTGCCTTCAAAAACTTTTAAAGTTCCACGAGGAGATGTGTAAGTGTAATTAGTAAGGGGATTCGTACAGTAAAGCCATTGATGTCTTAGAAGAGAAATTAGGGTGGTATTTAGATTTCCATTACCACTTTCTTTAAGAGTTGTTTGAATATTAAATGTGGTATTAACAACAGAATTTGCTTCATCGTAAGTCCAATTAACGGCTGTGTTAGTAATAAAAGCATAAGCATGCTTTCTGTAAAATTCTAATGTTGTCGCTGTGTTATCCGGTAAACTTGCTACGGATAAATAATTCTTACCGCTAAGTGAGGATTGTAAAGTAGTGGTTCCTGACCAAGTTGATCCAGAAGGAGCAAAAACGCCATAGTGTCTATCTCCCACGGTTATGCCTAATACGCCATTATTATTTGACCAAATTGTAGGTGTTCCCGCAAAAGTTAAGACAACGTTATCGCCTTGAGGTGTAAAGTAAACAAAAGGGGAACCAGATGTAATCACTGCCTGTAAACTTCTGTTATTATTACTCCAATTTGCAGTTACGGACCAATCAGAATAATCAGCTACTTGCACATTTGTAGCATTCATACCATTAACATTAACAATAATGTCGTGCACATAAGTATAATGATATTCTTGGCTTTTCCAACCGCCAGGTTGTTGCGTATAGCCTGTAGCATAATATTGATTGGCATAACCTAATTCCAATCCTCTAGCTGTGGCTTGTGAGGCTAGGGGATAAGAAAAAAGATTTTGAGAAAAGTTATTGCCAGGAAAATATTTCCAAATCAAGGAGCTCCACCATTTATTAGCGACAACTGGTTTTGAAAAACCGGTGACGGTTGAAGGAGAGACCGCTTGATTATTTTGGTTAGAAGGTACGTTCACACCACTTGGTAAAGTAGTTGTGTAAGCACCTGCACCAACTGGGATTACGTCGGCTTTGACGTTTGTTTGGAAGAGCATTCCAAAAAACAAAAAAAGTTTGATTTGTTTTTTCAATTTCATGAAAAACCTTTGGTTTAAAATGACGCGGACACTTCCCTAGTTTTGCTAGAAAAGAAGCTTTAGGTTTAAAATTAAACCTTAAATTTGAATCGATTAATTCGCACAAGCGTATATTCAATCCAAAATAAAGCTTATAGAATAGATAAACTTTTTTTTAAACCTTTCATCAAAATAAATATTTGTCATTATTAGCTAAATTTTTCTGTCACAATAGAGATTTACATCAACAAACTTAAAAATTCTGCTATCATTCATCACAAACTATTCATTTAATATGTTCGTTTAATATTAATAATTAGATTTATATGAAACTTTGGATAAAATTTGTTTTTATCTATTTGATAAAAATATCAATAGCACTAAGTTCAGATATACTGAGCTGCCAAGATGTTTTAAAAGTGGCTAATCGGCAATTTCATTTATCAACTACTTATAATGAGGAAGTTGAGAAAAATACCGAAATTTATGAGGAAATAGAGTGGTTAGTAAATGACTGTTTAAAAAAATTTCCGAACGATTTAACCGTTCAGATAGAATCCATTAGACTTTTATATAAACTTGGAAATTTTTATCTTTACAATGACTTCCCAGAAAAAGCCCAAGAAAAGTTATTAGAAGCCAAAGGTTTAATTTACTCATTTGTAAATTCAGCTAATACAATTGAAAAAATCTGTTTAGATCTGACAGCTATCAGTAATAAATTACCTTCTTACCTTGCAACTGTTAATTACCTATTAGGTAAAAGCTATATTTATCCTAAAGATATTCTAACCTGTCACAATCAGCAAAATGGAATAGAAGCGATTGAAGAAGCTATAAAAATTAGGCAGTTTATAGAAAAAAATAAAGCAAATCTTGATGACCTAGAAGATAATAATGTGTCGATTGGGAATACTTTTATTATAGAAAGAGCAAAGGGAATTATTCTTGTAGCACAAGAAGAATGGCAACAGGCAGAAAAACACTATCTTCACTATCTAAAAAATCAAGATGGTCTAAATCAATTATTATGTATCAAACAATTGCTCCATATTTACACTCAGCAAGCCAAAAGAGTTATTCAAGAAGATGCTAAAAATGATTATATCATTAAATGCTTTTGCTTAATCGAACAATTAAATCGCTTTTTAAATGAATCTAAGAATATTTACAGAATAAGTGTTTATTATACCAGCATGGCAAATACCTTAATGGAACTATCGGATGATTTTGCTTATGCAAATTTTTTTCTTTGCAGTGCAAAAGAAAAAAATACACAAGACCTTTATTCTATATCAATTGCCATTCAAAAAAATTTAATCAGCCTTTATCAAAAGAAGTTTAAAAAGGAAGAGGAAAAATTTCACGAAATTAAAAATGAATTTATCGAACGAACTTGTAGTAATATCTTTAAAAAAAATAAATTTGCAGAATCATCTCTTATGGCTCTTGGAAAAATATATGGTGATAAAAAGCAAACCTTATCTGCAGCGACTTGTTATTCGAATGCCTTAAATTGCCAAGATCAATCCATTAATCACAAAGAATTATATATTTTATTGTATGGCTTAGAAAAGGATTTGTTTTTTAATTTATCAAAAAAGGATTGGCTATCGTTTAGTGATTCCATTAAGTCTTATAAAAAAGAATTACAGGAGTTAAGAAAATTTGTTTATTCAAGCCTTCCTTTTACAAAAATTAGCTATATTCAAAGCGTTATTAAAGAAAGATATTGTCAGATTATAAAAAGAATTATTAAAGATATACAATTAAACTATACCATTTGCCAAGATAATTATGCTTTGATAGCTGTAGGTTCCTTAGCAAGAAACACATGCACTCCATTTTCTGATTTTGAATTTGGTTTTTTAATAGAAAATAATTGTTCTGAAAGAGAAAAAGAAACGATTAAAAAACTTGCGATAGCCTTGGCTATCCGGGTGAGTGCGATCGGAGAAACGCCCCTTTCCTACTTAAAACTAAAGTCTTTACAAGGCATTAGAATAGAAGATAGTCCATCCATTAGGGGATTTATGATAGATCCAGCCCAAATTCAACCATTTGAACCTCGCATAGTTACCTCACAGCAATTGCTACACAAGATTTTTAATGAGAAAATAGATGATTTTCCGTTATTGCAAAGCTCTTATTTATATCCTCATTTTATCTATGGGAAAAGGCAGCTTTTGAAAGAATATCATGTACAATTAAAAAAAATAGAGAATGAGAAAAAGCTAAATCTTGGGATAAATTTGTTAAAAAAAGATTTAGAAAGATGGCAAAATGGAATTTTAAACGATAATTTTGAAATCAAATTTAGTTTAAAACACAATTTTTATAAGCCTTTAATTACACTATTAGAAGATATAGCGCTTTGTCAAAGCATATTTGAATACAATGATCCTTACAAATTAGTCATCGGTTTAAAAAAAGCACATGTTTTTTCAAATGATTATGCAAATCAACTGATAGATATTTTAGAAAAGATAAATCTATTAAGAGTTGTAAACTATAGTAAATATGGTTCACAAATAGAAGATTTTGAGTATTACTCTCATTTTCATTTTATTATGAAAGCAACTGCTGCGATCAAAAAATTACAAAAAATTGGGAAGATGATTTTATTAAAAAACCAAGATTTTATTAAAAACCAATCCTTTTTGAGTGACTTTTTTATCTCTATTTATCCCGTAACTAATATTGAAGTTCTAATCCATTTATATAAGCAAATAGAGAATGAATTTGGGACAAACCATCCTCATTTATCGAGTCTAAAATTTGTAATAGCAAAATCATTGATGAAAATTGGACATTATTGTGAAGCACTCTATTTGTTAAAAGAGGCTTTTAAGATTGATAAAATCATATTTGGAAATACTCATTTAAGACTTGCTGACTATTACATTGGCATGAGTGAATGTTACCATGCTTTAGGAGATCATCTATTGGCAAAAAATATCTTTGATAAGGGGAACAAGATATTTGCTACTTCTTTTCAACCTTTTTCTAGAAAATTTGAAAAAAAAAATTTAGAAAAGATTTCTTTAAATGAATTAGTGATGCCTTGCCATAAGAATTGTAAGGAAAGTTTTCTCCGATGTGATTATTTTGCAAATTCATCATATGGGAAATTAATACAATTTACTAAAAGAATCAGAAAAGAAAAAAGATTGCAAAATAGTGATCAAGTGTCAGAGAGTAAAGAAAAGAAAAAAATCTTACTTTATAAATATAAAATTGAATCTGTAGATGGTAATTGAAAGTTTTTTTTTACAGTTAGTCTTTATCCTTTTTTTTGCGCGAGTCTTTGGGGAGATCGCGGCTCGATTTGATATCCCTTCCGTTATTGGGGAATTAATCGCTGGGGTTATATTGGGACCAAGCCTTTTAGGTTGGATTAGTTCTACTGAAACAATAAGAGCTTTAGCTGAAATAGGTATCATTTTACTTTTATTTGAAGTTGGACTTGAAACTGAAATCACCCGCTTAGCAAAAACGGGTTTTAAATCTTTTTTGGTTGCAATAGTAGGCGTATTGGCCCCATTTATTTTAGGATTTATTTTAAGCTATCATCTCTTTGAATTAAGTGGAATCGTGTCATTATTTATAGCATGTACACTAACGGCGACAAGCATTGGAATCACTATTCGAGTATTAAATGACTTAAAATTACAAAAAAGTGAAGAAGCTCAAATCGTTTTAGGTGCCGCAGTTATTGATGACATCATAGGGATCATTTTATTATCTTTATTGTATGAGTTTGCCACCTCAGGGGCAATTAAACTCTTAAATTTAGGCAAGCTTACCTTATTTATTTTTCTTTTTTTAATTATTGCGCCCATAGCTGCTAAAAGCATTTCCTATTTTATCAAAAAATATGAAAAAAAAAGTGTAATTCCGGGTTTATTGCCCTCAATAATAGTTTCCCTTTTATTATTTTTTGCATGGCTTGCGCATTTATCTGGAGCGCCTGAACTTTTAGGTGGATTTGCCGCTGGACTTGCCTTATCAAGGCAGTTTTTTTTACCCTTTGGTGCAAGCTTGAAATTAGATCCCGAGTTTTCCAAAAAAGTAGAACATCAAATGAGGCCAATCATTCATTTGTTTACACCCATTTTTTTTGTGACGGTAGGATTATCGCTAAACTTAAAGCAAGTTGACTGGCATTCAAGCTATATTTGGGTATTATCCCTTTCTTTATTATTGGTTGGAATTATTGGAAAATTAAGTTCTGGTTTTATTTTGCCAAAAACTAGCCCATGGATTAAATGGGCTGTTGGAATTGCTATGGTTCCAAGGGGAGAAGTAGGCCTTATTTTTGCTGAGGTTGGAAAAAACTCTAAAGTTTTAAATGATGAGGTTTATGCAGCCGTTTTAATTGTTATTGCGTTGACAACGATCTTCACCCCTTTTGCTTTAAAATGGTTTTATTTAAGGAAAAATAAAGCGATTAAGGATTAATTCCTTTTGCCCAATTGCCATAAAAGAAATTATCATTTAGAGGATGTCTATTTTTGGTGATTTTAACGCAATCATCCGTTTTTTGTTCATAGCCTAATGCTATGATAGAAATGGGCTCAAAGTTGTTGGGTATATTGAATTCTTTTTTTATTTGAGCTGCATTAAACCCACCCATTTCATGAGCCATTAAGTCTAAGGAAGTCGCTTTTAAAACCAAACTCATAGAAGCCGCACCTGTATCATAAAGTGCCCAACTATTATTTTCTTGATTTCTGCTTGACTTAAGATTTGCGAGCACGACGACTAATACGGGTGCATTTTTAGCCCATTTTTGATTAGCATCAACTAAGCTATCGAAAACTTTTTTATAACCTTGTGGCGTTTGCTTTTGATCACAAAAAATAAATCTCCAAGGTTGTTCATTATAACTTGAAGGGGAAAGTCTCGCAGCTTCAGCAATTTCTATTAATTTTGCTTTTTGAATAGTTCTATTTTTATCAAAGGTGTATCCACTATGTCTCTTTTCTAAAATAGAAGAAAAGCTTTTTTCTTCTGTTACATCTGCATAAATTAAGCTACTTGCAAAGAGTAATAAAAGAAAAACTAAACGGGACATAAGATAACCTTTATTTAATAAAAAATTAAATTATAGTGTATTTATTATGCTCAAGACAAGGTTTATTATTTATTATTTACGGTTAATTAATTATGAGACAATTTTAATCCGGCAATTCCAGCAAGTATTAATATAAATGAAATGATTCGTAATAAACTTGTGGAT
Organism: Candidatus Rubidus massiliensis; assembly: GCA_000756735.1. Taxonomy (GTDB): domain Bacteria; phylum Chlamydiota; class Chlamydiia; order Chlamydiales; family Parachlamydiaceae; genus Rubidus; species Rubidus massiliensis. The sequence goes on along the minus strand of CCSC01000001.1, from coordinate 143,774 downwards.
TCTCCGTAATAAACAATACCAAATAGGGCTGTGCCAAAGGTCCCAATTCCAGTCCAAATACCATAGGCTGTTCCAATTGGTATCGCTTTCAAAGATAAGCTCAAAAACCACAAACTAAAAACCATTGCTATTAAGGTAAAAGTTGAAGGGATTAATTTGGTAAAACCTTCTGTAAATTTTAAACCTACGGCCCAACCTATCTCAAATAAACCTGCCAGTAATAAAAAAAACCAATACATAATTTTGTGACTTATCTTTTGCAATTTTAAAAAAAATCTTCCATATAAATAGTGCAAATAGAAATTAAAAAAAAAGTATTAAATGGACATACCCGTTCAAAATTTCGAACATTTTTTTCGAATTTTCCTCGCAGCGCTCCTCGGAGGACTAATTGGCATTGAAAGAGAGCGCTTAAGTTGGGTGGCGGGCTTAAGAACTCATATGTTAGTTTGTGTCGGATCGGCTTTAATCATGATTGTGTCACAATATGGGTTTGATGAGGTATTGAAAGAAGGATTCGTTGTTTTAGATCCTTCAAGAGTTGCAGCACAAGTTGTAAGTGGAATTGGATTTTTAGGAGCTGGCACCATTTTATTCTGGAAAGAAAAAATAAGAGGTTTAACCACTGCCGCAAGCTTATGGGCGGTATCTGCTATTGGCTTAGCAGTTGGGGGAGGGCTATACATAATCGCAGTTAGTGTAACAGCTTTAATTTTTCTTATTTTAATCGGTTTAAAACCATTCGAAAGGCATTTTTTGAAGAAGACTTATGGGGCTGTGATTGAAATTGTTGCAAATCCAAATGGAGTCGATATGGGACATCTCAAAGAAATTATTTCCTCCTTTTGCTCGATTCAGCAGGTGAACATCTATTTTGAAGTGAAAGGAGATAAAGAACATTATTTACTGACCTTTAAATCGATTAAGCCTGAATTGATTATGCGAATTTCGCAGGAACTAAAAAAAAATGAAGAAATTGAATCTATAGAAATTGTTAACTAACAAAACTTTAAGGAAGAGGCATGAAAATAAACAATATTTTAGTCAAATTGCTTGCTATTCCATTCCTTTTATTTGCTGGAATGTGTAATGCAGATGATACAATAGCTTATGTAACAGATATTTCAAATTTGCAAGTTTTGCCTGTTGATCTAGATACACAAACATCAGGTATACCAATTAATACTACTATGCGTCCCTATAGTTTAGCTATTACGCCAGATGGATTAGCTTTAATTGTAGCAGAGCAAGGATTTGCAAGTGATGGAAGTATAGAATTTTTGTACCCTTCAAATCCGCTTTCAAATGTGACTTTAAATTTAGGAACATTGGTACCTTTTGCAGTTGCTATTACACCAGATGGCACAAAAGGCTTTGTAACGGGAATAGATACTGCAACATCAAATCCAACCTTAATTGCGTTAAATGTTGCCACACGATCTATCTCTAATTTTTTTATTACAGCAAATCAAGCGTTTGGAATTGCCATTACTCCAGATGGTACAACTGCATACTTAACTCAAGCCGGATCCATAGACGGTTATAGTGTAGCAAATCCAGGTCTTCCACCAACCTCTATTGCTTTACCAGCTGGAGCATCACCGGTTGGAATAGCTATAACACCAGATGGAACCTATGCTTATGTGACAGATAGCTTAAATGCTGCCGTTTACCAAGTAAATCTAGCGACAAGTGTTGTAAATACAATCTCTTTACCAGTTGGAACTACAGCTGATAGAATAGCTATTACTTCAAATGGTGCTGTAGCTTACATAGCTAATACCAGTTCTAATACAGCTTACGCCATTTCGATTCCTGCCAATACAGTAACTCCAATAATTCTTGCCTCTTCGCAAAGTGGTGTTGCGGCCCATCCAAATGGTCAAATCGTTTATTTTACCGATTTGGCAAACCAAAGAATCGCAGTCGTTGATGTGGCTACAAATACATTAATTGGTTTTATCCCAATACCTAATTTTCCGTCTGCCATTGCCATAGCTCCAGATCAGGCACCAACAGCTGCTTTTACGGTAGTACCGGCAATAGCTGGAATGTCTACTGATTTTACTTCAACATCGACTTCTCCAGTAGGGGGCATTGCAAGTTATACGTGGGATTTTGGCGATGGGACCATAGTTACAGTTACAACACCTACAATTAGCCACGTATATGCAACAGATGGAAATTACAATGTAACCTTAACGGTAACAAACACACAAGGTACATCAACAACACAAACGTTTACTGGGCAAACAGTTAGCAATAATGGAGGTCCTAGTGCTACAACATCGCAAATTATTACTATTTTGCCAGTTAATGCACCTATGATTACTTTCATTTTTCCAAGTAGTGGAGTCGCAGGAACTGACGTTACCATAAATGGCGTTAATTTAAGTACAGCAACTGCCGTTACATTTGGGGGCGTTCCAGCCGCATTTACTGTAAATGGAGATGGTACATTGACAGCTATAGCTCCACCTAACTTGACAGGCACAGTAACAGTTACTGTTACAACTCCTTTTGGGACTTCCTTACCTAATGAGTTTACAGAATTTACATACGTGACAGTAGAAACTGTTCTACCACCGATTGATTTAAGAGGTGTTCAGATTACGAATAGATTTGCAGATCAAAAGCAATATATTAATGTTTTGACATGGAATCCGCCATCTACTGGTCCAAGGCCCACTTCTTATTTCGTATTTAGAGATGCGAGTTTACAAGAATTTGTAGGAGAGGTTCCAGCATTTGATCGTTATCGCATTGAAGATGTAAATGTGAGAAGAGGTCGCACCTATACTTACTATATTGTGTCAGTTGATCAATTTGGTAATGTATCGGAACCTGCTATTATTTCTGTAAAACCAAGTAGAAGATAAGTAGATTTTCCCCTTCTTTTAAATAAGAGGGGGAAAATAAAAAAATCAGCTCCCACAAGACAGACAGCCTATTTCACAAGCTGTTTGTCCTTCTGGCTCAGAAGAAGTAACGGTAAACTTGATAGCTTCTGCTGCAGCTTGTTTATTACGTAATTTTATAATTCTATAACATTTTTTTCTTTTCTCAGTTTTCATCTTTTTACACTTGTTTAATTGGAAAAGGAGATACAAGGTTTAATTATAATTAACCATTCAGCTAATGCTGATTGCATACAATTTATTTTTGTTTTTTAATTGGTAGGGTAATGTCAATAAACATCTCATCGCGATTATGAGAGAAATTCAGAAATTACATTTTGCCTAAGCGAATAGCTATTATTTCTTATGGCATTGATTGTAGTTAAAGCTAAAATTTAACTAGTTGAAAAATAAAGCTTGATTTAAAGTAATTTTAAATTTAGTTGGTCTATAGAATCGAAGGAGCCTCATATGGAAATCACATTAGCAAAAACTGTTTTTAAGATAGAAAATGACAATAAAGCAAATAATAAGTCTTTATCCGAAGAGAAAAGTTCAGATAATAAAATTCATCAAGCATTCTATGACTGTCTTAAGCAATATGCTTCTTATCAAAAAGAGATCAATGAGTCATACAGTCGAGCAGATGACCCGACCAAATACAGAGATCCTTTTATTAATTAAAAACAATTTTAGACTTTATCTCACGCAAAAAAGCTTGTCTTTAACGTAAAAATTTTTGACATGGATAGCACGAGTCATTCGTGATATTCATGTTAAGTTAAGACTTCTATTTTATGCCGTAACAAGCATCATCTTTTAAAAGGAACTATATGAATCTATTCGATACCTTGCCTCGAGAAATTTTACAGAATATTTTTTTTTCATTTGGAGATAATTTACAAGAATGTGTCTACGAACTTTGCAACGTAGAAATTGTATGTCAAAAATGGAAAGACATTTCTTCTTCTAATGATCATTGGAAACCTCTTTTAGAAAAGTTTCATGCAAGGCGATATAAATTGCTTTGCTCTGAAACTTTTACTGAAAAAAAAGCGTTTAAATTAGCATTTAGAGCAATTGCGATAAAGCAATTTGAGAGTGACACATTGCATCACTTGAAAATTGCTTTAGAAAAACTTAAAGATGAAGAATTAAATCGTCTTTTTGAAGGGAACACATTTCAAAAATTTTCCATCATTCAAAATGATGCAACTGTTTTTTTAGAACAAGCTATTGAAAAATGCTTTTTTGAAATTGCACTATCTTTTCTATTAAAAGATATTACTTTTAATCATGAAAAAATTTTTGAGAAATTATTGAATATTGATGCGAACGTTACTAATGGGTGTTTCTATTATTACATTGTGTTAAAGCATATTTTATATTTAAAGTTAGACTTAAGCTCTGTTTTTAATAGATTAGAAAATCCGCAATTAGAACGATTATCTTCTCTTATGAGTGAAATGTGCGAAGCGCAAAATGTATCCATTTTGCGCTTTGTAGAATCAGGGCTTGATCCTAATTTTTTAATAGCATCGCTTTCAGCTAATAATGAAAGAATGCCCCTTATTTATCATTTTATTGAAGCTTGCTTATTAGAACCAAAGCGATGTCAAAACTACTATAATAAACAATTAGAGCATAAAAATAAACTTGATCAAGAATACCAAAAAAAATTGGAAGAACGTGAAAATTACTATGGCGTAAAGCTACTGCCATTACCTATGAGTCAAAAGGATTTATTAGAGGAATTTCGAACATTTCTAAAGCATAAAGAGCTGGATCTCAATGCTCGAAATATACGGGGCCATACAATGTTAGCTGTGGTGAAGCACTGGAAAAATCAAGTAGGAGTGGATTTAGATTGTCTAAATTTAATTGAACAATACCTTTTAGAAAATGGTGCATTAAAGTGATTAATTATCTTGTGGATAGCTAAAAGGACATAAACAATTTCCCCTTCTTTCATAGAGAAGGGGAAATTCAAAACTTAGCTACTACAAGACAGACAGCCTATTTCACAAGCTGTTTGTCCTTCTAGCTCAGAAGAAGTAACGGTAAACTTGATAGCTTCTGCTGCAGCTTTTGTTCGCAAATAATACATTCCTGTTTTTAGTCCCTTTTTCCAGGCATAAAAATGCATAGAAGTTAATTTTGGATAGTTTGGACTTTCCATAAAAAGATTTAGGGATTGCGATTGGCAAATAAAAGGAGCCCGATCGGCGGCAAGGTCAATTAATGCTTTTTGTTTAATTTCCCACACAGTTTTATAGATTTGTTTTAGATCATCTGGAATTCCTTTAATATTCTGTATGGAACCGTTCTCACGTAGTAGTTGGTTTTTTACCGTTTCATTCCACATTTTGAAACGAACCAGATCTTTCATTAAGTATTTATTTACAATAATAAATTCACCTGAAAGAACACGCCTTGTATAAATATTGGAGGTATAAGGTTCCATGCACTCATTGTTGCCAAGGATTTGCGAAGTAGAAGCGGTTGGCATCAAAGCAACTAATAAAGAATTTCTAATCCCAAATTGCTTGATTTCTTGTCTTAAAGTTTCCCAATCCCATCTAGTGCTTGGGTGTACATTCCAAAGATCAAACTGCAATTTTCCCTTTGAAACCAAAGAGCCTTCATAGGAATGATAGGGGCCATATTTTTTGGCTAATTCTTTTGATGCAGTTAATGCGCCAAAATAAATAGTTTCAAAAATAGCTTTATTTAATTCTTTAGCCTCGATCGATTCGAAGGGAAGCCGCAATAGTATAAATGTATCCGCTAACCCCTGCACACCAATTCCGATTGGGCGGTGTTTAAGGTTAGAATATTGCGCTTCTGGAACTGGATAATAATTATAATCGATAATTTTATTTAAATTTTTCGTGATAACTTTTGTTATTTCCAAAAGCTTTTGAAAATTGAAGACACCATTTTCTACAAAACGTGGTAAAGAAATGGAAGCTAAATTACAAACAGCCACTTCTTCAGAACTTGTATACTCAAGGATTTCAGTGCATAAATTACTAAGTTTGATTGTACCTAGATTATTTTGATTAGATTTAGCATTGCAAGCATCTTTATAAAGTAAAAAAGGATTACCTGTTTCTATTTGCGCTTCTAAAATTTTGAACCAAAGATCTTGGGCCTTTATGGTTTTTCTAGCTTTTCCTAAAGATTCATAATGACAGTAAAGCTCTTCAAACGATTGACCCCACACAAGTTCTAAGCCCGGTGCTTCATTTGGACAAAAAAGAGACCATTCTTTATTTTGTTCCACTCTTTTCATAAAAAGATCGGGGATCCAAAGCGCCGTAAAAAGATCTCTTGCACGTAACTCTTCTTTGCCATGATTTTTTCTTAAATCTAAAAAGGAGTAAATATCGGCATGCCAAGGTTCAAGATAGATGGCAAAAGATCCTTTGCGTTTGCCTCCCCCTTGATCGATATATCGAGCGGTGTCATTAAATACTTTTAGCATAGGAATAATGCCATTAGAAACACCACCTGTACCTTTAATATAAGAGCCGCAAGCGCGTACATTATGAATGCTAATTCCAATACCGCCAGCGGCCTGTGAGATTTTAGCACATTGTTTTAACGAATTAAAAATGCCATCAATGCTATCTTCACTAATTTGCGTTAAAAAGCAAGAAGACATCTGAGGATTTTTGGTCCCTGCATTAAAAAGGGTGGGAGTGGCATGTGTAAACCATTTTTGACTCATTAATTCATAGGTTTGAATAGCTTCTTCAATGTCATTTTTGTGTATCCCCAAAGCTACTCGCATTAACATATATTGAGGCAGCTCTACTGTTTTTTCATCCATCTTTAGAAGGTAGGAACGCAGCAATGTTTTAAAACCAAAATACTCATACAAAAAATCCCTTTCTTTTTGGATCGTCTTATCCAAAACTTCTTGATGAGATTGAACAATGGTATAAATTTCTTCCGATATTAATGGAGAGGGAGCATCTGTTTTTTTATCTCTATAATGAAATAATTGAAAAATTGTCTCAGAAAAAGATAATTTGATATTTTTTTGCAAATTGGAAATAGCAATTCTTGCTGCTAAAATCGAAAAATCAGGATGTCTACTTATAAGAGTTGCCGTAATTTCGGCGGCTAAATTGTCTAATTCGCTAGTAGTCACACCATCGTAAAGCCCTTCAATCACTTTTTTGGCAATGATTATAGGATCGATAAACTTAACATCAAGACCATAGCAAAGCTTACTTAAGCGATTAACAATTTTATCAAATTTTACTTCTTGGCTTTGTCCATTTCTTTTAATAACGTTCATAATACTAACTCCTTTAAAAATCTTCACTAATGGCAAATGTCAAGTCATTTTTACCAGCAACTACACCAGTTTTTTGATATTCTGATACACGTCTTTCAAAAAAATTAGTTTTTCCGTTCAAAGAAATAAGCTCCATAAAGTCAAAAGGATTTTCGGAATGGTAAACTTTTGCTAAACCAAGCGATTGTAAGAGTCTGTCAGCTACAAATTCAATATATTGACTCATCAAGTCGGCATTCATACCAATTAATTTTACAGGCAAAGAATCAAGGATAAATTCTTTTTCAATAGCAACAGCGTCACAAATGATCGCTTGAACAGTGGATTTTGGTAAGGGGTAAGTCAGCTGTTGGTAGCATAAAACGGCAAAATCACAATGCATACCTTCATCGCGAGAAATCAGTTCATTAGCAAAGCTTAATCCTGGCATCAAACCTCTTTTTTTCAACCAAAAAATAGAACAAAAACTGCCTGAAAAAAAGATGCCTTCAACAGCTGCAAACGCGATAAGTCTTTCTGCAAATGAACCTTGATTAATCCATTTTAAAGCCCACTGCGCTTTTTTTTGTATACAAGGAATCGTTTCAATGGCATTAAATAGATTCTGTTTTTCTAAAGGATCATCAATATATGTATCGATGAGGAGCGAATAAGTCTCTGAATGAATATTTTCGATCATTATTTGAAAGCCGTAAAAGCAACGAGCTTCTGGATATTGCACTTCCTTCATGAAGTTGACAGCTAAATTTTCATTTACGATCCCATCACTTGCGGCGAAAAAGGCTAGGATTTGTTTGATAAAAAATTGTTCATTTTGATTTAAACGATTATTCCAGTCGTAAAGATCTGGGGTTAAGTCTATTTCTTCAGCCGTCCAAAAGCTAGCTTCAGATTTTTTGTACATATCCCACATAGCTTGATGTTTAATAGGGAATAGAACAAAACGATCATTATTTTCTTGTAAAATTGGTTCAATTTTTGACATGACTATACCTTCCAAAAATCTCAATAAAGAGAAAATTTTGGCAAAAAGGAAAAGCGAAATGCTAATTTAAAGCATAAATATTTGTGCTTTTCCATCTCTGCCTTAAAACGAGACAGTTTGCTTAAACTCCATTTTGTTTAAGCAATAGATGGTAAGATAAAGCAGGTCTTCTGACTCCAAGTGTTAACTACCCAAACCTTCCCGTAAAAACAGTGGCTTTTAGCAAAGAATTTGCTAAAATGATGGATGGAAATCTTGATACAGCGGCGTTACCGCACAGGATTCTCACCTGTTTCCCTATTCTCCTTAAGCCGTAGCAAAAGGCACTTTATCTATTCAAATGTTACAACAAAAGTTCTATTAGAAAAAAAAATTTTGTTGTGCTTAACTTTTATCATTGTTGTTAGATTACGTCAATTCAAATAAAAATTATAGATTATGGAAAAAAAAGAGATCAGTGATAGAGCAGAACCTTTTATTGAAACGAGAAATAATCGTTTATTTGAAAAGGCGGAAGATTATGCAGAGTTAGTCGATGATTTGATTCAAAGGCAGGGGAATGCAAGAACATGTGATATTTCCAGAGAAATGGGAGTATCTCATGTTAGCGTTTTAAAAGCCTTAAAAAGGCTAATAAGAGATGGTTTTTTAGAAAAAACAAAAGAAAAGAATATTATATTAACTACAAAAGGTCATGAGCTTGCTGCCTTTTCGAAGAAAAAACATCGAATTTTAACGCAATTTTTACTCCAATTAGGTATACCAGAAAATATAGTGGCAAATGATGTGGAAGGAATTGAGCACTATATAAGTGCAACAACGCTGGAAGCAATAGAAAATCATTTAAAAAAAATGTAAGTTTTATGTCTGTAGTTATTCCTGTTAATGGATTAAATATTTGGGTTGAAACATTTGGTAAACCAACCGACGCTCCTCTTTTATTAATAATGGGAGGAGGTTGTCATGGAACTATGTGGCCAGATGAATTTTGTGATTTATTAGTTAAAAAAAACTTTTATGTAATTCGCTTTGATCATCGCGATGTGGGATTATCAACAATCATCAATTATAATTTACACCCTTACGATTTAATTGATATGGCTAAAGATGTAATTGGTATTTTGGATTATTTTAAGATCGAAAAAGCAAATGTTTTTGCAGTATCTATGGGAGGGTTAATTTCTCAAATTTTAGCGGCCTTATTCCCAGGCCGAGTGTCTTCATTGACACTAATGGCTACTTCCTCAGACTTTTCACCATTAATAGACACCGTAGAAGGCAAAGAAACCAAATCAAGATTATCTAAGCCTTTAAATAGTTATGTTGATTGGTTAAGATCAATCTTAATCTCCCCACCTCAGACCGATTTTGAAAAAATACAACGTCATTTAGATGGATGGAGGGTATTAAATGGTAATGTAGTTGCATTTGACGAAAAGTTGTATAAAGAAATGTTAATCACTCAATTAAGTCGAACTAAAACAGTAAATAGTTTTATTCATCATGCGCAAGCCATCAAAGCTACCCTTGCCAAAATTCCAGGCATTCATGAGAGTATAATTGCCAAGACGACCATTATTCACGGAACTGAAGATCCTATCTTTCCTCAAGATCATGGAAAAAAGTTAGCAGATAGTATCCCTAATGCCAATTATTATTTAATCAATGGTATGGGGCATAATATTAATACCAATTTTTATAATAATTTAATTGTCACTATACAAAAGATGGCTTCGTAATTATTTGTATTTGTTAGTTTTAAATCGACATCTAACTAAAAAATATGATATTCTAAATTTTTTTTTAAGTTTTTATGTCAAAACGCTCTGTCTCCCATTTAATAATAATTCTCGCCCCGTTTGTCTTCAGTTTTGCCTTTGGACTTGATATTTACATACCAATTGTACCGAAAATGAGTGAGATTTTTGAAACATCCGTTTCTATGGTGCACTTGACTTTGAGCTTATTTTTGCTTATGACTGGAGCTGGACAACTATTAATCGGTCCAATGTCAGATTTATGGGGAAGAAAACGGATATTTTATGCGTCTTCGACGTGTTATGCTTTAGGTTCTTTAGCTTGCGCTTATTCACCAACTATTTATATTTTTATTTTTGCAAGATTAATTTCAGCTCTTGGTTCTTGTGGGATGTTGGTGACAGCTTTCGCTCTAGTTAGGGACTTATTTTCAGAAGAAGAAAGCTCTAAAATGTATAGTTTTTTAAATGGGGCTGTTGGTGTATCTCCAACCCTTGCACCAATCATTGGAGGATATCTGGCCTCTTATTTTGGTTGGCGTAGTATTTTTTATTTTTTATTTTTTATCGGGGCATCGGGACTTTTAATTACATTCTTTTTTATTCAAGAAACTTTACCTAAAGAAAAACGTGTTCCTATAAATAAAGAAATTTTTCAAAGATATAAGAACATTTACATCCATCCTTTATTTTTTTGCTTCTCCATGCTTGCCGGAATAGCTGAAGCTGTCTTCTTTTGTTTTTTTTCAATCTCTCCTTTTATCATTATCGAAATATTAGGAATTCCCACGCATCAATTTGGATTTTATTTTGCAGCCTTTGGTTCAGTGATTGCTTTTGGAGGATTTGCAAGTGGAAAAGTCGTTGAACGACTAGGAACTAAAACTACCATTATAATTGGTATTTTTTTAATGTTTTTAGGCGGCTTTGGTATGATTAGTTGGTACTATTTATATGATTTAACACTTGCTGGGTTTTTAACACCTATGGTTATAGCATGTATTGGTGCTATGTTTTTAGTCGGAGCGTCTGCTGGTGAAGCTTTAGAGCCCTTTCCTGAAACTGCAGGAACTGCCGCTGCGGCTTTTGGTTCCGTAGAATTTGGTTTTTCTTCATTAATTGGTGCCTTGTTGATGCAGTTTTCCAATACTAATACAGTGCCTTATGGGATTTGTATTTTGCTTTTAGCAGTAGGTGCAAGCAGCTTTTTTCTGTATGCTTTAAAAATTAAGAAAAGTCTGGCTAGTATTGATTTAACTCTTTCCACCAAAAAACCATAGGATGATCACTGTCTGTCTCCTGACCCACAAGTTTCCATCGGCCTTTAAAAGTTAAGTCCTCTTTTTTTGTAAATCCGAGTTGCTTCCATAAACCGTCTAAACCAATATAATCATCGGGTTTTAGATAATTCAATGAAAAAGACGAGTTTCGTTCTACCGTACAAAAAGTAATCGCAATAAAATCATGGCTTTCAATCACACTATTTGCCATATAAGTATAAAGCTCTTTACCAATTCCTCTTTGGCGATAATTTTCATTTACAATCAATTCCCCCCAGTAAAAAACTTTGCTTTGATCAATATCTGATGGAAATTGATTTTTATATCTTTCAGGAGCTTGACTTAAAAGTGTTCCTAAAGAAACACCGATTACTTTGCCATTTTGGAAAGCGAGCGTTGCAATACTGCCTTTCTTCTTTACATATTGATCTACAATATATTGTTTTTGCTCTTCTAAATCTCCTTCGTATAGATATGGCCATTCTCGATAAACATCGATACAAAGTTGACTAATCTCATTTAGTTTTTCTAGGATTTGTTCCCCATAGTAAGTTGTAATAAGCGTGCTATCGACAGCTTGAGCATTCAGAGTAAAATGAATTAAAGATTCTATATTCATAAAAAGAAATGTTTGATTATTAATATCCATCGCATAATATCAACAATACTTTTTTTATAACAATCGAGAAGAACTATGAAACGAAACCTTATAATTTTAAGTTTGCTAAGCTTTAATTTGCTATCTGCTATTCCACCTGAAAATGCCATCGAGACAAATGATTATCCAAGGATCACTTCTTTATTGCCTTGCGGGTATTATTGTTTGCCAATAGAACCTGCCATTCCGAATAACTTTATTGCTATGTCAGAAACTGGAAAATTAAACTTACAAGATTGGATTTATTGGGGTCCACAAGAAGTTATAGAGGATTTTTTTAAATCTGATAAAAAACAATTAAAAAGCCCCATTATTAGAATTAAGTTAAGCGGCAATGTATTCCAAACAGGTCCCGAAAGTTTTGGCCCTGCCAAAGATCTAGCGATTGTTGAACAGATGAAAAAAAATCCTGAACAATATAATTTAATTCAAAAGAAAATAGGGGATTATCCAGTCATTGCCTTTACAAACAAAATAGGTAATCATGCGGTGACAACTGGCTGGATTGGGTTAAATGATCCAGAAGGTTTAGTTCTTTTATGTAATTTAGTTTGCCCCTCTTTAGATAAAGAACCTAGTAAAGAAGATTTAAAGCTTTGGAATGCTTTTTTAAATGAATCAACTCCTTTAGTTGATAGTGAAAAATTTAAAGCCATTGGTCAAAATTTAAAACCCGGTTACACCCTTTTAAATTTAGAGGGTAGTAGAGCAAAGATGACAGCCGAAAAAAGAAAAAGTGATGGCAAAATTCAAGTCGTGTTAATCCCTATAAGTAAAGATATTAATTTTCAACTCAATGAAATTCAAGAATGTTTGCTTGGTAGTAATTGGAATTTTATGGCTCCTCTTTGCAAAGTTTATGGCAAATTTACGAAAACAGAGTCTGCTAAATGCAAAGTAATTATTCCCTACGTAACCTCTATTTTACTAGATGAAGTGGAAGATTTTTCTATTAGCAAAGAAGAAGCAAGCCTTAGAAAGGATCTTTTTGTTTTCCAAAACTGATTAGCTAAAAATCCATCATTTATCAATGCTTAAATTTTCAAATTGAAAATGAATGTAACTGCAATGGTTGCAGCTTAATATCATGAGCAATCTAAACTTTTGTGTTTTTAATACACAAAAAGTTTAGATTACAAAAGGTGTTTACAATTGAGTTTCTATAGCAATTTCTTCTAAAGCATCTTTTTCTATAGATGCTTTTTTGTTGTGCCTTTTTCTATAGACCGTGGTAGAAGCTGGCGCTGATTTTATCCCAAGTGCATTAACAGATACTATGTAGTAAGTATAACTATTTTTTAGTTTCTTCACGCGGTCTTCTATTTGGAAAGGACAACTATTTGAAGTTTTTCCCACTAACTTTGTTAAGCTCGAGTCTTTATAAACTTCGTAGCCCACTATAGAGGCATTGTTTTCAGGTGGTAACCAACGAAGTACATTGACTACTTCAGTATAGGTTAAATATTTATTATAGACTTGGCAACCGTAAAAACCTACAGGTGTTTGTGGTATAGATGAAGCTGTAATAACCTGAATAATGGTATTTGATGTGGAAGGTCCGTTATTGCTATCTCCACTGTAAGCTGCTGTTATAGCGTGGGATCCTGTAGATAAATTTGAGACGGTTAGCTGAGCAATTCCATTGTTTAGTATAGCCGTTCCAAGGGATGTGGAACCATCAAAAAATGTGATCGTACCTGTAGGTGTTGAGGAAGGAGAGATAACCGTTGCTGTAAAGGTAATTGGCATACCTGCTTCAGCTGGATTTAACGAGCTTGTCAAATTGGTGCCCGTTTGAAAGGCAGCTGGTATGACAATTTGTGTATAAGGAATTGATGAAGAGGTTGCAAATTCACTACTTCCATTATAAACTGCTGTAATGGCATGGGTGCCAACACCTAAAGTCGATGCATTAAAGATAGCTAATCCATTATAAAGCGTTGTTGTTCCGATGGGAGTGCCTTGGTCATAAAACGTCACTGTACCGTTAGGAATGCTATCTGTTGTCGTAACACTTGCGACAAATATGATATCATCTCCTTCTCTTGAAGGATTTGGAGCTGATGTTAAAATTTGCGTTGATGTTAGTCCTAAAGCTACATTTTGCACTATTGAGGCGTTTGTTGTTTGGAAGTTTGCATCTTGATTATAAACGGCTGTTATAGCATGCGTGCCAGTCGATAGATTAGACACATTAAAGGTTGCAACACCTGTGTTACTTAATAAAGAGGTACCTAATATAGTAGTCCCTTCATAAAATGTAGCACTTCCGGTAGGAATAGGTCCTGATAGGGAGCTTACTTGAAAAGTAAAGGTAACATTTTCTCCAAAATTGGAAGGGTTGATAGAAGATGTTAGGGTCGATGTTGTACCAATTGGATTGACTTGCTGTACAATCGTTGCTGTAGATGAAGAATAGTCTGCATCTCCAGAATAAAGAGCTACTATTGTTAAATTACCAGCAGGCAACTGATTTGTAGTAAAGGAAGCTTGTCCTGAGCTATCTAAGCTAACTGTTGTTAAGGCATTACCTCCATTAAATAAGCTTACAAGTCCAGTTGGAGTGCCTCCACCAGCAATAGGGGTGACAGTTATATTAAAAGTGACATTTTCTCCATAGTTTGAAGGATTTGGGGTAGAAGTTAAAGTTGTTGTCGTTGTAACGGTAATAGAACTTTGATTTACCGTTTGGATGGTTGGTGGAGAAGAGGTTGAACCCAAGAAATTGGCATCCCCATTATAAACAGCGGTGATTGGGTGATTACCAATAGCGAGTGTTGGAGTTGCAAAAATAGCTAATCCATCAAATAGGGGTACAGTTCCAAGTAAAACACTATTGTCGTAAAAGCTTACCGTTCCGCTTGGAGAACCAAAAGGTGAAGTCACAGAAGCGAAAAAATTAACGGTTTGGCCAAACATCGAAGGATTTGGGGTAGTGGATAATATATTCGTGCTGGTTACTGCTTGTGTTACGACTTGCGTTAGAGGCGTTGATGTAACAGGTTCATAGTTGGCATCACCACTATAAACGGCAGTGATAGAGTGGGATCCTATGGCTAATTGTGTCGTAGTAAATGTAGCAATGCCATTAACGACAGTTCCTGTTCCAAGGGTTGTTGTCCCGTCTAAAAAGGCTACGGTACCAGTTTGAGGCAAAATTCCTCTTAAAATATTCAAATCGGCTGTAAATGTTACTGCTTGTCCAAAAGAGGAAGGATTTACAGATGATGTAAGAACAATTGAAGATAATCCAGGATTTACTAACTGTACATAAGTTGAAGATGTTGATTGACTTACGTTTGTGTCTCCACTATAGACGGCAATTAAGGAATGAGTACCAACAGATAAATCGGTTAGAGTAATACTAGCAGTACCAGCAGTTAATGGTGAAACTCCTAGCAAAGTCGTTCCATCAAAAAAGGCAATGGTTCCGGTCGGTGTTGCTGAGCCGCTTGTAATAGTTACAGAGGCATTTAAAACTATAGGATCGCCATAAACGGATGGGTTTATGGAAGAAGTTAATCCAACTGTGGCAGTTGCTTGCTGTACAACTTGCGTTATAATAGAGGATGTTGAACCTGTAAAGTTTCCATTTCCGCTATAAGAAGCATTTATGTTATGTGATCCTACACTTAAATTCGAAATATTTAAAGTTGCTATCCCATTCACTAAGGATGCAGTTCCAAGAACTAGGGAGCCTTCATTAAAGGTAATAGTTCCTGTCGGAGTTATAGAAGTGGATGAAGTCACCATAGCAGTTAATATAGTAGCTTGTCCAAAGGATGTGGGATTAATTGAAGACGTGATAGTTGTTGTTGTGCTAGCTGCATTCACAACTTCTGAAACTGTGTTAGAGGTGGAGGTGGCAAAATTACCATCGCTATTGTAGGTAGCAGTTAAAGCATGTGTTCCAACACTTAACGTATTTATTGTTAAGGAAGCTTGTCCATTTACTATATTTGAGGTGCCAATTACGGTAGTTCCATCTCTAAATGTTACAGTACCTGTGGGAATACCAGTGCCTGCATTTGCCACCACAGAGGCATTTAAAGTGATGTTTTGCTCAAAAGTAGATGGATTTAAAGAGGATGTTAGGGTAGTTGTTGTACCTGTCTGATTCACAACTTGAGTCAGAATTGTAGATGCAGATGTGGCAAAGTTTGTATCACCATTATAGACTGCTCGAATAGCATGAGATCCAACAGTTAAAGAAAATGTTGTGAAAGTCGCGACGTTTCCGCTTAAAGGACGAGTAGCAAGTGCTGTTGTTCCATCAAAAAAGGTAACTGTTCCGGTTGGGATACCAGAACCTGCTCCCACTGCAACTGTTGCCGTAAAGGTAGTGGCTTGATTAAAGGAGGAGGGATTAACCGAAGACACTATACTTGTTGTTGCAGTTGCTTGAACAACATTTTGGACTAAAACCGATGACACAGAAGAAGCTAAGCTTGCATTGCCATTGTAAATAGCGGTTAAATTGTGAGTTCCCAATGTTAAATTAGCAATGCTTAACGTAGCGATTCCACCCCCATTTAAAGTTTGTGTGCCAATTAACGTATTTCCATCAAAAAAAGAAACTGTACCACTTGGAACTCCTGTTACGGTTGAAGTGACAGTAGCTGTTAATGTAATTGTTTCCCCAACATGAGACGGATTTAATGAAGAGCTAAGAGCTACTGCTGAAGCGGCTTCTGTCACTGTTTGTGTCACAATTGTAGAGGATGGGGAAAAATTAGAATTTCCAGCGTAAGTAATAGTTATTGGTAATGTACCTGCAGGTAACGTAGAAGTGAGGAAGGAAATTTGACCATTTGGGTCTAAACTTCCAGTTCCAATAACCGTTGATCCATAAGTTGCTGTAACTACTCCATTTGGAATAACAATTCCTGAATTAATTGCATTAACTTCAATTGCTATTGTTACAACTTGTCCTAAGGCTGAGGGATTTGGTGAAGATACCGCATTAATAATTGTTGATACTTGACCGACGGTTTGTGACAAATTACTTGATACAGAGGTATTAAAATTATTATCTCCATTATAAGTAGCAGTTAAGGTATAAGGTGTGCTGCTGGCTGGCAAAGTTGAAATTGAAAAAGGAGCCACACCACCGTTGTTTAAAGTTACAGTTCCTAAAACAGTCGTGCCGTTTCGAAATGTAACAGTTCCAGTTGGCAAACCAGTTCCCGGACTTGTAGGATTGACGGTTGCTAAAAATGTGATACTTTCTCCATAGGTGGCAAAAGCATTCGTTGTAGTTAGAGTCGTGTTTGTAGCTGATTTATTCACAACCTGAGTTAAACTTGCCGAATTGGAAGCTGCATAAGTGGTATTACCAGCGTAGCGAACTGTGATGGCGTGACTTCCAACAGCTAATCGAGGAACAGTAATGGCAACGTTTCCACTGCTATCTAAAGTGACTACTCCTAGCTGAGTCGTGCCATCAAAAAATGTGGCTGTGCCACTTGGAATTCCAGCTGTCGAATTAACTTTAGCACTAAATGTAACGGATTGTCCGTATACAGAAGGATTTTGAGAGGATGTAATTGCTGTAATTGTTGTAGTAGCAAGGTTTACTGTTTGAGTCGCTATTGCACTAGAACTACTATATCTTGTATCACCTGAATAGACAAAATTAATGGTTGAAACTCCAGCTGGTAATGCTGAAGTTGATATGGTTGTTGTACCATTTGTTAATGTTCCAACACCCAAAGTAGTAGATCCTAAATAGGCGGTAATAGTACCAGTTGGTAGATTGGCTGCTCCAGCATTTGCAGGATTTACTGCGATGGTGAAGGTCACAGTTGAATTAAATGTGGAAGGATTTGGAGTTGAAGATACAACTCGTGTAATACTTGCTGACTGATTAATTGTTTGTGTGTAGTTGGGAGAGGTAGATGTTAGATAATTACTATCTCCACTGTAAACGGCCGAAATGACATTTGATCCCAAATTTAAAGCTGATGTTTCTAAATAGGCTTCACCACAATGATCGATTGGTGATACACCAATAATCGTGCTACCATTGTAAAAGGTAACCGTTCCTGTTGGAATACCAACAGCTGAAGAAACTGTCGCGTTAAACTTAACTAACTCACCATAAAGGGATGGATTTGGTGAAAATGAAGTTAAGCAAGTTGAGGAAGGAGCTTTATTGATAATTTCAAGATAGGATGGGAAATTAGTTGGAATAAAGTTGCTATCCCCATTGTATCGTGCGTTAAACACAACAATACTAGCAGGTAAATCAAAAACCCGCAGTTGTGCTATTCCTTCTATGACCGGCACCGTTCCTAAATTAGTTGATCCATTAAAAAATGTAACCGTTCCTGTAGGTTGTCCATAAAGATAGGCCGAAACATTGGCTTGTAAAAGAATAGAATTTCCATAAATCGCCGGTGATGGGGATGCCGTGAGAGTAGTTTTAGGATTTATTCTCGTAATGGTATGGGACAAAGCAGCAGTTGATGAGGAGAAGCAAGGCGTTGGATTATAAACGGCATTAATAGTATGTGCACCAGTATCTAAGCTTGGTATCAATAAACTTGCCGTTGCTTGTTGGTCTAAGTCAATCGTTAATAGCTCTTCCGCGCCATCATAAAAAGTCACAGAACCAGCTGGTATTCCATATTGTGATTGTACAATAGCTACAAAAGTTAAATCTTGTCCGTATAATGTACTAGCTAAATTGGGAATAACTGATAAAGCCATCGTTGTCGGATTTGCGATAATTGTTTCTGTTAAGGTGTTCGATTTAGAAAAGGCATAGTTTGAATCGCTATTGTAAGTAGCCTGAATTGTATGAATGCCAATTGGTAAGTCGGCTACTTGTAAAGTTGCCACACCGCTCGCATTCAAAATTGCTCCTCCAATTTCCATATTATCACTAAAAAAGGTAACCGTTCCAGTAGGCGTGTAAAAACCTTGTGTAGCCACAACGGTAGCTGTTAAGGTTATTGGTTGGCAAACATAGGCTGTGGCATTTGATGTTGTTAACGATGTAGTAGTAGTTAACATGTCTGTTTGCTGAACTTGTTGCGTAATGCTATTAGATGTTGATGTAGCAAATGTCGTTTGATCTCCACTATAAACTGCTCTAATTGTGCGGCTTCCAAATTGCAGATCATTAGGTGTAAAAGTGGCAACACCTGTAGTTGGGTTAATAGGAATTGGACTTGAAATTGCTGTATTGCCATCATAAAAAGTGATAGTTCCAGTAAATGGGGGGATGGGAGTTGGCGTTCCGCTAGCTGTCACTGTCGCTGTAAAAGTTGCGTTGGCTTGTTCTGAATGATTGGGTGTAGATGTTAAGGTAGTTTGGGTGTCATATGGTACAACATATTGATTATAATTGGCAGAAGTTGAAGTGATAAAGTTTGCATCGCCACTATAAATTGCAGTAATAATATGCAAACCTAATGTATTTAAGCCACTTGCAGGTTCTGTAACTGTGGCCACACCACTTGCATTTAATGTACCTGTTCCAAAAAATACACCACCATCATAAAAACTAACAGTACCAGTTGGAATTCCGGTGATTGCGGTGACTCGTGCACTGTAAGTAACGGCTTGATTGATAGGAGAAGAATTCCTAAATGAAGTAATAGTCGTGGTTGTTGGCAATTGATTATTTACAATTTGCGTCAATATCGGAGAAGTTGATCCGATATAATTAGTATCTCCACTATATGTAGCCGTTATATTATGGGAACCTGGATATAAGCTTAAAATAGTAATAGAGGCAGCGCCAGAACCATTTAGTGTGGCTGTGCCAAGCACAGTGGAACCTTCATTAAAAGTTACGGTACCCGTTGGTATTCCACTTCCTGGGGCGTTTGCCGTTACATTTGCTGTAAAAGTTACATTATTTCCAAAGTTAGACGGATTTAAAGAGGATGAAAGAGAAGTTGTTGTTGGATCTTTGACAACAACTTGTGTTATAGCTGTAGAATTTGATCCTGTAAAATTTGTGTCCCCTTGATAAATAGCTCTTATTTGATGTGATCCTAAACTTAAAGTTGTGATGGAAAAAGTGGCTTGACTTGCATTGCTACCAGACGGTGTCAAGGTACCAGTTCCCATCAACATTGTGCCATTATAAAAGTTTACTATTCCAGTTGGATTTCCAGTACCTGGACTATTAGTCGTGACAGTTGCTGTAAAAGTGACATTTTGACCGTAAAAAGATGGTGTGACGGAGGTTGCTACGGTTGTTGATGTGGATGTTAAAATAACAGTTTGTGTCATCGTAGTAGAAGTGGAGATATTATAATTGATATCGCCTTGATAGCTTGCGCTTAAATTATGAGGTCCGATGGATAAGCTGCTAGTAGTGAAAGTGGCTAATGACGTGTTACTCGATATAGCCGATACAGGCACCGTACCAATTACCGTAGTTCCATCATAAAATACTACAGAACCACTTGGTGGTAAAGGTGGGTTGCTGACTGATCCGATAACTTGCGCTTGTAAAGTTACAGGTTGCCCAAATTCAGAAGGATTAGAAGAGTTGGAAAATATAGTTGTGGTCGTATTAGCCTTATTTACCGTTTGATTTAAAGGGGAAGATGTTACAGTTACAAAATTGGAATCGCCTCCATAGACTGCTGTGATAGTATGAGCTCCGCCATTTAGTAATCGTGTAGTAAAAGTAGCTGTTCCTGTATTGGCTCCTGTAGTGCTTAAATCACCAGTTCCAATGATTGTTGAGCCATCATAAAATGTTACTGTTCCAGTGGGTAGTCCAATAGAAGTTGGTGCACTTACAAGAGATGTAAAAACAATTTCACTTCCATAAGCCGAAGGATTAGAAGCGGAAGAAACTGTTACAACGGGAGTTGCTTTATCTACAACTTGCACTAAGTTTGAGGATGTAGAAATTTGAAAATTAGTGTTGCCATTATATCTTGCAGTAAGATTATGTGTGCCAACGGATAAATTATCGAGGGCAAGTGTCGCTGTACCGGCTGTTAAAGTTGTTGTACCTAAAACGGTTGTGCCATCTAAAAAAGTTACATTGCCTGTTAAGGTGCCAGCACCTGTTGCTACTGTGACATTTGCTGTAAGTGTAATCGATTGTCCATACATTGATGGATTAGCAGAGGATGCAATGGTAGTGGTTGTTGTTCCCTGATTTACTGTTTGTAAAACCGTATTCGAAGTTGACGTGTTAAAATTGGTATCGCCACTATAAATAGCTGTTAAACTATGTGAACCGACAGCTAAATTAGAAATGGGTAGTGTAGCCACACCGCCAGTTACAGGTGCTGTTCCAATTACCGTTGCTCCATCTCTAAAAGATACCGTACCTGTAACTGTTCCTGAGCCGCTAGTTACAGCAATCGTTGCTGTTAAAGTTGTGCTATTGCCAAAGACACTTGGATTTGTAGAAGAAGTTAAAGTTGTGCTTGTATTACCTTTATTTACGGTTTGAGCTAAAACATTAGAGGTAGAAGGAAAATAATTAACATCGCCACTATAGATAGCCGTTAACGAATGGGATCCGACCGATAAATTAGAAATGGCTAAAGTAGCATTTCCAGCAATTAATGAGCTTGTACCAATAGCATTACTGCCATCATAAAAAGTTACCGTTCCAGTTGGTAAATCATTAGAGGTGGTATTTAATGCGACATTGGCAGTTAAAGTCACGTTTTGTCCAAAAGAAGAGGGATTCACGGATGAAGTTAACGTTGTTGTACTAGTAGCTTGAGTAACAGTAAAGGAATTTGTTACAGAGGAATCAGAAGAAGGGTTGTAAACGGCATCTCCACTATATTGCGCTGTAAACGTGTATGTACCAACAGTTGTTGGCGTGTACGAAACGGATACTGCTGTCGCTGTATTATTAGGCCCAGGAGTTAGTGTAACAGGGGATCCAATTTGGGTGCTATCGACAAAAAATGTTACTGTACCTGTCCGAGTTCCTCCAGTAAAAGTGCCTGTTACAACGGCCGTATCATAAACTTGTTGTCCATAAACAATACTTGCTTGAGAAGGTGTTCCAACAGTTGTTGACGGAAAAATGGCTAAAGCTTTTGTTTCTTCATCAAGTGCATTCTTTTCAAATCCAGTAGAGAGTACAGAATGTGTAGAATTAATTTTTATTTCTTTTTCTATAGAAGACGATAATTTCAAAGGAAGTTCTTCCTTTTCTTTTTTATGAATAAAATTAGAAATTATTTTAGTTATTTTTAAAGAAACTTTGTAAGTGCCTTCGTTTTGATAAGTGTGTATCGTTTTTGGTAAATCGGTTGTTATTACAGTCCCATCTCCAAAATTCCATTCATAAATAAGAGAAGGATGCTTTTCTGCTACATCAGACGCATCAAAAGTACAGGGAAGTTTAGCGATATTCAGTTCTTCTTTAAATTGTGCATGCAAGGAATTTTGTTTTGGCAAAATAAAATTATTCAGTGATGGATCAAGAAAAATAGTTGAATCAATGCAATTCTTTTTTAAATCGTAGTGACAAATCTCTTTTTGGTATTCTTTTAAAATTAAAGCTTTTTGGTTGTTTTGATCGATCATTAGCAAATTATTGTATTGTGGAACATCTGAAAATTTACTGGATGGTTTTTCCACTACCCCACTTTGCAAATCGATTACCATTAAATCTTCTTTATTTTCTAAAGAAATAATTAACTTTTGTCCGTCTACGGTTGGAGAAAAAGAAACTATATTTGTTTCCAAGGTAGCTAAATTTTCTTTTAGTTTGGAACCTAGAATTAAACAATCAATATCTGTGCAATTTTCATAGCTTATGAATAGTTTAGAATTGTCAGGTTGAAGCCTTAAGTTTTTTATATTTTTTTCTAGAGAATAAAAATTTTCTATTTTTTTATTGGTCAAATCTAGATGCCAAACGTTGGAATTATTTAAATAGGAAAAATAAACGTGCAAATCATCATTAGAAATAGCCCATTGATTAGGTACATCTGTAAAAGTTATTATTGGAAATACTTGAGCTTTTTCTAAATGTATTTGAACAAGCTCAAGAGAGTTTTTATTAATGGCAAATACATATTTTTCATCTTTTGTAAATCCAAGTAAATGAGGAGGAAAATCAAGTTCTAATGGTGTACCATTTAAATTTGTTTGAAAGTCAAAAGGGATTATTTGCTCGCCTTCACTTTTATATCCAAATAGATGATGTTCAGGGTTTTCAGAATACACTTTATCAATTTCAATCGAATCATTTTTGCTTTCATCGGCAATTGTTAATTGAATAAGGGAAGAAGGGGTAATTTGATAATGTGTTAATATTCCAAAAAAAGTAACTAATAAGAGTAGAGAAGAGACGAGTTTTGACTTCATTTGATACCTAAATTTTCAATAAAAAATTATATTATTTATTGAAGAAAAAAATAGGTATAAAATTTTTAAAAAATATTTAATTTGATAAAAAAATATAAAAGCTTATTGAAAAATTGTAAGTTTTAGCCTTTCAATTTGTTTGCAAAAGATCAAAAGGGATCACTACATATAGTCCCATAATTACAATTAAAGAATAGACAAACATTTGTTTAGCCCAGACTTGATCATTTTTTATTTTAAAGCCTTTAGCTAATAAAACTAACCAACCGAGACTTAAAAAGATTACTGTGGCTGCATAAATAATACCTGTGTAGCCAAAAAAGGTTAGCATTAGAGATGTAAACATAAAAGCTAAAATATATAAAAGACTTTGCCATTTAGTTGTTTCTATACCTTTTGTTAACGGTAAAACAGGGATGGAAGCCGCTGCATAATCATTAATTCTATAGACAGCAATAGCAAAAAAATGAGGCATTTGCCATAAAACCATAATCATAAAAAGTATAAGAGCTGCAAAATCTAATTGATTGCTTACGGCACAATATCCAACGACTGGTGGTACAGCGCCGGCTATACTTCCAATAATTGTTCCGTAAAGAGATTTATATTTCATTGTTCCATAAAGAACTAAATAAACCAACAAGCCGAATAATGCGACTAAGACTGTTAAGATATTGGTAAAATAAAAAAGCAAACCAAGTCCTAAAAAACCAAGGATTGTTCCAAATAGTAACGCTATTTTAGAATTGACAACATTGCGCGCAAAAGGACGGTTTTTAGTTCTTTCCATTTTAGCATCAATTTTTCTATCAAAATAACTATTAAATACACCCGCAGAAGCTATGACTAAAGCTAAACCCAGCATAGTTTCTAAAAACAATACCCAGTTGATGAAACCATGGGAAGCTAAGGCAAATCCACCTGCTGTTGTAATGACATTACCAAGTATTATACCAGGCTTTGTAAGCATATAGTATGTTTTAAGCATGAGAGTGCTCCGTATGTTCTGTTGGCATGACACGTTCATTTAAATTATGCATGATCCAAAGAGATCCAAAGACTAAGATGACAAGTACCAATAACATAAAAAGAAAACTTAAGAGGTTCCAAGAGGGTTGTGATTCAAGTCCTAGATGTAAAAAGCAAACTAATTGAATGAAAGCTTGGATACAACTCAAACCAATAAGTACATGAATTAATGTCCATCCATTTAAAAGTTTTTCAGTTACTAAATAGTAAGAAGCAAGTGTTAAAAGCAAGGAAAGGATAAAACCTATTATGTATGCTCTTAAAGTACTTTCTTGGTGTAAATGTTGATCTTTAACATGGCGTTTATTTTCCATTTGCAACTCCTACTAAATAGACAAATGTAAAAATGAATATCCAAACTAAATCAAGGAAATGCCAAAACATACCAAAACACATCATTCGTCTAAGTGTGTTTTCAGTTATTCCTTTGTAAACTAATTGAAAGATCATGGCGATAATCCAAAATAATCCACAAGTTATGTGTAAACCGTGACATCCTACTAATGAAAAAAAAGAAGATAAGAAAGCGCTTCTTTCCCAACTATATCCCATTTTTACCAGATGATGAAATTCAAATAATTCCATTCCTAAAAAGGCAACTCCAAAAAGAAAGGTAAAAACCAAAAAAATAATACTAGTAGATTTAGCAAATCTATGTAAGGCAAGCATACTTAAACCACAAGTTAAGCTACTTGTTAAAAGTATAATTGTTTGAATTAAAGCGTAGTTTAAATCAAAAATATCGGCGGCTTTTGGTCCATCCCATGTGCCATTATGTAAAACTGCATATGTGGCAAAAAAAATTGAAAAAACAATGCAGTCTGTCATTAAATATAACCAAAATCCAAATAAGGTTTTGGAATAATTGTCATGATGATAATCAGAGTGATTGATGTCTTCTAAAGAAAGAGGGTTTGTTGTCATGTATACATCCTTCGATGGGCATTTTCTTTTTCCATGCGTTCTACTTCTTTAGCAGGTATACAATATTCAATGTCGTCTTGCCATAAACGAATATTGACGCAAATGATAATTCCTATTAAGGCTACAATAGCCAGCCAGTAAATATACCAAATTATAGCAAAGGAAAAAACAAAGGCTAAAGCGGCAATGTAAAGCCCCATAGCTGTATTTTTTGGCATGTAAATATCTTCATAATGGGTCATTTCTTCTTTAATTTCTTGCGCGTGTTTTTTTGTCCATAAAGGTTCTCTATCTCGAACAGTTGGAATGACAGCAAAATTATAAAACGGGGCTGGTGATAAAGTGGACCACTCTAAAGTTCTTCCATTCCAAGGATCTCCTGTTCTATCCATGTGGTGCTTTCTTTGAATAACACCAACAATAATTTGAAAAACCTGACAAATAGCTCCTGTTATTATTAAAGTAATTCCAATGGCTACAATAATAAAAAGCGGTTGCCATCCGGTAGATGCTTCATAATGGTTTAATCTCCTAGTAGCTCCCATTAGCCCTAAAACGTATAAAGGCATGAAAGCAATAAAAAAGCCAATAATCCAACACCAAAAGGCGTATCTTCCAAGCCTTTCATTTAATTTGAATCCAATAATTTTAGGTGTCCAGTAGGCTAAGGCTGCAAAAAAACCAAATAAAACACCACCAATTACCATAGAGTGAAAGTGAGCAATAAGAAATAGGCTGTTATGCAATTGAAAGTCAGCTGCAGGCACAGAGAGTAATACTCCTGTCATTCCACCAGTTGTAAAGACAACAACAAATCCTAAAAACCAAAGAATTGGCCTTGTGAAGTGTACTCGACCTCTAAACATGGTAAAGAGCCAATTGAATATTTTAACTCCTGTTGGTACCGCAATAAGCATTGTCATTATTCCAAAAAAAGCATTAACACTAGGACCCGCTCCCATAGTAAAAAAGTGATGAAGCCAAACAATGAATGATAAAAAAGTAATGGCAGCTAGAGCCCAAATCATTGAGACATATCCGAATAATCGCTTATGTGAAAAAGTTGCGACAACCTCGGAAAAGGCTCCAAAGGCTGGTAAAATTAAAATATAAACTTCTGGATGACCCCAAGCCCATATTAAATTAATATACATCATCGGATTTCCTCCAAAATCTGGAGTGAAAAAATGCATTCCCATTGTACGGTCAAGAGTTAACATAGCTAATGTAACAGTTAGAATTGGAAAGGCAAAAATTACCAAAATCATACTATTTAATGCGCTCCAAGTAAAAAGAGGCATACGCATTAAGGTCATTCCAGGACAACGTAATTTTAAAATAGTAACAAGAAAATTAATCCCTGATAATAAACTACCAATACCTGAGATTTGGACACTCCAAATCCAATAATCTACTCCAACACCTGGGTTGTATTGAATACTCGAAAGCGGTGTATAAGCAAGCCATCCAGTATCAGAAAATTTACCAACTATTAAAGATAAATTTACTAAAAAAGCACCTGCAGCAAATAGCCAAAAACTTAATGAATTTAAAAAGGGAAAAGCAACATCTCGAGCTCCAATTTGCAGAGGCACAATCAAATTAATCATTCCAAACACAACTCCCATCCCAACAAAAAAGATCATAGTTGTTCCGTGAGCTGAAAAAATTTGTTGAAAGTGGGGAGCTGTTAAAAAACCGAATGAGTCACCAGAAGCCATCGCTTGTTGCGCTCGAAGCATGGATGCGTCTACAAGTCCTTTAAATAACATTAATGTGGCAACAATAATATACATCATGCCAATTTTTTTATGATCAACAGAAGTCAGCCACTCTTTCCAGAGCCATTTCCAACCGTTGTAGTAAAAAAGTAATGCTACAATTACTATCCCACCGACTGCGATGCCTATGCCGGCTCCAGCCTCTATGGGGTCATGTTTAAACGCATCAATTGTTAATCGACCAAACAAATTATCCATACATCTTATTGGGTTTTGGTTTCTCGAGTTGGTACCATGTATTTATTTATGATTGAGTCAAAAAGATCTTGTTTTTCAAGGGTGTATTGTAAGTTAGGAAAATCTTGGCTTGGTGCTGCGATCTTATTGTATTCTTCTTCGTTTAATTTTTTTTGAGATTGTTTTGCTTCGTCTACCCATTTAAAAAAATCTTCTTGACTTGAAGAATTTGCTGTAAAATACATAGAAGCAAAACCTGTCCCACTAATATTGGCAGAAGATCCACGAAACGACCCTTCTTCATCAGCTTTTAAATATAAGGTTGTTTTCATTCCAGGCATGGCATAAATTTGCCCTGCAAGCTCTGGAAGCCAAAACGAATTCATAGGAGCGTCAGCTGTTATGTCTAATTGAATCGGTGTTTTCTCAGGGATTGGCATATAATTTACGGTGGCTACTTGTTGCTCTGGATAAACAAATAACCATTTCCACTGTAAGGCTACGACTTGAATTTTTAACGGTTTTGTATCTGCATCTATCGGTTTAAACGGATCTAATGAATGGCTGCTGTTCCATGTTAAAATAGAAAGAATAAATATTATGATAAGGGGAACTCCCCACCAAATAGCTTCTGCGGTGTAGCTATGGTCCCATTCGGGGTCATAATTAGCTCTTTTATTACTGCCACGATAATGCCAAGGAATGATGAATGCTAAAATTAAAACTGGAATAACGATGATTAGCATGTAAAAAGTTGATTTCAAGATCACTTCTAATTGCTTTTCAGCTATAATTCCTTTGGGTGTTAAGACTGCTATATGATTGCTAAACATGAAGAGTACTACTAAAACAATCAAGCCAAAGTAAATTAAACCAAAAAAAACATACTTATCTTTTTTATTCATAAATAGGATCTATATTTTTTCATTAAATTTTAAAGTAATTTTTTGAATTATTTATGTAAATCTTTAACTTTTCTAAAAGGCAAAAACCATTTTTTAAAAACAATAAAAAATTTTAAGTTTAAGGTAATGGAAACAGTAATTCACATAAAAGTTACACCCAATTCTTCAAAAACTGCATGTATTGGGATCGATGATTTTGTTTTTAAAATTCGTTTAAAGGCTACAGCCAAAAATAATGAAGCAAATGATGAACTAATTAGATTTATTTCAAAAAAGTTAAATATAAATAAATCTTCAGTACAAATAATTAGTGGAGCAAAAAGTCGTCAAAAAAAAATCAGAATAGAGGGTGTTGATTTAGAAACATGTATACATAAGTTGTATACTTTTCTCTAATTTAAAATTAGATTTTATACTAAATATTTAAAGACAAGCTGCTACAAAGGTGCCTTTATAATATAAACATTTTTTATCTTGATGATAAATATTTGCGATAATTTCTATTTTGGCTCGTTTATGGGTTAGCAAATCCTCATGAAATTTCTCTAGTTCTTTTTTTTCAGCATGAGATTCAATTTCAAAATCAAAGTCAATCGGAGATAAATAGCTTATTTGACTTTTAGAAATAACAATATGAAATCTGGATCTTTCTAAAATGGTCTCTAAATAATATTGTAGGAAGCTCCAACAACCAAGAGTAGCTATTGCATTTAAACTACCACCAAAAGCTGTGTTTAAGTGATTTTTATTTAATGATAGGGGAGCTTTTATTATTACGCATTCGGTTGAAAGCGTCTTAAACTCAACCCCCATAGATTTAGCGATAGGAATGCTTTTAATGACAAATTCCTTAAATTCTTCTTTATTCATCGTTTAGTTTTCTAAAGGTTACATTTTTTTCATATTCATTTAAAAAATCAGAATAGATTGGAAAAGTAAAAGCTTGCTCTTCAACATTAAAATTTTTAGATATTTTTAGTTCTGTGTTTTCAAAGGTGTAATAAATCGCGGTTGTTAATAGGTCAATAATTTTTTTGGAACCTCTTAAATTAAATTGACAATGGGATAATAAATAACTAATTTTGGCAACAGTACATATTAATTCCCGCTCTTTTTTTTCATCCCACATAACAGCTTCATTAAATAATATTGCTACTTCATTTAAGGTGTTAGAAATGTCTATTTGATCTTGATGCAAAACCACAACTTTTGAACATTTGATCATTCGCTTTAATGGTGACTCTTCTTGTTCTTCTGAATTAACAAATAACCATGTAAAATATTTGGCTAATTCGATTTTTTTAAAATTAACTGTCATAAAAAGAGTAGCAACAATATAAGCATTTTTTTGGTTATTTAGAAGCTCTGTAGCTTTATCCTCACGAAAATATTTTAAAACATCATGCGTAGATATTTTTTTATCCTTAGGCTCTTCAAATTTTTTATGAATTTTGGCTATACCAAAAGCAATTTTTCTACTCTCAAATAAGTGAACGTTATTTTTTTTTAAGTTTCTTAAATAATCTAAATCTGTTGGACTTTCATCTAAAAAAAAGGATGGCCCTTGGTGATAATTTGCAGTTTTATACGTTTCAGGATCGATGTACTTAAATTGAAGTTCAGATTCAACATCTGCGTAACGACTTAAAATAACCGCTTCTTTTTTACATATATTTTCCTTAGTTTTTAAATATTTATAAAAGCAAGGTAAAATTTTACTTAAACTTTTTTCATCTTTTAGGGTTGTAGTTGTAATATGGCCTGCTATAAATGATTCTCTTTTTTGTCCATACTGATTCCATTTTTCTATTTCTTGTTTTTGGGCAATTAAATTTTGTTCTTTGCTAAGTTGATCTATGAGAGAAAAAAGAAGTGTGTGTAAGTTTTTACTAGTTTTTTTTGCTTCTTCTATTTGTTTTGCCAGTTTAGAAACTAATGAAATGTCGATAATGTCGCTATTTAAATGCATTTGTATCTCAAAAGTAGGAATTGAAAATTTCGAGCATAATAATACAATAAACTCAACACTTATATTCAACTTAATTTGCTAATCTAGCTTAAATTAGTTTTTAAGAGTTATCAAAAAACTATAAAAGTTATTTAATTAGTGATTAAATCAATTGAAAATCCTTACCCATACAAACATATATCTTGCGATAAATTTCTTTTAAGCTTGAGAAAATCCTATTACGAATCGGTTTAAAGTAAATAAAGATGTTTTTAAAAAATATATAAATAAAGTTTGAATTTTGCCATTTAATTCGCTAGATTAACCTTAGCTAATAATTCACAAGGAATTGTTTGAATGATGTTTTCTAGTAATATAAAAAAAACTATACGAATAGGCTTAACAGCTTTATTTGCTACTACTAGCTTGCTACATTCGCAGGCAGAGGATAATGTAGAAATTTCCACATTAGCAGCTCGTTTTGGTAATAATCCCAATCCGGCAAATTTGGCTATTGAATGGATAGCCGGTCCTACCAATTTAGATTTAGTAGCACAAGCTACCATGACAATTTTTAACAATGACCCACATAAATCTTTAAATGCAGGGACATTTATTGATGGAGTATTTGTACCAGCTTGGAGACTATATTTTAATCAACCTTATGTACCCGCAACTGGTGAAGATAGAATTAGTGTTGTCGCATCAGATAGCGTTTTAGATTACTATGTTTTAACCCCAACAGAAACTTTTGGAGCTATACCACCAGGTGGTAGTTTAACTATCCCTATGCAAGCTGGAACGGCTAATGCAGTATTTTTTAGCATCATAAAAATTTCTAAAGCTGGCAGTCCTATGGGAATGCATATTGCTTATGGAGATGACAGCGTAGCTCATTTTGTTGCTGTAAAATCGATTGTTGATATCAACAATCCAGCTGTTATGTCTAGATTGCCACTTGAATTGTCAGGACTTGGAATTGTAGATGCTGTTCCCCCAGACACCCCTACAACTAGATATTCTCAAGGTGTCCCTGATCTAAATATCTCTTTACAAAACAGCATAGTTCCAAATCCAACTTATGTTTCTCAAGTTGAAGGAGCCTTTAATTTAAACTCGATTAGAGGTGTTAGAGCTCAGTCTGGATTGTCCTTTGAAAGAAAATATCTTAGTCGATTGTTAAGAGGACTATCAGGCGATGGAAGGCATTCTCATGCTATACAGTTGAAGATCGCCGATCAAGTCATTCCTAATTTGCCAAGTTCAGCTACCGGCGTGAATGTACCTGAAAGTTACATGATAACGATTTCAGAAAATGGAATTGAAATTGCAGGAGCTGATGCAGCGGGTGTATTTTATGGAATTCAAACATTAAGACAACTGATATTCCAAGCACGTTTAACAGGAACTAATGCCATACCTTATGCGGTTATTTGCGATGCGCCAAGATTTTCTGTTAGAGGTAACTTGCTAGATGTAGGTAGACACTTCGTTCAAAGAAGGGATTTACTTAAATATGTTGATTTATTGTCGATGTTTAAAATCAATCGCTTTCACCTACACTTAACGGAAAATTCTGGTTGGAGAATTGAAATTCCGGGTATTCCAGAACTTATAACTTATGGAAGTCGTAGAACCTTCAATCCATCCGAAGAAAGATCTTTAAGTCCAGCTTTTGGTAATACGATTGGTTTAAGACGAGGCGACAGGATACGCGGAAAACCAGAAAATGTGATAGCCGCAAATTTTGGTATCGTTCCGACTTGGCAGGGCTTTGAAGATGCTATCAATAATTTTGTAGGTGATGGTTCAGGCTATTATTCTACAAATGATATTGAAACACTTTTACGCTTTGCAGCAAAAAGACATATCGATGTAGTGCTAGAAGTTGATATGCCAGCACACGCTAGAGCTGCAATTCAAGCGATGGAATATCGTTATAGAAAATATATCGATCGCAATCCTACTAAAGCTAATGAATATCGTTTAATTGACCCTTTAGATCCATCTCCTTATACATCAAATGTTGTTAATCCTTGCATTCCAAGCACATATAACTTTTTGAAAAAAGTTGTGCTTGAAATTAGCAAAATGTATGAAAGAGCTGGTGTCCCATTCAAAAATTTCCATATTGGAGCAGATGAAGTACCAGGGCTTGCAGACAATTCAACCTGGCCACTTTGTCCAAATCCGGCCGCTGTGGAATTAGAGCAATTTTTAGTGCAATACGCGCAGATAGTTAGTGCTTATGGTCCAAAAAATACTGCATGGGCAGATTCAACTATGCTAGAGTTAATGAGTCCGGTGCAGCCATTAAAAGATATGGGCGTTACTACGCAAGTTTGGAACAACTTTGCAGGTATTCCACCAGGACAAGCTTATGAATTTGCAAATAACGATTTTCCCGTATTATTAAGTCATGTAACTAACCTTTACGTAAACTTAATGCAATCAAAAAATCCTCGCGATTTAGGGATTGACTTAGCACTAGTTGGAACAAAAGAAGTATTTTCCTATGTTCCAGAAAACTATATTATTAGCTACATCACAACCAATCTATTTGGAGACCCGACAAATGCATTTGGTCCTTTGTTTGGACAAATCATTGATCCGGTAGTTTTGTCAAGAACACAAACTCCTTTAGATCCAGCTAAAGCTAACAATATAGTAGGTATAGAAACTTGTCTTTGGGGTGAATATAGAAATACCTATAAAACGTCAGAATTTATGGGATATCCAAGAATTATTGCTGGCGCTGAAAGATCGTGGAATCAAAACCCACCAGTTGTTGGCTATACAGATTTAAGTCAAACAGATGCTGAGTTATTAGCACAAATCCAAGCCATGAGAGCGACCATTGATCAAGCTTGGCAAGTTTTTGCTAATGCTCTTGGTAAATATACTTTGCCCATGTTAGATTTTTATCCTCAAACACGTCCAACTAGACGTAATACATTGCCTGTGAATTATAAAATACAGCCTCCAGGTGCCATCATTCAAGATGGTCTTTTATTAATGAACAATGCAATGCCGGGTCTTACCTTACAATATTCTTTAGATCAAGGTAATACATGGAATAACTGGATTCAGCCAGTTGCAGTTACTGGAACTGTTTATGTAAGATCAGTTAATCGAAATGGTGCGTACAGCTGGATTGAACCTGTATCTCCTTAAAGATTTTCTAATCTTTTAGCGAAAAAAATGCCCGGAAATTTCCGGGCTTTTTTATTTTCTTTTAAAAAAAAGTAAATCAAAAATTTTGATAATAAATCAGTTACATTTTTAAAAAAAATCCTTGATAACAAACGTTGAAATTTGCTCTTTTTTTCGTTAGATTAAATACGAACCTGAGTTTTGGGTTTCTATGAGTTTAATTTAGCCTTTGTAGAGTACCTAAAGAAAAATAGCAATCATAATAGTTTAAGCTATTTTCTATCTTGACTAACTTTAACTCTTAAAAATTCAAGACTCAGGTTAGATAACTATTCACACTTAACTTAAGGCGAGGCAATGAATTTAGTCTTTTTATCTATCTTTAAGGCTATACAATAGAATTGTGATGAAAAAACAACCAATTTCTTCTCTCAAATCTGTTGCTTAACATTTAAGCTATATGAATGTTCTTTTTTCGTTATTAGCCAAAGAGTGTATTCAAGGAGATTTTAATGATATTATCAAATAACATAAAAAAAGTTATACGAATAGGCCTTATGGCACTATTTGCTACGACTAGCCTACTGCATTCCCAATTAGAGGATGGGCTAGATATTGTTGCGCTTTCTCCAAACAATTTTGGGAATAATCCAGATCCAGCTAATTTATTAGTGGAATGGACAGCTGGTGCTACAGGTTTAGACCTTATAGCACAATCCACACTAAAAATAACCAATAACGATCCATCCAAAACCTTAAATGGAGGTTCAATTGTTAATGGTGAATTTGTACCAGAGTGGAAGATCTATTTTAATCAACCCTACGCTCCAACAGCTTCTGAAAATAAAATTTCCATTGCCACTTCAGATACAAATTTTGATTACTATGTATTGACGCCAACTCAAAATTTTGGTTCCATACCACCTGGAGGCAGTCTTACTTTTTCTTTGCAAGCAGGTTCGGCTAATGCTGTGATTTTTAGTCTTTTCAAAACCTCAAAATCAGCATGTCCATTAGGTTTACATCTAACTTATAAAAATAATGAAAACGTTGCTCATTATGTACCGATAAAAAGCATTGTTGACGTGAATAATCCGGCAGTTATGTCAAGACTTCCTTTAGAATTTGCGGGGCTTGGAATTGTAGACGCCGTTCCAGCAGATACCCCAAACAATCGCTATGCTGAAGGAACACCGGATCTTACAGTTTCGCTGCAAAAAAGTATTGTGCCAAATCCAACCTATTTAAGCCAAAGCGTTGGAACTTTTGACATTAGTACAATAAGAGGAGTTCAAGCGACTTCTGATTTAGCTAATGAAAAAAAATATTTAAAAAATTTACTCAATGGCTTGTATGCTACAACGCCTAATTCTTCCCGTATTCGTTTAAAAATTGCTGATCAGGTAATTCCTAATTTACCTTCAACGGCAAGTGGTGTGAATGTTCCAGAAAGCTATATGCTAACTATTTCAGAAAATGGAATAGAAATTGCTGGTGCTGACGCTGCAGGTGTCTTTTATGGTATTCAAACATTGCGTCAATTGATATTTCAAGCAAAGCTTACTGGCAGTAATAACATACCCTATGTTGTAGTATGCGATGCACCTCGTTTTCCATTGAGGGGTAATTTACTAGATGTAGGTCGTCACTTTGTACCTTTTAGAGATTTGCTAAAATATATAGATTTATTAGCGATGTTTAAAATTAATCGCTTTCATCTACATTTAACAGAAGATGCAGGTTGGAGAATCGAAATACCTGACCTTCCAGAGCTAACTACCTATGGAAGTCGTCGTTCCTTTAATCCAGCTGAACTTGTTTCTTTAAGCCCATATTTTGGCAATACGAAAGGATTAAATGGGGGAGACAAAATAAGAGGTAAACCAGCCGATGCTTTAGCGGCAAACTTTGGTGTCACTCCAACTTGGCAAGGTTTTGAGGAAGCATTGGCAAACTTTGTAGGTGACGGTTCAGGTTACTATAAAACAAACCAAATTGAAAAAATGTTGCGCTATGCGGCCGATCGCCATATTGAAGTGCAACTTGAAATTGATTTACCAGCTCACGCAAAAGCTGCGATTGGAGCCATGGAATATCGCTACAGAAATTATATCAATAGCGATCCTACAAAAGCCAATCAATATCGTCTAATCGATCCTTTAGATCCATCACCTTATACGGCAAATGTTGTGAATCCTTGTATTCCAAGTACATATGCTTTCATTCAAAAAGTTGTTTTAGAAGTTAGCAAAATGTATGCCAATGCAGGAGTTCCGTTTAAATCGTTCCATATTGGTGGGGACGAAGTTCCAGGACTTGCCGACAATTCTACTTGGCCACTTTGTCCAAATCCAGTGCCTGTAGAATTATTGCAATTTTTAGCGCAATACACACAAATTGTAGCAACTTATGGCGCAACAGCTTCTGCTTGGGCTGATTCTACCATGATAGAATTGCAAAGTCCGCAACAACCTCTTAAAAGTATGGGCGTTACAACTCAGGTTTGGAATAACTTGATTGGTTTGCCACCAGGTCAAGCTTATGATTTTGCTAACAATGACTTTAAAGTCTTACTAAGTCATGTAAGTAATTTGTATGTCAACTTGATGCAAACAAAAAATCCAAATGATTTAGGTGTTAATTTAGCTTTAGTTGGTACGAAAGAAGTGTTTTCATATGTGCCAGAGAACTACATCATAAGCTATGTGACGACAAACCTATTTGGTGATCCGTATAATGCTTTAGGAGCACAAATTGGACAAAATATTGATCCAGTTAGTTTATCAAGAAGCCAAACTGCACTAGATCCAGCCAAGGCTAATAACGTTGTTGGTATTGAAACGGCTCTTTGGGGTGAATATAGACCAACTTACGAAACCACAGAATATATGGGTTTCCCACGTATTATTGCGGGTGCTGAAAGATCGTGGAATCAAAACCCACCAGTGTCAGGATATACAGACTTAAGTCAAAATGATGCTGATTTATTGGCGCAAATTCAAAGCATGAGAGCAACGATTAACCAAGAATGGCAAGTTTTTGCTAACACCCTTGGTAAATATACTCTTCCCATGTTGGATTACTATCCGAAACTTTCTCCAACTGCACTTAATACAACACCTGTTAATTACAAAATCCAGCCTCCTGGAGCCATTATCCAAAATGGTCAGTTGTTAATGAATAACGTTATGCCAGGTTTAACACTTCAATATTCCTTAGACCAAGGGGTTACATGGAATACTTGGACAGGCAGCGTGGCGGTATCAG
The DNA here is from genome assembly GCA_000756735.1 of Candidatus Rubidus massiliensis. Taxonomy (GTDB): domain Bacteria; phylum Chlamydiota; class Chlamydiia; order Chlamydiales; family Parachlamydiaceae; genus Rubidus; species Rubidus massiliensis. The sequence continues at coordinate 107,388 of CCSC01000001.1, read as the reverse complement.
GTTCTGTATTGGTTAGATCAATCAATAAAACAGGAGCTTCTAGCTGGGTAGAGCCCGTATTACCTTAAGCTTTTAAGCTCAAGTTTTTTTATAATAAGCCTAGGTAATCCTAGGCTTATTTTTTTTCCATTAATCTAAGAGTATTTTCCTATGCATAAAATTCAAAGTTGGCCAACAGAAATTTATTTTTTGGAAACCAAAAATAGCGGTGAATTAGCTTTAATTCATCAAATAAAATTAATAGCTAAAAAAACCATTCTTACTATAGCTGAAGGTTGTTGGGATTTTTTTTATTCACCCAATCATTTTGATCGAACAAATGGCAAATGGTCAAATAACGCTCAAGAAGATCAAAAAAAATTCTTTATTAAGCTAAAAAATAGCAAAAGTCAAAGGGAAGATTGGTATAAAGTTACTTCTTACATTGCAGAATTTTGGTGTACTTTATCGAATATAGGTTTTTTCTACGTAGGATTAAAACAGCGATCTCCTGAAATACTTTTTGCAGGATTAGCTTCTACTTTAAGTCATGCAGTCCCGAAACAATGGTTAGCGACCGTTGATAAAATTGGCGTGGCGGTTGTTTTAGCAAGATTTATTAAAGATAGCAAAACGAAATTCTCTCATCCGTTCGTTTTAATGCCTCTAGTAATTGCTGGAGTTATTAATTTATCAGACACTTATTTGGCAAGAGTGAAGGGGAAAACATGGCCTCATATAGTTTGGCATTTAAGCGCAGCGTTTTTAGCAAATAGTGGATTCAACTATCTTAAAAAATAGGGAATATCCTAGTTTTTGTTGCTCAATTTTATATAGTTACATTAAATTAGTTGCACAATACAACTAATTGGAAAAGTATGAAATCTCTTCAAGAAAATATGATTAATGAATTGCGACAAAATGCTAGAACAATGATACGTGAACTCGGGCTATTAAATGATGCCTACTTTGATATTGGGGTAACTTTAGCTGAGAGGCATCTTTTGATCGAATTATCTACCTGTGAATCTCCAACAATGGGTGAGATTACAGAGCGTCTATTGTTAGATAAGTCCACCATCAGTCGTTTGATTTCGAGAGCTTTAAAAAAAGGGTATATACATTGCAATACTGACAAAAAAGATAAAAGAAAACGATTTCTTCAATTAACAGAGTTTGGCAAACAAACTTTAGAAAGATTTGAACCTATCGCTTTTGATCAAACTAAGAATGCTTTGTCAACTTTATCGCAAGGGCAAGTTGAAACCGTATACAATGGAATTAGGTTATATGCAAAAGCTTTAAAAAAGGCTCGTTTGTCAAATAGGGAAGAAACTAAACAAGACCCCCTTGAAACCCTTTTGGAGATTGAATACGCTTTACATCAAAAAGGGTATAATTTAAGGCTTTTTGAAAAAAAGGATGAAGAGCAATTATATCCCATTTACAAAGAAGTTGTCGATTCAGACATACAATTTCCATATAGTAGTAATGATATCGATGAGTTTAAAAAACATTTTTTTCCAAGCTCTGAAAGAGACGTTTATATTTGTCAAAGACAAGATGGAGTAATTATTGGTGGCTTTTACATCAGGCAAAACTATACAGGAAGATCCTCTCATATTGCCAATGCCGCCTACATGATTCATCAAGAATATAGAGGTCAAGGAATAGGCTCTCTTTTAGTAAAAGCTTCGCTTCATTTAGCAAAAAAAAATGGATTTCAAGCGATGCAGTTTAATATGGTTTTAAGTCAAAATGTTTTAGCTATTAAGCTTTATGAAAGACTTGGGTTTATTGTTGCAGGCGCTTTGCCAAATGCCGTACAAAATAAAGATGGTAGTTATCAAGATGGATATGTCATGTTTCGCTCATTAGAAGATGTGGCAATTTAAATGATTAGCTAAGTGACTTTCAACCAATCTACTAAAGCTGCTTTTTCCAAACGGACTTGTATGAGATCATTTTTCTTTTAACAATATGCATTCATAAATTATTTTTTATCCCAAAATTTAATTACTAATGGGATTAATATTTGCCTATAGTTTTTTTTGATTATTTGGTAAGAAAGTGAAAGCTTATCAGAAAAGAGGAGCAATAGTATTAAAAAAGATATTTCAAATGATTTGGCTAGAGCCGATGACAGACTTGGTCAACCAAAATTAATTATAATTAGTGGAGGGCCATGTGCGGGGAAAACAAGTGTATTAAAAGAATTGCAAAAGAGAAACTATTTTATTGTGCCTGAAGTAGCTACAGCTATTATTCTTGAAGAATATGAAAGATTAGATCGCTTATATCCACAATTTGCACCCCATCATAAAATAACACAAATAGAAGATCTTCAATATAAAATCCTTAAAGCGCAATTGTCTACATGCCAAAAAGCTGTAAGTAAAACTTCTAAAAATCCGCCCAAAAAAAATTTAATTATTTTTGATCGATCTGAAGTGGATACTCTCGTCTATGCAAGTGCCCTTTTACAACAAGAAACTTCAGCTTCTAAGGATTTATCTTTTTTTTACGAAAAGGCAAATCAAACTCTTAAACTTTATAATCCTAACGTTATTTTTTGCGAGGTTATTCCTGTAGATCATTACAATATCACAAGCAACATGGTGAGGTATGAGACATATGAACAATCTATTTCTATGGGCAAAAAATTAAGAGAAGCTTATTTAAATTTTGGATTTACCTTACATGAAATAGGCTATAAAAAAACTATTATAGAAAAAGCAAACGAAGTTGAAAGACTTCTCCATTCTTTTAAATAAAACTTTTCGAAACATATCCGGTATATTCCATGTCATTATTAACGAGTTATGAACTACGTGCAATAGAACTAATGGCTCCCTTAAACATACAAGGGCCAATTACAACAGAGTGGCTGCAAGGTGGGTTATCAGGTTCAAAGGTTATTAAAGTTAATGCTAAAGAGGATGTTTATGTCGTTCGTTTTTGGAATAAACAATGGATAGAATACTTTTGCCAAGATTTAGCTTGTCAAATAATTGCCTCAAATGCAGGTTATGGCCCGAAAGTATATCTTAGCAGCGAAGAGGAAGGTGTTTCGGTTATGAAATACCATTCTTTTGAACCGTTGACTAACAATCAAATGCGATTGGAGGCTTTATCAACCCTTTTAAAAAAAATTCATTCAGGACCTGAAGTACCAAGAGGTGTTGATAGAAATAGTTATAGTAATTCGATTATAGATGAAGTTAAAGAAACAAAAATCGTTAATTTTGCACTTATAAAAGAAGTAAAGGATAGAATTTTTTCAATTTTAAAAAAAGAGGCAAGACTTGTAACTTGCCATCGCGATTTACATCATGGCAATCTAATTTATTCTAAAGGGCGTTTTTTAGCGATTGACTACACATGGGCGGGGATGGATGACCCTTATGTAGATCTAGCCAATATCTCTATTTTTCATTGTACAAATATCAAAGAAGAAGAACTACTCCTGCAATTATATTTAGAACGTCAACCAATCTTAAGTGAAATAGCTAAATTAAATTTGATGAAGCAGTTAGTTAAAATTTTTTATGGGCTAGAATTTTTGACTATTGCCATGCCAAATATAAAAGCTGATCCATGCGAAATAACAAAAACATCCAATAGTTACAAAGGTTTTGGGATTAATTCTAGTTCATTACAAGCAAAGGATTTTTTGCATTATGCAATTTCTATGTTGGGGGAAGTGATCGAGTATTCACAAACGGAACGCTATAAAATGGATCTTAAGTCTTGTAAATGATAGCTTTGATAACTATGCGAGCTTACATTGATACACAAATATACAACAAATCTATTTAATTTATTGTTACTGATAAACTTTTAACGTTTTTAGCTGCTTAAAGCCAATTTTTTGATACATGTATTTAGCGTCGTTTGTTGCTGTCAAAATAGTATATTCAAATCCTTTTTCTTTAGCGTAAAGCATGGCTTGTTGAGTTATCAGCTTTCCTAAGCCTTTGCCTCGCAATTCGGGTAAAACTATGACATCAAAAATAGAAGAAACTTTATTGTCATAAAACAAAGAGGAAGTTGCCACTGGCTTGTCATTAATGTAGGCAATAAAATATTTTAAATCGCTATTTGAGGATAAAATCGCATCTGAAAATTGTTCATAGAAGGTTTTAATGGCAGCATGCTCTTCATCTGGTAAAATAGCCTTTAAGACAAAAATGAAATCGTCAATTCCGGCCTTATCAAGAATCTGTTTAATCGTAACTAATGAGTGTGGTTCTCTTGGTTGCAAATGAAGTAAACTGCAAATCATCAAGCTTTCTTTTTCATCGGTTGCAAGGCCTAAAGATTGTAATTCATCTTCAAGCCATGCAGGTTCGTTTTCAAAGCCAATCCAAAAAGCAAAGGGGAGTTTTTTTGATCTAAAATACTCAATAGTCTTTGTTATAGAAATAGACGTTATTTCACCATCGCAATAGATAATATTGAACATGCTAGAATTTAAACCAGAATCAATTGAGACAATATTATTGCGTGAACTTATAGGCTTATGATGACAAGGCAAATAGGCAAATTTATTTTTTATATTTCGTTCTAATGACTCAAGGAATGTTTTATTCATTATTTTTAATCCATTTTCTTAAGACAACTTGTAAATGATTCAAATTTTAATAAAAACGATTTGATTAACTAATATATCCTTATGATTGCTTAAAGATCTAATGAGTAATTTCTTAACGTTAATAAAGCTTGTATAGAATCTGAAGATGAAATCTCTTTCTCAAGAGTAGTAAAAATATATTTTGCGACATCTTGGGCATTATTAATTTGTTCACTACTCAATTCTATTTCATTTTTATTAAAAAAGGAAACGACTAGATTTTTAGTTCTATCTGTAAGCTCAGAGCTATTAAGAAAATGCAAGCCTATTTTTAGCAAAGCCACCTGTCGCAATAAGAAAAAATGAGCCCGATCATATGAAGTTATATTCTCTAAAAAGTACGTCGAAAGAAATTTCTCGGTTTGTTCTTTCGAGAATTGGAATTCTATAGATGCTCGAGCTAAATCGTAATAAGGGTCACCTAAACCCGCGTCTCCCCAATCGATAAATTTAATATCGTGGTTTAAATCTAAAAATACATTCATTGTATGTATATCATTATGACAAGGCCTGTAAAGCAAACGATTTTTGTTCAAAATAGTATATATCTCTTGAAAGTATTCTAAAAAATTTTTCATCCAAGAGTCAAAATCTTTATGTTTTTCGATAAAGTTTCTAAGTTGTTTTATCACCAATTCCAATATATCGAATTTTTCTTCAAGACTGATTTGGCTATGATGAATTTTTCTTAAGGCGCGGCCTAATTGAAAAACCACCATTTCGTTGTCACATAGTGTTGGTGATAAGGGTGTTCCTTCTACGAAATCTGTGACAAATAATTTGTCTTCTGCGTTGAAATATAAAACGGCCGGTCCGACTTGATTTTGAGCCGCCATTTGGGAATAAGATAGTAGCTTAAGGTAGTTTTTTGCATTAGCATCAGCAGTAAACCGAATCACAATTTTTCTATTTTCCAATTTCCCTAAATAAAGGCGATCCGTGGATTGTCCTCCGCTAAGAGGAGAAATCCCTAAATATGAAATTTTTTTATCAAATAAATATTTTAGATTCTTTTCTAGAAGTTGACGATCTACTTCCAAGACATTATCATATGTAATAAAATATCTTTCTGAATATTGTTTACTATTTGTAGATGATGTATTAATACTATACATTAATTATAACTATCTTATTAAGAATTGTAATTATAATGTTATCTAATTTAATAGGGAATTTTTTGTTTTCTTTTTAAGTTAAAGTTATTAATTAAATAGTTGGAATATTTAAGGAATGTGGGATTTAAGATAAAGTACGTTAAATCTTATGAAGAACAATTATGTGTTGATTTTCAAAGAACTAAGCTCTCAAACCATATAGATGTTCTCATAGAGGTATTAGCTTTTAAATAAAATTATATAGATTGCATAGAGCAAACATGGCAAATATGTACGAAATAGTTGTGGATTACACACCTACTGAAAAAGATAATCAGGTTGTAAGCGAAGGGATAGTTGCCTTCAATGAAAGTATATTAGGGGAACGAGATAAAGCGTTTTCTGTTTTTTTGAAAAATAATCAGGCAAAAGTTTTTGGCGGAATACAAGCATTTTTAGGAACAGAATCGATCTACATCGATGTTTTGTGGGTAGAAAAAGATCTCCAAAGCCAAGGCTACGGCACAAAATTGTTAAAGGCAGCAGAAGAAGAAGCTATTAAAAATGGATGCATTTTTTCTTTAGTAGACACTTGGGATTTTCAAGCTGAAGAGTTTTATTTGAAAAATGGATACAAAAAAATTGGAGAGATAAAAAAATATTGGCTTGGTCATTCCAAAATATTTCTTAGAAAAAATTTAAAAGCCTCTTAAATTATATCAAAAACTAGTTATCCATTTTTTATACTTAAAATAAGTGATAAAATATAAGATTAATAATCGATTAATTCTCCAGCATAAAGAGGGCCTGGCGGCGTAAATAAGGCTACATATCTCTTATCCCTCTCAAATTTCTTTGAATTATAGGAGTCTTCATTGCTAAGAATTGCGTGACTCCATTCATATCTTGCCTCTCCAGATATGCAATACATTGATTTTGGTGGAATAAATATTTTATGTTGCTGTTTTTCTATTTTCTTTTCTGAATAAAAGTTAACCACGACAGGTGATTTAAAGCTAATAACTATCACATCACCACGACTTAATAAGGGGGAATCAATATGTTTTGTTATAAACCCATCTTTTTCATATCCAATTAATGTACAGGCTAATTGTAAAGGTTTTCTCTCATTAGCGAAAAAATTTAAAGATTTTAATTTGGTAAAAATATCTTTTGTTAACTCGTTAAATACTTTTTCAAAAGCTTCATTATCCTCAAATTCATACCCATCGAAATGACCGTTATTCTTTTCTGGTAAGCCTTTAGCCATTTGTTCGATAAAACGATTATGTAAGTCATTTGAAATGAAATTTTCTATAAGCCTTAAGCCTGGAATGGGCGTAGTTTTTTCTACAAAAGAATTTGTAGGTTCTGATTTCTTTTTTAAATCTTCAGCTTTTAACTTACATATTTTTTTATGATTGGGCCAATCAGCTTTTTGACAGTCAATGCCACAATACACTTGTAAACGACAACGTGTACACTTTAAAAGTGTTTTATAAATTTTATCACAGGATGGATTACCACACTGTCTGGAAACTAAGCTTGAACTAACTGAACCTATTTCTAGCATAATCTTTTCTTATTTATAAATTAGATACATATGATATCAAAACGTTGACTTTTATAAGAAAAGAATTAGAAAAAATGGTTCTTATTTAAACTCTCTATTTAGGGATGTGTTAAAGTTAGTAATGCTTGAGTAAATTTATACCGAGCTTCATGAGAGAAACAAATCGTATTGAGTCGCTCTTCATTTGCACGGCAAATTCCGAGCTCTATTGTTTTTACGTAATTTTACCCATAGTTCCCTTGCGGGTCACTATGGGCTTTAAAGAGACGCTCTATCGAGCTTTTCGATCTGAGATAGCATCTGAATGTTTTAATCAAACTTAAAAAGTCCTTTTAAGGATTGATTCGCTCTTCATTTGCACGGCAAATTCCGAGCTCTACTGTTTTTTTACGTGATTTTACCCATAGTTCCCTTGCGGGTCACTATAGGCTTTAAACTGGCGCTCTATCGAGCTTTTCGATCTGAGATAGCTTCTGAATGTTTTAATCAAACCTAAAAAGGTATTAACAAGATTTTACTTTCTAAAACGATTTCAACGAGGCCACTCTCTAATAACCAAAAAAATGAATAAAGGTTATAAATAAACATAAGTCATTTATTGCTAGCTCGTTAGAGCGTTTGTTTTAAGCCCATAGTGACCCGCAAGGGAACTATGGGGAACATTACACAAAAAAAATAAGAGCTCGGAATAGAAACTATTGTTCATCAATAGTTTCTATGAGAGCGACTCATTTCCCTTGAATGCCGTTAACTTGGAACTCAAGAAAAAATCAAGACATCATTGAAGTTTAGTATTGCATGAAATTACATTCGAGAAGGTAGCTATGGACACTGGCGTTAGTTCATATTTTTTATAAAGCTTTACAAAATGAAAAAACCGGAAAACAGTTTCATTTCTAAAATTTTCCGGTGAATTGCCAATTTCAGGACAGCTTTAGAACTTTTAAAGAGTTCGATTGGGGAAAGATATATAAATTGTTGTCTCTTTAAAAACTGATGGCAAATAAATTAATTTTAATTGACGATTGATTCTAAGTTAGTTACGATTTTTTGGGTTAATTAGGAGGAATTACTATGTCGTATTCTTTTGATGCATCACGAGTTATAGGATTTGGTGTTAGTGGCCAGCAGACTGCGAGGCAAATGGCTGAAGCTATAGAAAAATCTTTTAAAGACAAATGCGAACTGATTTATAACGAAGTTACAAAAAAATTTACTATTTTGAGCAGCAGAGAAATTAGTGTAGAAACTATACAAGAAGTTTTTTCAAAATATAAATATGATGGTTGGCAGCCAGAAGTTGAAAACTTAACTGATAGCGAAGGCAACAAAATAGTAACATTAATTATGATAGTGCCTAACGATTGCAGGAGAAGCAAATTTTCTGATCAATCAATTTCTATTAAGCCAGCAAAGTTAACTTCTATAAGGCAAAAAACGGCATATGACCTTGTTTTAAAAATGAAATCATTTAAAATTATTTTTGAAAATAAAAAATGTTTAGATGTTGGGTGTAGAAGTGGAGAAAATGCGTTAGCAATGCAAAAAGCTGGAGCAGTAGTTACGGCTATCGATCCCGATGACAATGAATTTAAATCGGCTTTAACAATGGGAATTCCCAACGAACAATTGCACAAACTAACTCTGCAAGAATATTACAAGCCTAGTCTAAAAGAAAATTTTGATATTGTGACTGTGTTTCTATATTGTATTCCCCTTATTGAGCGTGAAACTTTTGTGGATGCGCTAGCTAACATTGTTAAAAAGAACGGAACAGTCGTTATAGGGTATTCACTTTTAGATGGCCCTCTTTATGATGAAGATCCCGATCTTAATCTCCCCAATTTGATGAAAAAATATTTTAAACATGTACAACGGGTTAAATGCCCAGAAAATCTTAATCATTACCTGCTTATATGCAGGCATAAGGAAAATTAGATTTTTTTAAAGCTGATTTTCGAAAGTTTCTTTCGTTGCGAATATTTCGAAAGTATGATAAATTGAGAATAAGGACCAAGATAAGGAGGAATTCTTATGACTGCTCAATCTTTTCATTACCCTGAGCCGATGATACCAAGCGATAGCGAAGTTGAATTAGCTCGTAATTCCAGCCGTGTGCTGGCAGGCTTAAGTCTCAAAAAGACTAAGACCATTGATATCTCTCTCGAAACTGGCAATCACCATCAAAGTTCCGTAACCTTGCCTCTTTCTGCCTTCAAATTACTCGTAACCATACTAACCCAGATGGCAGAAGGCAATGCAGTTACCTTGATCCCCGTTCATGCGGAATTGACAACCCAAGAGGCTGCTGATCTATTGAACGTATCTCGTCCTTTCCTAATTCGTCTTCTAGAAGAAAAGAAGATTCCCTTCCGTAAGGTAGGGACACGAAGACGAGTGCTCTTTCAAGATCTCATGGATTACAAAGCCAAAATCGATGCAGCACGCCGCAAAACTTTAGATGAATTAGCAAATGAAGCACAAGAACTGGATATGGGATATTGATGGCTCAATTTATTGTCATTTATGATTCTTGCGTTCTTTATCCTGCTCCCCTTCGAGATCTGCTCATGCGCCTGGCATTAACGGATCTATATCATGCCAAATGGACTCAAGAAATTCATAAGGAATGGATGCGCAATCTTTTGAAGAATCGCCCTGATTTGACAATAGAACGTTTAGAATCTATTAGGGCCAGGATGGACCTTCATATTAGAGATGGCCTTATTGAAGGTTATGAAGAGCTAATTGATGGGATTAAACTTCCTGATCCCAATGATCGTCATGTCTTAGCTGCAGCAATTAAGGCTAATGCTCAGACGATTGTAACGTATAATCTATCCAATTTTTCCTTCATCAGCTCTTTCAAAATACGAAATCGATGCTCAACATCCCGATGAGTTTTTGCGACACTTATTGGACCTTGCACCTGCTAAATTCATAGCAACTGTACAAGAAACACGTAAAAGTCTTAAAAATCCCCCAAAGAACTCAAGTGAATATTTAGCTACTTTGGAAAAGCAATCCTTGCCACAAACCTGCGCTTATTTAAGGGAATATGAAAGACTTATCTGAACAAATTGGCATAAGCAATCAAAAATAGAAAATCCTGAAGGGCCTACCTAAATCAAAATGTAAGCTTAGACATTATCGAGAAGATATTGGAAGCTGCAAAATGGGCACCTTCAGGAGTAAATCATCAGCCTACGCAAGTTGCTGTACTTGGAAAAGAAACAAAAAACAAGTTGGCAAAAATTCACGTTGAAAAGCATTCTGCTGGCATCACTCCTAATCCTGGCTATGTTTTTTGTCCTAAAGAATGGGCTGAGGTTTATATTAAACGACGCAAAGCTTGCGGACTTGCCCTCTACCAATCCTTATCTATCTCAAGCGATAACAAAGAGGCTAAGAAAGTAAATTGGGAACGGAATTACCATTTCTTTCATGCGCCTGTTGGATTGATTATCTTTATTGAAAAAAAATATGCCAAAGGGATCTTGGATTGATGCAGGCATGTTTATTCAAAACGTCTTACTTGCTGCTCAAGATTTTGGCCTATCCACTTGTCCACAAGCAGCTTTAGCTGAATACCCTGATGTAGTAAGAGAAGTTTTAGGATTGGAAAATGTCGATATTATTTGTGGCATCGCCATCGGCTATAGAGATTTATCTCATCCTATTAATTCCTATCGTACCGAACGTGAGTCTGTTAATGACTTTACTCATTGGTACCAATAAGAATGCTGTACATTTAAATGAAAAAAGTAGCAAACATTCAAAAGGCCGAGTCATCTCAGTTTGCTTTAGACCAATTAATTTACTTCAAAAAAAGTAAAAAAACAAGAAGCCTTAAACTTTCGTACAAGTTCTGACCAATCTTATTAATTTCATTCAAAAATGTCCTTTTTATTAATTTAATTTACAAATGGGAATGAGATAAACAGTAGGATTTAAAGCATATTCATAACTTAGAACTGAGTGTCTATAATAAGTCTAAGATAGCTTATGACACATTAAAATCGAAAGTTCATCAGCATCAGCTAATCGACCATCCAGAGATTCACAACCATATTCAAGACTTAGACATCTTATTTTCCAATAGTGAACCTACTTGTTCTCCAACCCCTTGGCGTCTAGCATTTGATGGGTAAGAATGCTTGGACTAGTCATCCAATTTCTTGAAGATTGCTGCCATCTCTCTTCAGTCAGTCAGGCCCCAAGCAATGAAAACTTGGCTATGTTATGTAGGTTGTGAAGAATTAGCTATTATATATTTATAGCTATTTAAATCTCAAAACTGTTTACAGATGGGGTTAAAGTCTGTAAAGCTTGAGAAAATTTATACCCAAGCTTCATGAGAGAAACAAATCGTATTGAGTCGCTCTTCATTTGCACAGCAAATTCCGAGCTCTATTGTTTTATGTAATTTTACCCATAGTTCCCTTACGGGTCCTGTCTAGTACCCACATCTTTTTATTGACAAATCATGTTATGTCATAGCCTTCTAGCATGTCATAAAATTTTATAAGTCCTCTCCATAATGTTAAGAGACCTGGACTTCCATCTCTTTTTCTTCCTTTAAATCCTCCAAGAGAAGCGATATATCTTACTGCATCATTTATGTTTTTCAATTCTTTTTTAGCTTTCTTTTTTGCATGTCCTGTTAATACAACGGTTTCCTGTTCACTTAACATAAACTCAATTGGCGCTTCTGGATTAAGACGATTTATCCGACTCATCCACAAAATTCTAACTGCTATGATAGATAAAAACGTTATCAATTTCTCTAACCTGCCTGCCTCACTAAGTCTTGCCTCTTCGACCTTTATTCCTGCCTTCAATATTTTATGAAATTCCTCTACGAGCCATCTATAGCTGTACCAACGTATTATCTTTAGAGCATCCTCTAAACCATTAACCTCTACATTGGTAATTAAATTCCATTCAACCGGTTCTTCATTATTTTCTGGATTAACTTCTATTGCATGTACAATTGTTAATTTCAACTTTTTACTATTGATCGTGCTTTTGTCGATGTTTTTTGGAGCTTTCATAGATAATGTTGTATAACGGACAGCTAATTTTACCTCTTTTTCCTCCCTACTCGTCCCTAAACCGCCCTTAGATTTTATCTTGATTGTTTCATAACCTTGTATAGGAGTTTGCTTCAATGACTCTTTAATCATTAATCCATCTTCTGTTTTACGATCCCATCTAAGGCGGATTACCATTCCCTTATTATTATTGCAAATGTAATCCTGAAATTCATAAAAATCTGCTTCTCTATCGCAAATAATGATTCTTGAAAGATTTTTTAAATGACAAGTATCAAAATTTTCTATCCCATTAATCCACTTAAAACTTTCTTTTTCTTTAATAGGAATTTTCCGAATGTTTTTGCTACCATTATATTTAAATTCTGTTCTATTCCAAAGGTTTAACGAACCTATACCAAGTGGCAAACCATTAGCAGTAACAATTAAGGAGCTGTGACACTTAATTCCATTTCTATAATCCTTAGATGATCCAAGTTTTCCCAAATTCGCTGTTTTTGGGTGATTTGTATAATCGCATTCAGTTGTGTCTTGAATTTCAAGGATTTCTTCACACTTATCCGAAATTAAGAAATCAAAAAGAGTATCATGATGAGATCTAAGCATTTCCTCTTCAGTTATTTTTGGAATTTGAAAAAATCTATAAGCTGCTTTACATTGATGAGAGTTAAAAAAAACGTGTGATAAGATAGCTGAGGGATTTTTTTTAAATTCTTCGTAAATTTTTACAAATCTGTCGTCAAGTCGTTTATCATTAAAATTAGTTTTTCCAAATCCTGGTGCTTGATTTTTTGTCATTTGCAGCTTCCTGTTAAGTATTTTTGTTTAACAGGAAAGTTTACGAGGAAATTTTAAGTCAATAAAAAGATGTGGGTACTAGACAGTCCCTTGCGGGTCACTATGGGCTTTAAACCAATGCCGTCAAAATAAGACATAACTAATTTAAAAACAAAGGTATGTATCAATAAAGTTTTGATTTAAATGAAAAATCATGGTATTTCCCATCGGCTTACAAATCACCGTTAGCCAACAAAGGAAACACCATGAAAAAAAGATCTCATGAAATTCTCGAAAAATGCCGAGAACTGCTCTTAAGTACCACATTCAAAAATGCTTGTAGGTCTAGCGAAAAAGACTTTTCTAGAAACCGCATCCTAAGATTTCCTCTTCTGATTGTATTTATATTAAATCTAGCCAAGAGGAGTCTACAAAGCGAATTAATTAAATTTAGCGGAATTTTAACTTTAACGTTCATATCTAAGCAACTTCTTTCAACGACACGAAAAAAAATATTACCGATTGCCTTTGTAAAATTGAATGATACTTTAATTAGTGAATTTTACACTGATAATAAGTTTCCAACTTACCTCGGTTTTCGTTTAATTGTGATAGATGGATCTACTTTACAGTTACCTGAGAGCATCTCTATTTTAGAGAAATATGGATCATGTGGTAACCAAAAAAACAATAACTGTATGCCGATGGCTCAAGTTTCTTATGCATACGATCCTCTCTCTGGATTAACTTTAGATGCTATTATAAGTCCTTATGGGAGTTCTGAACGAAGTATGGCTTGTGACCATATTTTAAAAATTCAACCTTCTACCTATGCTAACGATCTATATATATTTGATCGAGGATACCCTTCTCTTACTTTAATATTTCTTTTGGCCCAACAAAGAAAAAATTATTTAATAAGATGTACTGGGACATGGCTTTCCGAGGTTAGAAAGTTAATAAAGAACCAAAAGAGAGATACAATTATTGAAATTTCTCCAAAAAGACTCAAAGGAAAAAAAAGAGAGGACTTTAAAAAAAGATTGCCCGGGGTGTGTTTAAATTCCATTCAGCAAATGCGCGTTCTTATTATTGATCTTCCTACAGGTGAGCAAGAATTTCTAATAACTTCATTACTAGACAAAGACAAGTTTGAATATGCAATGTTTATAAAATTATATCATTCAAGGTGGGGAGTGGAAGAAAACTATAAATTTCATAAAGTACGTATTGAGATGGAAAATTTTAGTGGGGAATCAACTCAAGCAATAGAGCAAGATTTTCATGCAACTATATTTACAGCCAATGTTAGAGCCTTACTTACAAATGAAGCTCAAGAAGAAATGGAAGAAATCTTCTCTAAAAAGATGTTAAAGCATGACTATAAAATTAATCAGAATATTGCCATTGGGATTTTAAAAGACGAAATTGTCAAGGTTTTGTTGACTCCAGAGAGCAATCTTGAGGTTTTTTGCAAACGTTTGAAGCAAGATATGAAGAAAAATATAGTTTCAATAAGGCCAGGAAGGAAATATATTAGAATTAAAAAAACCAACCGGAAATACCCCATGAACATGCGGCGAGCCTTATGAAATACATACTATATATTTTATTTTGACGGCATTGGGCTTTAAACAGGCGCTCTAACGAGCTTTTGATCTAAGATTGTATCTTAATGTTTTAATCAAACCTAAAAAGGTATTATCTAGATTTTACTTTCTAAAACGATTTCAATGAGGCCATTCTCCTAATAACCATAAAAAACAAAGTTTATAAATAAACATAAAGCATTTATTGCTAGCTCGTTAGAGCGTTTGTTTATAGCCCATAGTGACCCGCAAGGGAACTATGGGGGGACATTACACAAAAAATAAGAGCTCGGAATAGAAGCTATTGTTCATCAATAGTTTCTATGAGAGCGACTCATTTTCGTTGAATGCGGTTAACTTGGGAGCCCAAGAAAAAATCAAGCGATCATTGAAGGTTAGTTTCGCATGAAATTGCTTTCGAGAAGGTAGCTATGGACACTGGCGTTAGTTCATATTTTTTATAAAGCTTTACAAAAAGAAAAAACCGGAAAACAGTTTCATTTCTGAAAATGCTTCCGGTGAATTGCCCAGCACCGGAGCGTTCTCGAACCAATTCATCGAAGGAATGAAAAAACTCTATGAGCTTCAGTCTTTCCTAGATATTCGGCTTCTTCGGCCTGGAGAGGATTCATCTAGAGTAAGAGAGGAGTTATTGGTTCTGACAGGGACTTAGACTTTTCTATCTCCCTAATAAGAAATAGAACTACTAAAATCCTCTACCCCAATACCTCGTGCGTCCCAGCATTTCCTCGATAAATTTATAGGCTTTGACAAAATACTACTCTTGTAGTAAATTGATGAAGCAAAAGTAAAAACAAGGTGAATCCCGTGGAAAGACTAGGTTTTGGAGAGCTTGAATTATCTATCCTCAAGATCGTTCGAGAATTAGGTCGGGTAACGGTTCGTGAAGTCTATGAACGGCTTGGCAGCGAAGGCAGTTATACAACAGTTATGACAGTAATGAGTCGACTATCTGATAAAGGCGAGTTGACAAGACAAAAGGAAGGAAAGCAGTATCTCTATTGGATTAGCTCTCAAAGTGAATCTTCTTCAAAAGGTATTTTAAAGCGTATTCAAGATAAAATATTTGGAGGCAAGCCTACGGCATTGGTTAGTTATTTGCTAGCAGATGAGGAAATCACCGATGAAGATCTAGAAGAGATTGAAAATCTTATTCAAAAAAGAAGAACTGAGAAAAAGCATGGATAAAATTTCGTTTTTTATTCTCAATGTTTTCTTGAACAGTCTTCTTATGTTTTTTACAGCTGTTGTTTTGTTAGAAGGACTAATTTTTTTGCTTAGGATACCACAAGGAAGGATAGCTGCATTTCTACGAATGATTCCAATTTTTAAACTGCCTTTGGATTTGTACTTATACGATTTCTCACGATGGTCTTATGCAAAAGGAATAAATCCTTTTCATTGTGAAGAAGGAACCCGAACTTTATCTGTAATGTTTGGCTGGATAAATGAAGCGACTGATTGGTTCTTTTTGCCTATCAACTCAGGAATTCAGTTTACGGTGCCAGGAAATATGACATTTACTCTTGCTGATGTTGTTGGTTATTCAATTGACCTTAAGGTTTTAAATATTTTTACCTTATTTTTTATTACGACCTCATCAGTTTTATTGTGTAGAAATTTTATCAGATACTATCAGTCTGTAAAGTCTTTGAATTCACTAGCAAAAATTGCTCAATCTACCGATAGAAAAACGAGGAATTTTAGCATCACTTCATGTCTAAAAGATTATCGGTTGCAAATTTTGACTTCATCAAGCCTTGGCGGATCGCCATTTGTTGCAGGATTAACTTCTTATAATGTTTATGTTCCAGAGCAGCTATTGAAGGCATTCTCTCGAAGAGAATATGAAGCCGTTTTAGCGCATGAAATAGAACATATTCGGCATAAAGACAGCTTAGTGCGCTTGATTTTAGATTTAATAGAATCCACTTTTTGGTGGGTGCCTACAAAATGGCTACATAAACGTATTGAAGAAGGTCAAGAAGTTGGATGCGATCTCAACTGTGAAAAATACGGAGTACATCCCAATGACCTGGCTTCTGCTATTTGTAAATCTGTCCGCCACTCCATAAATACTCCAACTCATATTTTTGCTAATCACCTTACTAAACGTACCGTCCATAAACGTGTTGATATTCTTCTCAAGCCCAAATCTATGCGTTTTAGAAAAGTACGCTACATTTGTTCTGCTTTGGCAATCGGAACAGCTTTTCTACTGGTTCTTTTAGGGAGGTTTTGGATTTTCTAAAATTCAGTGTGTTTTTTTAACTTTAAATACTACATTTGTAGTAAAAGGAATGTGTATATGAAAAAATTGTTTGTATTGTCGCTTAGCTTGTTATCTGTTTGCGGACATGTCTTTGCCGTTTCCGCTGATTTTCCTATTAGCTCAAAACCATGGGAAAATTTCACCCAAGATTTGCGGATTGTTAACATTTGCAATTTAAAAGATTGTGAATTGAATGAAATCATGCAAGGACATCGTCCTGAAATCGCTGTTGAGTTTACTGCTCAAACCAAATTGCCCATCAACTTCTTTTTAAAAGGAGACCTTCTCAATTTAGTGGAAAACGAGGAGGTGAGATCTGAGACTATAGAAATCAAGCAAACCTTTTATGCTAGATCCATAGGGCAAGAATTGATTCTCAGCTTAAATTTAGTTGATTGGAAGCCTTTCTTAGAATTTATAACCGGTACGGCATCTGTTGCTTTAAGCATTCAAGATGGACAGCCATCAATTGTGATGGGTGCAGAAGTCAATCATCGCTCTTGATTTTTGAACAAAAGCCCAATTCTTGGAGTTGGGCTTTATTCGTCATTGATATTTTTCACCCTAAGCTCTCCAACATAGAAAATTTTGATTTCCATCTATTTCTATGTCAATTTCCGTGTTTCTTTCGCATCTCGAAAGAACCTGGAAAGCGACCCAGAAAATTTTGCTTTCTGGGTGTTTCCGGGTTGGTTTCTGGGTAAATTCCACAAAACGTACTCACTTGACACGAATGAGTGCATTTTGTAGAATTAAAAAATATGAAAAAATATGAAGATAAATTAGAAAAATTGCTCAGTCAACCTTTTTTCACCCTCAAAGAAGCTGAGGGTCAAGGCATTCCAAGATGGTCTATCCTCTATTTTGCTAAAAAAGGTATCGTCGAAAAGCTTTACCCAGGTGTTTATCGATCTGCTGCCTATGAACCAAAAGTAGACTTCGATTGGGAAAATCTAGCTTTTACAGCAGCTAGTATTCCAGAAGGAGTAATCTGTCTTATTTCAGCTCTTTGCTATTACGATCTCACAGATCAAATCATGCGTGAAGCCTGGATTGCCGTTTCAAATCACAGTCGTTCGCCAAAACGACCTAACGCTCATATTGTAAGAATGCGGAACCTTGACCTTGGAAAAGAAACAATAGCACTTGGAGAATATACCGTTCAGATTTTTGATAGAGAGAGGACAATTGTAGATGCTTTTCGTTACTTAAGTAAGGAAATCGCTCTTAAATCTTTAAAGCAATATTTCAATTCAACGGATAAAAAAGGTGACCCTAAGAAATTAATTGAGTACTCAAAAGTTTTACGAGTTAATATCAACCCTTATATTTTGTCTTATACAACATGACAACCGATTTAGAAAAATCCCTTAAAGCACGTTTACGATTGATTGCTAAAGAAACACGTCGAGATCCTGCCGATCTTTGGCAAAATTTGATTATAGAAAGATTCCTTGTGCGCTTAGCGCAATCGAATTATAGAGAACGATTTGTTTTAAAAGGTGACGTGTTATTATCTAAATACATCCCTCTAGGTCGAGAAACTAAAGACTTAGATTTTCTTGCCAAAGGAGTTAGCAACAGATTGGATGATCTTTCTCTTATCTTCGAAGAAGTCTCAAAAACAGAACTCGATGATGGCTTTACTTTCCAAAATGTTAAGGTGGATCAACTCGCTCACCCACATATGCGTTATTCTGGCGCAGAAATCAGCGCAATGGCTTACTTTGGAGAAATCAAACGCAAGCTTTCAATAGATATTGGTTTTGGAGATATTGTGGAACCAATTCAATATTTGATTCCTTTGCTTAAGGGAACAAAGGGAGCTATATTTGAGTCGCATGTGAAGCTTTCTTGTTATCCTAAAGAATTTATATTTGCAGAGAAATTAGAAACGATTGTTTATCGTGGTTTTCTAAACAGTCGTATGAAAGATTTTCATGATGTACATTCATTAATCTTAAACGACTCTTCCAGCTCTTTTCACAATTTAAATTTAGTTATAAAATCTGTCTTTGACCATCGAGACACACCTTTGAAACTTCCTATCACATATAAAACAGCCGAATTACCTCAACTTAGAACCTATTGGCAAAATTATTTGAATGGGTTGAAAATTGGGGAAAATGATCTCCCCAAGAGCTTTGACGATTTGCTTTTCAATATCAATCAATGGTTAATTGAAAAGATAGCATAAAAATTGATGAGTATGCGTATTGCAAAAGAGGAACTTTTGAATAAAATAAAAAAAGTAATCGGACGACTCAAAAAGACATTCAACCTGAAATGGTTGAAAAGCTTGCCAGTATCGGGTGTACAGGTGACGAAATAGCAGCTGTCTTAGGATGTTGTCGAGACACCCTCTATGCTAGGTTTCCGACAGCCTTAAAAAGGGCCAATATCAAGCAAAGATTGCACTGAGACGCATGCAATGGCAAGCGGCAACATCAGGCAATGTTACCATGCAAATCTGGCTTGGGAAAAATATGTTGGGCCAATCTAGTACGCAAGATTCACAAATAGGCGTCACTCAAAACATCTCAATTGTTCATTACGGAAAGGCTGATCCTCAAACTTGGTAATGATATCAAACTTCCTTCTATTGCTTTAAATTGAACATATGTGTAAGATTTGAATCAATGAGCAGGACTTCGCAATGAGCACTTCAAAAACTGCAGATGTCAAATCACAAGTTGAAAGAAACAAGCTATTTGACCCTGAAAATAGAGATTCCATCATCGACGGGCTTTGTCGTGGCAAGCCATTTAAGAATCTACTTCAGACTTGGTGTACAACTTCTATTTGCCGAAAAGGTGCAGAAGAAATGCATCGCCGGGAGAGAATGGCTAAAAATCTTCCATGCTCCCATCGCATTCTCCATCATTGGGATGACACTGGTTTAATTGAATGCGCTCGAGATTCTGGAAAAGGATGGCGTCGATTTAGTCTTTTTGAAGAAGTTTGGCTTCGAGTCATTCATAGTTTGCGTGAGTTCGGTTTTCCGCTGGATAGAATTGTTCTCACAAAACAAGCCTTCTTTGCGCCTTATAGCGATGAGCTAAAATGTTCGTTAATGGAATACTATCTTGGTATAGCTCGATGGTGTGATGAACCTGTATCGCTGTTGGTATTTACTGATGGATTTGCGGCACCTTTAAGCTACTCAGAGCTGCAAATTGCAACTAAATTGTTTGGTTTAACCGATCATATTCACCTCAATGTCAATGAACTATTGAGACAAACGGGCATTCCCTACACTGCTCCAAAATTTCCATTTGTAAATCAAGTGACACCAGAGGAAATGAAGTTCTTATTCTTTGTCCGTCTTAAAGAATTCTCATCGGTTACTATTCATTTTAAAAATGGAACGATTTCTAAATTTGAAGGAAATAGAGAATGTGATCTGAGTGAGCGTATTGGCGATCTCATTCGTTCTCAAGATTACCAGAACATTGAAATCATACGCAGAGATGGAAATGTTGTTTCTATCAAGCAATCCATATCAGTAAAGCCAGATATGGAAGGTAAAATTTAAGGCTTTAACTACGGTATGCGGCCGAGTGTTTGATATAAATTAACGTTCTGATCGAAGGTCTCGAAGGAGCGTTTAACGTCTATAGGTCGTTAAATGCTTTCATTGGAGAAATGTAGGGAAATTTTACAAAAAAGTGGCAACAGCTACACAAAAGAAGAAATTGAAGAGATTCGAAAGTTTATCGGATCCCTTTGTGAGTTGGAATATGAAATACTCAAATCAAGAGAAAAAGAAGAAAGTCATTATCTACACCAGGGTTTCGATTGACGATCAAGCTGAAACAGGCTTTAGCCTAGCTAATCAAGAAGATCTATTGCGTCGAGAATGCACTAGACGAGGTTTTGAAATTGTCGAGCATTATCGTGATGATGGCTATAGTGCTACAACCTTTGAAAGACCTGCTTTTCAAAGGTTACATGCCTATTTAAAACAGCATAAAAAACAAGTAGAGCTTATTCTAGTTACAAAATGGTGCTGATTTTCAAGAAATGCTCAAAATACATTTTTAATGCTTCATGAGCTAAAGCAGTATGGCACTGAAGTAATGTCCCTTGATGATGGCGACACTTCTAATAACCCTTCAAATTTTTTGCTTCAAATGCTTAATATAGCAATACCTGAAGTAGATAATCGTATTCGATCACGCAATACCAAAGATGGGATTAGACGTGCTTTAAAAGAAGGTCATTATCCTTATGGGATGCCACCAAAGGGTTATTCAAAGGACAATAGCGCTGCAAAAACTCCTCTTTTAGTTCCTAATGAAGAATCTCTTTTGATTTTAGAAGCTTTTGAAATATTCGCCACAGGACTATACACAGCAGAACACGTAAGGAAGATATGTGGTAAGAAGGGCGTCAAAATAGGAAGAACTCAGTTTGGATTGCTTCTTCGAAATCCAGTTTACATAGGCAAAATTTATGTTCCAGAATCAGATCAGGAACCAGCTTGCTTAGTAGATGGTGTTCACCAGGGGATTGTTTCTGAAAAAACCTTTTCAAATGTGCAGCGCATTTTAATTCAAAGAGAAAATGAAAACGCTCATTTAGTGGCTAAAGAAAAATACCGCGAAGAATTACCTTTAAGAGGCCATCTAAAATGCCCTGATTGTGGACGTAACTTAACAGGAAGTCTATCTTCTGGAAATGGTGGCAAATATGCTTATTACCATTGCCAACATGGTTGTAAAATGCGATTAGGTGCTTTAGAAGTAAATGAAAAATTCGATGATTATTTGCAAAACCTTCGTCCCAAACCAGAAGTTGCCGAGCTTTATTTGGCGATGATGGAATCTACTTTCAAGGCTAAAGAAGATGATCGGGAGCAGCAACTTACTAAATTGAAGAGCCAACTGTCCACTCATGAAGCTAATCTACTCAAATTTGATCAGCAGCGATTTGTAACCGGTGAATTAGAACTCGATTCCTACACCCGTCTCAAGCGTCATACTCTGGACCAGATCGAGAAATTAAAGCGTGATATGGATGATCTAAGCTTTACTGATACAGCTTTTGAAAAGTATAACCGCTATGGCATTAGTCTTTTAACTCATATGGATATCTACTTCCAGATGGCATCTTTGGAAGTGAAACGAAAGATGCTTGGTTCGATATTTCCTGGAAAATTGATTTATCAAAATGGAAAGTATCGAACCGAAGGAATGAACCCTGCTTTGATGCTT
Organism: Candidatus Rubidus massiliensis; assembly: GCA_000756735.1. Taxonomy (GTDB): domain Bacteria; phylum Chlamydiota; class Chlamydiia; order Chlamydiales; family Parachlamydiaceae; genus Rubidus; species Rubidus massiliensis. Next base: position 85,180 of record CCSC01000001.1, on the reverse strand, counting down.
ATCCTACAGAAAACGAATGGGTTAAAAAATGAAAAAACCGGAAACGCTTTCATTACTGAAAATGTTTCCGGTGAATTGCCGATGACCGGACTCGAACCAGCACTGTGTTGCCACAAGTAGATTTTGAGTCTACCGCGTCTACCATTTCGCCACATCGGCAGAGATAAGTTTAGCTTAGACTATAAAAAAAAACGGTTATATTTTCAATCAATATTTATGGTAAAAGCAATAGTTCAAGCTTCGAACCTTTTTCAGTTCCGGTTATAATTTCAATTTCTGCTTTTTCTTCCCATAGCAATTCCTTATTCGGTTCATAACTTGGGAAATCACTATGAGTAATGATTAACTCTAAAGCATAATCTTTGGGTAGATGATAGGCTGTGTCGTTGAAAATAATTGGTGTCGGAAGGGATGAATCTATATCCTCAAACCTTTGGTAGCTATCTGAGATCAGTTTTTTTTCGCCAGAGGGGGAAGATGCAACGATTTTACAGGAAAGGTCAAATGTTGCTGGAATTTTACCAAAAATCAAAGATAGTTTGGGAGGGCCAACAATCGTTATCGCTTCCTTAAAAGGTTCCGTTTTGAAGAAAAGTACATCCTTTCTTAATCTTAAATATGATTGATCTTGCGGTCCTTCTATCCCATTGCCATATAGCATTCTACCACCAAAGGTTGGGATAAATTGGTTTGGGTTAAAAATTAAAGGGACTTTTCCAGAAGAGGAGAATGTAGAAAGAGTCCCTTGTTTCGTTAGAAATAAAGCTTTCTTCTGGACATCGTTTGGAGGCCAATGATCTGCTTGCTTCCAAATGTTTAGCCCCATGATGTAGTAACTGACCGGACTTACATTTAGGTTTGATTCAAGTCTCATCCATTTTTTGTACCATTCGATCAAGATTGAAAATTGCTTAAAAAAATCCCCTTTTTTAGAGTCATTTAATCCCTTTATCTTTTGGGTAGGATTATGGGTCCATGGACCCAATATTAAGCAGCTTTGGTATTTTTTAGAATCAGGAGAGGCTTGTTTTAAAGCGTGAAAGTCTGCAATGGTAGCTTTTAAAAAACGATCATACCAACCACTTGCTAATAAGACCGGCACATCAGGTGCATCTAATGGTGATGAACTAAGTTTTTCCCAAAATTCATTATAAGTTGTATGAGTATAAAAATCTTTATAAGCTGGAATCACTTGATTGCTTATCTTTTGGTCCAAATCATCCCAATTAGTATCCTTAGATAAGGCATGATCAACTAACTCATGGGCAATTTCCTTTTCTTGGTTCATCCCATATTTGCACAACCAAAAAGCGAGTTGTTTTAAATTAACTACGCCGTCGTTATACCAAAGAAAATAAGGATTGCTTCCTGAAAACCAAGGGGCCAATGTTTGGATAGGGTGTTTTGTTTGACTTAATGCTTGCCAAGAGGTGGTGCCAAGATAAGAAAAGCCAAATAAAGCTATGTTGCCATTACACCAAGTTTGAGTTGCTATCCAATCAATTGTATCAGCTCCATCTTGAGCATCATTTTTATGAGGATAAAATTCCCCTAAAGAGGGGTCTTTGCCTCGAACATTTTGAATAACAAAAGCAAATCCTTGGCCCGCAAATAAATTTCCAATAGTTGAATAGTAATGTTCTTTATTTTGTTTGCCGTAAGGTGTTCGAGCTAAAATAGTTGGAAAAGGTCCATTTGCTCTAGGTTTATAAATATCACAGCTTAATAAAATGTGATCAGACATTTTGATAGGAATGTTTTCTAAGACTTGAGTTGCGTATTTTGGAAAGGGAACTTGCAAATACCAAGCAGCAAAATAATTTTTTAAAGTTCCTTTATAATTTAAAGCCAGTAAAAGAATAGCAAAAGTAAAAATAAGTAATAATTTAAACATCAGTTTCTTAAATACCGTCCCGCGTCCTCGTGATTGTAAATCACTCGTTCTTTTTTATCCCAATCATACCTCACTTGAATGCTAAAGTAGGGGTAAGGATGGCGATTATCAAAATTGCGCCCTTCATTTTTGTTAAAAAGTTTAATAAAAATTTCTTTATTTAACCAAGGTTGCGTAGAAATAGCTAGATCATCTTTTTCGTAGCGTGCAAACTCTTCAAAGCTTTTTAATCCTTTGTATATCCTATTTTCAAGGTAATATTGCTGAATAATTTCAATTATGCTTAAAGGGGTATTTTCATACCCTTGGACATAAAATGAAACCTCTGCTCCTATCATATGCTTAGAAGCGTGATTTACATTGATTGGGTCCACATATATATTGTGTTCAGGACATCTATGGCCAGATGTAATCACAACCTTTTGTCCTGTTTTTTTCTGAATAAAATTTAACAAGTTTATCAGTACTGGGTAGATAAATTCTTGGCTTTCACGAAGAGGCAAACTATGCCTTTCCCCTGAACAATCTAAATATCGAAACGTTTGATCTTTTTTTTGAACCACTTGAATTGGATTAATTGAACTTCCTTTGCAACGAAAGTACTCTTTTGTTATTAAAGGAAGGCGAGTAAAGGATTGTTTTTCCCAAGGATATTGGGGTTTAGCTAAAAAAACTTGTGGTTCAACATCGAATTGTTTTTCATTTGCTAAACGATAAATATATTCTCCCTTCACATGATTATTTTTAGGTTGTAAGAAACTTGACGTGTTTTGGCAACCAAATAGCAAAAAGCAAAAAACTGTAGCTAACGTATTTTTCAATTTCGCCCTATAATTAAAGTGATTGATTTAATACAATTAATGCTTAAAGAAACATAATTATCTTTTTATTTATGAATTGGATCAACTCTTTCCATCTATTTTTATTTGACTTTGACGGATTACTTGTCAATACAGAAGAAGTTCATTATTTAGCATATCAAAAAATGTGTGCAAGTTATGGGCTAAAAATGGAATGGAATTTTGAGGAATATTGTACATTAGCTCATTATTCTGCTGATGCTTTAAAAAACAAATTAAAAAAAAATTATCCTCAGTTATTTGAAAAAGAACCGAATTGGTCTGTTCTTTATGCAAAAAAAAAAGAAATAGTAATTGATTTAATGAAAAATGGCCCAATCTCTTTAATGCCAGGTGTTGAACAGTTGCTTTTGCATTTAGAAAAAGCAAAGATTAAACGATGTGTTGTAACTAATTCTCCCAAAGAGTTAGTGGACGTTTTAAAAGTTAAGCACAAAGTGTTACAAACCATCCCTCATTGGTTTACAAGAGAAGATTACACTGAGCCAAAACCCCATCCTGAATCTTACCTACATGCGATCAAAAAATTGCATAGTGAAAATGAAAGAATAGTCGGTTTTGAAGATACGCCAAGAGGTATTACAGCTCTTTTGAAGACACCAGCTCAACCAGTATTAATTTGCACAACAAAATATCCTGAGATCAGTGAGTTTAAGAAAAACGGAGTTTTTCATTTTAATACATTTGAAGATATTAACGATAGTTCCTTTGGGTAATCGACTTCAACTAAAAATAAGCCTTGAGGAGGAGCTGCGCTTCCTGCTTGCCTTCTATCTTTTGCTAGTAAAACTTTTTTTATATCAGTAATAGGGCGTTTGTGAGACGCTATCTCTATTACAAAACCTACTAAGTTTCTCACCATTTTGTAAAGAAAACCATTTGCCTTAAGAGTAAAAATGATTTCATCATTGGAAAGATCTACATCAAATTTCATTAAATTGCGGATAGAGTCTTTGGCAGAACTGCCAACATTTGCAAAAGATGCAAAATCATGTTCACCTAAAAACTCCTTTGTAGCGTCACAAAGCAAATTCAGATCTAGCAATCGATGTAGATGCCATACATAAAGCCTTTTAAATGGATTTAGAACCTTTCCTGTGTAAACATGATATTGATAGGTTTTACTAATAGCTGAATATTGAGCATGAAAAGTAGATGCTACTTGGGTAATATTTTTAATCCGTATATCACAAGGTAACAAACTATTTAAAGAGTAGGTAAATTTTAAAATATCTATTGATTGAGAGGTTGTAAAGTTAGCCACTTGCCCTAAGGCGTGCACGCCAGCATCGGTTCTACCTGATCCAATAATTCGGATCTCTTCTTTTAGCAAAATAAGTAAAGCTTTTTCAATTTCTTCTTGTATGGATTTTCCATTGGGTTGTATTTGCCACCCATTGTAATTTGAACCATCATAGCTGATGGTTAATTTATAGCAATAAATCATGAAGCTGTCTGTTTGATTGCAAGTTTAATTAAATGTTTGGCAAGAAGTAAATCTTCAGGTGTTGTAATTTTAAAGTTCTGATAACTTCCCTCAACGAGTTTTACAGGTGCTTTAATGTATTCAACAATCGAAACGTCGTCTGTGACTTCTATTTGATTTTCTTGAACGAATTTAAATCCATCCTGAAATAAGTCCCGTTTTATGGCTTGAGGAGTTTGGACTTCCCAAAAAAGGTCTCTATTATGTGTTTTAAAGACAATACCTTGCCCATCATGTTCTTTAACGGTAAATTTTAAGGGCATGCCTGTCGTGGCAGCGCCTAATTCATATGCGCTTTCATGAACTCTTGTAATCATTTCGCTATCAATAAAAGGACGAGCTGAATCGTGAATGCAAATGATATCTGTTTTTGTTTCCATGGCTTCTAATCCGTTTTTGACAGAATCTTGTCTTCTCTCACCAGGATCTGTGAAGTTTACTTTTATAGAAGAATGGGAGTTTGGAAAAAAATGTCTATATTTAGGGGCACAAACGACAACAATTTCTTTTACGTAAGGTAATTTCATAAAGATATCAAAACTGTAACGAGCAATTGGTTTACCTTCAATGAGGAGAAACTGTTTAGGAGTGACTGTTTTCATCCTTTTTCCAATTCCACCTGCCAAAAGAATAACAGCGGTACTATAAGAATTATTCATTAGAACCTCGTGTAAGTGTATGCAAGACTATTTCAGGCAAACTAAACCAACGAAAAGGGATAACTGCGCCAAGGCCGCGATTTATAAAAATACTTTTATTTCCCCGTTTATACAAACCTCTTTTTAATTGAGGATTCTCTGCTAACATAAATTTTTTCCACATTATCGGCAGGTTTACTTGAGCGCCATGGGTGTGACCTGACAAAATAATATTTCCAGGAAAATTATTTAGCAAAGAGATGCTGTCAGGATTGTGAGACATAACAATTCCTGGATACTTGGCCTTATAACTTTGAAATCCCAATTTTGGATTACATTGTCCTGTCATGTATTCCCCAAGCCCTGTTAAATTGAAAAAGTCATCATGTTTTTTAATCTGAATAGTTTCATTATTTAAAACTTTAAAACCAGATTTTTTTAAAACATCTTGTAAAGCTTGATGGGGTGAAACATTTTTGGCTGCAGTAGTCATTTTACCGGTAACTTTTATAGAAGAAAAAAGGCGCGCGAAACCTTTGGTTAAGCTTGAGCTTTTTTTTGTAATGACATCGTAATCACCATTTTCATTCACCGAAACAAAATGAGAATAATCGTGGTTTCCATATATGGCATACTTTCCGTAGGGTGCTTGCAATTTTGATAAAAATTTATTTAATCTCTCTACATCAAAATTTTGTCCAAAGCATATAAAGTCTCCTGTGAAAACGATTAAGTCAGGATTTAGAATGTTGACTTTGTTTAATATTTTTTTAAGAAAATTATCTGATGTTTTTGGATTTAAGTGTAAATCCGTCAAATGAATAATTTTAAAATTTTCAAAAGATTGCGGTAAATTCGATATCGATATGGTGTTATTATTTAATTGTAATAATTTCGGTTCAATAAAGCGGGGCCAAATACCAACAACTGAGAGGACGCACCAAGCATCCCAAAGCAAGCTTCCAAGCTTTTGAAAATTTTTCATAGTGACTTTTGTAAAAAAAACTATTTTACCAGGTTTACATAAATCAAAAAAGATACTTTTTTAGAAGCCCAATTGATTTTTTCAATTGGGCAAAGAAGATAACTATTGGCGTTTAGAAGCAAGTTCTGGTTCTTTAATATGCTTAGATAATTTACTTGTCATTTTAAACATATCGATTGAATCGGAAGAGCCAAGAACTTCTGCAAGAGTTTTATCGGGATTAATATTTCTTTTATTCTCACCATCTTGCAACTTGTGTTTTTTTATGTATTCCCACAATTTTTTTGTTACTTCTGTACGAGGCATAGGACCTGGGCCTACAATTTTAGCTAAAGCCTCACTAACTTGCACTGGCTTCATAAAAGCAGAAGGCTTTTTTTCTTTATTCATTTTCTTCTCCTTAATGGTTTTAACCTTAAATATAGATTTCAAATATGATTTTCCAATTTTATAAACGTTTATTAAGAAATTTGGAAGATAATTATAGTAGTATCACTTTCTCGCCATACTGAAGATTTTAAATTGAGTTTTTTTATCAGAGTTTAAATTAAATTTAAACCGTTTAGCTAAAAAGTTTTAATAATTTAAATCTTTAACTTCTTGGCTTAAGATAACTCATCACTTCTCGAAATAATTTAGGCTGATTAATAAGCAATAATCTATAAATTTATTATCAAACAAACGTCAAAAATCTTTTTCCTCATAAGGGAGTGTTTTTAACTTGGATTGTTTTTCTAGTCAAAGGATTTCCTATCTTAAAAAAAAAATAGTACCGTGTATTCTTACATCTGACTTAATGTAAAAGATTTGAAAGAAATACTTAAGAATTTCCTTTTTTCTCTTTTTTTTTTGATTTAACTTAAATTTTGAGTTAGGTAGAAGCAAATTTGAGCGTCTATCCAATTTTTAGTATGTCTGAATTAATGTAAACAGCTAGAATTTAGCGCTAATTAATAGCATTAGGAAGCTTTGTGCCATGTCAAGTCTTTTAAAAATTCCCTTCTATCAAAATATTGCTAAAACTTTAGAAGAATTAAATAATGAAGAGGAAAAGATTGCTTTTTTAATGAAACTTCCAAATGTTTCTGATTTTTTTTCCGGTCATCCATCACTTATTCTTTTTGCTAAAAACAAAGATCCACAACAATTTTACTGTTTCTTGTCATTGCTTGCTATCGATCAAGGAGATATAATTTTTCAAAATTGGGATCAAATTGAAGATAAGCAAGATCGATGGGACAGGTTGCAAGATAGTTTAAAAACTTTAGAAGAAAATTATAGTTTTTTAGGTGGTATTGTAGGATATCATTGTCAAATCCTTCAAATGATTGCTGAAAAAGATGACTCAGTTTCTCTTTATAAAACAAAATTTATTCATCCACCTTGGTTTGACATACGTTCCCAAACTAAAGAAGTTGATTCTTACATAAAATTAAGTTTACAAAATGCTGAATCTATAGCCGAATTCTATCCTATTGGGGGTGCTGGAGATCGCTTAAACTTAATAGATGAAGAAAATGGCAAACCACTGCCGGCCGCTATGTTACAATTTCAAGGAAAAACACTTTTAGAAGGATTAATTAAAGATTTAGAGGCTAGAGAGTATTTGGTCTATAAGCTCTTTGGCAAGCAGATAATTACTCCAATAGCTTTAATGACATCTTTAGAAAAAGATAATGATTATTTTGTAAAAAAAATTATAGAAAAAAATAATTGGTTTGGAAGGCCAAAAGATTCTTTCCTTATTTTTACCCAGCCCTTAATACCGATGATTACGGTAGATGGGCAATGGGCTGTAAGTTCCCCTTTAGAGCTAATCTTAAAGCCGGGGGGACATGGCGTAATTTGGAAGTTAGCCAAACAAAAAAAAGTATTTGATCAACTTTTATCAAGAGGCATCAAAAAAGCATTATTTCGTCAAATCAACAACCCACTTGCGAATACTGACTATGCTCTATATGCTTTTTTAGGGATTGGAATTTTTCATAACAAACATTTTGGTTTTGCTTCCTGCCCAAGACTTGTAAATACAGCAGAAGGGATGAATGTTCTGGTACAAAAAGAAACTGAATGTGGTGTTTGTTATAGTGTATCCAATATTGAATATACTGAATTTATGAAGTTGGGTATTGAAGATAAATCGTTAGATGGAACAAGCAATTATTCAATTTATCCTGCTAATACAAATATTCTTTTTGCTGATATTGAAAAGATTCAAGATGCAATAACTAGCTGTCCCTTACCTGGAATGTTAATCAATATGAAAACAAAAATTAATTGTCTCAATAAAGATGGCGATAATTTATGTATTGAAGCTGGACGGTTAGAGTCCTTAATGCAAAACATCGCCGATTGCGTGATTAATGTTTTTTCGGAACACAAGCAAATAACACAATTTGATTTGAATACGTACCTGACTTTTAACGATCGCAATAAAACAATTTCGGTAACTAAAAAACTGCAAGTTGAAAATAATCATTTTCATGAAACCCCAAAAGGTGCTTTTTTTGATATCTTAAAAAATTATGAAGAAGTGCTGTCTAAATATTCTAAAATAAAAATGCCCAAAGAAATGACTGTGGAGAAATTTTTAGAAGAAGGGCCTTCTTTACTAGTTAATTTGATCCCTTCTTTAGGTCCATTAAACGCCATTGTAGGACAAAAAATACGAGGAGGGAGCATTCAAGAAAAGTCTGAATTACATTTAGAAATTGCCGAAATTGAGATTGAGAATTTGACACTTGATGGGAGTTTAGTGATTTTGGCTTCTAAACAAACTGCAAAGCTATCTAATCGTACAGGGCGTTGCCTTTTGAAAAACGTTAAAATAAAAAATAAAGGTGTAAACTGGGAAGCTTCCGAACCTATTTGGAAAGGAAACATTGAAAGGCTTGAGAGTTTTAAGGTTATTTTAGAAGGATTTAGTGAGTTTGAAGCGGAAAATATAGAGTTTATTGGTAATTTTGAAATAATCGTACCCGATGGGTATAGATACTGCGCTACTTTAAAAGATGGGTTAATTTCTATAGATAAAATCAAAATTAATTCTCCTAAATGGGAATGGAAATATTCGTTCAATGAAAATGATGCAATAGAGTTAATTAAGGTGAATTACTAACTTTCCTATAAGGTAATTCTTTAGAAAGAATCTGATTTTTAAACAATTCCCATTGTTCATTGTAAATTTTTTTTTTCATAATTACCAAATCGGTTTGTCGTTGAGTGGAAAGAAAAAAAGTTTCTTCAAAAAAAGTTAGAATGAGATTTTTGGTTTGTTCAGTAAAAAACCCGTTTATTACTAAAGAATGAATTTTTTTGGAGTAATTGTTAGAAAGTGTTTCCAGATCTTTTTCAATAAAATCCTTACAAATAAGTTTTGCTATATTTTTATCAAAATATTTGGTCCAGTCTATTCTAAAGCTATAGAAAGTTATGGAAGCGGCAATCGTCGCCCAAAAAAGAACGGTTACGAGAGACTCAGAGCCCTTGTAATTTTGTAACTCTTTTATAAAAAACACAATAGAACAACTTTGCAATGATCCTAAAAAAAGACTTGTATATTGATAAGTCATCTTTAAAACCGAAGACTTTTTATTCCAGAAAGAATTTTCGTTATAGAGATAAGTATGAGTTGTATCAAGGGGAGTATGCATTTTTTGATAGAAATGAAGAATGTACTATTTTGACTTTTAAGTGTTTTACAGTATAATTATTAAAGTTTTATGCCATTGGTGATAAATGGAGAAAAGTTATTAATATTTCTTTGTCCCCATAAATTAAAACTTAAATTATAGTACTTTTATTCCCTTTTTTTTTCTAAGTAAAAGGCTCTTTTATGCAAATTGAATTACAGAATCGACTGAAAAATTTAGATGATCGAATCCTTCATATGTGGAGGTATCTTTGACTTAGCTACTAAAGAAGCTAAAGTTAAAGAATTAGAATTATTAATGGAAGATACTCATTTTTGGGATGATAATGAAAAAGCTCAAAAAGTGATTCAAGAAGTTAATCAATTAAAAGCTTGGACTAATCCGACAAAAAACATAAAAAATCGTTTTTGTGCTTTAAAAGAACTTTTACCAGAAGTTATCGAATCCAATGATGAAGCTTTTTTTCAAGAATTATTGCTAGAGTTAGATGCTATTGAAAAAATAGTCGGGGAATTAGAAATTCGCCGTATGCTGGCTGGCGAGCTAGACAGCAAAAATTGCTATCTTAGTATAAATGCTGGAGCTGGAGGGACGGAAGCTTGTGACTGGGTCTTAATGCTTTCAAGAATGTACCAAAGATGGGCTAGCAGACGCGGTTGGAAAGTGGAAATAGTTGATACTGTCGATGGCGATGTAGCTGGTATTAAAAGCATAACCTTAAAATTCGGTGGCGATTTTGCCTATGGATATGCAAAAGCGGAAAAAGGGGTTCATCGTTTAGTAAGAATATCACCTTTTGATTCTAATGCAAAAAGGCACACAAGTTTTGCATCTGTTGATGTTACCCCTGAAATTACAGATGATATTCAAATTGAAATTCGTCCAGAAGATGTAAGGATTGATACTTATCGAGCCTCTGGGGCCGGGGGACAACATGTTAATAAAACAGATTCAGCAGTTCGCTTAACCCATATTCCGACTAACCTAGTAGTCTCTTGTCAAAATCAAAGAAGTCAACTTCAGAATAAGGAAGCATGCTTTAAAATGCTTCGATCTAAACTTTATGAATTAGAAGTTTTAGAAAGAGAAAATGCTATCAAAGCGCTAAGTGGCGACAAAAAAGAAATTGCTTGGGGAAGTCAAATTAGAAACTATGTTTTTCAACCCTATACATTAGTAAAAGATACTAGAACAAAATATGAAGTTGGTAACATACAAGCTGTTATGGATGGGGAATTAGACGATTTTGTTTACGCTTATTTAAAGGAGTTTGGATAAATAATGGAAGAAGAGAAGTTAGATTTACCCGAGGGTATAGATATCAGATATACTGAGGTTGGAGATGCTAAATACTTAAAACAATGGTTAATGGATCCCACGGTTTCTCGTTGGTTTCCTATGGATGATGAAGCGGAAATAGATGATGCAGTAAATCGATGGATTGGCTTTTACCGATATAAATGTAGCCTAACTGCTGTAAAAGATGGAATTCCTGTTGGTTTATCCACTCTTTATTTGCAACCTTACAAAAAGCTGGCTCATCAATGTGAATTTGGCATTATCGTAGCGCCAGATCAAAGGAATAAAAAAATTGGTACTTTTTTAATTAATAACATTATGCACTTAGCGCGCGATACCTTTAAGATAGAATTACTTCATCTACAAGTTTATGCTGAAAACCCGGCTATCAGGTTATATAAGAGAATGGGCTTTACTCAGTTTGGAGAACAAACTAAATGGTTGAAAGGTCGCGACGGTGTCCATCAAGCTAGATCTTTTATGGAAAAGGAATTGATTTAATGTTTTCTAATAATGAGCAAACAGGTCGATCATTAAAAGAAATTGTACGTCCTTTTGCTAGTTTCCAAAGAAAAATTGAGAGTCAATTAGGTGTTAAACTTCATTTGAAAATCAACGATAATCGCTCCACGATGCTAAGTGTGAGATGGGAACCTGATTGTACAAAGGTTTCTTTGCATCGCATTTTTTTAAATGCTCCCGATAATGTTATGGAAGCATTAGTTTGTTATTTAAGAAAACAACATAAAAAAATTGCACCAAGTATTAAAGCCTTTATTGATGATAGCGTCAAACAAATGGACTATTCTTATCAAATCGATCAAACTAAGTTAATTACTCAAGGGACTTATTACAATTTAAAAGAACTTTATGATCAAGTGAATCAAAAATATTTTAATGGAGAGTTAAATCTATTAATCACTTGGTTTGGAAAACCTGTGGTTAAAAGTAAAAATAAGGTAACTTTTGGACTTTATTATGACACCTTAAAACTCATTAAAATTAATCGATTACTCGATAGTCCTCAAGTCCCCGATTATTTCCTCTCTTATGTTATTTATCATGAATGTTTACATAAAATGTATCCATCTTATGTTGATAAAAAGGGGATGAGTAAAATTCATACGGCCGAATTTAAAGAAAAAGAAGCGGAATTCGAACATTTCAAATTGGTAAAAAAGCTTATAAAAGAAGAACAAACTTTGTTTTTTTCACGATGTTAAATTAAGGAAAGGTTATGGCTGGACATAGTAAATGGGCAAATATTAAACATAAAAAAGAAAGAGCAGATGCTAAAAAAGGGAAAGTCTTTTCTAGAATTGCCAAAGAGATTATTACGGCTACAAAACTTGGGGGGCCTGACCCTAAGACAAACCCAAGGCTTCGTTTAGCATTAGAAAAAGCCAAAAACTCTAATGTTCCCAATGACATTATCGATCGCAATATCAAAAAAGGGGCTAATGTAGACCAAGCAGCTTTTATGGAAATGACTTACGAGTTGTATGGACATGGGGGAGTTGGTTTAATTGTTGATATCATGACAGATAACAAAAATAGAATTTCATCTGATATGCGAATCGCTACCAATAAAAGGGGAGGAAATATTGCTAACCCAGGAGCTGTAGCATTTAATTTTGAGCGAAAAGGGATTATCCAGTATCCAAAAAATGTACCCGAAGAAGAACTTTTTTTAGCTGCTACCGAATCTGGAGCTGAAGATTTTGAAGTAGAAGAAGAGACCTATATTGTTATTTGTGATCCTGTAGAGTTATATCAAGTAAAGGAAAGTTTACAAAAATTAGGTTACATTTCTACAGAAGATAATTTAGACATGATTCCGAAAGTTTATGTAGATTGTGATGTTGAAACAGCTAAGGCAAATCTTGGATTAATTGAGTGGTTAGAACAATTAGATGATGTCGATGCGGTTTATCATAATATGAATATTCCACAAGAACTTTCATAATTTTAAATAGGGCGATCTTTACACATTTGCTTTATGTCTTAAATCTTTTACCTGGTTTATCGCCAGGTTTTTTAATTTAGTGTGTTTTTTAGATGTATAGTATGAAAGAGACTAGTTTTACCATCAATAATTCCACTTGTTTTTTACAAGGTGCTTCTCATTTGATAAATGAAGTCGGAAGTATTCTTTTGTATTCTGGGGGCAATTACGATACGTCTGAAGCATCTTATCTATTTTTATTTCCGTTTGAAAAAATTGAAATATTAGCTTCATCTGAAAATCCTTGGGGAGAATTAAAAGAACAACTCCAATTAGATCAAAGCAATGCTTGTGATTTACCCTTATGGGTGGGTTATTTAAGCTATGAACTAGGTTATGCTACAGAAGAAATATTTACTCCTTCTGATGATAACTCGAATTATTTAGCCTACTTTCAAAAATTTAAAATTACGATTCGATTTTGTCATTCGACAAATACAATAGCAGTGTTTGTTATAAATAATATCTTATTAGAGAATGAACAAAAAATTTTACAAGTCATTGTGAATCAAGATTTTTGGAATAGATCTTACTTTAAACCATTAACGCCTAGCAAAATTAAAAACATAAAAAGAAAAGGGTCTGACGATTATAAAAAGGCAATAGAAGCAATCAAAGAACTCATTTTAGATGGGGAAGTATATCAATTAAATTTATCGCAAGAATTTATTTTCAGTGGCTCTTTTGATCCTGTATCAATATATTTTGCCTTATTGCAAAAAAGTCCAAATCCCTATAGTGCCATACTAAATTTGGAGCAAGAAACAATTGTTTCAATTTCCCCCGAAAAATTTCTTTCTTTAAAAAAAGGACAATTAGAGACAAGACCGATAAAAGGGACAATTGCAGCAACTGTTCTTGATGGCAAAAAAAAGCTATTAAATTCAGAAAAAAATTTGTCTGAACTTATGATGATAGTGGATTTAATGCGCAACGACCTAAGTCGCGTAAGCCAAGTTGGAAGCGTGAAGGTAAAAGAACTTGTTCGATGTGAAAACTATCATTCTATCTATCATTTGTTTTCTATTATACAAGCAGTTGCCATTCCCAAAATTCATTCTTTAGAGATTATCAAGGCTTGTTATCCTGCAGGTTCAATAACTGGTTGTCCAAAAATTCGAGCGATGGAATACATTCAAAGATTTGAAAAAAGAAATCGTCATGTATATACCGGCTCTATCGGTTATTTTTCACAAAATGGGGATTTTAATTTTAATGTTGCGATTCGCACTTTAATTTTTAAAGAAGAAGAATTGCGCGTTCAACTTGGGGGAGCCATTGTTATTGATTCAGAACCAGAGAACGAGTATGAAGAAACCCTCGATAAGGGATTATCGATTTTTAATGCTATAGGTTTTAACCCCCATGCATAAACCTTCCATTGTGTATTTAAACGGTAGATTTATTCCAAAATCAGAAGCGTTTATTCCTGTTACTGATAAAGGCTTTATCTATGGACAAGGCGCTTTTACAACGATGTGTTTAGAATCTGGATATATTCTAAATTATGATTTGCATATTTTACGACTTAAAAAAACGTGTGCTTTTCTCAATATCACTTATCCTCCACTCATCGAAACTACATTCCTTCAATTAATTAGTTTGAACAGTGCTACACAAAATAGTTGGAAAATAAAAGTAATTATTACCGATGAAACATGTTTGATAGAGATTAGCCCTTTTGAAATAGTAAAAAAAATGCAAAAAGTCACCCTCTATCCATTTCCAATGCAAAGCCCTTTACTTTGCTATAAAACATTAGCTTATTTAGATCGTATTTTGGTAAAGAAATTTAGCCTTCAACAAGGATTTGACGATGCTATTGTTACAAATGGATCTGGCTTTATTTTAGAAACATCATTTAGTAATATTTTCTGGACTAAGCAAAAAACCATATTCATACCTGCGTCACATCTACAAAATTTAAAGGGGACAATCTTAGAGAGGATTCAGGAAACAGGATATTTATTGGGATATACCATTAAATATGTTGAAACAACTGTAGAAAATCTTTCCGTAGATACTTCTTTATATATATGCAATTCATTACAAATGATCTTACCTGTTTTTGCAATGAACCAAAAAAAGTTTAAAATTGATGGAATAGAGTATCAACGCTTACAAAAAACCACAACCCATTTGAGTTTTAAGTTTTCTTTAAAAGTTTAACCCATTTTTTTGCAAAAGTATAAAAGGTATAAATGGTTGCAATATTCTTTTTGGAAAGAAAATGTAAAAATTTAAAACGTCTTAAAATCCAATTTTCCAAAATTAAAGTGAAGGCAAATGATAGGATGGAAGCCAAAATTGGTCTTTTAGTTAGTTCATCGGGAAGTTGTTGAAGTAACTTAAAAAGTTTTTTTATCATTTATATAACCATAAAAAAGTTTTTATTTGGGCGCTTATCCTTAAAGCGCCCAAAAGTTCCTTAAAATTCATTAAGGGATCAAAACTTTGTCAATCACATGAACCACGCCATTTGTTCCGACATGATCTGTTTTGACAACTTTGGCTCCGTCGACAGTAACTGTTGTACCATCAACTTTAATGTCTAAAACCTTTCCATTAATTGTTTTAACTTCTTCGGTTTTTACATCTTTAGCCATGACATTCCCTGGAACAATATGATAAGTTAATATTTGGATTAATTTATCTTTGTTTTCAGGTTTCATCAAGTCATTGAGTTTGTCTTTACCAAGCTTTTCAAAAGCTTCGTTGGTAGGAGCAAAAATTGTAAAAGGGCCAGTACCTGCTAAAATAGTTTGCAGATTAGCCGTTTGAATTAGTGTTCCTAACGTGCTTAAATCAGGATTATCTTTAATGATTTTGATAACATCTGACTTTACAAATGTATCTTTTGTATGCATCCCAGTATTTTTTACATCCTTGGTATGCGTACCTTCCATCACTTCTAAAGCTTGTAGACTAGCAAAGCTCAACGCGAGAGAAGCGGCTAATGTGCTTCCCAGCAACTTAGCATATTTCATACACGCACCTCTTTGCTAATGAATTTAGAGTAAAAATGAATTTACTCCATATATTTACTATAGTACTAATACTCAAAGATGTAAATGATAATTTTATTCCGATTTAGACTATGAAAATCTTGCAATTTAAAAAAAAAGAGAAAGTAGCTAAAATCTTATCTTAATTTATAACGGGCGGTACAATGAGCGAGCGCACAGCTATTTCTCCTACAAGAGAACAAGACTTTCCAGAATGGTTTCAACAAGTCATAAAAGCATCCGATATGGCTGAAAATTCTCCAGTTAGGGGATGTATGGTAATCAAACCTTGGGGGTATGCAATTTGGGAAAATATTCAACGACAATTAGACAAAAAAATTAAAGATACAGGGCATCAAAACGCTTATTTTCCCCTCTTTATTCCTGTAAGTTATTTAGAAAAAGAAGCGGCGCACGTAGAAGGTTTTGCAAAAGAATGCGCAGTAATTACTCATCACCGCCTTGAAGAAAAAAATGGAAAATTAATCCCATGTGGTGAGTTAGAGGAACCTTTAATTGTAAGGCCTACCTCTGAAACAATTATAGGAGAATCGTTTTCTCGCTGGGTTGAATCATATAGAGATCTTCCTCTCTTAATTAATCAATGGGCTAATGTGGTACGCTGGGAAATGCGACCAAGGATTTTTTTACGGACGACCGAATTTTTATGGCAAGAAGGACACACTGTCCACGCCTCAGAAAAAGAAGCACAAGAAGAAACGTTAAAAATGTTAGAAGTTTACCGCTCTTTTTTAGAAGATGTATTAGCAATACCAATTATTACTGGGGAAAAATCACCTGGTGAAAGATTTCCGGGAGCTGTAAATACCTACACGGTTGAAGCTATGATGCAAGATTGTAAAGCCTTACAAGCTGGTACCTCTCACTATTTAGGGCAAAATTTTGCTAAAGCTTCTAATATACGTTTTTCGAATAAAGATGGGCAATTGGAATATGGATATACAACTTCTTGGGGTGTAACGACCAGAATGATTGGGGCTATGATTATGTGCCATGGAGACGATGATGGCTTACGTGTCCCTCCGCGTATAGCATCGAAACACATAGTAATTGTTCCGATTGTTCCAAAGCCTGAATTAGAAGAAGCGGTTTTTAAATTTTCAGAAGAAGTGGCAAACCTATTAAGACAACAACAATTTTATGGAAATTCTCTAGAAGTACATATCGACAAAAGGGATAGAAGAGGGGGAGAAAAGAATTGGGAATGGATTAAAAAAGGTGTGCCCATAAGGATTGAAATTGGTCCTCGCGATATTGAAAATCGCAGTGTAATGGTAGCTAGAAGGGACCAGTCTTCTAAGGAAAAAAATAAAGTTTCTATCGATGAATTAGGTCATCATATTTTGCAAGCGCTTGAAGAAATACAAAATAACTATTATTCTCAGGCTAAAAAATTTCGTGATGATAATATTCATGAAAACATTGAAAATCTTGAGCAATTAAAATCTTTCTTTGAGAAGAATTCAGGTTTTGTTTTAGCAAAATGGTGCGGCAAGCCAGAAACAGAGCAACTATTGGATGAAGCTAAAGTAACCATTCGTTGCATACCAACCGTGCAAAGAAATACAGAAGGAAAATGTATTTTTACTGGTGAAAAGGCAACTTTAGATGTCATCATTGCTAAATCATACTAGTTTATAACTGTATGAACGATTAAGACTTAAAAAAAAATTATAGCTTAAACTTTCGCACTCCTCTATTTTTTTACCGTGTCAATTTAATGCTAACGGATTGAAATGGACACGCTTAACAAAAGGCAATAGACGAGTGCCAAGGCAGTTATAATAAATAACTCGAAGTTTGCTCCATTTTCAAACTATTTTACAAATAACCAATGTTGTCCGTGCTTTCCTATTTCTTTTCTTTGATCAATAGATTTTTTTGTTTCTAAGACATTTGATACATTTGCTATGGAACGATTTATTTTTTTTTCTAAATCTTCCCTTTGTTCTTCAATATGCAACAAATTTTTTAAGGAAAATTGCTCTTGATCGGCTAAAAAAGTATGAATTTGCTTAGGTGTTACATTTAAATCGCTAAACAATTCTCCTTCTAATCTTTGCAATTGTTCATTTTCAATTTCTATTTCTCGTATTTTTTTTTCATTTCTAGCAATATGATTTTCAACAGTATCTTTATATAACATACAATTACTCTAAATTATGAATATTATTGGAGCACTAATAGGTGCAATTATCGGATTATTTCTTTGGCTAGTTCTTATTTTTTTCTATGCGTGGATTTTAGCAAAGGTAAAGAGATTTATTAAAGGCAAAGCGCGTGATTTATTTGAATCCAAAGCAAAAAAAGAAATAGCTAATTTAGTCGATTATATCTCTTCTCATCAAGACTTTTTTACTTATCTAAATGACTATATTGAAAAGCTAATAAGTGGTTTAAAAAATAAAATTCCTATGGGTTCAACTTTGTTTACAGGGCAATTTTCAAATAAGGTAAAGCAAACTTTGATGGAGGAGGTTAAGACAACTCTACCAGAAGTTAAGAAGGATGTAGATTCTAGTGTTTGGAATTTGCTAAAGGATAGGCTTCTTGGTAAATTGGAAAGTGAATGGTGGAGACAAGTTTTATTTTTTAAGAAGAAATGGGAATGGATAATTTTTTCAATTTTACTAGCCATTTTTATTTTTATGGGGGCTATAGTTGGATATTTATTAGAAATTCTTTTTCTAAAACTTTTTTATACGTCTTAAATTTTAAAATATTTAAAATGATTCGTTTAGTAACTTTTAAGTTGATGGATTTTATGAAAATACTACCTTTGAAAATTTTAGGGCATCTATTATTATCCTTTATCTTTTTTACCAACGTCGAAGTCTTAGGAAATGAAAAGGGGTATACTGTAATAGAAGACAAAGCTACTCTTCCATTATTGAATCAAACATTTGAACAGCAAAAAAGAATAAAAATTAAACTAGATAATGGACTAGAAGCACTCATAATTTCAGATCCAAAAACAGATCAATCCTCAGCTGTTTTAACCGTAAAAGCTGGAAGCTGGAATGATCCGGAAAGATATCCTGGAATGGCTCACTTTACGGAACATTTACTTTTTTTAGGTACAAAAGACTATCCTGACGAAGCAGAATATATGCGTTTCATTTCTGAGAATGGGGGGCTAACAAATGCATTTACTGCCAATGACTACACAGCTTATATGTTTTCTGTAAATAATGAAGCCTTTGCTAGTGCCTTAAATCGTTTTTCCAGTTTTTTTAAAAATCCCTTATTTAATCAATCGGGAGTTTCGAGAGAATTAAACGCAATTGATCAAGAATTTGCTAAAAATTACGAAAATGATGATTTTCGCCTTTTTCAAGTATTGAAAGAAATTGGTGAGCCTATCCATCCCAATAACCGCTTTAGCATAGGGAATAGCATTACATTAAAAAATATTTCTAGAGAAACCGTTCAAAAATGGTATGAAGAACATTACAGTGCTAACGTAATGAAAGTTATCGTTTTATCTAATAAACCATTAGATGAGTTAATTAAACTAACTGTTAATGACTTCGGTGCTATAAAAAATAAAAATCTAACGTCCCTTCCAGTTCAAATACCAATAGACGCAAAAGAAACAGAAGGTAAATTTATTTATGTTCAGCCATTAAAAAATATTAGAACATTATCGATTATTTGGAATTTGCCACATAATATAGGCGCCAAAAATTTAACCAAACCATCTCATGTTTTATGTTATGTTTTAGGTCATGAGGGTGAAGGAAGTTTGCTACATTACTTAAAAGATCAAGGATTGGCTGAAGGATTGCAATGTGGTGTAATACCGGAAAGCAATTTTGATCGAATGATGTATTTATCAATAGACCTAACGGACAAAGGTTTACAAAGCATCAATCAGGTCATCCAAAACATTTTTCAAACAATTTCATTGTTTAAGGAAAATAACTATCCTGAGTATCTTTTTAAAGAAATGCAAACAATGGAAAAATTGAAGTATCAATACCAAAAACGAAAAGATGTGTTTAGTAAAGCTATGCGAGATGCGATGATACTTCAAGAAGAGCCTTTAAGTTCTTTTCCAGAACAATCTTCTATAACTAGTCAATTTTCATTAAATGATATCAACAACTTGGTTAATTACTTAACCCCGGAACATGCTCGGTTTTATATACAGGCTCCTTTTAACGCTTTAAATATAGAAGCTGAGAAAAAAGAAAAATGGATGGGAGTTGAATATGCTATTAAACCGATTAATCCAGAACTTTTAAAAAGTTGGCAAACGATAAGTACGAATAAAAATATTTTTATACCAACTCCTAACCCATTTATTCCAAAAGAATTGAATGTAATCGGAGAAAAAACAAATAAAGAATTACTACCTAATGTTCAAAAACTTATAGATAACCAAACAGGATTAATTTATTTTGCCAAAGATGATCAATTTCAAGAGCCTGAAATTTATTGGTATGCTGAAATTAAAACACCTTTGATTCAGCAGGGCAAGTCTTCAAGATTAGTTGTGGGGGATTTACTTGTTAAATTTGTAGAAGATGCATTAATAGGCTATGGTTATAAAGCGGCTCTTGCTGGCTTAGATTACAAAATAGCGCGAACTGATAACGGAATTTCTTTTAAAATAACTGGTTATAGTGAAAATGCACACTTATTGTTTAAAGAAATTGTTAGTATTTTAAAAAATTTACAAGTAAACGAAGAAAAATTCACAATTTTCAAGCAGTCATTGCTAAGAGATTATCAAAATGTTCAAAAAGATCCTCCCATCAAGCAAGCATTTGAACTTTTTAAACATGCTATTTACAAAGACTATGTTCTAGATAAGAAAAAATTAAATTCTTTACGTAAATTAGATTACGACAAATTCGCAAAATATGTGTCTGGGGTTTTTCAAAAAACCTATATTCAAGGACTTTTCTATGGCAACATGGAAGAATCTCAAGCAAATGATTTAGGGAATTACTTAATTCAACAGTTAGTTCACGATCATTACCCCAAAGAAGAACAATTTAAACAGCAAGTTGTTGATATTCCAGAAACTGGTGGCCCTTTTTATATTGAGCAAAAAACCAAGGTAAGAGGTAACGCTGTGGTTTTAGGGATACAATGGCCCGAATTTTCCTTTTCAAACAAAGCGGCTCAGTTAGTATTAATGCAAGGAATGGAAGAACCCTTTTTTAGTGATTTACGCACAAAGCAACAAACTGCCTA
The DNA here is from genome assembly GCA_000756735.1 of Candidatus Rubidus massiliensis. Lineage (GTDB taxonomy): Bacteria > Chlamydiota > Chlamydiia > Chlamydiales > Parachlamydiaceae > Rubidus > Rubidus massiliensis. The sequence continues at coordinate 64,129 of CCSC01000001.1, read as the reverse complement.
CATAGTGAAATCAGCGGGGGAAGAATTTGAAAAAAAATTATTCAATATTTTTGCTATACAATCAAACACACACGATACGAGAGATTTACTTTCTAGATTTGAACTTTTTATTGAGCGTTTTTTACAAGAAATACCTCTTGAATTGTCTTTAAGTCGGTTTGATAATATTAAGAAGAGTCTTTTAGAACAATTAAAGCAACCCCAAAAAAATTCAACCGAAATGGGTGAATTGCTCAAAAACTTAGCCTTTAAGCATGAGGGTGATTTTGAACGTCTAAATAAGATGATTCAATCCTTAGAATCTTTACAATACGATGATTTAGTGAAGATTTCCCTAGAATGGATGGGGCGTACTAATCGAAGACGATTAGCTATATTGTTAAAAGGAGTTATACCGGAAACAAATACCTTTGATTACAATAAAATAACTAATCTACAACAGTTGCGAGCTCCAGCAGCAGTTGTTCAATAATTGTTAAAAGGGAAGGCGCTTATTAATGCGCCTTCCAAAGCTCAAATGGATAATCAAAGTTTTTATTTTCTAAAGGCAAATAAACGCGATTGCCAGTTCTAGCTGAGAGATAAATAGCGGCAATTATTTCCAATACAATTAAACCATCTTCTACACTTTCTTTTGGCATTGTCTCATTGCGAACACATTGTAAAAAATTGGCGATTTCTTGAGGATAACCGTTATTCCAAAGCCAGTTGAAATCAGGTGTAGTCCAGCCGATACTATTTTTACCCCCAATATCCCCTGGATGTCCTTCCATTTTTGGATAACCATCTAAAGAAAACACCTCAATACCTGTATGTTGTAACATATCAGCGTAAATAACACCTCTTGTGCCAAAAACTGTAGCAACTGAATTATCACCTCCATTTAATGCCCAACTAGCTTCTACTGTCGCAACGGATCCATCCATAAATTCTAAAGTAGCAATTACGTGGTCTTCAACTTCTATGTCTTTATGCAAATAATTAGCGCAATGGCCAAAAACCCATTTTACAGGCTGCTTATTAAACATCCATCTGCAAAATTCAATGGAATGACAGCCCATGTCCATAAGAGCTCCACCCCCAGCTTTATCCCTTTGAAAAAACCAAGGTGAATGGGGACCACTGTGTTTTTCAGATTGTCGAACCATATATGGCTTACCGATGCCGCCATTATCTACGATTTGTTTTACTCTATTGTATTTAGGGACATAACATAATTCTTCAGCATAACCAATGAGCAACCCTTTTTTCTTAGCAAGGGCCGCTATTTCGTAACCTTCTTTTAAAGAAAGGCAAAGAGGCTTTTCTACTATTACATGTTTGCCAGCGCGTAAAATATCCTTAATAACACAAGCGTGTAAAAAATTTGGAATGCAAACAGAGACGACATGTAAATTTTTTAATTTGAGCATCTCTTTATAATCTTGAAAGAAATGAGGTGCAGTTCTACCGCAGCTTGAAAATTGCTTGTATTTCTCAACATCGCTATCTGCCTGTGCAATGATGGTGCAGTTTTTCAAGGCTTTATAAGATTCGTAATGAATAGAAGCAATGTAACCTGAACCAATAATACCTACATTGACATTTTTCATTGCTACCTTATAAAAGTTGATCTATGTTGTTTTGTATTTTTTTTATGGCATTCGCAATATCATGCACATCTTCTTCAGAACCAATTAAATAATGGTAGTGAAGCCAAACCGTTTCATCATAAGCTGCTTGGTGAGCAACTGGAGTGTGTGCAGAATTGGCTGATATCCCTTGAGGATATCTTTTCTTTAAGGAAGGCCATTCTTTTGGACAGGGTCTAAACATTTCCCATTCATGTAAAGGTTGATAGAATGCGCCCGCTGCATCAACGCCTTCAGCTTTAAGAGCCATTAAAAATTTATTCCGCTCGACACCTTTAAATGCATTTTTGTCATACTTAAAGACAAACTGATAATGTGTTGGCTGTGTAACTTGAGAATATTGTTTTAATAAAGTAATTCCCTCTATTTCTGCTAAAAGCTTACTTAATAATTTACCATTTTTTTCGCGCAAGGCAGTAAGGTGAGAAAGTTTTTTTAATTGAGCTAGTAAAACTCCAGCCTGAAATTCGGAAATGCGATAATTGTATCCAAAAAGGTTTTCAGAAAATGAATTATAGCCAGGTTCTTTCCTACCACAATTCACAAGTGATTGGAGTTTTTCTTCAAAAATTTTATCATTAGTTAAAATAATGCCCCCTTCACCAGCTGTCATAAGTTTAGAACTTTGAAAGGAAAAACTTCCAAAATCTCCATGGCTACCAACTCCTTTGTTATTCCATTTAGCGCCATGAACATGAGCGCAGTCTTCTATTAATAGTAATTGGTGTTTTTTACATATTTCTTTTAGGCGATCCAAATTTGCAAGGCAACTTCCTAAATGGACAGCAATGATGGCTTTGGTTTTTGGGGTAATAGCTTTTTCAACTAAATCGCAATCAATTGTAAGATTATCTTTTGTTACATCTACAAATACCGGAACAGCGTTGATGTAAACTGGCGCTGCAGCTGTGGCAAGCCATGTGAGGCAAGGAACTATTACTTCGTCTCCAGCTTTTATCCCAGCAGCTTTTAAAATAAGTTCAAGAGTGACTGTGCCATTTGCCGCACAGATTCCAAATTTCGCTCCATGATACTCAGCAAAAGCTTTAGCAAATTCTTGAGCTTTTGTATTAGGAGAGGGAAATCCTCCCCAGTTTCTAGATTGTAAAGTTTCTAATAATTCATTTTTTTCGTCTTGATCATAAGGGGGCCACGGAGCAAATGGTTTATTTCTAAGAGGTTTACCACCCTTTATAGCCAGTGTTTGGTCCATATTTGCTCCTTATAACAATTTTACTGATCTATCTAAAATCTACAACCTTATGAGATAAATTAAAAATTTTTTTTACTTTTGTGTTTGAAAAAGATAGTTTTAGAAAAAAAGAGGTACGTATGGATTTAGCCACATTTTTAGAGATACCCCCCATTAAATCTGTAAGTTCACCATCTAAATTCAGTTATTATAAAAATCTACAAACCGAAGCTAATCCGTTACATTTTTTTGTGATAGGAGGCACTTATTATGACAAAGGGTATGCCGTTGGGTTTACATTAGGAGAATATCTTAATGTATTTATTCGCAATATTTACCGTTTTGTCAGTAAAGTGGGACTGGGTGTTGAAGGGAATAAATTAAATAAAGAAAAACTATTGCCCTTAGCAAAAGTTATTTATTCAAACGTTAGATATGAAAGAATTTTAGAACTACAAGGATTTCTAGATGGTTGCAAGCATGGGGGACATCCGGTAGAAGATGAAAGAGATATTGCCATGATGTTAGCTTATGTAGAGTTAAATGATGCCGCTTGTTGCTCAACAATTGGAGTTAATTTTCCAGGAACTACACACGATACTTATCAAATTAATAATTTAGAATATCCATTTCGTTTTATCTTTTTAAATAATCCGTTTGCTTGCACTTTTTTTCCTCAAAATGAAAAAGGAGAAAGGGTCGATCTAGCTTATTTTGGCTTAACATATGCAGGTGTTCCGACAGTTTTAGGGGGTATGAATGAAAAAGGGGTTTCTTTTGGAACCATTCGCTCTTCGAATTTAAAAGATCCCAATTCTATGGAAGGCACTTCTACATTCTATTATATGAATGATGCGCTGCGTTTGTCTAAAGATGCGAATGAATTTATTGAATATATCAAAAATGTAAAAAGGACCAACGCCTATTTTGCCGTTATTGCTGACTCAGCTAATCAAAAAGATTCTTTAAATTTATGCTTTCTCGGCCATAATATTTTTAAAAGGTATTTAGCCAATGAGATGATTGATCAGACCATTTTAAACGACCTTAAATATGGAAAATATTTTCCACAAGAAAATGCTGTCTATTGGGTGGATATGCCAGTGCCTGGGATTGAAGCTGGACCGGACAAAGCTTATCACTTATTGAAAGAACAATGGAAAAATATAGACAATCAGCAAGCTTTAGCAATCGTCAAAAAATTAGCCAGTAAATATACCATAATGTCTTGTGTATACAATACTACGCAACAAGAGGTTTTTTTCTCCTTTCCTGTAAAAAAGATATTAGCTCAAGATCGAAATTACTTTAACTTATCTCTTAAACAAATTTTTGGATCTTACTCAGATTTTAAGAAAGGGAACTTTTCTTTATTAGAGTCGATTAAAAACATAGAGATTCTTTAACTGCCAATTTTCTTCTGATCTTGATAAAGTTGCAATCCAAATTTAACTGTCATACTTAGAGCCAGCAAAAAATAAGCGAGAAAATTTATAGCTGGGACAAACTGAAGGATTACAAATGCGGTTAACATCACAAAACTTGCGACTACATGACCTATATGGATAGCCCGTTGCTTTGCAATGCCTTTTTTTAGTTGTTTTAATGATTCCTCACTTTGTAAAGATTTAATTTGTTTAACTAACTCCAAAAGTTCCGAACCTATCTTTCTCTCTAATTTCCCGAGCGCTTTTTCATCCTCTTCATACCCAATTCTCTTTAAGAAAGTAGGAACATCGATTTCTTTATTTTGAAGTTTCGTTAATTCATTGTTTAATAAGCGAATATGATGGATTTTATAAAAGCGAGAAACGCTTCCACCTATTACCATAAAATAAGCCAAAGGCAAGGCAATTGTACCTACCCATTCTAAAGTTGTTTGTCCAATCGTTTTTAATAAAGCATTGGCGAATGTAGTAATATTATCGAAGGTATCGGATAGTACAACGGTTATGGTTAAAAGAGCTAAAGCCGTTCCTTCCACATCTTTCCACTTAATATTTTTTATAATAGAACGGGTAAGACTTGGTAAAGATGCTACAGAAAAGGGGACACTAATAATGCTAAATATTTTTAACTTAGTAACCACTCCATCCACAAGTTCTGAAACAAGCTTTATTTCTTTATAAACATACTTCAAAGATTTTGCAGAAAAATTCAAAACTTGCCGAGTTACAAAAACCATTTTGCTACTATAACTCCATAGAGAGTCAAGTTTTGCAAAACATTTTTTTGCAACCAAACTAACCTTATGAGGTGGTCGGGGATGCTGGACTAAAGTAGAGGGATTACTACTTACTTGATTTACATTACTACTCATAAACATCTCATATTTAAGAGCTAATGTTAAAGAACGTTTATTAAAACTAAATAAAGGAAATTTAAATGTTTTCTAAGGTTTTAAAATTTTCCTTTACTTGTTCCCAAATATAATTAGACCTTTGAATTCTAATCTCTTTGCGATCCTTACCATGGAAAGAATGCATATCTATTTCATTTCCAATATAAAGGTGGATGGGGGTAGTGGTGGTGTAACGAGACTCACCTAATGTTTTTTTGATTATTTGGGGAGGTGGAAGCAGGGGGTAAGTGTAAAGAGATAAGGGGTAAAAATGGGTTTTGCGTTCCGTTTTTTTTGAAAGGAGCCAAAACATTTCTGTGCTATCGGGATCAAAAGGAGCGACTTCTATCTGACCTTGCTCATTTTTTCGATCTCTTCCGCCACTTGGGGCTAAGTAAATACAATTTCCCCCTTCTTCTAAGAGCTGTACAATTTTATGCATAGCTTTTTGGTTATGCAGCAGTTTTTCTTTTTTTAACTCAGGAGGAATTTCTACATATCGTTTAGAATAGATGCAAATTAAATTACGACCTCTACTAAAGGGCACGGCTAATGGATCCGTTGTTACTCTATGACCAGCGATAAAAATCATATTAAAGGCTAATTGAGGAGATTTTTGCTCGATTAGTAAGCTTATGGCTTGGGGATCTGGTTCAATTTGATGGTTTCCAAATAAAATCACATTTTCTTTGGCTTGTATTTGCGAAAGAAGTTGCTCTAAATTAAATTCACCCAAAATCTTAGATTTTTCCATTTGTATTAAAGGACGAATGATATCCAATCCAAAGTGATAGAAATTAAAGGGGGTTATCTCAGCTTTATGGTAAACATTAAATGGATATGGAGATTGGCATTGATTTTGAATAAAATCGAGAAATTGAAAAAATAGTGGCTCTAACTGCAAAAATCTAAGGTCATTAGCAAGCGCTGCTCTATAGCTATCATAAAATTGTAGAATTTGCTCAGCAATAGGGGCAGAAATTAATTGCTCAGTAATTTTTTTAGCAACACTTGCTCGAAAAGTTGTCATAGCTCAATTTTTTTATTATTGATCGTAGAATAAAAATGAAAATCATTTAAATGCATTTCATCACTTGTGCTAAAGTCAAGGTGTGCATTTAAACTTTCAGCCAAAGTTTTTAAATACTTTTTATCAATATGATTTAAGTAATGATCCAATTCTGGATGAACAACAAGTCTTAAGGCAAATTGCTGATGGCAGCCAATAATTTTTTTCAAACCTCGTTCTATTTCAATAGAAATACTTTCATGACTCTTAATTAATCCACTTCCGTTGCAATAAGGACAAGAAGTATAAATTGTTTGTGTAAGAGAGCCTCTAACTCTTTGTCTCGTCATTTCTACCAAACCAAATTCACTCATACTTAAAATGGTGCATTTGGCAGAATCTTCTTTCATACACTCTTTTAAACGTTCTAAAACCCTTCTTTGATTTTTTCTAAAACGCATATCAATAAAATCACAAATGACAAGGCCTCCAATATTTCTCAAACGCAATTGTCGAGCGATTTCTTCGGCCGCTTCAAGGTTGATGCGAACTAAAGACTCTTCAACATCCGTTTTATCGTTTGTACTTCTGCCTGAATTCACATCGACTGTATGCATAGCTTCTGTGCGATCAAAGAACAGGTATCCACCACTTGGAAGCCAAATTTTTCGCCTTAGAGTTTTTTCAATTTCCCTTTCTACATTAAAGCGTTCAAACATCGGGATTTTATCGCGATAGTAATCAATGCGCAAAGGGTGTTCATGTGCGTAGCGACTATAAATCCTTTTGCACGCTTGGTGAACATTGTAATCGTCAACTAAGATGCGATCATATTTTTTATCTACAGCTGTAAGAGTCGCTTTTTTAATAAGGTCTGACTCGGCATATAATAGTGAAGGTTCGTTTGTCTTTTGAAATGAATCGACTATTCCATTCCAAATATTTAAAAGGTCAGTAGCCTCTTCAATCAACATCTCTTGCGTTGCGCCACAACTAGCTGTTCGACAAATCAAGCCCATATCTTGGGGCATCTCAAAGGCGCGTATCAATTTTTTTAGTCTTTCTCTAGCCGCTCTGTCTTCAATTTTTCTAGAAACGCCTCTATGGGATGAATTGGGGAGTAAAACTAGATATCGACCGGCAATGGAAATATTTGAGGTAAGTCTAGCTCCTTTAGATCCGATAGGTTCTTTTACTACTTGCACTAAAACAAACTGATCGATTTTCATCATCTCTTCGATATCTGTAGTTTGAGTTTGTTTTTCGTCCATCTTTTTAATATCGTAGTCTAAGTCAAAATCCATATCGTAGACTTGTTCAAATTTTTTAGTATTTTCAATGATGTCTGAAATATGGATAAAGCCGTTATCTTCTTCACCAATATCGATAAAAGCCGATTGAATGTTATGGAGGATATTTTTTACACGCCCTTTGTAAATATTTCCAGTTAATTGCCGCTCTTTTTTTCTTTCAACAATTAAAGTGTGCAATTGACCATTTTTTAAGTGGGCATAACGAATTTCTTTCGATTCTATATTTAAAAGGATTTCATCCATAGTGTAAGTGACCTTAAATTACGTGTCGCCTTTCAAATCGCTTTAAATTAACTCATTTATTTAATGAAGGCGAACAACAGAGGTTTTAAAGGATTAATAATAAAAAAAAAAATGGATCTTTTCTAGGGAAAAGTAGGAAATAGTTATTAGTTAATTGAATTAAGAGATAATAGTTCACTTGACTTGAGTAAAATGTTTAAAAAAACTTTATTTAGTTTCATTTTACTATGGATAAAAAAGCACCTTTAAGATAAATTTATTCCTTTTAATCTGTAAGAAATAAGAGCTTAAGTTCTTAAAATCATTATGGCACAAGATACTTTTAAAATTTTTGTAGAACAATTAAGAGATGGGCATACAGAAGTTCTGTCTGGACAGCTATCTCCAAATTTTCTAGAAGTGAAAGAAGAAGACTTACGCTTTGAAGATCCCGTAGAAGTTGAAGGGGAAGCTTATCTTGCAGACAATGAATTAATTGTTCATTTAAATATAAAAACTTTAGCAACACTTCCTTGTGTCATCTGTAATCAGCCGGTAAAAGTAGAAGAAGAAATTAAAAATTTTTACCATGCAGAACCTTTGGAAAATATAAAATCGGGTATTTATTCTCTGCAAGGTTTGATACGAGAATCTATTGTGCTCGATGCTCCAAGTTTTGCTGAATGTGAAGGTAGATGTCCACAAAGAGAAGATATTGCAAAATATTTAAAAGATCCAAATAAAAGCATAGATTCCAATTCAGAGGATGGTTACCAGCCCTTTGCAGACCTCGATTGGGACAAATAATTATCGTTAGGAGTTAAAAATGGCTGTACCACGTAATCGTCATTCAAATGCTAGAAAGAATTCTAAAAGAGCGCATCATGCTAAAAAACCAAAAAGTATGGCAGCGTGTCCAAATTGTAATTCTCCAAAAATCCCTCATACACTTTGTTCTTCTTGCGGAACATACAACGGTAGAACTGTTGTAGCTAAAGAAGCATAGGAGTTAGGTATTTGCGTCTAGGAATAGATCTAATGGGGAGTGATACATCTCCCCTAGAACTTTTTTTGCCAATCCTCAAAATCACTTCTACATTAAGTGATCATCAATATCTTATCGTATTTGTTACACCTGCAATTTTCGAAAAAATCCATTCTCTTTATCGCTCATTTTTTGATTCTCCTCTTTCTAAAAAAATCATTTTTTCTATTGCGGATGATGAGATCTACATGGGAGATGAACCTTTATTTGCTATCAGACAAAAGAAAAAGTCATCCCTTGTTTTAGGGCTAAAATCGTTAAAGAAAAAGCAAATTGATGGTTTTATAACGGCTGGAAATACGGGAGCTTTAATTGCTGGAGCTACCCTTTGGATTCCTCTATTACCGGGACTATCAAGACCTGCTTTGCTAGCCTTATTACCGACCAAGTCAAACAAAAAAATAGCTGTTTTAGACGTTGGCGGCAATGTATATTGTAAATCAGTTAATTTATTGCAATTTGCCTTTTTAGGGGCTGTATATCAAAAGTGTTTCCAGAATATTTCTAAACCAACTGTATGTTTGCTAAATATAGGGATCGAATCCAAAAAAGGAACCACGGAAATTCAGCAAGCCTTTAATAAGTTGGCAAACTTACAATCTAATAATGAGCCCAATCTTCCCTTTAAATTTTTAGGTAATATGGAAGGAAAGGAAATGTTCGAAGGAAAAGCTGATGTAATAGTGACAGATGGATTTAGTGGCAATGTTTTATTAAAAACATCGGAAGGTATTTCAGCATTTATCGGACAATATTTGCAAGAGCATATAGAAGAGATTCCAGAGAAATTTTTACACAATTTTAGACGTCAATTTAGCTACGAAGAGGCAGGCGGTGCCGTTTTATGTGGTTTAGAAAGCCTTGTCATTAAATGTCACGGACACTCAAGCCCACAAGCATTTGGGAAGGCTATTGAAAATGCTATAACCGCTATTGAAAAAGATGCCGTCGGTAGTTTAAAGAAAGAGTATGAATTTATTAATCCTCAAAAGTATTTAGAAAGGGTCTTTTGAGGATATATTTGTGATCTAGGCTACATGATCACACAACCATCATCTTCTTCATCCATATACTTTGCAATTCTAGCCCTATCTTCTTCTGAAAAATTCTGGCTCTTGCTTTCAAGATAATCGTAAGGAGTTAATAATTTGAGGTTAGGATTTATTTCTTGTATTTTTTCAAGCCCTAGTAAGTAATATCTATCGTCTTTATATAACTTCGCAAAATTGTTTTGGTAATCATCTCCCTTTTTTTCAAATTGCATGCCAAATAAAACAGAGGATAGAGATTTATTTTTTTCTCGCGTTTCTTTTAAAGCTGTAAATAATAAGCCAACAACATAATAAATTCGATTAACGCTTCGCCAAACTTTTGTAGCCTTGCCATTTAAAGATTCAACTAGTTGAATAAGATTGTTAATAAGAAATTCATCTTGGATAGTAAATCGAGAACAATCTGTTTGAATAGCCGTCTCACTAAGCGTTTCTAATGCGTTAAACAAAGGATGTCCCGAACTAATATTATAAGTGGCAAGCTTCATTTCTTCTTGATCAAAATACTTAAGTTGATAAACATTTTCTACTCGAAATAGACCAATATATTTTTTCTTTTCAATTTCCTTTATATCAAATTCATTTGGCTTAACTGTGGAAAATTTTATAGACAAACACATCAGATTTTTATTTGTATGAGGGACAACACATTTTTGACTGATAGAGTAATGACCAGATTCAGTTCGTGGAACAAATAATAAGTTTTCCACTTGATTGAGAGCTGTTATTTGTGATTGATCATCGATTAAAACGTGATTTTGTAATACCTCTTTTTGTTCTTCTATATTTTCAGGAAATTCTGAGAAAAAAGCTGATAAATTCTTATAACCTCCAAAACTATCCAATCCATACAGTTTAAGTTTGTTCTCAGCATCTTCAGTTGTAGTTGTATATTTTTTTGAGATGATTTGTATCTTTTCTAAAAGAGGAGAATAAATTTCCTTGCTAAAAGTTGCTATAAATAGTTTTTTAATTAATTTGTTATTTCTTTCCTCACTACCGGAGCTATAAAAACCTAAATCGATATCATCGGTTCTTTGGAGTAATTGAATGAATTCCTTAATACCTGGAAAAAGGTAGAAAGTGACAATAGCTTTAATCACTAAACCATATTTTTCTAGGAAACTGGCAAGGTGAAAGGAATTAGCCTTATGAAAGCATAGAACACCATCAATATCAAAAATAATTTTATAGCGCGAAGGGGGTGTTGTGTCAGGAACGTGGTTTAGTGTTGAACTTATTAGCGTTGATGTCGATACGGAAGTCATGTTTCTCCAAAATGTTTATGAATTTTGTAAAAAATAGATTGTACGTTAATTGGGCCAAGTATCTACTTGTTGGCATGTGCACTTTTCTAAGTTGCTAAGCACAGTTTTTAAATAATGAGATTCGGTTTCTAAATCTTGCTTATCTTCACGCGATAGTTTTATAGGAGTTCCAAGCGAAACGACAATGGTTGAAAAAGGTTTGGGAAGGATCATTTTATCCCAGGTGTTTAGTTGCCAAAATTTAGTCGAAGACCACGTTAGGGGAACAATGCAAGCTTTAGATTCTTTAGCAGCAACTGCAATGCCAGGTTTGACCTCATATCTTGGTCCTTTTGGACCATCAGGGGTGACAATTACTATTTCTTTACTATATTTCAAATGATTAATCATTTTGCGCAAAGCTTTATGTTTGGCATTGTGAGGAACTCGAATAGTTTTGCCAATGGAATAGCTTTTTGCTAGGACGTCTAATGATTTGCCGTCTCGACTATTACTTACAAAGGCAGCATATAAAAATTGAGGGGCGTATCGATAAAGGATTTCTGCAACCAAAGCTAGACGATTGTGCCAAAGCATCAAAATACATTTTTTTTTAGAAGCAATTTGGTGAAATTGTTCTAAACCATCAACACGAAATCGACAAGTATATAAAATGAGTTTAAGAGAAAATTTGGCAAAATAGGCGGTTATGTAAGGTAAATATTTTTGTTGGAAAATTTTATAAATTGAGTCATTCATAAAAATAATTCTTTAATAGCATCTGTAGCTTTTTCGCTAGCTAAGTGATTGGTTAATAAGGAGTGGATTCTTTTGCAATGATTTATACAATTTTCTCTAGTTTTTTCGTCTTGGAAAGCCTTCAAAGTTAAAGAAACAATTTCATCTACATTTGGTTTTTTCTCGATTAATTCTGGGAAAACAGTTTCTTGGGCTAAAATATTTACAATGCAATAAAAAGGCAATTTTAAACGGATAATATGTTTTGCGATGAATCGATTAATAGCTGAAACGCTATATATAACTATAGTTGGACATAAATGAAGGGCCAATTCTAAAGTAACTGTTCCAGACTTTGCAATAGCCGCTTTCGCTTCCTTCATGGCCTCGTAAGTATATTCTTTTGGAATCAATGAGTAATGTTCAGTTAGAAAAGGTTCTTTTTCTATCAATTGTTTTATGATATGAGAAGCTTCTTGATTAGCTATTGAAATAGCAAAAAAAACATTTGCTATTTGTTGTTTTAATTTTATCATAGCTTTTAGTTGCAAAGGGAAATTTTTTAAAATTTCAGATTTGCGACTTCCTGGAAAAATAGCGATAAGTTCTTTATCTTTTCCGATTTGACACACTTCCCTAAAATTTGCTTTATACTTGTAGTTTTGAATATATTGTTTAAGAGGGTTCCCAACATATTCAACTTGTAAAGATGTGTGTTGATAATATTGATTTTCAAATGGAAAAATGGTGAGCAATAAATCTAAGTGGCGATCCATAATTTCAATTCTTTTAGGGTCCCAAGCCCAAACAGAAGGAGAGATATAGTGGATAATTTTGCCTTGATACCCTTCTTTTCTCAATGATTTAGCCATTTTTAGATTAAAACCTGGATAATCAATTAAAATTACACCATCGGGCTGTTTTTTTAAGATTAACCCTTTTAAATAGTAAAAATAGCGTAAGAGACGAGGTAGGCTTAGGAAAACATCGGTAAAACCCATTACAGAAAATTTTTCTGTTGAAAGGACAACTTCTAACCCTTGCGCTTTCATTAGATTTCCCCCAACACCGTAGAGCTTACAACGAGGCAGCTTTTGTTTTAGGGAATGGATTAAATGAGAACCGTGTAAATCGCCACTTTGTTCTCCGGCAAAAATAAATAAATTTTCCAAAACATTCCTAAATTTGTTTTGCGTTTGCTTTTTTTATTAAAAATAAATTTCTGGTATAAGGGACTAAGCCAAATGCAGGCCCTAAGGCGTTTGCTAAATCTCCAATAGCCAAAAAGTAGATTAAAGAGATAATTCCACCTAATAAACTCATCAACCAGAAAGAAGCTTCTAAAGAGCTTTGTTGTTTTTTTTCAGCTATCCACCATTGGACCCAAAACCTTGAAGAATAAAGAGCTATTCCTATAATACCTAAAAAATGCCAAGAAAATGAAACCGTTTTGCTGATACTTTGCCAAGGTGTTATGGGCACTCGGAACCAGTAAGTTTCGTGTAAATAAAAATTTTGGAGAATAAAAATTAATGTAACAATAAAAAAAACACAAATGTGTAGAAGTATAACAAAGCTTAAAGAATTAGCTTCTTCTTTTTTTTTCATTAATTGTAAGTTTCGCCAAGAAATAACCCCATTAAATCCCTGCACTACACTTACATGATATTGCAGCTGAATTATACCGTGCACCATTAGTAAAACATTTCCTATCAAAGATATTATCCAAAAAGATGGAAATACATAAGACTGTTTTTTTGTTTCGCTTTTCAACCATTGTAAAATAAAGCGAAGAGTAAAAAAAAATGATGGAATAAATCCCAGCAAATACAACCAAGAACGAACGTCAGTATGCATAACTTTTAAGGATCAATTTTATAATTTAAATGACGATTTTTCATCCATCTAACAGCTAGCATGTCCGAAATGGTATTAAAAGAACGATTCCAAAAGTTATATTTTGTTGTACCTTTTACTCTTTCTCTGTGATTAACGGGAATTTCTTTGATGCTAAAACCTTCAATTTTAAATAAAGCTGGTAAAAAACGATGCATCCCATTGAACATTTTAATTTTTTGAAGTGCACTTCTTCGGTAAACTTTTAAAGAGCAACCGGTGTCTTTCACCCCATCATCACAAAATTTTGAACGCACTTTATTAGCAATTTTAGAAATTATTCTTTTACTAAAAGTATCTTTTCTTTTCGTTCGGATACCACAGATTAAATCAAATGTATTTGTATGCTGTAAAAGAGAAGGGATATCTTTAGGATCATTTTGCCGATCACCATCTAAAGTGATTACAAAATCTCCTTTGGCATGTTTAAATCCGGCATCAAAAGCACTCGACTGCCCATAATTTTTATTAAAATGAATAACTTTAATGTACGGCTTTTGTTTAGCTAAAGAGTTTAAAATAGATCCTGTAAGATCTGTTGAGCCATCATTTATGCAAATTAGTTCCCATGGAAAATTGAGATTTTCCATAACAGGCTCAATTTCTAAAATAAGCTCTTTAATATTTTCTTCTTCATTTTTTAAAGGTACAACAACAGAGTACTTTACCATAAATCCTTCAAACGCTTAAGGGAAATTTATTATAACCTGAACTAGACTATAGCTTATCATGATTTGTAATTTAGCTGAATAAAAGTTATACCTGAAATAGATACCTTAAATTTTTCTCTCATTCGAATAGATAAGCAGTCGATCCTTTACTAATGATTTTTAAAATAAATATATTTTCTACCTTGAAAAGTTTTTAAGGTTGTGAAGGTAATAAATCTAATTTTAATTGATTAGCTAACCAGTTCATCCCTTTTTCAAAAACAAAGGGGAGAGTTCCATGTCCTTTATGACCAACTGAAGGGTTAATTTCTAAGCTTATAGGAGGGCTTTTTATCCCTTTTTTTATAGCGGAATCGACTAACAAACGAAAGAACTCATAACATTTGTCTGTATTTACTCTGTCATCTTTATTGCCAATGAAAAGACGAATAGACTTTTGAGATAAAAGATCAACTAAATGGTTTGATTCAAATTTTAAAATCTTCTCGTTTTGCAAAAGATCTACATTTTTGTCATCTATAAACACTTGAAAACTAGTGAGCGGAGCAAAGGTTACCACTGTATGAATAAGAGATAGCTTAGCTGCTAATTGATGAGCCACAAAACCCCCACGAGAAAGTCCAGCGACTGCAATTGTATTGATATCTAATAACCCCAAATGAATCAAATGATTAATAGCCATTTCACATTCATTCAAAAAAAGAGTAAAAAAATTAGAGTCCTGATTCCAGGCTTGAATCCATTTTGGGATAGCAAGAGATGTATCATCATTTACTTTGTGATACGGTAGATCTAATGAATAGACTCTAATTTTATAACGATTAATAAATTCTACAGGTTGACAAAAAGGTTCTTGAGTTAAGGTGTTTTTGCCAGAAGCTGCAAAGTAAAAAAGACCTGGTAGACAACCAGTGACTCCCTCTGGTTCGGAAACATAAATAGTCGTATCGTTGACATTTAGACTATACTGTTTTTGCAACATGTTGTGGTCTTGGCTTGTGATTGTGTTTGCGATCTTTATGATGCTCAGCCTGACGATAAATTTCACGCCAATGAGAATAGTGATGTAATAAATCGTTATTGATTAAAGTTCGCAATTTTAAAAACTTTAAAGCTAAAATAAATTCTTTATTGCGAACAAACTTAGGCTTAGAGTGCCTTTTGCCATTTGGAGGAGTTAATCTATACTGCATGGCTAAAATATAAGTAACGGTTGAACTTATTCTTCTTGGGAAATGGGAAAAAGAAGAAGTTACAAAAGCTTTTATTAAAGAGGTTGTAACGAGCATTACATCACTTATATGAGGATTGATATCTTTATCCAAAAATTGTTTTTGTATTTCTTTTTCTAATATTGGGTAAAGTAAGCAGCTTGTTAAAATGGATCTTTCTAAACTTCGTCTTACATTTTGTCGATTTATTTGATCAGCAAAATCTAAATAATGATAAATTTCTTTACCATTTTTGGTTTCAAGAAAATGGGTTAAACAGGGGAATAAAAGTTCAAGTAACCCAAATTCAGTCATTAAATGAATAAATTTAGAAGCATACCCTGATTCTAGCATTCTAAACATTTCTTCTAAAATTCTAGCTGGAGAACTTTTAACAAGTTCTTCTTTACAGGTTGTCAAGGCTATTTGAGCTGGGGGATCAATTGAAAAGCCATAACGCGCTTGAAATTTTAATAACCGAATCATCCTTACAGGATCTTGTCTAAAACGAATGAGGGGATTACCGATGGTCCGAATAAGTTTGTCATGTATATCTTTCCATCCCCCTACATAATCAATAACAGAGCGGGTAGAAGGATCGTAGAATAAACCGTTAATTGTAAAATCTCGTCTTAACACGTCTTCTTCAGGTTTACCCCATTCATTGTCATGAACTATAAGATCACCTTCATCAGCACCGGTTCGAAAAGTAGATACTTCTAATATTTTATGACCAAAGCGGATATGAGCTAAACGAAAACGTCTTCCAATTAAGATACAGTTGCGTTGAAAGATTCTTTTTATCTCTTCTGGCTTAGCTGAGGTAGAGATATCAAAATCTTTAGGTTGTTTTTTAAGAATTAGATCTCTGACCCCACCACCTACTAGATAAGCGGTAAAACCTGCATTTTTTAGTTTTTCCATAACCAAAAGAGCATCGGGATCAATGGAGTGATGATCAATACTATGATCATCTATATGATAGATTTGTGGACGCACGTTTATGAATCAAAGGTTGTTTATTCTAAATAATTTAAATCTAAAAGTTTACAATAGGATATTCCGCGTTTTAAGTCAATATTATCTGAATAGTTTTTACAAGTTATAAAGCTTTAATACTGAAAACTAATTTTAACGCAACAATAGTTATTTTTTATCTCTTTTTTCGCTATACTACTAATTCCTATTATAATCCTTTTTAGGTTCTTATGTATCCCCATTTTTCAGTATTATTAGATGAATGTGTACAGGCTTTTGAAGGCAAAAAACTTAAAGTTTTTGTCGATGGAACATTAGGTGCTGGAGGGCACGCCGAAGCTATCTTAGAAGCGCATTCGGAAATTGAACTTTTTATTGGTATTGATCAAGACCAGTCAACGTTTTTATTGACTAAAGAGCGTCTGAAGAAATGGGAAAATAAAATTAAATTTATCCATGCAAACTTTGAAGAACTAGATTTAATTCTAAAAAAGCTTAAATTAAAGACTATAGATGGAATTATTTTGGATCTTGGCGTTTCTTCTATGCAACTAGATCAAGCTGAAAAAGGTTTTAGCTTTATGAAAGAAGGGCCATTGGATATGAGAATGAACAATCAATCGAATCAAACAGCGGCCGATCTCATAGCAAATTTAACAGAAGCTGAACTTGGCAAAATTTTTAGAGACTATGGAGAGGAAAAACAGTGGCGTTTTGCAGCACGCTTAATCGTAAAGGCAAGAGTTGAAAAAGAGATAACAACGACTAAGGAATTAGTGAATATATTACAACCTTTACAAAAGTTTCATAAAAAAGGGATTCATTTTGCGACATTAATTTTCCAAGCTTTACGCATAGCTGTTAATCGAGAGCTTTTAGTTTTAGAAAAAATTTTGCCAGTTATTGTAGAAAAATTATCGAGTGGTAGTAGAGCTTGTATTATTAGCTTTCATAGTTTAGAAGATAGAATTATTAAAAATTATTTTCGATATGAAGCAAGTGATAAAGAGGATACTTCAGGGATCGGAGGTGTTTTTTTAGATAAGCAACCAAGAGTTACACTTGTCACTAAAAAACCAATAGCTCCCACTTCGCAAGAAATGGAAAAAAATCCCCGTTCCAGAAGTTCAAAATTAAGGATAATACAAAAAATTTAAAATTTATCATGGAAAAAAACTTTACATTTTCTTTCAAAGCTATTACTTGTATTTTTACAATTTCCATTTTACTTTATTTTTATATTAATCGTTTAAATGACATAACTGAACTTAAATTATCGATTCCACAATTGAACAAAGAGCTTAAAAGTATTCAAGAAGAGAATAATCGATTACGTTACGAGATTGAACAATTTGAAAGTCCGGTTCATCTTATGGAATTACACAGAAAGCCTGAATTTAGTCATTTAAAATATCCTTATGAGAATGAAATAATCCAATTGCCACAAATATTAGCTCAAGAAAAGTGAATGAATAATTTAGATAAAAGTCGCTTACCCTTTATCGCTTTTTTTTGCCTCCTGCTGTTTTGTATACTCATTATAAAATTTTATTATTTGCAAATTATTGATGGAAACTATTGGACATCTCAAGCCAATAAGCAACATTACTTTTATGTTTATGAACCATTTAGTAGAGGAAAATTTATTTCCAATTCACCTTTGAAAAGAGGGCATCCTGAAAAGCCCCAAAGCTTTGTTATGGATATTTTAAAATTTCATTTGCATGTAGATCCAGAATCAATTCCTGATAGGTTTAAGGAATTTGTTATTACAAACCTCGTTAAAATATTACATTTGACGAAAGAAGAGCAATTAAGTTTTAGGGAGCAATTTGATAAAAAAAGTCATGATCGTAAATTAGCTATGTGGTTGGAAAAAGAAACAAAAGAGGATATTTTAAAATGGTGGAATCCATTTGCTAAGAAAAACAAAATTCCACTCAATGCACTCTTTTTTGTAAACGATTATCAACGCTCTTACCCTTATGGACCAATGCTCGGTCAAGTTCTACATACCATCCAAAGCCAAAAAGATGAAAAAACAAAACAAGGGATACCAACAGGCGGATTAGAGCTTTATTTTGATGATTTGTTGAAAGGAAAAAATGGAAAAAAACGGTTGATGCGATCTCCTCGCAATGCTATTGAAACTCAAGAAATTATTTCATTACCTCAAAATGGTGCTGACATTTACTTAACGATTAATCATGGCCTGCAAGCTATAGCTGAAGAAGAAATAGCAAAAGGAGTTCGAAAAGCGAAAGCTAAGTCAGGTTGGGCTGTTGCTATGAATCCAAAAACGGGAGAAATCTTAGCATTAGCTCAATATCCATTTTTTTACCCAAGCGATTATAAAAGATTTTTTAATAATCCAAATTTAATGGAACACACCAAAGTAAAAGCTGTAACTGACGCACAAGAACCTGGGTCCATATTAAAGGCCATAACATTAGCGGTTGCTTTAAAAGCGAACCTTGAGCAAAAAAAAAAGGGCAAAAAGCCATTATTTAATCCTCATGAAATGGTTCCTACGAGTAACAGTCAATTTCCAGGAAGAGCCAAGCCTTTGGTAGATACACATCTTCACCACTATTTAAATATGTATTTAGCCTTTCAAAAATCATCAAATATATATTTGGCAAGGCTAATGGAAAAAGTTGTAAATGAATTTGGGAATGAATTTTATAGAGACATCTTATGTGATACATTTGGTTTTGGTAAAAAAACTAATATTGAATTACCGGGGGAATCTGCCGGATTAGTTCCAAAGCCTGGTAAAAAACATCCTAATGGCTGTTTAGAATGGTCTGTTCCAACACCGTTTTCTTTGGCTATGGGTCACAATATTATGGTGAATTCAATACAAATGTTAAGAGCCTATTCGGTTTTTGCAAACGGTGGCTACTTAGTCGAGCCTACCATTGTAAAAAAAATTGTTCGAAAAGATAGTCGTGGTATTCAAGAAATTATCAAAGATAATACCTCAGAAAATCGACAAAAAAAATTTCCAAAAGTATTGGAAGATGAAATTATTAAAGAAGTTGTGACTTGCTTAAAATATTCGACTAAGCAAGGAGGCACATCTTCGAGAGCCAATATTTGGGGCTATACGGAAGCTGGAAAAACAGGAACAGCAAAAAAAATTGAAAATGGAAATTATTGTGAAAAAGTTTACTTTTCAAGCTTTATTGGATTTACACCAGTTAATGATCCGGCATTTGTTTTGATTGTTACAATGGATGAGCCAGAGTATGGTTTTATTCCAGGGGTTGGAAAAAAGCATCATGGGGGATTTTGCTCAGCGCCAGTTTTTAGAGAAATTAGTCAAAAGTTTTTAGCTTACCTTGGTATTCCACCAGACGACCCTTATGGCTATCCTAAAGGAGATCCCCGTTTTGACGAAGATAAAGCCGATTGGTATCCAGAAGTAAAAAAAATGAGACAACTTTATAATGAGTGGAATAATCCACATAGTGGATAAGTTAGCCTTGTGAATGTTTTTTCTTTATACCTAGAGCTATTTTTGCTAATGTAAAACTTTGATACAATTATTGACAAAGCTATGAAATTAAAACGGCTCATTAAAGGAATTAATTTTACTGAAATCAAAGGTTCAAAAGAGATTGAGATTACGGGAATTTGTTCCAATTCACAATTAGTAGTCCCAGGTAATTTATTTATTGCCCGCAAAGGTAATACATATGACGGCAATTTATTTATTACACAAGCTGTTAAAAGTGGTGCGATTGCGATTGTTACAGACTTGTTCGATCCAACTTTAAAGAATGTAACACAACTTATTCATAAAAATATCGCAAGTATAGAAGCTGATTTAGCTGCCACTTACTATTCCATGCCAAGTAATAATCTTTTCATGGTAGGAGTTACTGGAACTAATGGCAAAACAACAACAAGCTTTTTAGTAAGGCATATTTTAAATGATGTTCTTCCGTCTTGTGGCTTATTAGGAACAATTGAATATATCATTGGAAATCATCGCTATCAATCCACTCATACAACGCCTGATGCCATTACCAACCAAAAGTTTTTAAAAGAGATGATAAATGAAGGTTGTAAATCAGCTGTCATGGAAGTTTCCTCTCATGGATTAGAACAAAACCGTTTGCAAAACATTCATTTCGATATTGCCATCTATACAAATTTATCACATGAACATCTCGATTACCATAAAGGGATGGAAGAGTATGCAAAGGCAAAACAAAAACTTTTTAAAAGTTTGCAAAAAAGCTCAAAAAAACATCCTGTAAGTGTAATTAATATTGATTGCCCTTGGTCAGAGAAAATGGTAGTAGGTGGCGCTATTTTATCTTATGGCATAGAAAAGGAAGCCGACGTGCGCGCGACAAATATTGTCTTAAGTAGTTCTGTTAATACGTTCGATCTAAATTACCAAGGTAAGCTTTATAAAGTTAAAAGCAATTTTGTAGGAAAATTTAATGTCTATAATGTATTAGCTGCTATATGTGTTGGCATAATTGCAAAAATCTCCATGGAACGGATTTTACAGTTAGTAGAAACTTTTCCCTTTGTGCCTGGCCGATTACAACCAGTTCCAAATGATTTAAATCTAAATATTTTTGTGGATTACGCTCATGCTGATGATCCATTAAAAAATGTATTAGAAACCCTTAATGAATTGAAAAAAGGAAAAATTATTACAGTATTTGGTTGTGGGGGTGATCGCGATAAAGGAAAGAGGCCAAAAATGGCTAAAGTTTGTGAAAGTTATTCTGATTATACAATCATAACAAACGATAATCCAAGATCAGAAGATCCAGAAATTATATCACAAGAAATTGTTAAGGGTTTTTCATCTGACGCAAAATATGAAGTAGTATTAGATCGTTATTTAGCAATAAAAAGAGCCATTGAAATAGCAGAAGACAATGATACTATTTTACTTGCTGGAAAAGGACATGAAAAATATCAAATATTTGCCCATAAAACGATAGAGTTTGACGATGTAAAAATAGCTTTTGAACTATGCAATCAAAAAAACCATGTATCGTTAGTTTAATATGAAAAAAATTTTATATCTTATGACCTTTTGTGCACTTGTATTTTTATTTACCAGTTGCGCTTCAAAAAGAGTACAATATGATAGTTCACCTGTTTGCACTCCAACAAATTTACCTCCGCCGGTTTATCCCTCTCAAAAAAACCAAAAGCCTATTATTGTTTTGGATGCTGGACATGGGGGCGATGATTTTGGGACACATTCCCACACAAATCCTAAATATCATGAAAAAAATTTAAATTTAGCAACGACAATTTTTGTAAGAGATTATTTAGAAAAATTGGGTTATGAAGTAAAATTAACAAGGTCAACCGATTGTTTTATCGAATTAAATAAAAGAGCTGATTTTGCCAATAAACAAGAATGCCATTTATTTGTAAGCGTACACTATAATTCAGCTCCAAGTAAAAATGCAGAAGGGGTTGAAATTTATTATTTTCAATCAAAAGGAAATGAAAATCGTTGTGGAGAATCTAAAGTTTTGGCAAATGATATTTTAAGTCAAATTATACAAATAACAAACGCTAAATCAAGAGGCGTCCGACACGGGAATTTTGCAGTTATTAGAGAAACAAAAATGCCAGCTGTTTTGGTTGAGTGTGGCTTTGTCACAAATCAATTAGAAATGAATAAAATCAAAGATTCTAATTATCAAAAATTGATGGCTCTAGCAATAGCAAAAGGGATTGATGGTTTTGTAAAAGGGAAGAGAACTAGCTAAATCGTTCTCGGCGCGATTCGAACGCGCGACCTGCTGCTTAGGAGGCAACCGCTCTATCCTGCTGAGCTACGAGAACAAAAGGTAAATTTTAAAGATTGGAAAAATTCCAAGCAAGTTGAAAATAAGGATATAAAGAATGGAAGCTCAAGCGGATATAGGTTTAATTGGTTTAGCTGTAATGGGTCAAAACCTTGCGTTAAATATGAATGATCATGGTTTTACGGTTGCCGTTTATAATAGAACAGTATCTAAAGTAGATGAATTTTTAGAGGGACCAGCTAAAGGCTCTAAAATTATACCTACCCATTCTTTAGAAGAATTTATTAAATCCTTAAAAAGACCCCGTCGTATTATGTTAATGGTTAAAGCTGGAAAACCAGTCGATGAGTTCATCGAACACTGCTTACCTTTCTTAGAAAAAGGGGATATTATTATTGATGGTGGGAATAGTTTATATACAGATACTGCTCGTCGTATGGATTATTTAAACCAAAAAGGGATTTTATATATAGGCACAGGAATTTCGGGTGGTGAAGATGGCGCTCGGCACGGTCCTTCGATTATGCCAGGTGGAAATGAAGAAGCGTGGCCTCATGTAAAGGATATCTTTCAATCAATCAGTGCTAAAGTTGATGGACTTCCCTGTTGCGATTGGGTGGGGCATGGAGGCGCTGGTCACTATGTGAAAATGGTTCACAATGGAATAGAATATGGTGACATGCAATTAATTGGTGAAGCTTATTTTTTACTAAAGCATGCGTTAAAAACTTCAAATCAAGAATTGCATCATATCTTTGATAATTGGAATAAAACGGAATTAAATAGTTACTTAATCGAAATTACCAGTGCCATTTTTGGATTTAAAGATGAAAATGGGGAAGAGTTAATCGATAAAATTTTAGATGTAGCAGGACAAAAAGGGACTGGCAAATGGACTGTTATAAATGCGTTAGATCTAGGAATGCCATTAACTTTAATCGGCGAAGCTGTATTTGCACGTTGTCTTTCAGCTTTAAAAGAAGAAAGAAAATTTGCAAGTCGCATTTTTCCTGAAGTTGATAATAATTTTAGCGGTGATAAAAATGAATTTATCGAAAGAATTAGACAAGCATTATATGCCTCTAAAATTATAAGCTACGCGCAAGGTTTTATGTTAATGAAGGAAGCTGCTAACGAATATAAATGGCAATTAAATTATGGTAGTATAGCTTTAATGTGGCGTGGTGGTTGTATCATTAGGAGCGCTTTTTTAAATGATATAAAGAAAGCTTTTGAAAAAAATCCAAATCTACAAAATTTGATTTTAGATGATTTTTTTAAAAATGCTCTTGTAAATATGCAGCAAAGTTGGCGCAAAGTGGTTTCAATAGCTGCGGAACTTGGACTTGCGGCCCCTTGTTTTTCGACGGCATTAACATTTTTTGATGGATATAGGACAGCCAACCTCCCGGCTAACTTACTACAAGCCCAAAGAGATTTTTTTGGAGCGCATACATACGAGAGGATCGATCGCGAAAGAGGTGAATTTTTCCATACGAATTGGACTGGAAAAGGTGGTAATGTAAGTTCTTCTAGCTATAATGTATGATTAAAGACTTTGTTTTTGATTTAAAGGCAAAAAGAACACTTAATGCTGTAAGTGTTCTTTTTGTTATTCTTTCTATCTTTTTTTGTTATCTTTATCTAAATGATAATTTGAGAAAAGCAAATATAACCTCTCATCTTACCTATAAAAAAGAATGGGATTTTGCATCAGATAACTTATCAGCTCTTCATTTATTAGATCAAAATTTTCAATATTTAGGCGAAGGAGGGCAGTCCTCGACTTATCTCGGATCTGATAAAAAAACCGTGCTTAAACTGTTTAAATTTAAGCGATTAAGACCTTCTTTTTTTATGGAAATCTTACCTCAAGCCGTTTTTAAGGCTATAAGGGAGAGACATTTTCAAAAAAGAAAAAAGAAACTAGAAGCTACTTTTTTAGGTTATCATATTGCTTTTACAAAATTTAAAGACGAAGCTGGATTACTATTTGTTGATTTAAACGGGACTCTAAAAAGCAATATTTGCATTCAAGATAAATATGGTACCCAAAGAATTATTTCTTTAAATCATGTTCCAATTGTTTTACAAACAAAAGGGATCGTTTTGGCTGATTACTTAAAAGCTTTGCTTGACCTAAATCAAAAAGAAGAAGCAAAACAGTTATTAACTCAGTTATTTCAGTTCTATTTAAAGATCTATAATAAAGGTCTTAGAGATTTAGATTATGGGATCATTCATAATATAGGTTTAATCGATAAAGAAATATTTCATTTAGATCCTGGAAAGATTATAATCGATAAAAACATGTTAGAGATAACTTTTGTAAAAGACGATTTAAGGAAAATTAAGGCAAAGCTCGAGGATTTTTTTAAAAAAAATTATCCTACCTTTGCAAACGAGTTATCTTTTGCCATGCAAAGTTTTATAGACAATTTATAATATAAAATTAAATGAAATACTTGATTTACGGCTTAGCTGCCTGTCTAGCTTTTGTTATCCCATATTTTTTTATACAAGGGTCGATCGAAGAAGGAAATAACGTCTTCAATTCGTCACTTTATCGTTCTTATCATCAAAAATTACAAAAGTTTGCTAACAATTACTCGATGGAAGAGATTCAACCAAATTCCATAAACGCGCTTTTTAAATATATTCGAAATTCAAATCAAGTAATTGATCGTCAGTATCATGAAACATTAGTTGATAAAATTAGACAAGCCTGTACATATTATCTTAAAGAATATGAGTCTATAAATGGGGGGGAGAAAAATATCCTCGAACAATTTATAATCTATCTCTTTTTAGGGGTTGATACTACAGATTTAAATAAGCGGTTTTTTTACGAGCATATTGACTCGCAGCAAGAAAATTTGTTGTCAGCCATAACTAGTGTTTATCGATTAAGAGAAAAGGGTGTTTTTCAAGGAATAAAAAAAGTTGCCTTCTTAGAAGATCAATTTACGCAAGGTAATATACCTTCTAGGATAGATGTATTAGATAAAACCATTCTTTTTCGTTGTGGACAACCTTTTTATCAATTTCCTCCCAAATTGTGGTGGCTGCCATTGCCTTTAAAAATGGCACCTGAGTTTGCTTTATTTTTAAAATTAAGTCCCAATCACCTTTATATCAATTTAATGCGGCGCAAAGGAATGGAAGGAAAGCTAAGTCATTATATAGAAGCTTTAGAAGAATTATATCCTCATTTAACGGTTGTATCTTTAGATAAAAACTCTCCTTTTTACTGGCAAAAAGGTAATGATGTTGATATAGCTGTTTTTAAAAATGATTTTTTAAAGCATTTACAAAGTAGTTATTATTATTGGTCTAAAAAAATAGTAAATGTTGAAGAAATACTTCAATGTGTCTTGCAAGAAACGCAGGATGAATATTTTGCACATAAAGATCGTTTAAATGCTTCAGAAAGAAATGATTTTATCGAATTGGCTTATTTAAAAATATTAGATCGACTCGTTGTTAAAATTCAGCCCATCACTATGAATATCACCTGCCGACAAGCTATGGATCGAGGTCCCTCTTTAATGGCTCTTTGGTTATATAAAAAAAATAAAATCTCCAGTCAAGATATCCTGCCTCTTTTGATGGCTCAACCCATGTTAATTCATAATCGCTTAAGCATAAAAGACAAGATCAATCGCTTTATTTCTGCGGCCCAACGATTAGACGAGGTGAGATGAAATTTCTAAAATTTGTATCTACTGTTTTAATCTTAGTTTTAGCTTATGGCTTTTTCTTCCAAAGTAAGCAGGAGTTTTTTTCTTTAGATTTGATCCAAACGTCCTTGCCTTACAATGATAAATGGGAAAATACTCACGAATTAGCAAAAGAGCAATATGATTCTATTTTTCATCAGGAATATACGTATTTTGGTAAAGGAGCTTGCGCTTTATCGTTCCAAAGTAAAGATCAAAAATATGTCATTAAATTTTTTAAAAATGGGGAAGTGAGCTCTAATTGGTTATCTTATATTAAAAAACATTTGTCATTCAAAAAAGACGATTCTCACCTTAAAATGATCAAAACGTTTGATGGGTATGCCAATGCTATTTGTTACGATAAAGAAAATTCAGCCTTAGTATATGTTTCCTTAAATCCTCAAGAAAAAAAACTGCCCACTATAAAAATCGTCGACCATTTAGGAAAGAGTTTTTTCATTAATTTAAATACCATTCCCTTTGTCGTTCAATATAAAGTAGCTATTTTCAAAGATGAATTAAATGCGTGTTTAGCAGCTGGGAAGATTGATCTTGCCAAAAAGAAAATAGAGCAAATTTTTTCTCTTTATAAAGAGCAATATGGTAAAGGTTTATATGATGAAGGGGAAGGCATTTTAAAGAATAATGGGTTTTATCTAGAAAATCCCATTCATTTTGATGTTAGCAAATTAACCTTTGATCCAAAATTTAGAGAACAAGTTTATCCCCAAAAAAAAATAGACCTCTTTGCCCATAAAATTATACATTGGGTCAATAAACGACATCCCCACTATAAAAAAGACCTTACTGAGTTTTTAAAAGCCAACTATCTAGAATAACCAAATTTTTTTTCTATGACTTATTCCCTTCAAAATAAATTAACTATACTCTCCTATTGCCAAGAAAAATGGAAAAATACTTTACCTATTGATGATAAAGAAGTTTTGTTAGCCAAAATGCAAAATTGCCTTGAGTTAATTTTTTTTGAACTACCCGATTCATTTACACCTTTTTTAATTCCATTAAAAGAAGCTTTTTTAGAATCATTAACTTTTTTTAAACAAAAAAATATAAAGCCCTTTGTTGATGAGAATTTGAGCCTCAAAGAAACCATAGATAGCGTTAAAAATGCTTTAAAATCTATTCCATTATTTCAAAAGGATGCAGATAAAAAAACGGGTAATGAAGTATTTGCTTTTATATGCGATATTGATTGCGATGACTTTAATGGTAGTTTTCATACAGCCTTGCAGCAAATCATTGAAGATGGAATTCCTTTTATCACTACAAGAACCATCTTAAAAAATTCAGGATCTAAAAATAGCAGACTTTCTGACCATCTTGAAAACCAATTTTTTATGAAAAAAGGACTTCAAAAATGGGAAATTTACGAACAAAAACATCTAGAATCAGAAGGGTTTTTGGTTTGTATACCAGAAAGTTTTTATCCTCATTTATCTTCATTTGATAAATTAGATTATTTTGGTTTTGATCCAGACGTCTTGAAACCCATTCCATTAGAAGATGCCTTTAAAAGTAGGATTAAAAACTATACATTCAAACCCTTTATCGATTTGTTTACAGGCCTTGGAAAAGAAGCGATAAGTTTTTATCTTTGTGGTCATGGAGGTAGCGGCTACATTGGGGGCTTAAGTAAAGATAACTTTATGCAGTTCACTTCTTGGCTAAATAATATAAAATGTAAAAGTTTAATTATAAGCAGTTGCTATGCTGGAGGAAAAAGTTTATTAAACTTATGGAAACCGGCAGTTCAGTCTTTTGATCTGGAGGAAACGCCTATAAAATATCCAATACTTGTAGAGAATATAGGTGATCTAACAAGCTTCATGGATACCTCTTTTTCTTTCAAAAAAGTTTTAAATGCCATTACGAGTGGTTTAAATGCAACTCCTAGTAAGCAATTGTTTGCTATTCAACAAAATCTTAAAAATTTAAGTAGAATACCTCATTGTAGCCATAATAATTTCCAAATTTTTTTCCCCCATTCAGGTCCAACTATTAGTGGTTATAAAGCTATAGATGAATTTAATGAAGGTTTTGTTTTGAATTATAACAAAATAAAGGCCCGGCAACTCAATTCCTTTAAAAAGAAAATAAGAGCCTATTTTCTGCTTGAATTGGAAAAAAAACTTTATCTAAACGTGCAATTTATACCATTGCCGATCCTTTTTAAAGAATGTAATCCTCTTCTTATTTCTTTAATCCCAGGTAATGCTAACCATTTCTTTCATTCGATTTATTTAGAAAAGATTGCCTTAGTTGATTATTGGAAGAATGTAGCATCTTTCTATGAAGAAGGGGATTTAGACGCGAGTAAAGCCTTTTTTATAAATAAGGTAAAAAATGGAAAACAAACTTACAAAAAGGTTGTCTTTCATCAACATAAAAAAGAATCCTTTTTGCTTTATAAAAAAAAGGAGAATTTCTTTTTAAAAAAGGGGGAGATTGTTTCCCTAATTACACCATTTCAGTTTTATTTATACAGCCAAGAAATCATGCTAGCTACTAATCCTGATCCTACAGCTTTGAAAGTAGCAAGTGGGGGACATGAAATTTTTGAAAATAAAGAGAATGATTTTTTTTCCAGCTTTGAAAAAGAAGAAGAACAGATTACTCAATTAAGAAAAACTCCTCCAAGTGTTTGGAAGCGTACTTCTTTGACGACGTCCGAAATTATAGATTTCATTTTTTATTTAACCAATGAAAAAGATAAAAACTTAACTTTTATTACCACTATTCTCATTCATTATGAGATCGACCCTAATAGCAAAAATTTTCAGGGCGTTCCTCTGATTTGTCGATTTGTTGAAAAAAATTTGGGAAGTTGTGTCTTTCTACTATTAAAAAAATATGATGATATCAAATTGAATGTTAAGCACCCCTTATATTTCAACCGAACATCCTTAGCGATTAGTTTGCAAAATCGGTCTACCTATTTGTCCAATCTTTTGCTGAAACAACCCAATATAAATTTAAATGAGACGGAAGATTACGGAATACCCATTCTTGCAAGGGCTATTATGAATGATTTTCCAATTACATCTTTTAAAGATATACCACTAATTACGGATGTTTTCATTGATAATCAACATTCTCTTCTTTCATGGTTTATCAGTATGGGGCTTGTAAAGGAAGCCAAACGGTTATTAGATATGGGCGCTAACCCAAATTATGGCAAACCAAATGGGATGGAAGTGGCTTTGTTGAAAGATGAAATGGACTTAGTAGAGCTTATGGTAAAAAATAAGGGCGATCCTTTTAAAGGGCAAAATGGACCTTTTATTGAGGTTATCCTTCATGGTTCTCAAAGCGCTTTAAATTATTTAATTGAATTACCAACCCTTGATCTAAATACGGAAAATAGTCGGGGGATTAATCCTTTACTTGCCGCCTTGATTAAAGGGGATGAGAAATTAATTGAAAGTCTTATAAAAAGAGGCGCTATTTTGCCTGAAATAGGCAGTCAAGAGATCATTGACATCTTCACTAACGTCTTAAAAAATGCCTATCAAACAAAAGGGATCAAGAGAATAGAAGAATTCTGTATCTATTTTAAAAATGATAGAGAGTACAAAAAAATTATTGTCGAGTATTTATGGAGCCATAACGTATTAGAATTATTTAAGTTAATTACTTCAAAAACAATTTCAATTGATGATAAGACAATAATTAGTTTATTTAAAAAGTCTATTTGTACAAATAATGAAAAGTTTTTTTATAAACTAGTAAAGATATTAACTATTTCTAAATTACCGGAAGGGTTTAATTATTTTGCTTATTATTTAAAAATGGCCAACTACATTTCTCCAAGACAGGCTTACTTTCTTCTAAAAGATCTATTAAAAGAGAATTTATTGCCTCCTGTAACCGTTTTTTTTAGTGATGAATTGTATCGCAAAGTCATTGGATCTTTAGATTTAGAATTTATACAATTAGTTTGTCATTATTTGAATATCAGCGCTTTTGAACAAAAAGAAAAATTCAATCAATTTTTTTATTTTGCAACAAGTGAGTGGGCTTTAAAAGAAAATCCAACCATTGCCGCTTGGTTTATGGAACAAGGGGTGATTCCGTCTAAGGATAGGATGCTAGATCTTGTAAAATATGGTGGCAAAGATCTTGTTTGCCAAGGCATAAAAATGGTGCAGGATTGTGACTACTTGTCAGAATTGCTAGAGGAAGCAGCAAAACTAGACATTGATCCTGAAAAGTTATTATTCAAAGAATTAGTTTTTACATATAAAGTGGATATGAACGCAGGTCAGTTTACCAATCCTTTTTGTACACTTTGTTATAGAGTTGATAGTGATTTAATTAACTGGTGCATCCAACATGGGGCAAATGTTAATCCAGAAGTTTTTATAACGCCTCTTCAGATTGTAGCGAAAAAAACTAATACTTATGAAGGACAAGACGCTTTTAAAGCATTAGTTCAAGCTGGAGCTAAGCTTACAAGCAATCATAAAGACGCTTTTGTCGAAGTATGTAAGCATGCTGATGGGAAGTTTGTGAAATGGTGTTTACGAAAAGAATCAAAGTTATTAGATCATGAGGGGTATTTGCTAAATCCTGTAACAATAGCTAAAAATAATAAAAATGAGGAAGTCGCAGAACTTTTATTGCAGGAAGGTTTTGAATGTTAGTAAATCTTTAACTAGCAATAGAATAAAGAAGATTTATTTAGATAATAATTTATCCTAAAAATATATTCTTCTATTTGTGCTTAAATCAGAAGATTTACTTTAGCTTAAAAACCGATTAGTTTTTGACCGTGTTTGGACTAAATCGCGACATTCTAAAATTTTTAAGACGACCTCATCGATTGTTAAAGCTGTTGTATCTATCACAAAGGAATCAGGGGATTGTCGTAAAGGTGATAAGTCTCGATTTGAATCTTTCAAATCACGCGAATTTATATCTTCTAAAACCTTTTCATACGTTAAAGACTTAGCTTCTTCAGGGAATTTAAGTTTTAATTCTTCAAACCTACGTCTTGCCCTTACTTCAGGATTACCTGTTAAAAAAATTTTTAGAAAGGCATCTGGAAAAACAACTGTTCCCATATCGCGTCCTTCAAAAACAGCGTTGACTCCTTCACCTAATTGTCGTTGAAAGATTACAAGTTTTTCACGAACTTCTTTTTTTGCAGAAACTTTTGATACAAAAGATGTTACTTCTTCGCCACGAATTTTTTTTGAAATATCTTCATTCTGATAATAATAAAATCTTTCTCCCCGTTTAATTTTTATATCAAAAGTAAAGTGATTCAAAAATTGTTCTAATTGTAGGGTATTATCAATATCAATTTTTTCTTTTAAAATACCGTAAGTAACGCATCGATACATGGCTCCCGTGTCATAAAAGACATATCCAATTTCTTCTGCTAATTTTTTAGCTATAGTACTTTTGCCGGTCGCAATTGCTCCATCAATTGTAATAATCATAAATTTTTATCCATTGTGAAAGTAATAAAGAAGAAAAAAATACATAAATGGAATGGTAAAAATCAATGAATCAACCATATCCAAAAAGCCACCAAGACCTGGTAAAAAACCACTATCTTTTACGTTCGCATCTCGTTTTAATAAAGATTCAGACAAATCCCCAAGTATGGAAAGGATAGCTAAAATTAAACCTAAAATGATACCCCAAGTAAAGGAAAGATCTAGTGGTGTTTGTTTATAAACTAAAGACAATAAAAAGATTAAAAAAACACTACATAAAATTGTAAAAAAAACTCCACCAATTAATCCTTCCCAAGTTTTTTTAGGACTGATACTTGGAATTAATAAATTTTTTCCAAAACTCTTACCAACAATATAACCCCCAATATCCATAGCTTTTGTTGTGATTAATGTATAAACGATCCACCATCTACTATCTTGTTTAGAGTTGGCAGGAAAGAAATATAAAATATTAAAGACCACACAAAAAGGAATTACAATATAAATGTAGCTAAAAAAAGTTGTTGAAAGTCGAATAAGGGGTTGCGTGTTATCTTGGAAGAGATAGACGAAACTAAAGAGAAAAAGTAAAAAAAAACTAAATAACGGTAAATAAATGTAAGTTGAATTAAAGGCTGAAATATAAAAAGTTGTAGTGATTAAGCCCGCACCAAATAAACCAATTGTCGTGAGTGGTTGAATACCTTTAGCTTTTAAAAGTTCATAATATTCTTTACTCGCAGCCACTGTAACTAATAAGAGTAAAATAAAAAAAAGAAGATTTAAAAAAGGTGTCATAGCAAAATAGATACTTATGCTAAAAAAAAGAGCCGCTATTACGCCTGAGATAATTCTTTGATAAACTTGATTTTTGATAAGGCTCATATTCTGCCTAAACGTCTTTCCCTTTTTTGGTAAATTTCTATCGCTTCTAATAAATGAACAGGAGCAAATTCAGGCCATAATGTATCAACTATATGTAATTCTGCATAAGAGATTTGCCACAACAAAAAATTACTAATTCTAGCTTCCCCACTTGTACGGATAAGAAGATCTGGATCTGGCCAAGGAGCGGTATCTAAATAGTTTGATATAACTGTTTCATTTATATCGTCAATAAATAATTCTTTAGCTTGTAAAGCCCGAGCAATTTTTTTAAAAGAGCGGGTGATTTCATTTCTAGATCCATAATTTAAAGCTAATATGCAATCGATATCGGTAGACTGACTCGTTGCTTTTATTGTTTCTTGTAAAGCTTCAAGAACATATTCAGGCAATTTTGAAATTTCGCCGATGGCGTGTAATTTTACACCATTATCGATCATGGTTTGCCTTTCCTCGATGAAGTAATTATACAATAACCACATCAAGGCATCGACTTCTTCTTTAGGCCGAAAATTATTTTCGGTCGAAAAAACATAAAAAGTAACATGTTTAATGCCGATTTCTTTAGCAGCTCGCAAGATATCGATAATGATATTGCCACCTTCTCTATGTCCCTCTTTGGTGGTCGCTTGATTTTGTTTAGCCCATCGTCTATTACCGTCAGGAATGATGGCTACATGGGAAGGAATACGAGATGGATCTAACGCCTGTAATTGTTCCGAAGTAAAATACTTTATTTCTGGTATAAAAGTATTTGTAGACATGGGATTACTCTATAAGAGATTTTTTAAAATTATAGTTTGTTCGCGGTCTGGTCCTAAAGACAAAATACTAATAGGAGCTTCACACATGGTTTCGATGGCATTTAGATATTTTTTGGCACTTACTGGTAAGTCGTTATATTCAAGTATGTCAGAAGTGTTTTTTTTCCAGCCTGCAAATTTTTGATAAATCGGTTTCACTTTATTTAATTCATAAGAAGTCGATGGAACAAAATCAATAATATTTCCCTCTAATTCGTATGCGGTACAAATGAAAAGCTCTTCTAAATGATCGAGAATATCTAATTTTGTCACAGCGAGGGATTGAAGTCCATTCAAACGAACAGCATTTTTTGCAAGAACAGCATCGAACCACCCAATTCTTCTTTTTCTTCCGGTCGTTGTTCCATACTCTTTAGCTTTTAAGTGACTTAGAAAAATATCTTTGCCATGAAGTTCTGTTGGAAAAGGTCCATTGCCAACCCTTGTTGTATAAGCTTTTATGACTCCTAGGATATGATTTATAGCATTAGGAGCAATACCGGCTCCCGCACATAGACCACCAGCTGTTGTACTAGAGGAAGTTACATAAGGGTAAGTACCTAATTGTACGTCTAGGTAAGTACCCTGGGCTCCTTCTAACAAAATTGTTTCTTTATGCTTTAATGCCGACGCAATCATTTGATTATAATTTTTAACGAAAGGAGCCAGTCTTTTACCTTTTTCAAGATATTCATTTAATAAAGGTTCGTAGTGTAAAGGAGCAACTTGGTAAAGTTTACTAAATTCCTCATTTTTAATGATAAGATTGCCCTTTAGTAAATGAGCAAAAATCTCTGGCATTATAAGTTCTTGAGCGGTAATGCCAATTCTATTGATTTTATCTGCATAACAAGGACCAATACCTCTCCCTGTTGTGCCAATAGCTAATTCTCCTTTTCTAATTTCAAATAACTTATCGCTTAAAATATGATAGGGAAAGATAATATGGGCTTGCGGTGCAATAATTAAACGATTTAAGACTTCTATACCTTCTTTTTGTAAAAATGCTATTTCTTGAAAAAGTACATCTAAATCAATTACTGTGCCTGGACCTAAGTAACAGGTAGTTTGAGGGTGTAAAATTCCGGATGGAATTAGATTAAATTTATATTCTTTGCCTTTTATTTGGACTGTATGACCGGCATTATTGCCACCTTGCGAGCGAATGACATGATGAGCTTTTTCACTTAGCAAATCTATTATTTTACCCTTTCCTTCATCACCCCACTGGGTCCCTACCACAATAAAACAAGACATAAATTCCACTTTTTTATTAAAAAAAACTTATATCCCAGTTTAGTTTCCTTTACCAATATTATTTATACATTAAGTTTTATTAATTCTTAATATTCCTACGCTATAGTTTTAAAAACGTTAATTTATAAACTAAATAATTTGAGGATCTATGGAACATTCAATGAGCTTATACAACCATCAAGCATATTCAATAACAGGCTACGATCAAGTTGATCTACATCACAGAAATCAATCGATTAGAGAAGATGACAATGGGTCTAATTCTAATAAAAGTTTTAATATGGATGGATTGTTCGATGGAT
Organism: Candidatus Rubidus massiliensis; assembly: GCA_000756735.1. Lineage (GTDB taxonomy): Bacteria > Chlamydiota > Chlamydiia > Chlamydiales > Parachlamydiaceae > Rubidus > Rubidus massiliensis. Next base: position 29,351 of record CCSC01000001.1, on the reverse strand, counting down.
TTAAATTTGGCAAAATTCTTTTTTTAAATGATTTAAAAAATATTATCGATCAAGCTTTTAAGATGATTGCTAAAAATAATCAAACGTTAACTAATGATGAATTAAAACCATCTGAAATCACGAAAGTGGTAGAAAATAATGCAGAGCTTTTAGATGCAGTAGAGAGATTAATCCAAGAGAATCAAGAATTGTATACAAAAGGGTATAATTCGTTAGCACAAAAAACCATTAAAACTAATATCGTTTCTGAGAGAACAAAATTAATCGTTCTTCAAGAAAATGCTCATAAAGCTGCTTTGCAAAAAGTTGGAATGGTAAATTTTATGGATAAAGATTTTAAGTTAATTGATAATAAAGATGATTTAAAATTTTCCAATCTAAAAATATCCCCAGATGATCTTTTGAAGAAAGAAGACCTAAAGCCCAGATCTAATAAAGCGCCATCAGGCTTAATGCTTTATAGACCAATTGAAAACGATTCAGTTCCTTCTTTAATGCTTTATAGACCTAAAAACAATAATAACTAGGTTTATTTTAAGGCTAATAGGGGCATTTTAAAAGCCCCTATTTAATAGTTTTTTTAATCTCCAGCCTTTAAAACTTCCATGAAAGCGCTTTGAGGTATGTTTACTTTACCGATTTCCTTCATCCGCTTTTTACCCTTCTTCTGCTTTTCCCATAGCTTTCTTTTACGAGTAATATCACCTCCATAACATTTAGCTGTTACGTTTTTGGTGATAGCTTTGATCGTTTCTCTTGCTACAATTTTCCCCCCAACTGCGGCTTGGATAGGCACTTTAAACAATTGCATGGGGATCACTTCCACTAATTTTTCACAAATGGCCCTACCCTTAGATTCCGCTTTTGTTTTGTGAACAAGACAAGAAAAGGCATCTACCGGCTCTTCATTGACGCGAATTTCTAACTTAACGATATCACTTTGCTCGTACCCATCAAATTCGTAATCAAATGAACCATAACCTCTTGTGATGGATTTTAATTTGTCATTAAAATCCGTGATGATTTCATTCAAAGGCAGGCGATAGGTCAGTAAAAGGTGTTTTGCATCCATTGTCTCAGTTTTAGTGCAAACGCCCCTTTTTTCCATCCCCAAATTCATGACAGCTCCTAAATAATCATTTGGAGTCATAATGTGACACTTAACCCAAGGCTCTTCGACCCATTCAATAAAAGTTGGGTCGGGATAATGGGCGGGGTTGTCAATGTCTTTGACAGTTCCATCCGATAAAGTGAATTTATAAATAACGCTAGGAGAGGTGGAAATGACGTCTAAATCAAACTCGCGTTGAATACGTTCAAATGTAATTTCTAAGTGAAGTAACCCTAAAAATCCACATCTAAAACCAAAACCTAAGGCTAAGCTACTTTCTTGTTCAATGTGAAGAGCGGCATCGTTTAATTGCAATTTTTCTAACGCATCTCGTAAAGCTTCAAAATCAGTTGAATCTATGGGATAGATACCTGCGAAAACAACTGGGAGAATGTGTTTAAAACCTGGCAAAGGTTCTGGAGCTGAATACTTTTGAGTCGTAATAGTATCTCCAATTTTTACATCAGAGGTTTTTTTGATGTTGGCGATCATGTAACCAACTTCGCCAGGTTTTAGAGAATCAACGGCTTTTTCATTAGGAGTAAAAATTCCAACCTCTAACACTTCAAAAGCTTTATCTGTTGCCATCATTTTGATTTGAGTGCCACGCTTGATTTCACCACTAATGACTCGAATATAGACCATGACACCCCGATACACATCGTAATGGGAATCAAAAACCAAGGCGCGCAATAAATTGTCTTTTGGTTCTTTTGGTGCCGGGACTTCAATCAAAATTCGTTCTAAGATCTCTTCGATTCCGATACCTGATTTAGCAGAACAACAAACAGCATTCGAAGCATCAATCCCAATAATATCTTCAATTTGTTTTTTAGTTCCTTCGATATCCGCACTTGCTAAATCTATTTTATTAAGGACGGGTACAATTTCTAAATTGCGATCTAAAGCTAAATGCACATTAGCTAAAGTCTGCGCTTGTACGCCTTGTGTGGCATCGACAACTAAAATCGCCCCCTCGCAGGCAGCTAATGATCTAGATACCTCGTACGTAAAATCAACGTGTCCTGGAGTATCAATTAAATTAATTTGATAAATGGTGCCATCATTTGCTTTATAATTCATTGTGACGGGATGTGCTTTAATTGTAATCCCTTTCTCTCGTTCTAGATCCATATCATCCAAAACTTGGTTTTGCATCTCCCTAGCTGTTAATGTATTCGTCAGTTCCAATAAACGATCGGCAAGCGTTGATTTTCCGTGATCAATATGAGCGATGATGGAGAAATTTCGTATTTTAGAAATATCATGTTGTTCCATGAGAGTAAATAACCTTAATTTAAGTTTGAAAATGACAAAGGAGAATCCCTTCTTTTATTTCTATAGAGAAATCTTCTTTTAAGCAAATGTTTGATAAACTCATAAAACTTGCATTCATGGAAGCATCTCTTAAATTCCATTTTAAGTGATTAGTTGTAACCCCTTTCACCTCATTTCCTAAAGGTAGCAACGATATACATTGATTTTTTGAACAACTAAAGTTGTGCTTACCTTTAGGAATCGCGATAACTTTTTCCTCTTCAGAAATATATTTGAGAAGTAGGGGATAACGTTGCAATAAAAATAAATTGTATAGTGTGTGATCAGTTCGATTACCCAAAGCTCCAAAGCAAACGATATTTTTCAAAGTGGGCTGGTAAATAATTTTTAGAGCCTGCTCTAAATCAGAATAGTCTTTATCTTTAGGGAATCGATAAAATTGTTGCACCTCATGGGTTTTAGGCTCAAAGGAATCGAAATCCCCACAAACTATATCGGGAATTAAACCAAGTTTTTCGCAATGTCTCCAACCGCCATCAACTGCCACAATTTTTTCAAATTGTGGGATTTGGGTTTTAATCCAATCGTAATTAGCAATAGGACCATTTGCAAATAAAGCTATAGAATGTATGGTTTGCATGGGAGTAAAAAGCGTTATATCATTGCGGCTAAGATGACTCGAACATCCACCGAGTTGCCCCGACTAGAACCTGAATCTAGCGCTTCTACCAATTCCGCCATAGCCGCAAATCTTTAAAGAATAATAGAATAAGGAACAATTTAATTTTTGAGAATCAAATTTATAAAATTCTAAAGAATTGTTTTAAAAAATAAAACTACTTCTTTTTTTTAAAGAGATTTATAATATAACCTTTAAGTCTAGATAAATTAAAACTATGAGTTCTTCGACTGTTTACGATAAAGTAAATCCTTATTATGCCCGTTTAAAAAAAAGAGTTTGTTTAAGTCAAAATTCTTCAAAAAAAACGTATCATATTGAAATAGACTTACAAGATTCAGGTATTACTTATGAGGCTGGCGATAGTATAGCCATTATTCCTGAAAATCCTGATCTTTTGGTAAAACAAACCCTTTCTTATTTTATAAACGCAATAAAAAGTTCTGTATTTGATAAACATCAAAAAGAGCATACATTTGAAGATTATTTAAAAAAGCATATAAATTTAAGGGATGTAACAAAAAAACTTTTAAATGAACTTGCCTTAAGACAATTGCATCCTCAAAAAAAAGATTTTTTATACGAAATCCTAAAAACTGAAAATAGAGAACTTTATCTTCAATACATTGAGGGGAAAGAAGCTTGGGATGTACTAGAAGAGCATAGTGAAGTACAATTAACGCCTCAAGAATTTATTGCTTGTTGTTTGCCTTTATTACCAAGGTTTTATTCCATTTCTTCCTCTCAAAGCTTTGTGGGAAATGAAGTACACTTAACAGTTGTTGAAGTTGCTTATTCAGCTCACAATAAAGAAAGGAAGGGGTCTTGTACCCACTACCTTTGTCAAACCTTACAAGAAGGGGATTATTTTCCTCTTTATTTACAAAAGAGTCATAGTTTTAGATTACCAATAGATGACGATCTTCCAATTATTATGATAGGTCCAGGAACGGGAGTCGCTCCTTTTAGAGCTTTTATGCAAGAAAGGCTCTACAGAAAAGCATCCGCTCCAAGCTGGCTTTTTTTTGGAGAATGGAATAAACAACACCATTTTTTTTATGAAGACTTTTGGAAAAGCCTAGTTGATCAAAATTTGTTGAAATTAGATACAGCTTTTTCACGCGACCAAAGCCATAAAATTTACGTCCAAGATATCATGAAGCAAAATCAGGTTGATCTTTATCAATGGCTTCAAAACGGAGCTTATCTTTACGTTTGTGGGGATGCTAAACGTATGGCTAAAGATGTCGAACAAACGTTATTAGAAATTATCATTAATCAAGGTAATTCGGAAGAAGAAGCCAGAAACTACATAAAACAATTGCGTAAAGAAAAAAGGTATCAAAGAGATATTTATTGATCTAATCAATTTTATTTTATCTAAGTTGATAACTTTTGCTTAATTTATAGATTCTGTCGATACAATCGCGAAGCATTGCACACCTTCTCCACACCCAAAGTCTGTCAATCCTTCTCCTGATGTTGCCGTTATTCCTACTTGCTCAATAGTTAGCTGAAGAATACGCGCAATATTTTCACGCATTTCTAAAATTCTTGGCTTAATTTTTGGTTTTTTACATTCCAAAGAGATAGCAACATGCGTAATTTTTTGATCTCTCAATGTTCTTAAAGCTTCTTTAAGATAAACTTCACTATCTGTTATCCCATCTTTTAAACAAAGATCATCGGCTATATCGCCGAGTATTAAAATGCCAGTTAACGAACTTATAGCGTTGCAAATAGCATGAAAAACAATGTCACCATCAGAATTTGCATTAAATCCTGGAGCGTCATCAAAAATTAGCCCACCGATTACACAGGGTTTTGAAGATTCAGTTAGCAAAAAACGATGGCTATCTTGCCCGAGGCCTGTTCTATATTTTGTCATAAATTAATTTTAAGTGAATTTTCAGAAAGTATAATCCATTAAATTATTTTATTCGATGACTTTCAAGAAATTCTCTTAACTTTTTTAAGGCTTTTGTTCGCATAGAAATTTTACTTTGTTGCTCCATGCTCATTTCTCCAAATGTTTTTGATTGATCATACAATTGAAAAATTGTGTTCCAACTTTTTGATGCATGGCGAATATTTCCCCTAGGTTTTACGATCATTCCTTCAATTGAGCCTGTAAAAATTCTAATTGGATCGGTTGGCGTAGCAAAAGCTACATAGCATAAAACTTGTGCGTGATGATCTTCATATTTATGTATTAATTCGGCAAAATCATTTTCTCCAAGTTTATGCAAAAAATCTTTTATATAAGGTCCTGGTAATCCATTTAAGCAACGACAATATAAGGAAACATCTTCTACTATTAGGGGACGATGAAGAATAGATAGAGCCTGTTTTGCTTTTGCTTGAATAATTTCTTCGGCGTCTCCTTGTATTTCTTCTAATTCAATGTCAATACGACTTAATTTCCAATCATTTAAAATTAGTTTGGCTTCTTCAAATTTGCCAGGATTACTCGTGACATAATCAATTTCGTACATTGAAAGGCTCCCTAATAATTTAATCTAAAACAAGTTTTAGGCTAATTTGTAAATTTTGCCATCATCTTACACTATCATTTTATTTAATTGAGAGAAACTATCTTTACTATCTCAAAAGTAAAAACTCTTTCTTTAAATGTTATTCGATAATAGAAAAATCATTGTGTAAAATGTAGATTTGTTTTAAGAGTAAGAAAGGTCTTGCAGATAACTGAAAAGTTATTGTAAGGTATTGTTCCCATTCCAAAATCACTTCAGAACAATCCGCGGTAACCATGGAATACTTGACAATCACAGGTGGAAAACCACTCAAAGGTCAAATAAAAGCATCTGGTGCTAAAAATGCCATGACAAAGCTTTTAGTCGCTTCCTTACTTTCTGACAAAAAATGTCGTTTTTATAATGTCCCAAATATTGGGGACGTGCAAGTTACAGTGGAGTTATGCAAAGAAATTGGCATGCACGTGGAGTGGGATAAAGAACTTGGTGTGATGGAAGTTGAAACTAAGGAACTTAAAACTACATATGTTCCACAAAGATTTTCTGGGGCAAATCGTATTCCCATATTGATGATAGGTGCATTACTTGGAAGAACTGACGAAGAAATTATTGTACCAACGGTTGGGGGATGCTCGATAGGGGCAAGAACCATTGATTTTCATGTTGATGCCCTAAGAAAACTAGGGGGAACGATTGAATATAGAGGCATGAAACGAGAGGGCGCATATTTTGCGCATGCGCATAATGGTCTGAAAGGAACGTTAATCGTTTTGCCTTATCCATCAATCGGAGCTACTGAAAATACAATTTTAGCCGGTATCACCGCAAGAGGAACGACCGTAATTAAAAATGCTGCTATAGAGCCTGAGATTGTGGAATTAATCTTATTTTTACAAAAACTTGGGGCAATCATAACTCTTGATGTTGATCGGACCATTCGCATTCAAGGGATAAAAAAATTTCAAGAAGTTGAACATACTGTTTTATCAGATCGGATTGAAGCGGCTTCATGGGGCATGGCAGCTGTATCTACAAAGGGTAGAGTGTTCGTAGAAGGGGCGCAACATCAACATATGATCACTTTTTTAAATAAAATTAGAGAAGTGGGTGGTGGATTTCACATTCGAGCAAATGGGATTGAGTTTTTTCACGATGGACCTTTAAAAGGGGGAATTCATCTAGAAACTGACGTACATCCAGGTTTTGCAACAGATTGGCAACAGCCTTTTGTCGTTTTGCTAACACAAGCCAGTGGCGCATCGGTAATTCATGAAACAGTTTATGAAAATCGTTTTGGTTATACAGAAACGTTAAAAGATATGGGAGCCGATATATCTTTATTTAAACAATGTTTGGGCGGAAAAACTTGCCGCTTTGAATCAAAAGGCTATTATCACAGTGCTATTATAAAAGGAGAAACAAAACTTTCTCCTAAAAATATCTCGATTCCTGATTTACGAGCAGGTTTTGCTTATGTAATGGCTGCCATCTTAGCTGACGGAACTTCAAAGATTAGTGGCTTGCACTTCCTCGACCGTGGTTATGAAAGTTTAGATGAAAAGCTCCTGGCATTAGGTGTTGAGGTAAAAAGAGAAAACTTAGATCCTTTAACAAAAGATGCTATAGAATTAGATTCCATATTAGCTTAAGATAGGTAAGAGTCTCGTTTTATTAGGTTCCCCAGCAATTTCTTTTACGTATTTTGGCACAGCAAAACCAGGTAATCGTTTTTCCAATTCTTTAATTAGAAAATGACCTTTTTCTTCTTTCACTTCAAAATGTTGAGCCCCTTGGACCCGATCTAATTGATGAAGGTAGTAAGGAATAATATTAGCGTCGATTAACATTTCGCAAAGCTCTACTAAAGTTTCTACATTATCATTAACATTTTTTAACAAAACCGCCTGATTTAAAACATTACATCCAATTCGTTTCAATTGATCAATTTTAGCAATAATGTCCTGATCTATTTCTCTGGGGTGATTTATGTGTAAAATAAACCAAAAAGAGAACCGGCTTTTTTTAAGCATAGCGATAAATTCATCATCAATTCTTTCCGGAATACCTACAATAAAGCGAGTGTGAAAACGAATTCTTTTAATATGAGGAATTTTTTCACATTCTTGTATAAAATTTTGTAAATTTGCATTAGGTAAAGAAAGGGGATCTCCACCGCTTAAAATAACTTCTTTAACTGAAGGGTTATTTTTTAACCAAGAAAGTTCTTCCTCAAAACCTTTAACTTTAGTCTCATAAGGGAAGTTTTGTCGGAAACAATATCTACAATGCATAGCACATGCACTCGTACTAACCAGTAGGGCTCTCCCGTTATATTTTTGCAAAAGTTTTTTTGTACAGCCAAAAGATTGGTCTTGTACTGGATCTACTAAAAAATTGGGGCTGTAAGCTAATTCCTCGATTGTCGGAACAAATTGTTTAAAGAGCGGATCTTCAAGATTATTTTTTTCAATCTTTTGCGCTAAGCGATAGGGAAGATTAAAAATAAATTTTGAATGGCGCAGTACCTTGGCTGCATTTTTCTCATCAAATTGTAAATAGTTTATTAGTTTATCGATGTTCGTAAAATTGGTTTTGAGAATACTTTTCCAAGTCATAACTTAACTTTCTAAAAATTAAAAAGATAAGTATAATTAATGATAACATTTAGATATATGAGGAATAAAGTTGGTTACAACATTTTTTAATGTTTTTAGTCTTTTATTGCTGGTCAGTTATATACCTTGGTTTTACGAAGCTGTTTTACCTAGATACTCGAGTAAAACCCAACGTTTTTTCTATTTGACTAAGGCTTTAATGAAAGAAATTAAAGCGTTTTGTAAATGTGTAACTTTTTACTTTTTTGATTTATCTAAAAAAGACCCCAAAAATGTAAATGTCAATGAACCATCTATTTTATTAATTCATGGGTATTTACACAATAGCTCGGCTTGGACCGATTTTAAGAAATGGTTTCATAAGGAAGGCGTAAAAAATGTTTTTACAATTAATTTAGGTCATCCGTTTCAAAAGATCGAAGATTACGCTCAAAAAATTAATAACAAAAGAGCTGAAATAGAAGCCTTAACAGGAAATCGAAATATAATTCTCATTGGTCATTCCATGGGTGGAGTAGTCGCTGTTGAAGCTGCTTTGCAATCACAAGAGGGAATTCTTGGAATCTTTACTTTAGCTTCCCCCTTAAAAGGGTCTTATAGAGGGCCTTGGGGAGGAATTGGAGAATGTCATAAACAAACTCAATTGCATTCACCTTACATTCAAGAATTATATGAACGGATACACAAAGCTAATTTATCTTTATATCATTTAGCAACAGAAGGGGATTTAATTGTTCGCCCCATAGAATCAGCCTTCCATACCCCCAGTCCTAAACAAACTATTTTATTGAAAGATTTGGGCCATGTATCCTTACTATTTTCAAAAAGAGTATTTTATCATACCTATGACTCCATTAAAACTCTCATAACGACGAAATAAAATTATGAAATTTGCCTCTTTTAGAGCCTTTTATAGAGAAACGAAAGCCTTTTTTCTCTGTGTACTCTTTTATTTTTATAACCTTACTAAAAAGAATCCAAAACAAAAAGAATCTAATCATCCACCTATTCTTCTCATTCATGGCTTTTTACATAATAGTTCCGCTTGGGTTTGGTTTCGAAGGCAATTAATAAAACAAGGATTTACTAACATTTTTACCATTAATTTAGGCTATCCTTTTTCGACGATGGAAGAATTTGCTTCAAAAGTAAAAGATTTGAGAAATGATATAAGCCAAATCTGTGACGATAATAGACTTATTTTAATTGGCCATTCTATGGGAGGTATAGTAGCCGCTCAATCGGCTTTAGATAAACCGGAAGGAATCGAAAAAATTATCACAATAGGTTCTCCTTTTGATGGCGCTTATTCAGCTTGCCTATTATCGATGATTTGCGATACACAGATGAAATTCCATTCCGAATATATGCAAAAAATGTATGAAAATTTGCGTTTTCAAAATTTCCCCATTTTTCACATTGGTACTAAAAACGATCTAATCGTAAGACCACTCGAATCAGCCTTTCATACGCCTAATCCTACCAAAACACTTCAAGTGGAAGGGGAAGGGCATATTTCTATGGTTTTTTCTCAAAGAGTAATATCTGAAATCGTCTCTTTTATTAAATAATAAAAGGGTACAAAATATACCTTATCCTAAAGGAGCTGTTGCGAAAAAAAGAGTCATTTTAGATAGCAATTGCGCCAAACTATATAGGAATATTGCTGTAATTATAGCAAACGTTAATATAGAAGAAAAAGGAACCGAGACAGCAATTACTAAGGTAACCAAACATGTAGCTAGGCTGACTGCACTAGCTACTGCTGATGAATAAGTATAGCTATCTAATAATGCGAAAACGCGTGTTTTTAGAGAATATTCAGTAATTTCATTTTTGACAGTATGTGTTAAGATTTTTGTTCCAATAATCGCGAAAAGATCTCCAATAATTGGTAAAACTATAGTAGTGATTCGAAAGAAAGTGTTATCTATAATGTTAATTTTTCTTTCTAAACTTTGATTAAACAAAATTGTGTTTGCATCTGTATTAACAGTCATAATGATTTATAAATCCTTTTTTTCATAACCATACCTTACTTCCATTAAGATTTCGTAAATGAAGAATAAAACGTAAGCAAAGAATAAAAAATCGTTATTTAAGCCGGTTTTTTTTCCCTAGAGGATATCCGTTAACAAAACGCCCCATAAATCGCAATTGTTCGTTTTCGTAAAATTTGCCATGTCCATGTGCTTTTCCATTTAAAGTTTCCCCTATGTAAAAGCTACCACTTGGAAATTTGAGTATTTCTTTAATTGTCGGAGAAGATTCGAGCTTTTCAGAGGAGGGAGGTTTACAAAATTTTTTTCTTTTTTTAAAGGGTTTGTTTTCTTCTTGGATGTCATCCAAGGAACGCTTCTTCTCTTTTTTCTCTGATTTTTGAGAAGAACTTGAAGATAACTCTTCATCTAAATATTCATCAGATTCAATAGAACAACAAGAGCTTGCATCAAAGGATTCATCCTGCGAAATTTGGGTAACCTTTAAGTTTTGGGCTATTGGGACCTTTTTAATTGTCTCTAATCTGTCATCAAAAATTATCGGCTTTTTTATTCTTCGTTTTGGTAATTTAGTATTTGCTGTAATGTTTCGATCGAAAAGATTTTCTATTTCAGATACCATTTGGCCTAAATTATCTTTACTTGAAATAGAAGACTCATCCTCTGAGTTGCTATCTGAAGAGGATTCTTCTAATGACTGAGAACTACAGGAAAAGCCTTTATCTTCTGACCATTGATAACTAGAAGAGCTAGACGAACAACTATCTGAACTATTGGATATAGGGGAACACATATTTATTACTTACGTTTAATGTTTTAAATTTTATTTCTGGAGACTATCCATTGTTTTAACGACTACATTTTTTCAACAGTTTGAAGACCTAAAAGATATAAGCCCTGTTTTAAAACGCGGGCGGTGGCTTCGCAAAGTAAAAGACGAGAGTTTTGTTGAAGATCTCCCTCTACGCGACAATCTCTAAAGAAAGCATTAAATTTTTCTGACAATCCATATAAATAATCAGCTAATCTATTGGGCAGAAGATCTTTAGAAACGCTGTCTAAAACTTCTCCAAAGCGAGTTAAATAAAAAGCTAAGGCAAGTTCTGATGGGTGCTCTAAAATAATGGGGAGTTTTTGCTCAATTAATTGATCTACACTTTGATTAACTTTTTTCTTGATGCCATTTATACGCACATAAGCATACATTAAAAAAGCCGCCGTGTTTCCTTCAAATTTCAACATTTTGTCATAGCTAAAGAGGTAATCACCAATGCGATTACAAGAAAGGTCGGCATATTTGACAGCTCCAATTCCAAGAGCTTTAGCTAATTGAGATTGCTCCTCTTCGCTCATCTCGTGATTTCTTTCTTTTACAAGGATTAACGCTTTGTCAATAGCAGTTGTAAGCAAATCTTTTAGACGTTCTGTATCACCAGACCTCGTTTTAAATTTTTTGCCATCAGACCCTAATACAAGACCAAAAGGTACGTGATCCAACTCCACTTTTTTATCATTCAAAAAACCAGCTTTTTTTGCGGCTTGAAAGATCATTTGAAAGTGAGTACTTTGACCAGCATCTGTAACATAAATAAGGCGGTCTGCTTTTTCATCAAAGATTCTATGTTTAATGGCCGCCATATCGGTTGTATCGTAGTTAAAGCCACCATCTGATTTTTGCAACATCAAGGGTAGAGGTTGTCCTTCGCGATTGATGAACCCATCTAAATAAAGACACTTGGCGCCATCTGAAACGACAATTAAGTTTTTTTGCTCTAATTCAGTGATAATGTCTTTTAACATAGGGTTGTAGAAGGATTCACCTCTTGTAACTAGGTGAACGTCGAGTAAGTCATAAATTTCTTGATAAGCTTTTTCTGAAATTGTACAAATAATTTCCCAGGCTCTTAAAGAATCCTTATTTCCCCCTTGTAAAGCTACCACTTCTTGCTGTGATTTTTTCTTAAAAATCGGGTCTGTATCAAATTTTTCTTTTGATTTTTTGTACCAAGTAACGAGATGACTAAGATCTGTGTCTTGTTTGCCGTTTAACACATCAGAAGCTTCTTCTTTCATATACGCAATTAACATTCCAAATGCGGTTCCCCAATCGCCAATATGATTTAAGCGCAAAACATCGTTGCCTAAGAATTCAAAAATGCGAGCTAAAGAATCTCCAATAATTGTAGAGCGTAAATGGCCGACATGCATCTCTTTTGCGGTATTGGGAGAGGAAAAATCGATAATAATTTTTTTATTTGAATTATTTGAAGATACGCCTAATTTGGAATCGTGCAAAATATAATTAACACGCTCTGATAGTTCTTTTGGATTTAAATATATATTGATAAATCCAGGGCCTGCAATTTCAAGTTTTTCAATATAGGGGATTTTTTTCTGATTTAAATAATCGACAAATTGCTCAGCTATTTTCCTTGGATTTGTTTGTAAAATTTTCGTGAGTTTCATAGCCGAATTGAACTGATAGTGGCCAAACTTTTCTTGGGTGCTAACAGTGATTTCTAAAGGTATTTCTTCTTGATTAACGGAAGGGAAAAGAGCGTGGCAAGCCGTTTCAAAATCATCTTGAATAAGAGCGATAAGGGATTTCATGACTAATACTTATTAATTATTTTCTCAAATGTTGTTCCGCAAGCTCCATAGCTATTTCTTCTGGAGGAACGTTATTTTCTTTAGCTTTCATAAACAAATTTAAGAGAATATCATAAATACTAATTACTTTGTCTCTAGAAATGATGGGATTGTAACCTTCTTTGGAAACTTCTAAGGCAGCATTAATAATTCCACCTGCATTAATAATAAAATCGGGGGCGTATACAATTTTTTTCTGGAACAATATTTTTCCAGCTTCTTCTGTGGCTAGTTGATTATTGGCACAACCAGCGATAGCTTGACACTCAAGAGTACTAGCTACTTGTTCATTAATGGTTCGCCCAATCGCGCAAGGGGCAAAAATATCACACGGCGTTTTATAACATTCAGATTCTAAAACTTCCTTTGCACCATATTGATCAATAATAAGCTCTACTTTTTCTTGATCTATATCACAAACAATTAAATTGACTCTTTTCCAAAATAAGAATTCAGCAAGCTTGCTTCCGACATTGCCAAGCCCTTTAATAAGGATAGTTTTATTTTCTAAGGAAGGGGAGTCCCATAAAAATTTAGCAACAGCCTCCATTCCTTTAACCACACCAAATGCTGTGTAAATACTTGGATCCCCACTGCCACCCTTGATCGGCAAGGCGCATACATAAGGAGTTTTTTCTTTTATAATCAACATATCATTTGCGTTAGTTCCAACGTCTGCGGCTGTCACATAAGAACCTTTTAAACTATTCACAACTTCAGCAAATGCATGAAGTAATTTAGGGCTTTTTCGTTTTGGATCGGCTATAATTACACTTTTTCCACCGCCCGATCCACTTAATATGGCTGCCGATTTATAAGTCATTGCTTTAGCTAAAAATAACACATCTTCAAGAGCTTTTTGGGTGGAGCTATAGGGAAAAATCCTTAAACCCCCAATTGCTGGTCCCAAAGTAGTGTTATGGACAGCAATAAAACAATGCAGCCCTATTTCTTCATCAATTCCTTCAATAACTTTTTCATAATTTTCAACTTTATGTTCTATGATTTTTAGTGCCATAAAGCTCCTTATTCTTTCAAATAGTGGGTTCAAAAAAGTCTTGCTCTATTTGCTAAGACAGGTTAACCTTAAGTATTCAAATTTATTAATTTCCGTCTGTAATTAGATAAATAACATTTTACAGGCATTATATCATAATCATAATAATTTTTTTTGAAGGTTAAAATGACACAAACTGTCATCACAGAACAAGTAAAAGACAGCCTTAGAAAATTTTTACAGGAAAATCCTAACGCAGAATTGATTCAGACGTATTTATTCTATGTCGAAAATAAATTTTCTCTAAAACCTGTCCTTTTTCCAAAAGAGAAAATGATTTATCAAAGCGCAGAAGACGCCATCCGACAGCTTGAAAAAGAGCAAAAATTATGGCATGAAACTGAAATTAAAGTTGGATTTAGTAACCAAGCTGTAAATGCGCAGACTAAACGAATTTATATATGCCCTTTTACTGGAAAAGTCTTTGGTGATAATACACATCCCAATCCTCAAGATGCTATTTATGATTGGGTTTCTAAATGTCCAGAGAATACAGAAAGAGTTAATGGACTGAGAGTAAAACGTTTTTTTGTTTCTGAAGATCCAGAAGTAATTAATAGCTATGCTTCCAAATTCAAACCAAAAGAAGGAATTACAAAAGTCGTTTTTTCTTCTGTTTTGAGTGGAAAGCTTTTTAACTCAAAAGAAGCTGTAGTACAAGATTTCAAAAAGAATTATTTAAAGCGTTTATCGTTAATCGAAGTACAAAACCAAAACAAATTCCAAATTGAAGAGCATTTTTTGGATTTTATTCAAAAACATTTGGTTGAAGAAAAAATTGCCTCTTTTGTGGAAGCTTTGGCGGAGTACGATGAGTTCCAACCCTTTATACAGCATTGGATAGAATAATTGTCAAAACAAGATGACTGCATAACATCTTCTTTCATATCTCATTCACCTTTAGAAACAATCGCTTTTGGAAAAAAATTAGGGGAAAGCCTAAAACCAAATTCGATTGTTTGTTTTTATGGAGACTTAGGTGCTGGAAAAACGACTTTGATTAAGGGGATAGTACAAGGGGTAACTGGAAAAAATCATTATGTAAACAGCCCAACATTTGTTTATTTAAATATTTATGATGGGATTAAAAGCGTCTTCCATTTTGATCTATATCGAATTCAAAATGAAGATGAATTTGTTGGAATGGGTTTCGAAGAATACTTTTTTTCATCAGGGGTCTGCTGTATAGAATGGTCAGAAAGAATAGTAAATATAATCCCCTCAAATGCTGTAAAAATTGAGATGCAACATTTAGATGAGTTTAGTCGACAAATCGTTGTGAGAGAAGAATTAAGATGATAAAATATAATTATAAAGCTGCAAAATTTATTAAATCAGCAACAGACCCAAAAGATTATCCAATCCTTAAAGACGATTCAGGAAAACTACTTCTTGAAGTGTCAGTAGCTGGGCGTTCAAATGTGGGCAAATCGAGTTTATTAAATGATTTATTCCAGCAAAAACATTTAGTAAAAACTTCATCTGTTCCTGGAAAAACGCAATTGATTAATTTTTTTTCGATTGCAGATCAATTAATTTTTACCGATTTGCCAGGCTATGGTTACGCTAAAGTCCCCCAGAATATTAGAAAAAATTGGGGAAAAATGATTCAAACTTATTTAGATAAGCGTGAGAATTTAGAATTAATTTTATTCCTTTTTGATATTAGAAGAAAACCAAATGAAGAAGATCTACAATTTTTAGATTGGGTTTGTTATCATCAAAAAGCAATAATTTTAGTACTAACGAAAATCGATAAACTTAACCAATCTGAAGTGGCCGCTAACACAAAAGCTATATTAAAAGCGTTCGACATTGACAATCTGCAATATGTGCACTATTCCGTTCCCAAAAGTATGGGGCGCGAAAAATTGACGTGGATGATAGCGGATGCCCTTCAAACAACAACTATTGAATAATTATGTCTAAAAAACTTGATGAAGAAGTATTTATTTGTATCGATTGTGAAACAACAGGACTTGATGCTGAGCAGGATCGAATTATTGAAGTGGCTGTTACCAAATTCACATTGAAAGGCGTTATCGAAGAATTTGAGAGTTTAATTGACCCTGAATGTGAAATTCCTCAAAGTTCAATAGAAATTCATAATATAACTGCAGATATGGTTAAGGGTAAGCCTTTAATGAAAGATGTTTTACCACAAATTATCAAACTAGTTTCTAATCACGTGATAGTTGGGCATGGGGTGAAGTTTGATATGGACGTTATTCAAAATGCAGCAAGAAGAGCTAATATTCCCTGTAAGATTGCTCAAAATCAATACATTGATACTTTAAGACTTGCGCGCCATTATGGAGAAAGTCCTGTTAATTCTTTAGAAAGACTACGTTGCCATTTTAATATTGAAGCCGAAGGGGCTCACCGCGCTATGAATGATGTAGTTGTTAATATGGGAGTTTTTAAATTCTTGGCACAAAGATATCATTCTTTAAAAGAGATATTTGATGTATTAGCTAAACCGGCTTTAATTAAAATTATGCCACTTGGTAAATATAAAGGCCGTCTCATGAAAGAGATACCTTTAGATTACTTAATAAGATGCGCAAAGCGTGATTTTGATATAGACCTATTGTATTCCTTAAGACATGAAATCAAAAAAAGAAAGAAGGGAAACCTTTTTTCACAAGCAGCAAACCCTTTTGCAAATCTATGATGCAAAAACTCATTGGAGGCTATAATGAACAAAGATATGGAAAAAAAATTCCCTGAAAAAGGTTCCTTTGAAGTAAAAGTTGGACTCGCTGAAATGTTAAAAGGCGGAGTTATTATGGATGTTACCAATGCTGAGCAAGCAAGAATTGCAGAAGATGCAGGTGCAGTAGCTGTTATGGCTTTAGAGAGAATTCCTTCAGATATTCGCGCACAAGGTGGCGTTGCGAGAATGTCAAATCCTGAACTTATCAAAGAAATTCAACAAGCAGTTTCAATTCCTGTTATGGCTAAATGTCGTATCGGTCATTTTGTAGAAGCGCAAATACTTGAAGCATTATTCGTAGATTTTATCGATGAAAGTGAAGTATTAACACCAGCTGATGAAGATTTTCACATCGATAAAAATGCTTTTCGTATCCCTTTCGTCTGTGGCTGCCGTAACTTAGGAGAAGCTTTGCGAAGAATTGGAGAAGGTGCAGCTATGATTCGAACTAAAGGAGAGGCTGGTACTGGAAATGTCGTAGAAGCTGTAAGGCATATGCGAGCTTTGCAAAGAGATATAAAACGTTTAACGCGACTTGACCCATCTGAGCTTATGACTGAAGCTAAAAACATGGGCGCTCCTTACGATTTAGTAAAACTTGTCGCCAAAACTGGTAAATTACCTGTTCCAAATTTTGCGGCAGGAGGAATTGCCACACCAGCTGATGCTGCTTTAATGATGCAGTTGGGGGCAGAAAGTGTTTTTGTAGGTTCTGGAATTTTTAAATCAGAAGATCCATCACAAAGGGCTAAATCGATAGTAGCTGCTGCGACTTATTATCAGGATCCTGAAATGTTAGCTAAAATATCCATGGGATTATTAATGCCGATGAAAGGCATTGATGTACAAAAATTGACAAAAGAAGAAATGTTTGCCCAAAGAGGGTGGTAATGATAGTTGGCGTTTTAAGCGTGCAAGGTGCCTTTGCTAAACATATTGAAGCTTTGCAAAAACTTGGAATAAGAACAAAACAAGTCAAAACACCGCACGATTTAATTGAATGTAATGGTTTAATTATTCCGGGCGGAGAATCGACAACTATCTTAAGGCAATTAAAATTTATCAATCTTTTAGAACCTTTACATGAATTTGCTAAAAGTAAACCAATTTTAGGCACATGTGCTGGCCTTATTTTAATGTCAAAGCATGTACTTTGCAAAAGTGTAGAAACTCTACAATTGTTAGATATTGAAGTAGAACGCAATGCTTTTGGCCGACAAGTGGAGTCTTTTTCAACGGAAATTGAGTTTAAAGTCCCTCATAAAAGAGTAAATATCATTCCAGCTGTCTTTATTCGAGCTCCGCGTATAAGAAAAGTTAGCAAAGATGTATTAGTATTAGCCGAATATAACCAAGAACCAATCTTGGTTCAGCAAGGCATTCATTTAGGCGCGACATTTCATCCAGAGCTAACAGATTCACTAATTATTCATAATTACTTTTGTAACACTTTAAAAGATCGTTAATATTAGCTCTGAATATAACCTTAAAATTAGCCTCGATTGCTTATACCTTAAATAAAAAAGGGAAGGCAATCGGGGGCTTATATTACGGTTAGTCTACATAAATGCTTCTTTGTTATTTAATTACACCAACTGCCATCCACGCTTTGCGAAGTTTATCATAAACTTCAGGTCTTTGTTGATATTTTTTTATAGCAACTTTTAAAGTTGCTTTGGCAAAATCTTTGAATTTTGCGTCAGGTTTTAAAGTAATATCTTTAGCTGCCATGACTTCATACCAAATTTTGCCTGGTATTTCCCACGAAAATTCTTTTAAATCTTCTGTAAATAATGCAAAAGCTCGATTAGCAATCCCCGATGTATCATGCACATCTAAGCTTTTCTTATAATTCCCATAGTGAGCAATTTGACTATCACTGCCTAAAGCTGAATCATTTTGGTAAGCAGTGCCTGGATTTAACATATCTCTTAAATAAACAGGTTTTTTATTTTTTCTTTGATAAATTAAATGTTCTCCAATGTGCCATTGATGGCCAACGGGATAAAGAGGCTCTAAATTTTGAATAATATTTTGTTGATTATAATATTGAAGTACTTGAATACCAAATACATCAGATATATGTTCATTTAGACCACCTGACTCTTCTTTGTAAATAAAACGCCTTGTAGTTTCTGTAAATCCATGAGCAGTTTCATGAGCTGCAATGTCAATATCTATGGTAAAGCGATGAAATACTTTTTTATTTGTTGCAATATGCTCGTTAAATTCATCACCGGTCCCTATCACAAATTGTGCACCATTAAAAAAGGCATTGGATTCTGGATAGTTTACCGTAACTTTCATTATGGCACCTTTGCCATCAAATGAATTGTGATTATAATTTTTTGCAAAAAAATCGTAGGTAAGTTTTTGATTATTGAATGCTTCTATTGCCATAACATCATTCAATTCAGCTTTTATTATGTCATTTTTTATTGTATATTCTTCACCTGGAAGGAATTGAAGATCTTTAATTCCTTTGGCATTATAAATGTGAATAATTCGATGGTCAAGTTCTGTTGTGACTGATTCTTCTTGAAAGTGATAAGCTCTCATAGCATCGGAATGATTACTAAAAAGTTGTTTTTGTTTTTCTTCCGGTAAATACTTTTTAATTTTTTCTTTGTAATTTTCTTCCATTTTTGGAGGAATAATTGAACAACATGGATGAACCATAACTTCTCCTTTTTTTAAGGGGATAATCGTTTAAGAATCCAACTACTAGCAGTTTTTTGATAAGCAATTCGATCATGCAAACGATTAGGCCTTCCTTGCCAAAATTCTACATAATCGAGTACGACTTGATAGCCAGACCAATTTTCAGGAAGAGGAATCTCATGATATTGATATTTAGCTTCCGTGTTTTTGAAAACTAGTTCTAAATAACTTCTGTCTACAACCTCTTCACTTTGATTTGAGGCTAAAGCTCCAATTTGACTACCGCGAGGTCTTTTAGAAAAATATTCTTGTGTAAATGTCCTTGAAGTTTTAATGGCCTTTCCCCTGAAATTGACTTGTCGTTCAAGCTCTTTCCATAAAAAAGTTATGGCAACATGATTATTTTCATCGATATCTCTTCCTTTTTGACTGCAAGAATTGGTAAAAAAATATAAAGAATTGTGATCGAATTTTTTTAACAATACTGTTCTGGATGTGGGAACACCTAGTTTATTAACTGTAGCTATAAACATCGCATTCGGTTCACAGATATCACATTTTTTTGCTTCCTCAAACCATATAGCAAATTGTTCCATAGGCTCTTTACGCATTAAAGAACGATGTAACGGTTTATCATGGTATTCTTTTCTTAAATCGTTTAAATCCATAATGATAAATTTGTTATTTACACATCGTTCTAAAGAATGTATCTTTTAATTAAAAGAATTATTTTAAAAGGTTATTATGTCAGCTAAATTAACTGTAAAAGATTTAGATCTTAAAGGAAAAAAAGTCTTAGTAAGGGTTGATTTTAATGTACCTTTGAAAAACGGAATGATTACAGATGATACAAGAATTAAAGCCTGTCTGCCAACGATACAATATTTAATAGATCATAAAGCAAAAATTATTCTACTTAGTCATTTAGGACGTCCGAAGGGGAAAAAAAATTTAGAAATGTCTTTAGCCCCTTGTGCTAAACGGTTAGGAGAATTACTTAAATTGCCTGTAAAAATGGCAAAAGACTGCATAGGGGATGAAGTAAAAAAAGAAGTGGATGCTTTAAAAGAAGGGGAAATACTTTTATTGGAAAATCTACGATTTTATGAGGCTGAAGAAAAGCCTGAAAAAGATTCCCAATTTGTAAAACAACTATCACAACTTGCCGATTTATATATAAATGATGCCTTTGGGACAGCTCATAGAAAACACGCATCTACTTATTATTTAGCGAAGGAATTTCCACAAAAAGCAGCAGCTGGTTTGTTGTTACAAAAAGAGATCGACTTTTTAGGAAAAGCTCTAGCAAATCCTGAAAAGCCTTTTTATGCCATTATTGGAGGAGCTAAAATCTCAACAAAAATTGGAGTTTTACAATCTTTAATTTCTGTAGTGGATAAAATTTTTATCGGTGGCGCCATGGCATACACCTTTTTTAAAGCGCAAGGTTTAGAAGTTGGAAAATCTTTATGTGAAGATGAGTATTTAGAACAAGCAAAAGAGATTATGAATGTCGCCGAAAAACAAAAAGTCTCAATTATTCTCCCCATAGACACTGTAATTACAAAAGAAATTAAAGAACAGGCATCTTCTAAGGTTGTTTCTATTCAAGAAGGGATACCCAAAGAAATGGAGGGTGTTGATATTGGACCTCAAACGATTAAACTTTTCAAACAAGAATTAAAAGACGCAAAAACCATTTTTTGGAATGGCCCATTAGGGGTTTTTGAGGTTGATGAATTTGCTAAAGGAACTGAAGAAGTTGCAACCTTTATAGCCAATTTAAATTGTACAACAATAGTTGGAGGTGGGGATTCTATTGCAGCTTTAAATAAGTTACATTTAGCAAATAAAATTTCACATATTTCGACAGGAGGGGGTGCCTCTTTAGAATACATAGAACATCATTCCCTACCAGGCATTGATGTTCTCTCAGATAAATAATTACAGTATTATTAATAATTATTTGCCTTTAGTTAAGTAATAATAAAACATTTTAGTAAAATATTTATTTACTTTAATCTTTATTGCAAAGATTTCGCAAAGATGTTAAACTCTTTTTTAAATTATTTTATTGTTACTATAATTGCATTAATAGTGAAAAATTAAGAGTTTTCTTAATTTGAAACTAAAGGATACAACGTTGAAGCTAATGCACACGTGCTTTCAGTTTGCTTCTTTTCTAGATTTTTGGTCCGATACTACGACCTGTAGTTTTCTTTGTTCAAATCAATATTGTCTTTATAAATTCAAAAAAAAGGTTTCTCATGTCAGGGCTGAATTCAGGTAATTCAGATTTTGCAAAGTGGCGGGGTTATTTTTGGCCTGTTCATCGCTATGAGTTAAGAAAACTCATCCCTATGTTACTGATATTTTTCTTCATTTCATTTGACTACAATATATTGCGGGTCATGAAAGATACAGTCGTTATAACTGCGAAAAATTCCGGTGCGGAAGTCATTCCTTTCATTAAAGTATGGGTAATGTTTCCAAGCGCAATCTTGATGACCTGGATGTTTACTCGTTTGTCCAATCGATTTTCAAGAGATCGTGTTTTTTATTCGATGGTTTCCTTCTTTTTATCTTATTATTTTATTTTTATCTTTTTTCTTTACCCTAATCGGGACTGGTTTCACCCCAATGAAAGTGCGGATGCTTTACAAACTATTTTACCTCAAGGGTTTAAAGGTTTAATTGCAATGTATCGCAATTGGACGTTTACTATTTTTTATGTAATGTCTGAAATGTGGAGTAGTATAGTACTATCCGTTTTGTTTTGGGGATTCGCCAATCAGATTACTCGACTAGATGAGGCTAAGCGTTTTTATGGTTTATTTGGTATAGGGGCCAATCTTTCAGGTATTGCGGCAGGTCAAGCTTCTGTCTATTTAAGTCGCCACGTATTTAATCCAAGTTTACCTTTTGGGAAAGATGCTTGGGAACAGTCTATGGGAATGATCATAATAGTTGTTACTCTCGCGGGTATTGCTGCCATGTTTGTTTATCGATGGATGACCCATAATATTTTAAACGACACGAGATTTTACGAAGAAGTTCAAGCCCAAGATGAGAAAAAGTTAAAAGGGAATCTATCTTTAAGGAATGCTTTTAGTTATTTACTCAAATCACGCTATTTATTTTGCATTGCGTTAATTGTAATTTCTTATAACTTAGTCATTAATATATTAGAAGTTATTTGGAAACATCAAGTAAGAGAACTATATCCAAATCCGGGTGAATATAGCATTTATATGAATCAAGTCACTACTGTGATTGGTATTTGTTCCACTTTTGCAGCCCTATTTATTTCTGGAAATTCAATACGTAGTTTTGGTTGGACATTTACAGCACTTCTAACGCCAGCTCTGCTTTTTATTACAAGTGTAGGCTTTTTCGCATTCTTCTTTTTAAAGGGATTTTTTAATGACCAAATAACGGCAGCAATTGGTGCATCACCTTTAGTTTTAGTTGTATTTTTTGGATCGATCCAAAATATCGTCAGTCGAGCAGCTAAATATTCAGTTTTTGATGCAACAAAAGAAATGGCCTTTGTTCCTCTTTCTTCAGAGTGGAAATTGAAGGGGAAAGCTGCCATTGATGGCGTTTGTTCAAGACTTGGAAAATCTGGTGGCTCAATTGTTCATCAATTTTTACTACTACTCTTCTCTTCGATTAGTGCAAGTGCTCCTTACGCAGCAGCTTTTCTTTTTGCTGTAATTGGGGTATGGATCTCAGCGACAAAACTATTAGGAAATCAATTTGCCGAAATTTCTTCGACATCTACATCTAAAGCCGCAGAAACTAAAACGTCTTTACAAGAGGCTTAAAAGAAGTTTTAACCGTGCAATTTAAGCGTCGAAAAGGTTTCGATGCTTAAATTAATTAATTTTAGTTAACATTGTTAACTATTTATTTAAATCCTTTATTTTTATGACTTTATAGTTTATAATTTTTATTTTTTTATTGGTTTCCAAAATAATGAAACAAAATTCGCTCTCTGAATTTGGCACAATCCGTTCTTTTCTATGGCCTATTTATGGTCATGAAATGAGAAAGTTTGTTCCCATGTTATTAATGCTTTTTTTTATAAGCTTTAATTACACCATCCTTAGAAATATGAAAGATGCCGTAGTTGTAACAAACGCTGGCGCTGAAGTCATTCCTTTTATTAAAGTTTGGACGCTGCTTCCAATCGCTATTTTGCTAACAGTTGTTTTCAATAAACTTTCTGATTTTTTTAGTCAGGAAAACGCCTTTTATATGATGGTTTCAGGCTTTTTAATCTATTTCGCCCTTTTCGCTTTTCTTTTGTATCCTTACAGAGATTCGTTTCAGCCATTGCAGAGTGCAAACTATTTAGAAAGTATTTTGCCGCGTGGCCTAAAAGGGATGGTCTCCATGTATCGTCATTGGACATTGACTTCCTTTTATGTATTTTCTGAATTGTGGGGGACCTTTATTTTATCGGTCAGTTTTTGGGGATTCGCTAATGAAGTGACAAAACTTGGAGAAGCCCGCCGTTTTTACAGTGTTTTTAGTATTAGTGCGAATTTTGCAGGAATCGCTGCTGGTCAAACCTCTAATCTTTTCTTAGGAAATGGGATATTTAACCCAAACCTTCCCTATGGCAATGATGCTTGGGAACAAACAATGATGGGTTTATTTTTCGTAGTTTTTATAGGAGGATTTATAACGATTGGCTTATTTTGGTGGCTAAACAGAAATATCTTTGATCAACCAAAATATGAAAGTCTTCACACCGGTGAAAAAGAAACCAAGAAACAAAAGAAAAAATTGACTTTGAGAGAAAGCTTTGCTTATCTTTCAAAATCTAAATACCTTCTTTGTATAGCAGTTATGGTGGTTTCTTATAACTTAGTCATTAATCTTGTGGAAGTTGTTTGGAAAGACCAATTGCGAGTATTGCATCCTTCTCCATCTGAGTACAATCATTACATTAATAATCTTTCGATAATAATGGGAATTATATCGACACTATCTGCCGTCTTTATGGCTAAAATTATTAATTGGTTTGGTTGGACAAAAACAGCCCTAGTAAACCCGATTTTTGTTTTAATCACATCGGTTGGTTTCTTTGGGTTTTTAGTTTTGAATAACCTTGGGTTTACCGCTGTGCAGATAGCTGATGTGTCGCCAGTAGCCATTGCGGTGTTCTTTGGCTCGGCCCAAAATATCATCAGTAAGGCTACAAAGTATACCTTTTTTGATACAACCAAAGAGATGGCCTTTATACCTTTAGAACATGACATAAAATTAAAGGGAAAAGCAGCAATTGACGGTGTAGGTTCCCGTTTTGGAAAATCAGGAGGCTCCTTAATCCACCAAAGTTTACTGATAGTTTTTAGTTCTTTAAGCGCCAGTGCCCCTTACGTTGGACTAATTATTTTATCTGTTTGTTCCATGTGGATTGTGGCTACAAAATCTCTTGGCAGACGTTTTGCGGAATATAATAAAGATAAAGAACCAATAGCCGCTTCAGTTAATTAATTTAAAAGAAGTCCTTCATCCAAAGGACTTCTAATAAAGCTCTCCTTAAGCAAAAAAAATTACAAAAAGTTTTGTTTCCGGCACCAAAAAGGCTGAATAAATATTTAGGTCATTCTTTAGAAGCAGACCTTAAGTTGTCAATTTCATCCGATTTATTCACGTTTTTCGAAAAAAGAAGACATTTTTTAGTATGGGATAACTTATTTTGTGATTAGACTTAAGATAAGACTTTAATATAAAATTGCATTTTGGATTGATCGAGTTTTTTAAAATGGATTTGGGACAAAACTTCTACTTTAGATCTTAAGAAATCACAGAGCAATATTTACAATAACTTCAAGTTGAAATTATAGTCTTTAAGAAATTTTAGAACGTTTTACTGAAAAGAAAAGTTCAACTAAAGCCAAAAGTCCTAAAACAATAAATGAGATGTAGCCAAACGTAGGAATTGGAATTTGTAAACTTAAACAAACTAAAAAAACAAATTGTAAAAAGGTTGTTATTTTTCCACAAATGATTGCTTTAAATTGATAATTATATAATTCATTTTTAGCTATTAAAAAGATTCCAAATAATAATACAGACATATCGCGACACAAAAATAAGGCCGCTTGCATTCCTGTCATCCTTTGCTCTAATACTAAGGTGGTAAGCGCGAAGGCTACAAAAAATTTATCAGCAATCGGATCTAATAAAGTTCCAAAGCGGGAAGTAACATTATACCTTCTCGCTAGAAATCCATCCAAACCATCCGAAATCATGGCAACAATAATAGCCCCAAAACGAATGGCTATATTTTCTTGCAAAAAGAAAAAAGCTAAGGGAATTCTTAAAAAAGATAAAAGATTGGGTAAGGTTAATGCCATATAGGCTATCTCTTTAATGTTTCTTGTGATTTTATTTTTTGTTTCTAATGGAATAATATACAATACTCCCTATAAAAATAACCAACCCAATTATAATTATGTTATATCTTTTAAAGTAATTAACAATCAATTCGTAATTCTCTGCAAATTTAAATCCTAATGTATAAATTAAGCTTGTCGAAATGAATGCGGCCAATGCATCTCTTAAGGCAAATTTCCAAAAGGGCATCTTTCCTAAACCACATGAAAGTATTAAAGCGTTTCTAACGCCTCCTGGTATAAACCGGCCAATAATAAAGGTAAAAATTCCGAACCGTTCGTAATAACTATGAAGTAGACCAATTCGCTCAGGAGTAACAAATTTATTTAACCAAGAGATATCATAGAGTTTTGGCCCTAAAATTCGACCGAGCCAATAAGCTTCCCAACCTGAAATGATTACCCCAAAATAAATCCATAAATATAAAAAAAGGATTTTATCTGGAATGCAAAGGCTGGCAATGGCGCCGCCAGATAATAAAATAATATCTTCACTTATCGGAACATTTAAACCCGCCAAAAGAAGTAAACCAAAAAATATTAAATGAGCATATTCGGCATGTTGACATACATATTGAAAAAGTTGCTCCATGAAAGCCTGTAAAATAAACTGCTAAAAAGTATTAAGAACAAAAAAACTGCATAAATAAAGGGCGTATTATTTCCATGTAGTAGAATTATATGCAATATTTTAGATTTTTAACTCTTTATAGCAAATAATACAAAACAGAAACGACCATAGACAGTTTAAGATTTCAAATAGTAAGGGGGCTGGTTTTGGATGAAGATGAGTTTGCAAGGACCAATTAGGAGTTTTTTCAAGGTAGTTTACAGTAAATAAAAATTCACCCTTGCTTGCTTGCTCTAAATAGATTTCGTCGTTTGGAGAAGGCTTTTCTTTTAACCAATCAAGAATTAAATAGTTTTTCCACGCTTTTTCTAATAAATCTTTATATGCAAGTGTGTCATTAGGTAAGACATAGTTTGTGAGCAAAGCAGTTTCAGATGGAAATGGATCTTGTTTTTGCTCTTTAGGGGTAATTAGGCTACTTCCAATACAAAAGAGGCTTAAAAAAGGGATAATTAGCAAAGTACCTCTGGAACTAACTTTGCCTTTTAAGAGAGAAATCGAGATAAAAATAGAAGCTATCAACCAAATTCTATCAAAAAAATAAATCCCATAAAAAAACATATATAAACTTAAATTAATTCTATCTCGAAAAGATAGCTTTAAGAACTGTTGAATGTGACGATATTTTTCAATCAGACTATTTTGTACAAATTCAGGTATTTGATTAAACAAATTGCGATTTAACTCCAGTTTTTTCTCTATATCACTAGAAGAGGAAGGTGAAGTCATTTTTCCAAAAACAAATTCGTAAGGAATTGATGCGCTTTTTAAAGAAAATTGCAGGCCTAAAAAGGGATAGATTAGCCAAAAACTTATAATCGTAAAGCTAATACAGAGCTGTAGAATACAAAAAACTTTAGACTTTGTTGGGATAGAAGAGGCCTCTTTTCCTGACATGACTTTATCCTTAAATGATAGTAGAAAGTTAAAAGCGTAACTTTTTATCTTCAAATTGAAAATAAATATTTTGAAAAAATCAGAATTTGGTATAATTATATTTTGAATAGTGAATGAAAGTTTCTTAACTTAAGAGTTTTAAGAAACCTAATCATTTGCAAAAAGTAGCAAAAGTAATCAATTCACTCAATTTTCTCAAATAATGCTAAATAATGGCAAAAAATGAGAAAAATTGTCCATGTTCACGAAAATATTATCTAAAAAAAATAGCCTCTACAATATATTGTAGACCAGCTTTGTAAAAATTGCAAAAAATGCTGTTGCGTTAAATGCAACGGTTCATGTATGTTAATAACTTCTTGCGAACGAAAAATGAAAATTGAGTAGACGTAAGAAATAAGATACCGAAGAGTATCGAAGATGTTTTGACAGAGTAAGATAGACAATGTACAAGCAAATGAAGCTTGTGCGATAATAACTCGTTCAAAGAGTAATAAATCGTAGATTAGTATATAAATCACCAAGTTTTCAATAATTTTTTATATTGAGAATTTGATCTTGGTTCAGATTGAATGCTGACGGCGTGGATGAGGCATGCAAGTCGAACGAAGCAGCAATGCTTAGTGGCGGAAGGGTTAGTAATACATAGGTAACTTGCCTTTAACTTTGGAATAACGATTGGAAACGATCGCTAATACCAAATGAAGTGAAAAGTGGCATCACCTTTTATAAAAGTGGGGGATCGTAAGACCTCGCGGTTAAAGAGAGGCCTATGGGATATCAGCTAGTTGGTGTGGTAATGGCGCACCAAGGCTAAGACGTCTAGGCGGATTGAGAGATTGACCGCCAACACTGGGACTGAGAACTGCCCAGACTCCTACGGGAGGCTGCAGTCGAGAATCATTCGCAATGGGCGAAAGCCTGACGATGCGACGCCGTGTGTATGATGAAGGCCTTAGGGTCGTAAAGTACTTTCGCCTGGGAACAAGACAATTTGACTAACAATCAGAGAGTTTGAGGGTATCAGGTAAAGAAGCACCGGCTAACTCCGTGCCAGCAGCTGCGGTAATACGGAGGGTGCAAGCATTAATCGGATTTATTGGGCGTAAAGGGCGCGTAGGCGGTCAAGAAAGTCGTATGTGAAATTCCGGGGCTCAACCTCGGAGCTGCATAGGAAACTTCTTGTCTAGAGGGTAGGCGGAGAAAATGGAATTCCACAAGTAGCGGTGAAATGCGTAGATATGTGGAAGAACACCAGTGGCGAAGGCGGTTTTCTAGCTTATACCTGACGCTGAGGCGCGAAAGCAAGGGGAGCAAACAGGATTAGATACCCTGGTAGTCCTTGCCGTAAACGATGTATACTTGGTGTAGTTGGACTCAACCCCGACTGTGCCGTAGCTAACGCGATAAGTATACCGCCTGGGGAGTACGCTCGCAAGGGTGAAACTCAAAAGAATTGACGGGGACCCGCACAAGCAGTGGAGCATGTGGTTTAATTCGATGCAACGCGAAGAACCTTACCCAGGCTTGACATGCAAAGGACAGCATCAGAGATGATGCCTCTCTTCGGAGCCTTTGCACAGGTGCTGCATGGCTGTCGTCAGCTCGTGCCGTGAGGTGTTTGGTTAAGTCCAGCAACGAGCGCAACCCTTATCATTAGTTGCCAACATTTCGGATGGGAACTCTAATGAGACTGCCTGGGTTAACCAGGAGGAAGGTGAGGATGACGTCAAGTCCGCATGGCCCTTATGTCTGGGGCTACACACGTGCTACAATGGTCGATACAGAAGGCTGCTAATCCGCAAGGTAGAGCAAATCCGTAAAGTCGATCCCAGTTCAGATTGTAGTCTGCAACTCGACTACATGAAGATGGAATTGCTAGTAATGGCGTGTCAGCAACAACGCCGTGAATACGTTCCCGGGTCTTGTACACACCGCCCGTCACATCATGGGAGTTGGTTTTACCCGAAGCCGTTTACTTAACCGTAAGGAGAGAAACGTCTAAGGTGAGGCTGATGACTGGGATGAAGTCGTAACAAGGTAGCCCTACCGGAAGGTGGGGCTGGATCACCTCCTTTAAGGACAAAAGACTGACTTAAATGTCAGATCTTAGGTTGGGCAAGCTTCATTTGGTACATTGTCTTCCTTA